>NZ_QFRA01000071.1 GCF_003243515.1 Corynebacterium kroppenstedtii
GTCCCACCTGCCACGATCGGTCAGTCCGCCGGCTGCGTTGATGGCGTCGTCAACTCGAGCTTGGGCGTCCAGAGAGAGTAAGCCGGGATGAACAACGTTGCAGACGACCGCGACCGTAATCGGCTGTGATGCCGGCTCGTAGCCGTTTTGCGAACCTTCCTGGGCCCCGGCCTCTTTCTTATGCGCCGATGCACCCGTTGAACCGTGGTCCGACGATTCCGTATCGGATTTCTCTCTGGCCTCCCCACGGTGGGTCTCTGCATCGGCCGACACCACCTGCGCCGCCTTCGATACGGGGCGCTGACTATTGTCCTCCCCCATCAACGCGAACCCGATCACAGTGGACACCACGAGTACACCAAGAACAACTATCCCGACGCACGCCCGTGGCGACATCCCCTGGAGAAGCCGGAGACCGCGCCGGGCATGTCCATCACGGGAGAAGTCATAAAGAGCAATGTTGCTATCTCCCTCGGCGCGTTCGGCATCGAACATCCTGATTCGATCGCGAACCGCGGTGTTCCCCGGTCTCTTCGAAGTATGGACAGGTGAGGGCAAGGTGGTGTCCTGTGGTCTCGACCGTGGCACGAAGTCACCTGAGATATAGCCATCTGGTCCACGCTCAAGCACATTGGTCTCATTGGCGACGTCCGCCCGCATCATCCCCACACTGCCGCTGCTACTCATGAGCCGGAGAGTAGAGAACTCCGTCCCTCATCGCTGGGCATATCAGCGGCAGAAACAGCCACGTTGTGGATAAAAGAAGTTATCCACAGATATTGACAGCGCCCGCTGTTCCCCGCCAGCCCAACCAGCGACAGCGCCCCCTACTGATCAGCAGCGTCACGCGTATTGATCACCGACACCGCTATTGCTCCAGCCCCAGTGTGCACCGCCACGGCCGGAGAGAGCTCAGCCTGCGTCAGTACTACGTCGGCAGCCGGGAGCTCATCTACCCCCCATCGTTTACCCAGGTCAACGAACGTCTTGTCCGCTTCCAAGGCCTTTTTCAGCCCCGCACCAACAATGCGTGCACGGTCATCGGCACCCGAGTGGTGAATGCAGATACGCACGGGTTCCGAATTTCCCTCCGCCTCATCGGAAACAGTCGGGACAGCATCCGCACCGGAATCCGCACTAGGGGCATCCTCATCGTCGGCACTGGTAGTCAGCGTCGCAGCATTCACCACCATGTCGACAAGTCGGGTAAAGGCTTTGGCTTGCGTCCGCGTCCGCGCAACAACACCAAAACTGCCATCCTGCAGGGAAAACAGCGATTTTACGGGCAGCGCAGATGACATCAGCGATGACATCGTGCTCATCCGCCCCGAGCGTCGCAAACCGTCGGTACGCTCAAGGTAGAGGAACAACTGCGAATGGCCAGTGATCATCGACGCACGTCTCGCGCATTCCTCCAGGTCATCACCATTCTGCGCCGCACGGGCAGCTGCCATGGCG
>NZ_QFRA01000012.1 GCF_003243515.1 Corynebacterium kroppenstedtii
GCTCACATTCTCCGCCCTGGATCTGCGCGTGGCAGACCGGGAGACCGCGGAAAAGCACTACGAAGAGCACAAAGACAAGCCGTTCTTCAAAGACCTTATTGAATTCATCACATCGGGGCCGCTCGTTGCTGGAGTTGTCGAAGGCCCACACGCTATTGAGGCCTGGCGGCAACTCGCTGGGGGTACCGACCCTGTAAAGAAAGCGACGCCGGGGAGCATCCGCGGAGACTTCGCACTCGACGTTGATGCCAATGTCGTTCATGGTTCGGATTCGCCGGAATCAGCAGAACGCGAAATCGGCATCTGGTTCCCGAACCTTTAGATTCGTATCGACCCGCATGATGGTCACATGGCACATGACAACATGTTGAAGGTGCGGGAACGATAACGACACTCCGTTCGCGCAGGCATATGCCCTGTTCACGGGGAATTGTGGTGGGCGAGGGCTGCTGATCCGCCGTCCTCCGGTCCACCTATGACAAAATAATATTCGGAATGCAGACGGGCGAAGCTGCGCTGCAGTGCATGACCGCACATTGTGTGCCCCATGTGTGTCGTTTAACAGCGAGGGGCCGTCCGGGATTGCTTCATTACCCCGGTGTCTATAACGGCGAGCTTTTAGAAGATAGCTGCAAGCTGCGCCCCCGTTTCTGTTTCGCCAGCAAGCTTTACCATGACAAAAGAACCGCACTGCACACGCTGTCCGGCCGGATTTATACACGCACTGTGCTAGGCAGTGTTCGATGGTCCCGAGCAGACGTCGCCCGGAATGAGTAAACCATCGGGCGCATGACGGACTGGACCATCGGCCCGTGCCAGTATCTGGGGCGCGACCACTGCGGTGCTGCTAAAGGAGAATTGTGGCTGACACAAGCCGTACACCCCGTCGTCGTTCGGCAAAACGAACGACAAACACATCATCACAATCGAAGTCGAGAAACACTCGGGCATCACGAGCGGCCCACGCCGAGATGGTCACCGAATTAAGTGCCCTATCTGCCGGAACAAAAGCAGTTATCTCTTCACTCGACGAGCGTGACCTCGCCGCGAAAACACGCGTTCACCAGTTAGCGAAACTCATCGGGCACACGAGCAAGGAAGTCATTGCCCTCCTCGGTGCTGTCGGAATCACTGTCCGCAGTGCGCAATCAACCGTCACACGTGAACAAGTGGCCGAATTCCGCGACCGAGTACAAGCTGCAGACAAAGACGGCTCTGACCACGCGCGTGATGGCGAATCACAGAACGCTGACACCGGTAAGGAGCAGTCGGATAAGGCTGAGTCGGATAAGACTAAGCGTGCCGACGTCGGCAAGTCTGAGGATGAGGACGCCGCCCCGGAAGCGGAGACACCTGAGGCAGATAAATCCGAGGTAGAGAACGCTGATGCTGGGGAAGCCACCGTCGATAAGTCCGAAGCGGAAAAGACTGAGACGCCAGACGCCGAAGAGCTAGAAACTGAGAGCTCCGACACCGCTGAGGGGCAGGAAGCGAATCATGTTTCCATTCCGACTCCAATTTTCATGGCGCCCACACCGGTGGCCACGGAGTCGACGGAATCTCGCCACTCGAAAGATCACAACGAGGACGACCCCTCGAAAGATGAGGGTGGTTCGTCGTCGAAGCGGTCGAAGAAGAGCAGCGATAAGGGCAAATCGGGGGACAAGAAAGACAACAAACACGACAAGCACGACTCCAACAAACGTAAGAACAAGAACAAGAAGGGGCGTTCCTCGGGCAGCGATGATGGCTCCGGGGAGGGGAAGCAGGATTCGCAAACGTCCGATGAGCCCACCAAGATCAAGGGCTCTACACGTGCTGCGGCCGCGCGGAAGCGTCGCGAAGAAAACAAGCGCGACAAACACCAGATCATCAGCACGGCTGAGTTCCAGGCGCGCCGGGATGCCGTTCATCGCCGGATGATCGTTCGCGATTCAGTGCGATCCGACGGTTCCGGGAAAGTCACTCAAGTCGCCATCATGGAAGACGACCAGCTGGTCGAACACTTCGTGACCTCGGAACACACGCGGACCCTCGTCGGCAATATTTACTTAGGGCGAGTCCAAAACGTCCTGGCCAGCATGGAAGCCGCGTTCGTCGATATCGGGACCGATCGCAACGGTGTGATTTACTCCGGAGATATTGATTGGCGGCACACTCGGCACACCGGCCGTCAGCGGAAGATCGAAAAAGCACTCAAGCCGGGTGATCCGATTCTGGTTCAGGTCACGAAGGATTCCGTCGGGCACAAGGGGCCACGGCTTACCAGCCACATTTCGCTGGCGGGTCGGTACCTGGTGTACGTGCCCGAAGGGCGTGCGCACGGGGTGTCGCGTAAGCTCCCGGAGCCCGAACGGAAGCGTTTGAAGAAAGCGGTTTCCGGAATTTTGCCTGATGAGGGTGGTGCGATTATCCGCACGGCCGCGGAGGGTGTCGATACCGAGGATATCGCTCGTGATGTTCGTCGGCAGCAGAATGTGTGGGACACGATCCTTGAGAAAGCTGACGAACTCCGTACTCTGCCGGGCTCGCAGGTGTCCTCCGGGACAGGTTCCGGGAAGAAGAATTCGGAGGGTAGCAAGAAGGGGTCGAAGCCGCACTTTGATGGCCCGCAAACACTGCATGAAGAGCCGAATCTGCTGGTCAAGGTTGTGCGTGACCTCTTCAACGAAGACTTCGATGAGCTTATTGTCGACGGTGACCGCTCGTGGTCGATGGTGTCGTCGTACATCCACCGCATTGCGCCGGACCTGGAAGAGAAACTGTCGAAGTACGAGCGTCAGGACCATGAGGGGCAGGATGCGTTCGGCCACTGGGGCCTTGATAAGCAACTGAAACAAGCGCTGGATCGCGTGGTGTTCCTGCCGTCCGGAGGCACGCTTGTCATTGAGAAAACCGAGGCCATGACGGTCATTGACGTCAACACCGGCCGTTTCACCGGCTCGAGCGGCAGCCTCGAAGAAACCGTGACCCGCAACAACCTCGAAGCCGCTGACGAGATCGTCCGTCAAATGCGGCTGCGTGACATCGGCGGCATGATCGTCGTCGACTTCATCGACATGGTGCTGGAAGAAAACCAGGAACTGGTGCTCCGCCGGCTCAGTGAAGCTCTGGCCAAGGACCGAACCCGCCATCAACTGGGTGAAGTGACGTCCTTGGGCCTTGTTCAGATCACCCGTAAGCGGCTGGGCAGGGGCTTGGTTGAGACCTTCTCGACGCCATGTAGCGAGTGCCATGGTCGCGGGTTCATCGTCCACGACGATCCCATCCTGTTGAGCAGCACGGATGATGATGAATCGGATGACGATAGCGCGGCGCTTCAGGACAATGTCGACAATGACCTGCCCGAGTACTCGTTTGACGACGACTCCGACGATCATGCGGACGATGCGTCGAGTGATTCCAAGAATGACCGTTCTAAGGGTGATCGCTCTGGGGGTGGCCGTTCTAAGAAGGACCATGCTGGAAAAGGCGACTCTGGGAAGCAGGGCGACTCTGACGAGACGACCACGCGTCGGCGCTCCATCGAGGAAATCGCTGCAGCTGCAGTAATTCTTGCCGACGACGAAGATCCTGATGAGCCTAGCGGCGCTGATTATCTCCCAGCGGCGCAAGACTCTCGGAGTGGTGGCGACGAGGACGACTCATCTGGTGACAAGGATGGACGTCCTCGTCGTCGGTGGCGTCGTAAGGCAACACGCTCCTCGCGTGCCCAGCGTGAGGAGCAGGTGAAGGCAAACCACGCAGAGTCCGATGGTGCGGAGGCAAACCACTCGAAGAACGCGGCGAAGCGTGAGGAGGAAACCGCCCACCATGCTGACGCTGACGCGGACAAGGGGAGCGGCGACAAGACCACGCGCGGTAAGAAGCAGCGTGGTCGTCGTCACGCGACCCGCAGGAGCGCATCGCAGGCGAAGAATGCAGCATCGTCGTCGAAATCGAAGTCCCGTAATAAGGACGCTTCTCGCGCCAAGGATGAGCACCAGGCTAAGGATGCGTCCCGAACCAAATCTCACTCGAAGGATTCAGGAGACTCATCGTCCCGGTCCCGAGGGAAGAAATCCTCTTCAGCAGATACCTCGTCCCAACTCGAGGAGACGTATGAGGAGGCACAACGGCAGTTCGACCGGTCGCCACGGCGTCGGCGAGCTACTCGTGGAAACTCCCGGTCCGATGTTCCGCCGGAGAAGGACAACTATCCAGACGGTACAACCGGTAAAACGGGACGTGGCTCGTCGAACGCTCCAGACCAGAAGCAGTCGGACAAGTCATCGGCCGAAAACCGGTCAGAGCGCTCCGACAAGCGGGAAAACGACTCTCGCAGTGGGTCGTCCGCACGCAAGAATGGTCGGCGTCGTGCGCGGCGGAGAGCCTCCACGAAGAAGTGATCGGTAGCCCTAGGCGCCCGGGAGCAAACGTTGATTCGTTTCACACTGGTAACAATATATAGACGGTTTTGTTATCCATCGGTGACCGGGTAGTCTTGAGCAGTCGCTGTTCGCAGGCCGACTGTCTAGGCTCGTGTGTGCTCATGAATGCGCCCGGGCAACCGCTCATGTCTCATGCCGCGAACACGTTAATAGTCCAGTCAGGGTGATTAGCCCTGAGCCGAGCGAAAAATAAAAAGGGGTAGCCCTCTTATGTACGCGATCGTCAAGACCGGCGGAAAGCAGTACAAGGTTGCTGAAGGTGATCTCGTCAAGGTCGAGAAGATCGAGGGTGAGCCGGGTTCGTCCGTGGCTCTCTCCCCGGTTTTGCTCGTCGACGGTGCCTCAATCACTTCAGGTGATGATCTGTCCTCAGTGGCAGTGAACGCCGAGATCGTCGAGCACACCAAGGGCCCGAAGATCCGCAACATGCATTACAGGAACAAGACCGGATATAAGCGTCGCCAGGGGCATCGTCAGCCGCTGACCGTGGTGAAGATCACCGGCATCGAGTAAGTCTCGCGGTCGCTGCGGGTTCATGACCCACAGCTGCCACGTGCCCGAGTTTTTCCAAGGAGGGAAATCAACCAATGGCACACAAGAAAGGTGCGGCCAGCTCAAACAACGGTCGCGATTCAGAGTCAAAGCGCCTCGGCGTGAAGCGCTTCGGTGGCCAGCAGGTCAAGGCGGGCGAGATTCTTGTTCGCCAGCGTGGTACCTCATTCCACCCCGGCGAGAACGTCGGCCGTGGTGGCGACGACACGCTCTTCGCCCTGAAAGCAGGTGCAGTTCAGTTCGCTCGCAAGCGTAACCGTCGCACCGTCAATATCGTCGAGAACGTCGAAGCTGAGCCCGCCAAGGCCTAGTTCGCCGTTTCCGCAGCTCCTCCGGCGTCTGATCGCCCGGGGGAGTTCTTTTTATATGTGGAATAATGACTTGGCAGGTATGCCAAGCATTCCCACCCCACCCCAACCCCAACGATGTTGAGGGAGAACTCGTGAGCAACCACAGCCGGAATAGCACCACAACCCCTCACAGCGAATCTCTGGATCGCGGGTTGGAATCGCGGCACATGAACATGATCGCCATCGGCGGCGCCATCGGTACCGGGCTCTTCGTGGCCTCGGGTGCCACAATTGCCGACGCCGGCCCCGGTGGTGCCCTCGTCGCCTACGGTGCCATCGGCCTCATGGTGTTCTTACTGATGCAGTCACTGGGGGAAATGGCGACATATTCACCGGTGTCGGGAGCGTTTGCTCACTATGCCCGCACCTACGTGTCGCCGTCATTCGGTTTCGCCACAGGCTGGAATTACTGGTTCAACTGGGCGATCACCGTAGCGGCAGAGCTAGTAGCGGCTGCCCTGGTCATGAAATTCTGGTTTCCCTCGACGCCAGGCTGGGTGTGGTCCGCGATATTCCTCGCGCTCCTCTTTTCCCTGAATATCGCTTCCGTCAAGGGATACGGTGAAGGCGAGTTTTGGTTCGCGCTCATCAAAGTTGTTGCGGTGATTGTATTCCTGGGCATAGGCGTACTCATGATCGCCGGAATCTTGGGTGGAAAATCCCCAGGGTTCTCCAACTGGACCCACGGCGAAGCACCGTTCAAAGCGGGATTCCTAGGCATCCTCAACGTCTTCATGATCGCCGGATTCTCATTCCAAGGTACGGAGCTCGTCGGAGTCGCGGCCGGCGAATCACGAAACCCGGATAAAGACATTCCCCACGCTATCCGCAGCGTGTTCATCCGAATCATGCTTTTCTACATCGGCGCGATTGCGGTCATTGGGTTCCTCATCCCGTACACCAACCCCAACCTCCTTCGGTCCGACGTCGATAATATTTCCGTGTCACCCTTCACCTTGGTGTTCCAAAACGCGGGTGTTCTCGCCGCTGCGACCATCATGAACGCGGTCATCCTGACCTCGATCTTGTCGGCGGGGAACTCCGGTCTGTATGCGTCGACGCGAATGCTGTATGCGATGGCGAAGGATGGTGTGGCACCCCGCATCTTCGCAAAAACATCGAAGCGCGGTGTGCCCCGGCCGGCACTGTTCGCCACGACGGCGGTGGGTTTGCTGTGCTTCCTTACGTCGTTGATTGGGGAAGGGGCCGCATACGAGTGGCTGGTCAACGCTTCGGGTCTGGCCGGTTTCCTAGCGTGGATGTCCATCGCGTGGAGCCATTACCGTTTCCGACGTGCCTACCTCGCTCAAGGGAATGACCCCGCTGACTTGCCCTATCGTGCTCGTTGGTTCCCCGCAGGGCCGATCGTTGCGCTGGTGATGTGTGCAGTGGTGATTATCGGGCAGAACTACCAAGCGCTCTTTGATTGGTCTAGTTTCTCTACCATTCTGTCCTCGTACATCGGTCTACCGCTGTTCATTGCGCTGTGGGTGGGGCATAAGCTCTCCACCCGCTCCCATATGGTTCCCCTCGACGATGTCGACATCAGTCGGCATCATCAGATGTAAGATCGGCAGCGCTTGATCCGGCTCACCCGAGCCGGATCACGGAAGGATTGGAATTCATGCCTCAGTTTGTTGACCGCGTTGTGCTGCATGTCCGCGCTGGCGATGGCGGCCATGGGTGCGCGTCCATTCGCCGCGAGAAATTCGTCCCCCTGGGTGGCCCCGATGGAGGCAATGGCGGCCACGGTGGTGACGTCATCTTGGAGGTCAGCAACCAGGTCCACACGCTCGTCGACTTCCACTTCCACCCGCATATCAAGGCAACCCGTGGCGGCAATGGGGCTGGTGACAATCGCAACGGAGCTCGGGGTGAAGACCTGGTCCTCCCCGTGCCCGATGGCACCGTCGTCACGGAACCCGACGGCACCGTGGTCGCGGATTTGATGGGTGTCGGCACCCGTTTCACCATCGCAGAAGGCGGCTACGGGGGAGTGGGGAACGCGGCTCTCGTCTCCAAAGCCCGCCGGGCACCCGGTTTTGCCCTCCTCGGCGAGCCCGGTGAAGAAAAAGACGTCGTCCTTGAACTCAAGTCCATTGCCGACGTTGGACTGGTGGGCTACCCCTCGGCCGGGAAGTCGTCACTGATCAGCGTGCTCTCGGCAGCGAAGCCGAAGATTGCGGATTATCCCTTCACGACACTCACACCGAATCTCGGTGTCGTCATGGTGGATAATGACGCTTTCACGATCGCGGATGTTCCCGGTTTGATCCCGGGTGCTTCTGAAGGTCGTGGCCTGGGTTTGGATTTCTTACGCCATATTGAACGGTGCGCGGTGATCGCCCATGTGGTTGACCCGGCGGCCCTGGAAGCGGACCGTAACCCGGTCGATGACATTCGTGCACTGGAAGAAGAATTAGCTGCGTACCAAACAGCGTTGGATCACGACACGGGATTGGGGGATTTGCGTGAGCGTCCGCGTGTCATTGTTCTGACGAAGATGGATGTTCCTGACGCGCGTGATATGGCTGAGTTGGAGAAGGAGTCTCTCGAGCAGTTCGGGTGGCCCATTTTCACGATTTCGTCGGTCGCCCACGAGGGCCTGGACGAACTTCGCTTCGGTATATGGGAGATCGTGAAGAAGTATCGGTCTGAGCACCCGGTCGACGAGGAACCCGTGGCGGTTCTTCGGCCCGAGCCTGTTGACAAGCGTCGAGGAAAACTGGGCCGCAAGAGCGCAGCGAAAAACGCCGGTGAGGATTTTGTCGTCCACACGGACAACGGCACGGACAATGAACTCGGCGGCTTTATCGTCGAAGGTAAGAAACTCGACCGCTGGATTCGCCAGACCGACTTCGAGAACGATGAAGCGGTGGGGTACTTGGCTGACCGCCTGGCCCGGATCGGTGTGGAGGATGCTCTCTTTAATGCCGGTGCCCAGCCCGGTTGCGATGTGACTATTGGGGACATCACGTTCGAGTGGGAGCCGACGACCTCGGCGGGTATCGATCGCACACCGGATAGTCGTGGTTCTGATGCGCGCTTGTCGCAAACCCATCGGGCGACAGCAGAGGAGCGCAAGCGGGCGTCGCAGGTTCGTCGTGGACTTATTGATGAATATGACCTTGGACAGGAAGCGTCCCGCGAGCGGTGGGAAGGCTAAACACCGAAGAGCAGAGGAAGGGAATTGGCCGACCCGCGCGCTGTGAGGCGCTCCACATCTTCCGCCATAATGCAAGGAAAAAGACACTGCAGACCGTCGATAATAGGTGGATGGGATATGACAGTTCCTCCTTTTCTTGCTAATACTGGATAGCGTGCTTGATGAGCGGCAGAGGACGTATGCCCTCATCTTTTCATCATTTTTCTGTTCTCAATCTGATGTATCAGGATCGATGCCTTCTTCTACCCAGACCCTGACCCCTGAACAAACGACTAATAACACGACAGATCTCACGAACGCCGATAGCGACGTCGCACCCGACCATCCACAACCGTCTGACCAGGAAGTGTCGGGTCAACAACTCTACGCCGAACTCCCTTCGAACTTCCAACCAGACGCACCTGCCCCTGAGGGAGTACCCATGCGTGACGATGTGCACGTACATATGCCAGGCCCAGTTGTTCCGGCTAAAGAATTCCAATTCCCGGACCCCGACCAGGGCATAGATGATCGTGCCGCTGGCCACGAATCCACCGTTCGTGAGCGCATTGCCGACGCTAAGAAAATCGTCGTCAAGATTGGGTCGTCCTCGCTGACGGATGACAACGGGGCCGTGTACCCGGAGGCCATGGACCGCATTTGCGATGCGCTGGAGGCTCGCATGGCCCGTGGTAGCGACGTGATTGTTGTGTCATCGGGCGCGGTGGCCTGTGGCATGAAACCACTCAACTTGCCGACGAAACCCACCGATTTAGCGACGAAACAGGCCGCTGCCGCCGTCGGCCAGGTGCTGTTGGCGCAAGAGTGGGGGCGGACTTTTGCCCGCTACGGCAGGCCCATCGCTCAGGTTTTGTTAACGCAGTCCGACGCCGGCCGTCGCGACCGTGCTCGCAATGCACAGCGCACGATCGATCGCCTTCGCCGCATGCACGTCGTTCCCATTGTTAACGAGAACGACGCGGTGGCGACCTCGGAGATGCGTTTCGGCGACAACGACCGCCTGGCTGCGCTGGTGGCGCACCTGGTTTCTGCGGATGCGTTGGTGTTGCTGTCCGATGTGGATGGTTTGTACGACCGCAACCCGTCCTCGCCGGGCGCACGCTTTGTGCCTGAGGTCAAGAGCGGTAACGATTTGAAGGAAGTCGCGGCGGGTGATGGCGGCAAACTGGGGACCGGCGGAATGGCTTCCAAGCTCTCGGCTGCACGGTTGGCCTCGCGCGCTGGCGTTCCGGTCCTGTTAACCTCCACGGCTAACATCGGCCCGGCATTGAATGATGCGGACGTCGGAACCGCCTTCTGGCCACGCGAAGAACGCTTGTCAGCGTGGAAATTCTGGGCGCTGTATGCCGCCGACGCCAGCGGCACGTTGCGTCTTGACGCCGGCGCGATGAAAGCTGTAACGGAAAAGCACTCGTCGCTTCTTGCTGTTGGTATTCGTCGTGCTGACGGAGACTTCACCGCGGGTGACATCGTCGATATTGTTGGCCCGAAGGGGCAGGTCATTGGCCGCGGTGAGGTTAATTACGATTCCTCAACACTGGCGGACATGATTGGGCGGTCCTCGGAGGAGCTGCCCGAATACCTCCACCGTCCCGTGGTGCACCGCGATTATTTGTCCAATTTCGCTTCCCGCGCCTAGGTGGAGCAGTAGGTTAAAAAGCATCGTGAGGACATCACGGCCGAGATTGATACCCGTTGATTACTGCGCCGTGATTGATAACCACAATGAGGAAAGGCTTCATGACAACACCTAGCCAGAATCTTCAGAACGACCCCAAGACGACCGACCAGAACACTAAGCTTGACGGCGAGCGCGCACAGGAGCGCGCCGAGGTGTTCGATAAGGCTCAGCGTGCTCATGACGTTGCCCAAACGCTTCGTTTAACAACTGTCCAAAAGAATGAGCTGCTCCACCACGCAGCTGAGGCATTAGTGAAGTCAGCGTCGGCAATTATCGAGGCGAATGATAAAGATGTAGCCGCCGGCCGTGAGAGGGGGATGCCCGAGGCCCTCATTGACCGCCTGGTTCTCGACGAGGATCGCATCGAAGGGATTGCTGATGGCCTGCGCCAGGTGGCTGCGCTGCCCGACCCCGTGGGGGACATTGTTCGTGGCTCGACCTTGCCGAATGGCCTGGAGCTCAAGCAGGTGCGCGTCCCGCTCGGCGTGATGGGCATGGTTTATGAAGCCCGCCCGAACGTGACGGTTGACGCTTTCGGCCTGGCCCTGAAGTCGGGGAATGTTGCGTTGCTTCGTGGCTCGAAGTCTGCCGTCCACTCCAATAGCGCATTGGTCGACGTACTCCGGCAGGCCTGCGCGGATCAGGACGTGCCCGAGGATGCCGTGCAGCTTTTGCCCTGCACCACGCACGACAGCGTCCAAGATCTGATCACGGCCCGCGGCCTGGTGGACATCGTGATCCCCCGCGGCGGTGCCGGCCTGATCAACGCCGTCGTCACCGGCGCAACGGTGCCAACAATCGAAACGGGCACCGGAAATTGCCACTTCTACGTGCACAAAGACGCCGATCTTGCCGATGCCATCGCGATGGTGATCAATAGCAAGACTCGACGCTGCTCTGTGTGCAACGCGACCGAGACCGTTCTTCTCGACGGGCGCCTGCCCGATGAGGACAAAGTCGCTGTACTCAAGGCCCTCCAGGACGCGGGTGTGACCATTCACGGACGTCAGGAACTGCGTGACCTGGGCGTCGACAATGTGGTGGAAGCCGAGGAAAAGGACTGGACCTCGGAGTACTTGTCCATGGACATTGCTGCAGCGATTGTTCCCGACGAAAAGGGCGCCGTGGACTGGATCCGCACCTATTCGACGGGTCACTCGGAGGCCATTGCCACACAGGACTGGTCGGCGGCGAAGGAATTTGAAGTCGCTGTGGACGCCGCGGCCGTGTACGTCAACGCGTCGACGGCGTACACCGATGGTGAGCAGTTCGGTTTTGGTGCAGAAATCGGCATTTCGACGCAGAAGCTGCACGCGCGTGGCCCCATGGGGTTGCCGGAATTGACCTCCACGAAGTGGGTCATTTACGGAGAGGGACACACTCGCCCGTAGAGTTTCTTCTGTGATGCAGACATCGACGAACTATCCGCGCCTTGGAATTATGGGCGGCACCTTTGATCCCATTCATCATGGGCACTTGGTGGCCGCCTCCGAGGTCGCGGATCTTTTTTCTTTGGATCGCGTACTTTTCGTTCCGACGGGCCAGCCGTGGCAGAAGAAGAACCGCTCCGTGACGCCGGCTGAGGATCGCTACCTCATGACCACGATCGCGACGGCGTCGAACCCTCGGTTCAGTGTGTCGAGGGTGGATATCGACCGCGGTGGACCCACATATACCGTCGATACGCTCCATGATTTGCACGAGCGATACCCGGACGCCGAATTGTTCTTCATCACCGGTGCCGATGCTGTGGCGAGGATGGCGACGTGGCGCGATTGCACCGAGATGATGTCATTGGCGACGTTCGTCGCTGTCACCAGGCCGGGGTATTCGTTGGAGAAGACCGAGCTAGGTCCACTGGGGGATAGTGTCACGATGGTGGAAGTGCCGGCTATGGCGATTTCGTCGACGAATATTCGCGCGCGTGCCCGGGCGAATCGGCCTATTTGGTACCTCGTGCCCGATGGTGTGGTGCAATACATTGCGAAGGAAAAGCTGTACCTGCCCTCGGGACACAGTGGGGTGTCGAGTATGTGGTAGGCCTTATGTAGCAAGCGGGGCCCGTGCCACAATAAGATTTTGCTTTCCCGCCGACAAGACTGAACAACAATAACGAAAACAATAACGAAGGATTTTATGGCTGCATCAGAAGAATCAGTGAGCATGGCACAGATTGCCGCACGTGCCGCATCGGACAAAATAGCGTCGGACATCGTTGTTTTGGACGTGTCAGGCCAGTTGGTGATCACCGACTGCTTCGTCGTGTGTAGTGGCGATAACGAACGCCATGTCATGTCTATTGCCGACGAAATCGAAGACAAACTCGCTGAAGCGGGCCACAAACCGGTCCGACGCGAGGGCAGCCGTGAAGCGCGCTGGGTGCTCTTGGATTACAACGACATTGTGGTGCATGTTCAGCGTGAGCCGGAGCGCGATTTTTATGGGCTCGATAGCCTCTGGAAAGACTGCCCGGTGATCGAGGTCGAGGGCATCGAACCATCCCAGCGCGGTGGACTCTCTGATACCAGCGACGCTGCGCATCGGGCCGATGTGATTGATGACATTCCGCTGGCTGGCCGTGAACCCGACGCGGACGAAATCTAGGTAGTACCGATGGCTCGCCGCCTTATTCTTCTTCGACACGGCCAGACGGATTACAACGCCACTGGCCGCATGCAGGGCCAAATGGATACGCACCTCAGCGATCTGGGGCGACAACAAGCCCAGCGGACTGCTGATGAACTCAGTCGGTGGGATATCCGACGAGTGGTGACTTCTGACTTGTCGCGAGCAGCGGAAACTGCAGGCCTTATTGCGGCACCTCATGGGCTCACTCCGGTACTCGATGACCGTTTGCGTGAGACCCATTTGGGGGCGTGGCAGGCTCATTCGCCTGAGGAGATTGACGCTGCTCACCCTGGTCAGCGCGCGATGTGGCGGCATAATCCTCATTGGGCCCCACCCGGTGGTGAGACCCGTCTTGAGGTCGCTGCCCGTGCTCGCAGTCTTGTCGATGAGCTCATGCATTCGTTCCCCGAGTGGGAAGGCGGCACAGTCGTGTGCGTGGCCCATGGGGGCACGATCGCCGGTTTGACCTGTTCATTATTGGGGTTGCCGACGGACAACTATTCGTCGTTTTCGGGGCTGGGGAACACGAGTTGGGCCCAGCTGACAGCACGCCCACGTTTCCACTACGACCACTCGACCGTCGACGAGGACAGTGACCGACCGGCGGATCCCGCGTTGGATACGACCCCGGTGGCGACGTTTACTGAATCTACTATCGACGATGCGCAGTGGTATTTGGACGCGTGGAATGCGTCCGCGCTGGGTATTCCCTTTGCGCCTGCTCAACCGGGTAGTGAGGGCGTCGGCGTGACTTACACCAGGACGTCGATCGAGGGGCTGCAGTGACTGTCCGCGTCATCACGGATTCCTCATCGTGCGTGCCCGTCGAGCGCGGGCGGGAATGGGGCATCACCGTCCTCCCACTGCATGTCGTTTCTTCCGACGACGCAAGTTCGACGTCGGGGCTGACCGCGTTGGAGCTCGCCGCAGCGTACGGCCGGGAGATGGAACGGTCTGATGACGATGGTGTCGTCGCCGTTCATCTTGGACAAAAGCTCAGTAGTACCTGGTCAGCCGCGGTGGCGGCCTCGGCGGTTTTCGAGGGAAAAGTCCGAGTTATTGAAACCGATTCGATCGGGATGCCGGTGGGGGAAGCTGCCATGGCTGCTGCTCGTGCGGCGCAGAATGGTGAAGACCTGGAGGAATGCGCGAGACGTGCGTCGATGATCACGGGCCATTCGCAGTTGTTCCTCTACCTTGAGCGTACTGACGGTTTGCGACGCTCGGGGCGGATGAGCACGATGTCATCGTTGATGTCATCTGCGCTGCCGGTGAAGTCGCTATTTGCGCTGCATGATGGCAGTTTTGGTGTCGTTGCTCGGACGCGGACGCAGGCGAAAGCGTTTAACCGACTTGTCGACATGGTGGTGGATGCTGCGACGACGACCACCAGTGCCGACGACGAGGATGATCCTAGTGGGGATTCCGGTGCGGATGCTGTCCCGACTGTTTCCTACGAGGCGGATAGGAATCCGGAACCCGTGCGTATTTGTATTCATCACTCGGGTGCCGATGACCGTGCACGCATTGTTGGTGCGGGGTTGAAGAAGGCGTTGGAAGCGGACAATACGTTCCTTGACCTGGACAAACGATGGGGGATAGATGAGCTCCCACCTGCCGACGTAGTATTGACGCAGGCTGAACTCTCCCCAGCCTTGGCGGTGCACACCGGTGCCGGAGCGATTGCGGTGTCGGTGATCAATACGCGGAACGCTGCTGAGCAGTAGGGGGCGCTGTCGCTGGCTGGGCAGCAGTGGTGCTGCCAATATCTGTGGATAATTTCTTTTATCCACAACCTGGTTGTCCTGAAGGCTGACGTGCCCAGCGATGAGGGTCGGAGTTATCTACTCTCCGGCTCATGAGCAGCAGTGGCAGTGTGGGGATGATGCGGGCGGACGTCGCCAATGAGACCAACGCGCTTGAGCGCGGCCCGGATGGCTATCTCTCTGGTGACTACGTGCCACGGTCGAGGCCACAAAACACTTCACCCTTACCCGCCCCTAAGCGACCGGACAATGGCGCAGTTCGAGATCGAATCAGGATGTTCGACGCCGAACGCGCCGAGGGTGACAGCAACGTCGCTCTTTATGACTTCTCCCGTGATGGACATGCCCGGCGCGGTATCCGGCTTTTCCAGGGGATGTCGCCACGGGCGTGCGTCGGGATAGTTGTTCTTGCTGTACTTGTGGTATCCACTGTGATCGGGTTCGCGTTGATGGGGAGGACAATAGGCAGCGTCCTGTGTCTAAAGCGGCGCAGGTGGTGTCGGCCGACGCAGAGACCCACCGCGGGGAGGCCATAGAGAAAACCGATGCGGAATCGGTGGACCACGGTTCACGAGGTGTGTCAGCGGATAAGAAAGAGGCCGGGGCTAAGGAGGGTTCGCATGGTGGTTACGAGCCGGCATCACAGCCGATTACGGTCGCGGTCGTCTGCAACGTTGTTCATCCCGGCTTAGTCTCTCTGGATGCCCAAGCCCGAGTTGACGACGCCATAAACGCGGCCGGCGGGCTGACCGATCGTGGCAGGTGGGACGGGCTTAACCGAGCGCAAATGCTACTCGACGGGCAACAAATATGCGTCGGAGAAGAAGGGAAAGACGGCACCATTATCGGCGGTGAACCGGCCGGGAACGCGGGTTCCCAACCGGGGGCGCCGGCGGGAGGCACGGGTGGTGGATCCGTGCCGGGCCAGGGGCCGCCAGCGAAGTCGGGTGGCGGGACGAATATTAATACGGCAGGCGAGGCTGAGCTGACCGCTATACCTGGTGTCGGGCCCAAAACGGCGTCGACAATCATTGCCTACCGCGAGCAGAACGGGCCGTTCCGAAGTATCGACCAATTGGCGGAAGTTAAGGGGATAGGCCCCGCAAAACTGGCCGTGATGCGCGATGCCGTCACGATCTGACAACCCGCCTTCTGTGGGTGACAGCCATTCCGCACGCCCGAACCGTGAAGGAATAAAAGAACGGGCTCCGCTGGATGGCCGGTTACTGCCCTGCGCCGCCGGTGTATGGGCAGCGAGCGGTGTCGTGGTGTGGTTCAGATGGGGAACGTCAGAAGCGGCCAGTTTTCATGGCGAAGGGGACTTCATTGGTTGGTGGTTCGGCCATCCTGTATCCGCTGTGGCGGTGTGTGCCGCACTAACAGCAGCGACGGTGATTACGGCACGCTGTTACGTGAATCGCCGTCGAGGTAGTTACGGCATGGGGTTCGCTAGCGGTGCGCGTCGCTCATGGGTGCTGCAGCTTCTCATGATGGTTGTTGGCGCCATCATTGGAGGGGTCAGATCGGTCTACGCCATCCGTCGCTCGGTTAGCCCACAAGCAGGGCGGCCGCCTGCTCATCGACCCATCCATGGACTGCACAGCTACGTCCTACCCACGTCGGCTCCCGGAGGCTCCCTTCGCGCCGGGGCAGGAGCGGTATGGCGTATCGGTATCCCTCAAGGGAATGCCGTCGGATATTTTCGTCTCAGGCGGGGCTGAGCTTCGCGCAGTTAAAACTGGTCAGCGCCTTGAAGGGCTCGTGTCGATGAAAGAGGCTTTCCAACCGGGCACTGCACCAATAGCGCTGTCATCTGCGGGACACAGTGGATCGGGCCAGGGGTTGCACGTCGTGCAAGCACCTCCATCGTCGCCACTGGGGTGGGGTGTTGGCCGGTTATGGAATGTGGTGTGCCATGCGATGTCCACTGTCCATCGGGAATTCCTTGAGGCCTCGCGTCGCTATGTGCCCGAGGATCTGCAGGGTTTGGCTCAGGGGATGGCGATTGGTGATACGTCGTTACAATCTGATGACGATAAAGCAGCTTTTGTCACCTCCGGCCTCAGCCACCTGTCCGCGGTGTCCGGGGCGAACGTTGCGATCGTTCTTGGAGTGGTTGCCGCGATCGTCTCCACCGAACGCCCGGGTGTTCGCTATCTGTGCGCGGGGTGCTCATTGGTGGGGTTTGTTCTTCTCATCGGATTGGACGCGTCTGTGTTGCGGGCCGCTGTTGCGGGGAGCGTAGGGCTACTTGCCACGATGGCGGGGCGGCGTCGGTAAGCGTTGCCCGCCTTGTGTGCTGGGATCATCGGGCTCGTGGTGTGGAATCCGGATATGGCTGTGTCCTTGGGATTTGCTTTATCGTGCGCTGCGACGGCCGGCATTATTTGTCTTGCGCCCCCACTGTCCGATGCCATCGAAAAGGTGGTGGTGCGTGTATCGACTGCGTGTGGGAAGTCCGGTGAGGTATCGCGGCTCACGCGGGCTGTCATCACCGGGTGCGCCGTATGCGTAGCTGCAGATGTGGTAACTCAATCAATTATTTTGCTCGTTATTGGCCGGACCTCGGCGCTTTCAATCGTGGCCAATTCCTTAGTCGGATTCGTTGTCGCGCCCGTCACAGTCATCGGGACCATCGCGCTCGTTCTGTGCGCGCTCAGCGTTGTGGCTCATCCCGTGGGAATACGTGCGGGAACAGTCTGTGAAGCCATTCAATGGCTCAGCGATTCGTTCTGCCGTGGAGCCACCTGGCTGGCGTCGGTAGGAATGGCTGCATGCACACCGGTCTTGTGGTGGATTCGCTGGGTCGGGCACGCGATAGCCAGCTACGAGGCCGCCCAATTGGTCGTCGGATCACCAGCTTCAGCAATCATTGTCATTACTGCCGTTGTCGGTTCTTACTTTCTCTTGTTGACACTGTGGACAGGTGGTTTTCTCTCAAGGCTGGTGTCCAAGCGTCTTAGCTCGAGAGCTGGTTCCGCGCGCGGTAGGTTTCAGCGGTGGATGACGAACCGGTGGATTACAAGCTGGTGGGGCAAAGCACTAGCGAGCTCGGTTATTCTTGTGACCGCCATATCGACGTGTCTAGCAGCAACTGGCGGAGCAACTGCGGGCGAGCGCGATCGCTCAGGAGAGTTCTCCGCGGGAGTGGTACCGACGGCCGATGGATCGAGCAATCAAGCATCGGAGTACGCGTTGCGCCCACCCCGCGACGCCTTCGACCACCTGCGGACCATGACCCACCTCGTGAGATCCCCCGCGTTCCCTCCGGCTCAGTGGACCGCCGCAGTATGTCCGTTTTCGCCCACTATTTCGGTGGTGATGTGGCCAGATAATCACTACATCCTTGCCGCCGTCGACAAGCAACCTCCCATACCCCCTGATGAGGTGGCCCCTGAGGTAGCTTCACGCCTCCAGCGAAGAATCAAAGATTGTGCCCGTGAGCTGAAGCTTTCTCCCCACAACCTCGTTGCCGACGACGCTTCACACCGGGCGGACGAGAAACCCATCGTATTCGTCGGTGATAAAAACAGATCGATCCAGAGTCGTCGTCTGCACGGTGGTTCATCATCACCAAGCCGACGTCACCATCGCCGTCATCACATTCGGGCATGGCAAACCAATCTTTTCGCCCGACACAACTGGCCAATGGAACACCGGTTACCACGCTTGTCGACGAAGGCATAGTCGTCTTACGCAGCAACGGAAAAACCTGTTCATGGAGGTTCTGCCCATGAGACACGTTATGTCCCCAGCGGTCAGTAGACTGACGAGCATGGCACCATCACGGAGGTCACGCACCGCATTCGACCCTGCAGAAGGATCCGGTGCGCCCGCACCCGTCCACATCATCGTCGGAACCGAAGATTTCCTCGCCGACCGTCACCGCCATGCCATCGTCAAACGCGTGCGTGAGAACTCGCCCACCGGCGATGAACTCACCGTCACCACAGTCCGCGCAGGAGATATCACAGGCCCCGAGCTCACCGAGCTACTGAGCCCCAGCCTCTTCGGCGAAGACCGCGTCGTCGTCATTACAAACATGAATGATGCAGGTAAAGAGCCGGCATCGCTCGTGCTTGCTGCTGCGAAAGACCCCGCGCCGGGCATCACCGTGATCATTCAGCATTCGGGTGAGGGGCGGACGAAGGCCATGGTGTCCAAGCTCCTCAAGCTTGGTGAAGAACACCGGGCTGATGCCATTCCGGTCCGTGAACTGCCCACTTTTGTGCAGTCAGAATTCCACCGATTCCGCGTACGGGTGAGCCCGGACGTTGTCTCCGCCCTCATCGAGAGCGTCGGTTCGAATGTGCGCGAATTAGCTTCGGCCGTGAGCCAGCTGGTCGCCGATAACGACGGGAACGTCGACCTCGAGGCCGTGCGACGGTACTACACCGGTACCGCGGAAGTCAGCAGTTTTTCCATTGCCGACGACGTTATCGCCGGCAACGTGGACCAGTCGGTAGCAAAAGTGCGTCGGGCGCTTCAGTTGGGAGTGGCTCATATGGCGATATCGACGGCGGTGTGCCGGGGGATCAGCGAGGTCGCCCGGCTCAGTGGTCACCGGCGTGTTGATCCCTATCGTGATGCGTCGCGGTTGGGAATGCCACCGTGGAAACTGAAACGGACGGCGCCGATAGCTCAGAGATGGTCGCAGGCTGCAATCGCCGAGGCCGTGCAGGTTGCTGCGCAGATGGAAGCGGGGATTAAAGGTGCCGCGGGTGACCAAGACAGTGCTGTTGAGCTAGGTGTGCGACGCCTGGCGGAGCTTGCGCGGATGAGATGACCGTGGGCGCAATGAAAAACCCCGCTCCAGGCGGAGCGGGGAACACCCTGGTCAGCGGGCCTAAAGACGGGTGACCAACAGATCACACGGTCTTGCCGCCCACACGAACCAGCGGACTTGTAGGAAAATTAGTCCATCGAGTTGAACAACTTAGCCATTGCAGACTTCTTGTTCGCAGCGTTGTTGCGGTGAAGAGTGCCCTTAGTGACGGCTTTGTCGTACTCGCGGGACGCCAGGCGAAGCTGAGCCTCGGCATCAGCCTTGTCACCAGCAGCGACGAGCTCACGGAACTTGCGGTTCTCGGTGTGCAAGCGTGAACGGATGGCCTTGTTGCGCTGACGAGCCTTTTCGTTTGTCTTGATGCGCTTCTTCTTGGACTTAATGTTTGCCACGGGAATTACCTCTTTCTCTACGCTTGTCATGCACTGGGTGCGCACGACGCGATCTACCACAACTCTTCATGTCATTTCTCATGTGAAAAGCATGTGGAGGGCGGTACAAGGGCATCGGCCCGTGAAATCAGCCCGTGAATGAGCGACCTTCAAGAACAAACCCAAGGTCCTGCTTGTTCTGGCTCATCGTCCACAAGCGTGGTAGAACTCCAGGACACTTTACAGTGCTTCAAGAATTGCGTCCAATATCAGCGCTGCCAATCCAAGCTAAACCCGGCTAACGGCGACTGGCGCCTACGCAGCCCACCATTAACGCCAGTTGTAGTCCGTCCGCAGCCGGCTGGCGATACGTTCAAACCGCCGCCGCGGCAACACCGTCCCTTTCCGACGAATCATGTGATCAGGAACCTCAATGATCTTGTCCAACCGAACCCATGCGGGTCGGCCCTGCATATCCCAGCCTCCGGCGCCGATCTCCAGCCAGTTGTTATCCGTCGAGTGCTCGTCGTTCGTCGAAATGAGAAGCCCGCGAATGTATCGCTCGTGGTGGCCAAGAATAACGATTGCTCGTTCCCGACCATCCGATTGCTTGTTCGGGGAATGAACCCACACCACCTCGCCAGGATCGGCCTGCCCATCCATATCGGGCGCGTAAATCAGGGTAGAGGCGCAGGCATCAGTGGGCCGTGCGAGAACCGGCTCATCCTCGTTGTTAAACGTCGAAACGCTGGAGTCCGTCATACCCAACCCCTGCTGTAGTGAAGCAAGGCCTTGGTCCAGGGCACCTTCGTGGTGGAATGCCCGCGAGAATGACGTCGGCACGCGACGAGATCGGCGTGAAGAGTGCGACCGTCCGGCCGCGTCAGGGAGTTCGAAGTCGTCGTCACTCGTTGTTGCCCGCCTGTGGGCAAGAAAGCCGGTGATGTGACGGATCAGGGAAGACCGCTGCGTGTGGCGTTCGGGCTCAGAGTCGTATGAAAATGGGCCCGAATTTCCTCGCGGTACGAACATGTCCCCACAATAATTCGGTGTGAAAAGTGGTGCAATCCAACGTCTAGTACTGTGATCACCGAGTACTGACGGAGAGGATCACAGCTCTTTTATGGCCACCAACTACGCGGAAACAACGTTCACCGACCCGGCGCGTATCCGGAACTTCTGCATCATCGCACACATCGACCACGGGAAATCGACCTTGGCGGATCGAATTCTGCAGCTCACCGGGGTGGTCGGTGATCGTGACATGCGCGACCAGTATCTGGACAATATGGATATTGAGCGCGAACGGGGCATCACCATTAAGGCCCAGAACGTGCGCCTGCCGTGGGTCCCTAAAACCGGGGATCATGCGGGTGAGCAGATTGTGCTCCATCTCATCGACACCCCCGGTCACGTCGACTTCACTTATGAAGTCTCGCGTGCGCTCGAGGCATGTGAGGGGGCAATCCTTCTTGTCGACGCTGCTCAGGGCATTGAGGCGCAGACTCTCGCGAATCTGTATCTGGCGATGGAGAATGACCTGGAAATTATTCCGGTCTTGAACAAAATTGATCTTCCCGCGGCGGATCCCGATAAGTTTGCCGACGAACTGGCGCTGATCATTGGGTGTGAACCGGAAGAAGTCTTGCGCGTCTCGGCGAAAACCGGCGACGGCGTCCCAGAGCTGTTAGCCAAGTTGTGTGATGTTGTTCCTGCGCCGACGGGAGATGCGGATGCACCTGCCCGCGCGCTCATTTTCGATTCGGTGTATGACACCTATCGCGGCGTCGTGACCTATGTCCGTGTGATGGACGGTCGGCTGAAGGCCCGCGAGAAGATTCAGATGATGTCGACGGGGGCCACGCACGAGACACTGGAGATCGGCGTTGTTTCCCCGCAACCGAAGAAAACCGACGGCTTGGGTGTCGGCGAAGTGGGGTACCTCATCACCGGCGTGAAGGACGTGCGCCAGTCGAAGGTGGGCGACACCGTGACCGTCGTCAATGACCCTGCCACGGAACCGTTGAAGGGCTATGAAGAGCCGAAACCGATGGTGTATTCGGGGTTGTTCCCGATTTCGGCGGACCAGTACCCGGATTTGCGCGACGCCTTGGAAAAATTGCAGCTCAACGACGCCGCGCTGACCTATGAGCCGGAGTCGTCCGTGGCGCTGGGGTTTGGATTCCGGTGTGGCTTCTTGGGTTTGCTCCACATGGAAATTACCCGTGCTCGGCTGGAACGCGAGTTCAATTTGGACTTGATTTCGACGGCGCCGTCGGTGGTGTACCGCGTGGTGACCGAGGCAGGCGAAGAGATCAAGGTGCGTAATCCTTCGGATTGGCCTGATGGAAAGCCACGGGAGATTTACGAACCCATCGTGAAGATGACGGTGATCGTTCCGGCGGAGTTCTTGGGTCCGACGATGGAGCTGTGCCAGTCCAAGCGTGGCCAGATGGGTGGCATGGATTATCTGTCAGAGGACCGCGTGGAGCTGCGGTACATCATGCCGCTGGGAGAGATCATCTTCGACTTCTTCGACATGCTGAAGTCCCGCACGAAGGGCTATGCGTCCTTGAACTATGAGGATGCTGGCGAGCAGATTGCTGACCTCGTGAAAGTCGACATTCTTTTGCAGGGCGATCCGGTGGATGCGTTCTCTGCCATCGTGCACCGGGACAATGCGCAGTGGTATGGCAACAAGATGACGACGAAGCTCAAGGAGCTTATTCCTCGTCAGCAATTTGAGGTGCCGATTCAGGCTGCGATCGGGTCGAAGATCATTGCGCGCGAGAATGTCCGTGCTGTCCGCAAGGACGTGTTGGCCAAGTGCTACGGCGGCGACATTTCGCGTAAGCGGAAACTCCTGGAGAAGCAGAAGGCCGGTAAAAAGCGCATGAAGAGTATCGGTTCTGTGTCGGTTCCTCAGGAAGCGTTCGTTGCGGCCTTGTCGACGGACGCGGGAAAGAAGTAGGTCGCGCCGGGCGGTGAGGGCGCTACGCGGCACACTGATTAAGCACGGCGGTGAGCGCCTCCTTCTCCTGTCGCGTGACCCGTAGATGATATTTCGACTTCACGCGAACTTGTCGGTCGGCGTACCCGCACCGGTAGGCGGTGTTCGGCGGCATCCACTCGGCGGCGTCTTTGTCGGATTTGGCGTTGTTCGTGGGGCCGTCCACGGCGAGTAAGTTGAGCGGATCGTTGGCGAGTGCAGTGCGCGCGGCATACGGCAGGGCATAGGCGCCACTGGCCCAGGCATTGGATAGCGCGACAACGTGGTCGATTTGTACCGCCTGCGAGGTTTTCTTCCCACGATGGAAATCGATGGTGTTGCCCGTGTAGGGGTCATGTAATTCCCCGGTGAGAACGACGCATCCCTGTGGCGGTTTCGTCGTGATGTCTGTGAGGTCCCGGTGGAGGATGTCATTGCGGGTGTCACAGCCGTCGCGGTCGACATCCGCCCATGACGGGCCGAAATTCTTGCGCCGGTACCGTTCTGCGCCACCACGGCGCGGTGATTCGGGCAGGGCGGCGAGAAGCGCGTGAATGTCGCCGGTGGGGAACGGGACATTCAAAGCTGTGAGTGCATCGGCGCTTTCTTGTTTACTCAGCTGGCCGATGTGTTCAGCACGTGGGAAACCGGGGAAAGCAGCATCTGCCGCAGGCGGTTCATGAGAGTCGTGCTCGGAGGAACCTGCGGGCGACCAGCCGCCATCCTTGCTTTGTGTAGCGACATCTCCGCAGCCTGTAAGGGACATAATAAGTCCGAGGCTGAGAACAATGCTTATCAGTACTGAGAACGAATAGTGGGAAAATAACGGCCCATGATGGTTGGAACACCGTGCTCGCGTCGTTCGCATGAGAGACATCATACACATAAAATTCGAACTCGAGTTCGGATAAGGGTGGCAGGCGAAGATTTAAGGGTGATAGGGAAAATTGCGGATGGCATGTCGTCCAGGACCGTTACGCACAGTGACTGTGCTTGTTCCGATGGCCTTGTTCTTCCGATATTGTGGAACGAAACGGGGGTGTTCTCTTTCGGTGTTGTCACGTATTCTCAGTGATATGAATGCTACCCACGGTCGACGTTGCCAATCCGACTTCACGGGCACCCCCGAGTTGTCCTTTTCTCGTGGCTTTTTTGAGCGTGCCTGGTGTCGAGGAATCATGCATCCCAGACGACGTGGCGTGGGGATTGCGGTGGCCGTCGGACTTATAGTCGGCGGTGGTTTAGCTGGGTGTAGTAGCAGCGATGATAGTGCGAATTCCGCCCATGATCACACATCGGTAGCGTCAGTGACTCAGTCGGAGGCCCATCCCATCACGAACGCGCGAGCATCGCAGTCAGCGACTGGGGCACTGCAAGATAAACCACATCCCAGCGTTGATACGATGTCGACCGGCCGTCATAGTGGCACGCAGCGGGATGCGACGAAGGGGGAGATAGCTCCTAAGAGAGGAAACGGTGCTGCAGGCGGGGCCACAACCACGACGTCACCGGATCGGGCGATATTTCAAAGCCCCAGTGGCAACATCGTGTGCCAGTTCCGCGGGATGGATGACGATGGCTGCGATGTCCATCAGCACCCCCGGTGGGGCGACGAAAATCGATGCCCATATCTGGGCGTCGAGGCCAGAAATGACACCATGATTGGCTTCCGTCGAGGCCCCGACGCGGAACCATGCCACTGGCTCTTGCAGGGAGAGTTCCCGCGGACAGGACCTGTGCTGCCGTATGACCAATCGAAAACAATTCCAGTCCAGGGGAACTACACAACCACCTACACATGCACATCGAAGGCACGTGGAATGACGTGTACCAGCGCTGAAGGACACGGCTTTTTCGTCAACGACAAGCAATATAAAACCTGGTAAACGCCTTTATACTGGTGCGGGGGACTAGTACGAGGATGGGCACCGGGTGAAGACGAGTGCCACTTTCTTTCGTGTTTTCCGACGAAAAGCTAGCGAGGTTTTTACCATGAGGGAAACCACCCGTAAGGGAAACCACCAATGAAACGCTGACCACAGTGGCTAAGAGCAAAAGAGGGGACAACATACTCATGGCAGATCAGAAGCACGACGATAAGTCATCGGACTCGGTCGACATTTCGGCGCTGCGCGTAGGTGTCGTCGGTGCTGGTCAGATGGGGTCAGGCATTATCGAGGCTGCTGCGCGGCATGGTTCTGACGTCGTAGCGTGGGAAGCTACCCAGGAGTTCGCAGACAAAGGCCTCGAGAGGATCACCAAGTCATTGGAGCGCGGTGTATCACGAGGCAAGCTGTCCGAGGAAGACAAGGACGCCGCGCTCGGGCGAATCCGCATCACCACTGACTTGGAAGAATTTGCGGACCGCCAACTGGTCTGCGAAGCGATTGTTGAAAATCCCGAGGTCAAAGCCGATATTTTCGGGAAGCTCGACAAGATTGTCTCGGATCCCTCCGCACCCCTGTGCTCTAACACCTCGTCGCTGCCCATTCAGCAGATTGCGTCGGCAACGTCGAACCCAGGTCGCGTGATGGGGCTGCACTTCTTCAATCCTGTCCCAGTTCTTCCGTTGGTTGAGCACGTCCGAACCTTGGATACGACAGATGCCGTAGCGGATCGGGCCGAAGAGTGGGCCAGCGAAGTGTTGAAGAAAACGGTTATCAAGGCGAAGGATCGCTCCGGGTTTATCGTCAACTTCTTGTTGGTGCCTTACCTGCTTTCTGCGATCCGCATGCTGGAAAATGGCGTGGCAACCAAGGAAGACATCGACGCTGGTATGCGCAATGGTGCAGCACACCCCATGGGGCCCATTGCGCTCTCTGACATGGTGGGGCTGGACACTGTGGCCTCGATTGCCGATGTCATGGTCGACGAATACGGCGACCCGACGTATGCTTGCCCGCCCCTGCTGCGTCGTATGGTTCAAGCCGGTCGGTTAGGAAAGAAGACCGGCCGCGGCTTTTACACGTACGACGAGAAGGGCAAACCTATTCGTTAGTCTGCTTGCTGGCAGTACCAGAGGTGTGCTGGCCGGCAACTTCGGCGCCGCTTGCAGTTTGAGAAGCCGCTGCGGACTCAGCACCCGCGGCCTCCACCTCGAAGGAAGAGCCATCAGCATCCGCGGTAGTGAAACCATCCTGCCCCGATGTGTCGGATGTTGTGCGGGTACGAGTGGTCATCATCATGGCGAGCGCGATCAGCGCGGCCGACGCCAGAGCGGTAATGATGGTCACGATTTTGTCACCCTCACCAACGACGACGGACTTATACGGAAAGGCTGACAGCATCAGCCCCGTGACCGCATAAGCAAGCACAGGCACGCGCATGAAACGTCGAAGCTGGGGCACAAGGAGGGCGGGAATAAGAATGCCGGCCCCCATCGTGAGCATTGCCCATGATTCGTTGACTGTGAACGTCGGGTGGTTATACATCACAGCGCCAGTCATGGGGTTGTACTGAATGACGCGAACATCATCAGAGAACCGGGACCACACGACGGCAATTGCCGCAATGATTCCCATCAGACCGATCAACGTCACACTGATCTTGATCGGTGTTGGAGCAGCGCTAAATGGCGATAGCGACTTGGTGGAGGACTGGTCATCTCCCTCAGAGTTAGCCTGCTCGTCCAGGCCTTCCTCCGAGGACTGGCCAGCAGTCGCGTTACCCTCACCCCAGTATGCGCCGACATCATCACCGTGCGTGCCGGAAGCTGCTGCGCTGGCATACTCGTCCGGCAATGTGCCTGTGCGGGCAAGATAGCGCAAAGCCGGAACAGTCATCGCCGGGATATCAGTCCGCTGCAGCGCATCGTCGTAGGTGGCCTTCGCCCGGTCATTGTGGAAAATCGTCCGAGCAGCTAAAAGCTCTTGCACGCGCGCATCGGTTTCGGGAACACCGTTGTCCTCCAGCTCGCGCAGCCGGGACGTGCAGATATCGACAAGCTCTTCCGGCGCTAGCGACGGGTCCAGGTTGAGCTGCTCATAAAAGGTGTAATGCTCATTGGTATTCGTGATGGAATCGTCCCCCTCAGGATCAGACTGGTACTTAGCTTTCATGCCGGCGAGCTTACCAGCCGTCCTGCCACGGCCGGTTGAGATTTATGTTGAGTCTTATGTTGGCGGGACCGGTTGGCGGGCAGCGCTAATCAGTTCCTTCGTGTACTCATGCTGAGGATCGCGATAAATCTGATCGCTTGTTCCCTTTTCGACGATCCGCCCGTTCTTCATCACTGCAACCGTGTCACAAATGTGCCGCACAACGTCAAGATCGTGCGATAAGAACACCATTGTCAGGCCATAGTCTTCGGCAAGTTCGTCCAGAAGCGCAATGACACGGTTCCGCACGGTGACGTCCAACGCCGAAACGGGCTCGTCGGCAAGAAGAATCTGAGGGTGGGTAGTCAGCGCGCGGGCAAGTGAAATCCGCTGCCGTTGGCCACCACTGAAGTGATGAGGGAACCGATCTATTGCCGACGGATCCAGCCCCACCTGCTCGAGTACGGTGACTATGCGGTCGCGCTGCTCGTCGCGGGGGAGAGGATGCTGTTGCGCGCGCAGTGGTTCGGCCAGCGAATTGCCGATAGTCATCGTGGGGTCCAAGGAACCACGTGGGTCCTGGAAGACAACCTGCCCGTAGAGGCTCATATCGTGTGGATTGGTAATGGCCTGCCCGTCGACACGGACATCGCCGGATGTCGGTCGGGTGAGCCCCGCCATAATCTTCAGCAGGGTAGTTTTGCCCGATCCAGATTCGCCGACGATGCCAAGGCATTCGCCCCGGTGGATGTCTAATGTCACATCGTCGACAGCAGTGATTGCCGACGACGGCCCGAAGCGGTTCTGACGTTGGTCGAATACCTGGCTCACATGGCGGACCTGGATAAGGGGATCGGTTGACGACGGCGTCGACGAAATCTCGTCGCGTGCATCATGTTCGGAAGACGCATCGTGACCCTGTGCATCGCGTTCGTCGCTCACCTCATGAACGTGCGCATTCTGAACCAGCATCGCCGTGTAGGAATCCCGAGGATGCTGCAAGATGCGCTCTGTCGGTCCGTATTCGCGCGGAACCCCATCCTTTAAGACCAGAATGTTGTCACACATGTTCGCAACGACCGCCAAATCATGCGTGATGAACAGCAGCGCGGTGTTGTTTTCGCGAACAAGTCGGTTGATCAGCATCAAAATAGACCGCTGGACGGTGACATCCAAGGCCGTTGTCGGCTCGTCGCAAATGAGAAGCTCAGGGTCATTCGCAAACGCCATCGCGATGAGAACTCGCTGGCGTTGGCCCCCGGAGAGTTCGAACGGATACGAATAGTAAACGCGCCCGGGGAGCCCCACCGACTCAAGAAGGTCACGGACTTTGGCATCACGCTCCCGGCGGCTGTAACCAGACGAACGGCGGTTCCGGCCAGCACGCTTGGCCTCTCGTGTGCCGGCCCGACATGCGCGTTCAATTTGTTTGCCCACGGTCATGAGCGGATTCAGCGCAGTCATCGGCTCCTGGAAAACCATCGACATGCGCACGCTTCGGAACTGGCTGAGTGTGCTATCGGCAGCGCCGACAATCTCATTACCAGCAAACATGATTGATCCGGACGGGCGCACATCGTCGGGCAAAAGTCCCATGATCGCCAGTGCCGTTAACGATTTCCCCGATCCGGACTCGCCGATGAGCCCGAGCCTGGCACCGGGCTCGAGACTGAAGCTCAGAGAGTCGACTAATCGACGCTCACCCGTGGCAGTATCTGCAGAACGCGGAGTGCTTAATGACAGATCGCTCACCCGCAAAATTGCCGACGACGATTCCTCCGCCGCTGGATCAGGCGACGAATTTAGCGGCGACTCCAGCGCTGTTTCTCGCGACGCCTCCTCTGAATTCTGCCCTCGCTCAGGCTCCTCATCAGTCGCCCTCGTGGCTGGAGCGTCGTACATTGCCCGGTGAGAAAACGGGTCGAGGATGTCGCGGAGCCCGTCGCCAAGAAGATTGAACCCCAGTACCGTGAGGGCGATAGCGAGCCCCGGCCACAGAGCCAGCTCCGCGTGTGAATCGAGAAAAACCTGAGAATCCTGGAGCATCCGTCCCCATGAGGCCTGCGGTGGCGGTGTCCCCAGTCCCAAGAATGACAACCCCGCCTCAGCCAGAATGGCGAGCGCCACGGAAACCGTCGCCTGGACAATAATGAGGCCGGTAATTCCACGCACGATATGCCTCGTCGCAATGGAGAGCCACCCCATTCCCGCACTTCGCGCCGCCAAAATGTAGTCCTGGCTGAGGACTTGTCGGGTGCCTGCGCGCGATACGCGGGCAAAGCTGGGGATAAACGCAATCCCAATGGCAACCATCTCCGACGACGTGCCGACACCGACGACCGATCCGGCGATGATCGCCAGCAGGAGAGCAGGGAACGCTAGCGCTAAATCCGACAGCCGCATGATGAAGGAATCGAGCCATCCTCCGCGGACGGCCGCAAGTATCCCGAGCGGAACGCCGACGCCGGCGCCAATCGCGACCGCGAGAACGCTCACTTCGAGGGAGATCTGGGATCCGACCATAATCCGCGATAGTGTGTCCCGGCCGTACCGGTCGGTTCCCATCCAGTGGTCCCAACTCGGCGGTTGCAGTGCCGACGTCGGGTTAGCCTCTTGCGGCCCATACGGCGTCCAGATCAGTGAGACCAACGCGACGAGGACGACCAGGCTCACTACGACGGCCCCAACCATGAACATGACGCGGTGGTTGGCGCGGGTCACCGCCTTCAGGCGTCGGCTTTTCCCTGCCATCACTGGATTCGGTCTCCCGGAGCGTGGTGCTTGTGTGCGTGTGTTAGACAAGGCGTGAACTCGACATTCTGGGGTCAATCAGCGCCGCTACGGCGTCGGCGGCCAGCGTGACGGTGAGCGTGATGGTGACCAGCATCATGATGCAGCTTTGGACGGTAATCATGTCGCGACTATTCACCGCATCAAGGACGTAGGATCCCAATCCGGGGATGACGAACACCTGCTCAATGAGCACAGCTCCGACGACAAGTGTGGCCATGTTCACGCCAATGACCGCCACGATGGGCACAGCTGCATTCCTCGCGCCATGGGTGACGAGGGCGTGAAGCGTCGATAAGCCCGTTGACCTGGCGGTACGAATGTATTCCTGGTGCAAAACCTCCAAGACAGCCGAGCGAACATAGCGCGTCAGGATCGCTGCCTGAATGAACGTTAACGCACAGCACGGAAGGATGAGGCGTCGGAGAAAACCGGTGAAGGACTGCTTGGGCGGAACCCATCCATTAGCGGGGAGAATGCTCCAGTGAACGGCAAAAAGCGAGATCAACAGGATGCCGGCCAAGAAACTGGGGATGGCGATACCGACGTGCGCCAGCACCGACAGGGCAGTGCCGTCCGATTTGTGGTTACACATGGCCGCCCAGGTACCCAGGGGGACGGCAAGCACAATGGCGAGAACCATGCTGGTCAGAACCAGAATGAGGCTGACCGCCGTCTGGTCCATCAGTATTGGCCCGATGTCCGTCCCACTAGAGTAGGAGACCCCGAAGTGCCCATGCAGCATCCCCGTAATCCATGAAAAGTACTGTGTGATCAGCGGTCGATCGGTCCCCAGCGTGTGCTTCATCGACTCGATGGCTTGTGGCGTCGCGGTCTCGCCCAGGGAAACCTCCGCGGGATCACCCGGAATTAGCCGCATGATCATGAAAATGATGACCGACGCTGCCCACAGGGACACGATATAGCGCAGAGCGATCCTGCCTACGATGCGTACATGAGCTGTCATGATTCGCTCCGTGCGGTCGAGTGATGGGCGCGGCTAATACCAGCGAGTTCGAGCCCCTGCCCGGCAATGGTCGTGGGGATACCGGTGAGGTATTTATCCCGCACAACGATGTTGGGATAGATGAATATCGTGTTAGCACCTGCTTGATTCATGATCCGATCAACAGCTTTGCGCATGAGGGGCGCGTACTCATCAGGGGGAGCGGAATCCGCAGCGGACAAGAGTGTGCGTGTTTGCTCGTCGTCGTAACCGAGGTAGTAGTCAGGGTTTCCGAACAATGTGGGAATGTCCCTGGCCTCAGCGTGCTCAATGATGGACATGTCGTAGTCATGTTGGGTAAGAGTTTGAGACAACCACACGGCGGGGAATTCCTGTGACTCGATATGAGCATGAATTCCGACGTCCTCCAGCTCAGAAATAATGAGCTCTGCAGCATTGGTGGCATACGCGCGGGCCGGCACGGTGAAGGTGATATCGACATCGTGGACGCCGGCTTCGGCAAGCAACTGTCTAGCACGATCAGGATCGTAGGGATACTCGGTGGAGTGGTACGACCACGGATCCGTCGGCGGGGCAGGAACGCCACCGGTATCTTCACCAAAACCGCCCCACGCGGTATCGATCACCGCTTGCCGGTTGATCGCGTACATCACCGCCCGCCTGACACGGACGTCGTTAAACGGCGCACGCTTATTGTTCATGGTCAGCAGTACTTTGCCGGTGGTCGTGCCAACGTCGACGGCATACCGGTTGTTGTCGCGGAAGGAAGAGACCATCTCCGGGGCATCCATCCCGACAATCGCGTCGACGTCACCCGATCGGAGCGCATTCGCTGTCGCGGTGGAATCCGTCATATAACGCAATGCCACATGGCGGGTGGCTGGCTGCTGGCCCCAATATGACTTGTTCGCCGACAACGTGAGGAACCGGCCGACTTTGTACTCGTCGACGGTAAAAGGCCCGGTCCCGACGGGTTTAGTAGCTAAATTATCGACGCCACGGGGTGTCATCTGTGCCCCAATGAGTGTGCCCATGGACCACAGCCAGCCGTTGCTGGGCGCGGAGAGCGTGACAGCCAACGTGTATTTATCGACGGCCTGCGTGCGCGTCACCGGCTTCATCCCTGCTTTGAGCCCGTTGGTCCACGCGTCCGACTTCACTCGGTCGATGCTGAACTTGGCGGTGTCGGCGGTGAACTCGTCGCCGTTGGAAAAATGCACCCCTTTCCGCAGGTGAAAGGTGTAGGTGGTGCGGTCCGGGGAGAGATCCCACGAGGTCGCCAGCTGGGGTTCGATGTCGCCTTGGGACGATATTCGGACCAGGCCTTCGTACACATTCCCGATCAACGCCTGCGGTATCGCCGCGCCGCCGGATTTTGTGAAGTCAAGGGTGGCGGGGGCTGCCGTCAGCGCGATGACGGCGGAGTCGTCGGAGGCGACGCGTCCAGTTTGGACCGCTGTGTGGCCCGCGCTGCACCCGCTGAGGAACAGTGAGAGTGCCGCCACCGTGGTTGTTGCCGTGAGCGTGGCGAGGTGTTGCAATTTCCGACGCTTCGACGCCGAGGTTGTCGACGTATGTGCTGTGAAAAGTCCGACCATGGGTGATTCGTGGATGGTTAGCGTTGGTGGTTAGTGAGCCTCTGGTACACCGGTTGGTGTGGTGTGACGTGGTGCGTCATTCGGGTTCTCGGTGGAGCCGAAGAGCTGGGTCAACGTATTGGCAATCATTTCACAGATGTCGCGCGAGGTTGCGAAATTGATCCGAATGCATCCGAATCCGTGGGGGAGCGGTTGGGGCGCGTTGTCGTTCCCCTGTGCCTTGTTCCCCTGTGCGGATTCAGAGGGAGGAGCAGCGAAAGCAGCACCGTCATTAGGTGCTAACTTCGCGTACTTAACCAGCCATTGTTCGGGGTTGAGACCGCCACGGCGGATACTGTCGCCGAACGTGATTCCCTCGTCGGCGGTGTCGTTGTCCTCGCCATCTCGCGCCTGCTCCGACACAGCAGGAATAACCACATCGGTCATGTCCACCCACAGCAGGAACGTCGCTTCTGGGTTAGTGGTCCGCACGTTCGGAATCCGGTTGAGAGCCTCGACAAGGAGGTTCTTGTTGTCGCGGAGGTAATCAATTTCGTCCCGGAGCCATTCCCGGCCATTCGTGTACGCCCCGATCGCTGCCAGCTGGCCGAGCGTCGATACCCCCTCCTTATCCAGGAAGTTAATGCGCGTATCCCACACATATTTGTCGGCGGGATTCGTGAAGATCAGTTGCGCGCATTTCAAACCGGCCGTGTTCCACCCCTTTGAGGTAGCGGTGGCGGTGATCGTCACGCGGGCAGCGGTTTCTGACACGCTCGCTGTCGGGATATGCGGGCGATCGTAAACCAGCGGCCCGTGGATTTCGTCGGAGAAAACGCGCACGTCATAGCGGGCTGCAAGGTCAGTCACCGCGCGAAGTTCGTCGGCAGTAAAAGCGGTGCCTAACGGGTTGTGCGGGTTGCACAGGATCATACTGCCAGCACCGTTCGCGAATGCCCGCTCCAGACCGTCGAGGTCGAATATCCAGCGGCCGGTCGTGGTGTCCTGGATCATGGGGACGAACACTCCAGGCCGGTCGCATACCTCCAGTAGGGCGAAAAACGGCATATATGCAGGGGCAGGGATCACGATGGGGCTACCCGGATCTGTGAAGTGCGTGATGGCCAGCCGAAGACCACGAACAACATCGGGCACGCCCACGATGGCAGTCGGATCAACGTCCCACCCATATGCGTCGTGGCACCACGAACTGAGGGCTTCCCCGAGCTCGGGGAGGTCGGGTGGATAACCGAAATATTGCCGACGAACACCCGCGTTAACAGCGTCGATCACGGCCGGGCAGGTATCGAAGTCGGATTCCGCGATCCAGACGGGCAGCACGTCGGGAGGAAAATAAGTCCACTTCCTTGTTCCGCGGGCACGCAGTTCCTCTATCGAGAGGGTGGAAAATTGGTGGCCAGGCATGGCAGCAAGGATAGTCGTTATCGGTGACATGGAACATATTCAGGGGAATGACCTGGGCAGTTCGGCTCAAACCCACCCATGTAAACCTCATCCCTCTGGCAGGTCTAGTCATTATTGTCGACGCTGGCCTTGGCGACGCAGGTTGCGTTGAAAAGACCAGGGGAACGTCAAGAATTGGTACCGCGACGATGGCGTGTGCGGAAGCGGCGAGTTTCCCCGGCCACCACGGATTGCGCCGTCGTAAGAAGTTTGGTGGCATTTCCCACGCGGATCCTGGAGGACGTCACCTTCTTAGCCGGTGTGTGCTCAAGTGAATGAGCAAGCTTTAAAAAGAGTGCATATGCAGCGCGTACTCCGAGGCGTGAACTCGCGGGAAGGAGCGGAATTGCCTGGTGAGCGATAGATAAATCGCGGTAGATATCAGTCAGGAATGCATCTTTGGTCTCGTCATTGAGGCGCTGCCCGTGCGCGACGTAATCGCGGTTCAGGCCGTCCCTATCCGCCGCATAATCCCGAAGAAAATTGATTTTTTGAAACGCTGCCCCGAGATGACGAGCACCTTCTTCCATCATGCGACGGTCGGCGGGCGATGGTGTTTCGTCGCGCAAGAAAATCGACAGGCACATGAGGCCAATGACTTCCGCTGAACCATAAATGTAGGTGTCGCGGGTCTCGGCGTCGTACACCGTCGTGGACTGGGGTGCTTGGTGGGCGGAGTACGACGCGGGAATATCGGCGCGCATCGATTCGAAAAAAGCTGCTAGATGGTTGTTTTTGATGTCGCATGACCGCGCTGTGCCGGCGAAAGCGTGGATGATTGGATCGGTCGAAAACCCGGTGGCGCAACCTTCGTGAACGCGTTGTTCATAGTCGTTGAGGATGTCCCGAATGTGTCCTGGGGGAAGACCATGGCCGCCCGCTACGCCGTCGACAACTTCATCGGCCACGCGGACAATTCCGTAGAGATTGTGGATATCCTGCCGAACTCGTGGGCTAAGCAGGCGCGTCGATAAGGTAAACGACGTTGAATACGAGCCTATGAGCCGGGACGACAAGCGAGCCGCCACGCGATCGTAGAGTTCAGCCGTGGAGGCGTAGAGATGAGCCCGCGCATCATCACCTGCGGCGGGGGAGTGGGTGCAATCTCCAAGGCCATTTTCCGCGCGGTCGTCGAGGGCCGTCGTATCCTTCGACGGTTCGGTAGGCGGCTCCGAAGTCATAGAACCATTCAATCACGTTTATGACAGGAGGCTTGAGGCCTTACCGAGCGTCGAAGGCGTGCATAATAGGAGCCGTCTGGCCGAAGGTCCTTTGACTGAGAATATGACCGAGCAACTGTATCGAGGAGGAGCAGGGATCGTGCCATGGTGATCCACCCTGATGTTTTAGCTTTATCCGGTGCAGCATCGGCGGACCTACATAGCACCGCTATACACGCTACCGCGCTCGCTTCCTCGGCCCCTTCGTCGTTGTCTCAGTCCATCGCGGACGCATGGAATTCGGCAGAGCAATGGATAATCTCTTTATCCGTGTGGGGCCAAGCGCCCATCGTCATACCGATTGTCGTCGTTGTGTCGATGGGTGTGGCGTGGGCCGTTCTTCACCTTGTTGATAAGGTCGGTATACCGATCGAGAATGCAATTAACGATCGCAACCTGACAGCGGACGGCGATGATGGGAAGGAGGACTCGTGAAGAATTCCCAGGTGAGAAACTTCCTCTTTCTCCTCATCGCGGTTATCGTGGTCGCCTACCTCGTGGCGCATTTCTAGTGCGCCTCACCGCCGCGGGCGACTCCGCCAGAAATTTGTGAAGCCCAGCAATAATGGCCGCCGAATCCGGACGTTCATCGCGCGCAAGCCCGTCGTAGGACACGTTGGCGGGAGTCCCGTCGAAGTCACCGTGCTTGCGCACCGTGTCGAGAACGCGGTTCTGCCACTCCAGGTCGTTCGCATCCTCTTCTTCCGGATCCGACGTCAAAATTCCTAGTTTCTGGCGCAGCGTCACGTGCTCGCCGTCTAAGTATCCGGCGGTCGGGGGCAAAATCATGAGTCGTGACCGACGCCAAGCACAAGTGTCGATAATTCTCGGAGTGACGCGGCGCATCGTTGTCATTTTCAAACCAGAGAATCGACGTTCCCATGATGCCGCGCGATTGCAGATAATCTTGAACCCACGGTTCAAATGTGCCGAGATCTTCACCGACGACGACGGCACCGGCGCGTTCCGCCTCCAGCGCGAGAATGCCCACCATCGCCGCGTGGTCGTAGTTCACGTACGTCCCGGCGCGGGGATCAGCTGCTTCGCCAGGTGCGGGGCGGTGTATCCACCACAGGCGGAAGAGTCCCAAGATGTGGTCAACCCGGATACCTCCGGCGTGGCGGAGGACAGTGCGCAGCAGGTCACGCCATGGGCGATACCCTGCTTCGGCTAGCTTCCACGGGTGCCATGGGGGTTGGGACCAGTCCTGACCCATTTGGTTATACCCATCGGGCGGTGCGCCCACCGAACAATCCGGTGCTAGGTAGGGGGCCAGTGCTTCCGCGTCCGATCCACCGGGGTGGACTCCTACCGCAAGATCAGCCATCAGCCCGAGGCTCATTCCGCTATCACGTGCGGTCACGTCGGCTGCTTCGAGCTGCTCGTCGACGATCCACTGGAGCCACTGGTAAAAGCCGATCCAATAGTCGCGGGGAGGGAACGAATTGTCGTCACTGTCATGACCGAGCTTCTCGCGCCACCACGGTTCTGCCTGGTCAGCGCACCATTGCGCAAAGTGGGTGAGACCCTCGCCCTCATGCTCAGCAAAGGTATCGAAGGCGTGTTGCCGCGTCGCCGACCGTTCGACGTCGTAAATGTCTTTCAAGCTCAGCAACTTGTCGGCATAAATAGGGTTCCGGTTGATATAGGCCGACGAGGTGTTCTCCGGGTAATGACGACGCCCCCGCTTCTGCAGTGCCTCGGCGTCGTCGTCGGGGAGGTGGGCGGCCTCGGGGATCGCGCCGGGACGAATATAGATCGGGTTGATATAGCGGCGCGTGGTGGGAAGATACGGTGAATCCTCCACCGGCGGCGCGGGTTCCGCTGCGTGAAGTGGGTTAGTGAGGATAAATGAGCTTCCCTGTTCTGCGGCATGGCGGGCGAGCGTGCCCAGGGTGTAGAAATCTCCGATTCCCCAGGCCCCGGAATCGCGGACCGAATAGAGCTGCGCCATCAAACCCGCTTGGGGATGAGCGACGAGGTCGTCGGCGGCAGAGAGGCGGGAGGGCGTAATAATGAGGGTCGTTTCTGCCTGGCCGCGTGTGGGGGAGGAGGCATAAATGGTGTGCCATCCCAGTGGCAGGTCTTTCGGGACAGTAAATGACGCCTGCCCGTAGCTCGCCGCGCCAGAAGCATGAGAAGCCGCGCTTGCCCCGTCCGCGCCCGACTCGGATTCACTATCCGTAAGCGGTTCCCCGGCATGGTCAACGGGATAATCGACGTGCCTCGCGGGGGTGAGATCCTCAATCTGGTGGCAGTCACGCCGTTCACCGTCTTCGGTGACTACCCAGACGTCCACAGGTTCGCCGTCGATAACGTGAACGGGGAAGGTGACATCTTCGCCTTCGACTCCGATCACGGTGGGGGGAAGGGAGCGGGTGGCTTCTTTGGTGTAAAAGTATTCGCTAGCTGCATCGATGCCGGCGTCGTCGTGGGAAAAACTCAGGCCAAGGGCGTGGAGGGTGTTTTCGAGTGTTTCGTCGGCGATGTCCACGTGGGAGCCGCGATAGTCGGTGTAGGACGTTGCAACGCCACAGTGTGCGCTGAGGGAGCGGAGTTTTTCTGAGTAGGTCACGGGGCCATTCTTGCAGAAAGATGATGTCTGAACAGGCTCGCGTGGGGACGTAGCGGGGGTCATGCTGCAGCCGTCGGGAAAATGAGTGCTGCTTGTGGGGGTGGTGGTGGCCCGGATGTGATGGGGGATAGCATTAATTATTTGATCCCCCACATGGAGTGGGAGGAATAGCGTAGATTATTCACCAATCACAAAAGTAGCGTAGGTCACACAGTCAGGTACTCGGAGGTTAATGAACAATGCAAGAAAGCTCGACCAAGGCCCTCTACTCAGTGGGTGAGAATGAAACCTGTTTGACCGCAGTTCTGGAAAACAATAAACGACGCCCCAAGCTGGCGTTATTCACCCGTCCCAAGAATTTTGAGTGGGTCAGTGTGACGTCTGAGGAGTTCATTGCCGAGGTCATGGCTGTGGCGAAGGGGCTTATTGCCAATGGCGTTGAGCATGGCGATCGTGTCGCATTGCTGTCGGAAACGCGATACGAGTGGACGGTCATGGACTTCGCCATTTGGGCCGCGGGGGCAGTGACTGTTCCGATTTATGGTTCGTCGTCCGCAAGTCAGATTCAGTGGATTATTGAAGATTCAGGAACCGTTTTCGCGATAACAGAAACTCGTGAGCACACCGAACTTATGCGGTTCTTGGAATTGGATAGCGATGGAAAACCACGCTTAAAAGGTTCTCCAACTAAACTACGGCGCATTTTGGAATTCAATTCCTCAGCCTTGGATACCCTCGCCTTTGAAGGTCGTGATGTGTCCGATGACATCGTCTGGGAGCGTATCCATTCAACGAAATCTTCTGACTTAGCAAGTTTGGTGTATACCTCCGGTACTACGGGCCGGCCGAAGGGATGCCGGCTCACCCACGCTAATTGGTTAGCTGAAGCACGTTCTCTGTTGACCCACAATATCGGTCGAACTATTGCTCGCCCCGGCATGCGGTACATTACTTTCCTCCCCTTAGCCCACGTATTTGCGCGGGCCATTTCTTTGGCGATGGCAGTCGGTGGAGCACAGCAATCTCATTGGTCCGATTTTTCCACGATCAGCATCGAATTCCAGCGCGCACAGCCGAATTTGATTCTGGGTGTTCCGCGAGTTTTTGAAAAAGTCCGTAATGGTGTGCAGGCCCAGGCGAAGAGTAAAGGACCGTTAGGCATGCTGTTGTTTGCTCGTGCTGAAGCAACAGCTATTCAGTACTCGAAGGCTCTGGACGACGGTGGTCCGTCGCGTGTCTTGAGGTGGCGGCGAGCCCTCTATGACCGCCTCATGTACCGCAAGGTTCGTGCCGCCATGGGTGGGGCGGTTCAATTTGGCATATCCGGTGGCTCGGCCATGAACCCTGAGCTACTCCACTTCTTCCGAGGGATCGGAACTACCGTTTATGAAGGCTATGGTTTGACGGAATCCGCTGCCGCATTCTGCGTCAACTACGACGACAACATCATCGGAACAGTGGGGCGCCCGTCCGGTGGTTGTTCTGCCCGCATTTCCAAGGGGGGAGAAGTGTGCTTGAAGGGACCCGTTGTTTTCGATGGGTACTGGAATAACGAGGAAGCAACCAAGGAATGCTTCGATGACGATGGCTACTTCCACACCGGCGATTTGGGCGAGATTCTAGATTCCGGACACATCAAGATCACCGGCCGAAAGAAAGAATTGCTGGTGACCGCGGGCGGCAAGAATGTGTCGCCTGGTCCTTTGGAAGATCGCATACGCACGCACCCCTTGATCAGCCAAGTGATGCTCGTCGGCGATGGCCAGCCATTCATTGGGTGCCTTGTCACGCTCGACGAGGTCGCCTTGGAGAAGTGGAAGCGCGATCACGGTATTAATGACAATGTGAGCAACCGCGAGTTGCACGCCAACCCGGTGTTGCGGGCAGAGATCCAGGACGCCATTAACGACGCCAACAGCACGGTATCGCATGCGGAGGCCGTCAAAAAGTTCCATATCCTTGACCGCGACTTCACCGAGGAAGAGGGCGAACTGACCGCGACCTTGAAGGTCAAGCGGCATGTGGTGATGCAACACTTCGCTCGGGATATTGCGAACCTGTATCAGAATTAACCACCCCTCGGCGCGCCGCAGTGCAATGGGCTCCCCGCTGCCTTATGGTTATCCCCGTCCCTATTTGATACCGGTTGTGCAGAGTGATCAGTCGTCCGGAAGCAGCCGTTCCCGACATGATTTCTCCTGCTCCCATCGCCTGGTTCGGTCGATTCTGTGAGGAGTTCGCCTGTGCTTGAAGAGTCTCCCGCTCGGTGTAGCGCTACGGAAAGGCTTCGCGAGCTCACTCAGGAGGTCTCCGATATTGGCGACGAGGTCGCCACCTATATCGATAACATCGGTGAAGCCCTCGCCGATTGGGATGCAGATCTTGCCGACGATTGCCTAGAAGAATGTGACGTCATTATCCGCGAGGCCCGCGAGGACATCCGCAGTGTGGTGCCCGAACTCGACGGAATCCGCCGCGCTCTGACGTCGGGACTAAAAAGTGGGGTGCTCTCGGCGGGGCCGGGGGCACGTGAGCGCTCTGGTCGCCCGATGACGGGTCTGCCGAATGAGCCGCTCAAAGTCACCGCGGAATCGCTGACTCACTGCTTTCCCATCCCGACGGTGGTGGACGCGAACGCTGTGAGCACCGCGTTGACGAGCCGCACAGAGACCGCGTCGGGGCTGTGCGCCGATGTGGCCAGCTGGGCGGAGTACCAGACGAACCTGGCCGTGGATGATGCGTCGTCAACCAATCTGTCGATCGTTTTCGCGCGAGCCTACGACCATGTGGTCAGTGCCATTGACGCGTGGAAGAACACCGTGGCCTGGCCGTATCCGCCGTTTACCCGGATGATGCGGGGAACCTGCCCGCCGCCGTTCTTGGAGGAGCGTGCGCGGGTGGACCGCATCGTGGCGAGTGTGGCGTCGCGCCGCCAAGGTGGCCACTTTGCCTCCTGAGAAGAAGGATTCTTTCGGGGTTTATATCCATGTCCCTTTTTGTGTGACACGCTGCGGCTATTGCGACTTCAATACCTACACACCGAGGGAACTGGGTGTTCGTGACGACGCCCCCTCGCCCGTCCTCCAGTATCTCGACGCCGTCGAGCGTGAACTTTCCCGAGCTGCCGAGCGTTACCGTCTGCCACCAGCCGATACGGTGTTCGTCGGCGGGGGAACACCATCCTTGGTGGGGGCAGAGGGGTTAACGCGAGTGCTCAACGCCGTGCGCTCGTCGATGGGTTTGAGTCCAGGAGCAGAGGTAACGACGGAGGCCAACCCGGAGTCCACCTCGCCAGAGTTCTTCTCAGGGTTGCGCGAGGCCGGTTTTACCCGGGTGAGCTTAGGGATGCAGTCCGCGTCGGAGAAAGTACTTCGAGTGCTGGACAGGCGTCACACTCCCGGCAGGCCGGTTGCTGCTGCTCAGGAGGCGCGCCGGGCAGGGTTCGATCACGTCAACCTTGACCTTATTTATGGCACGCTCAGGGAAGTGGACGATGATGTTAAGCGTTCGGTCGATGCGGTTCTTAGCGCTGATGTTGATCATGTCTCGGCCTATTCGCTGATTATCGAGCGGGGAACGGCGATGTTCCGCAAAGTGCGCCACGGCGAGCTTACCGAAACTGATGAGGACACATTGGCCCGTCGGTACGGCATGATCGACAACGCGCTGAGCGGGCAGGGTTTCTCCTGGTACGAAGTCTCTAACTGGTCGCGTCCGGGTGGCGAGTGCCGGCACAATTTGGTCTATTGGCGCGACGGCGACTGGTGGGGTGCCGGACCGGGCGCGCACGGCCACATCGGCAACCAGAGATTCGTCAATGTCAAGCACCCCGCCCGCTACTCTGCGATGATCAGCGGGAGCGAGGACGGGCTTGCTCTGAAGAACGTCGAGGATTTAACTCCCTCTGAACGTCATGAGGAGCGCGTAATGTTGGCTTTGAGGTTGGCCGAGGGGATCGAGGAATCCCAGCTGCCTGAATCAACAACATCATGCGTGCAGCGGTTTATTGATGACGGGTTGTTGTGGCGTCCTTCTCCCGATCGGGTGGCGGTCACGAATCGTGGGCGTTTATTAGCGGATGGGGTCATCACCGATATCCTGGTGAGTGAAGACGACTAGCGGGCTCTACGAGCTAGCGGTTTGTCACGAGGTCCACGGTTGGTCGACGACACGATAAGGAGGTACTGATGGCTGGAACTCAAGAACGCCGTGCTGAGGTGTTGCGGGCCATCGTGACCGATTACATTACGTCGCGGGAACCGGTGGGCTCGAAGTCGTTGGTCGAGCGACATAAATTGGGCGTGTCATCAGCGACGATCCGCAATGATATGGGTGTGTTGGAAGCGGAAGGCTATATCACGCAGCAGCACGCTAGCTCCGGACGGATTCCCACAGAGAAGGGCTACCGGGCGTTCGTCGACACGATCCATGACATTAAGCCCTTGTCCAGGGCGGAGCACCGTGCCATTTTGTCCTTCCTTCAAGATGGTGTCGATTTGGAGGATGTTTTACGACGTAGCGTCCATTTGCTAGCGCAGTTGACCAGGCAAGTTGCTGTGGTTCAAGTGCCGACGCTGACCGTCAGCCATGTCAAGCACTGCGAAATCGTGCAGCTGACGCCTCACCGCCTTCTCTTGGTGTTAATTACGGACACGGGACGTGTGGAACAGCGGAATGTGGAGGTCACGTCGGAAATTCCGACAGACGATGTTCCGCGAGTTCGCGACGCGGTGAACCGTGCGCTGAGTGGCAAGACGCTGGCAGAAGCTCCCGATGCAATGGAATCGTTGGTAGCTCATGCGCCGCGTGAGCTGCGGTCGGTCATTGTTGCGTGCGCCACTGTGATCGTCGAAACCCTTGTTGAACGCCCGTCCGACCGCCTGATTCTTGCCGGGGCGTCGAATTTGACCCGTACTCAGGAGGGGTCCAACGCGTTGCGGCCCGTGCTGGAGGCTCTTGAGGAGCAAGTGGTGGTGCTGAAACTGCTGGCGGTTGCTCGGGATCTGGAGTCCGTGCACGTGTCCATCGGTGAGGAGAACGAAACTGAGGAGCTCCGGGGCGCGTCCATCGTGTCTGCTGGGTATGGCGGGGTGGCTGAGCGGCTGGGTGGTTTAGGTGTCGTTGGGCCAACATTTATGGATTATCCAGGTACGATGTCGCACGTTGCCGTCGTCGCTAAGTATGTTGGTGACGTTCTCCGCGGGGAGTGATCAGCGGGGAGTGATCGGAGCGGTCCGCGAACCTCGTGGCAGACGCCGTCGGAAAACTAGCACTCAAAGTACAAGAGTGCTAAAACTGAGCACGAGTGGAAGAAAGTATTATTATCGCGAGATTCCCCGCTTTTAACCATTATTAAATTGTGAATAAAGCTAACCCCTGAACACTGACGTAGGTAAACAAGGAGTACGTGAGCTGTGGCTCGAGATTATTACGGAATATTAGGCGTCGACAGAAATGCTTCTGACGCGGACATTAAGAAAGCTTTCCGACGCAAGGCGCGGAAGTATCACCCCGATGTCAATGATTCCGCTGAGGCCGCTGACAAATTCAACGAACTCAAAATCGCCCAAGAGGTGCTGACCGATCCGCAAAAGCGAAGCATCGTCGATGCCGGCGGTGACCCCGAGGCACAGCCGAATTATGGTGGCGCAGGCGGATTCTCGGGCGGCTTCGGCGGTGGCGGCCTGGGGGATATTTTCGAGCAGTTCTTCGGTGGTGCGGGCGCAGGAATGCGTGGGCCGAAACCGCGTGTGCGCCCTGGTAACGACGCTCTCGTCCGCATGAAGCTCGATCTCGCCGAGTGCTACACCGGTGTTTGCAAAGAGGTCACCGTCGATACAGCCATCTTGTGCGACGCCTGCCAGGGCAAAGGTTCTCAATCTGGCCAGTCGCCAGTGACCTGCCCCACGTGCCAAGGCCGGGGCGAAGTCGTCGAAACGCAGCGCAGCTTCTTAGGGAATGTGCAAACTGTTCGGGAGTGCAGCCGCTGTGGTGGCACCGGCGAGATCATTAAAGATCCGTGCCCGAAGTGTGATGGCGACGGCCGCGTGAAGAAGCGTCGCCCCATCACCGTCGATATTCCGGCCGGTATTGACGACGGCATGCGTGTTCGTCTCTCGGGCCAGGGTGAAGTGGGTCCCGGTGGCGGGCCAGCCGGTGATCTTTATGTTGAGGTGCGCGTGGCGCCGGACAGCGTTTTTGTTCGCGAGGGCGATGACCTCCACTTGAGCGTGTCGGTGCCTATGGTCGACGCCGCCCTGGGTACCTCTATTTCCGTGAAGGACCCGGTAGGGGAGGAATTCCCCCTCGATATTGCTCCGGGAACGCAGCCGGATGAAACCATCACCGTTGAGGGCCGTGGTATGCCGCGGATTCGGTCCGACCGCAAGGGGAATGTGGTGGCTCACGTCAGTGTCGCCGTGCCGACCAAGCTGGATTCCAAGACAGAGAAGCTGTTGAAGCAGGTGAAGAACCACCGCAAGGACGATGCCGTCGTGAATGACAGGGAATCAGGTGGCGGTTTCTTCTCCCGGCTGCGTAGTCGGTTTGTTGGGCGTTAAGTGTTTACATGAGTGATCCCGTCTTTGTGTATGGCTTCGCCGGATATCCCGACGGAGCATTTCCCTCATTAGCCGACATTGTTGGTCCGCGTGATGACGACACCGGCCAACTCGGTGGGCAACGTGACGGCGACCTCGGCGGTGACACTGATGCGCACGGGCAGAAGTCACTGACCCAGTACGACGTGGGTGATGTCGTTCTTCTCACGGGCTCGGAAGGCCGTCATGCCGTTACCGTGAAACGCCTGGTGGCGGGGGATTCGCTGGTCTTGGTTAATGGTGAGGGTGATTGGCTCCGGTGCACAGTGGAGTCCACCCCGTCAAAGACGCAGCTGAGGGCCACAGTTCTTGAGGCCGGTCACACAAGGATGCCCAATCCTCCAATTACCGTCGTCCAAGCCCTTCCCAAGTCTGATCGGTCCGAACTAGCGGTCGATCTAGCGTGCCAGGCGGGGGCCGACGCTATCGTCCCGTGGTCGGCATCCCGCTCGATTGCTCGGTGGAAGGGCAAAGAGAAGAAGGCGGGCGCCAAGTGGGCAGATACCGCTGTGGCGTCGTCGAAACAGACCCGACGGGCGCGCTTTCCACGGATCGCTGCTTTATCAACGACGGATGACGTCGTCAATGCCATTGAACAAGTCACGCAATCAGGCGGCCTCTCTCTTGTGCTGGAGGAATCGGAATCGGTGCCCGTGACCGCGCTGTCCGACAAACTACGTCAGGCGTCGCAAATCATGCTCATTGTGGGGCCCGAAGGTGGCATCGCACCTGATGAGCATGATGCTTTTGTTCGTGCGGGTGCTACCTCCGTTGTTCTTGGCCCCGAAGTATTGCGAACTGCCACGGCAGCGAGCGTCGCTCTCGGCGCGGTGAATGTGCTGGCTGGGCGTTGGTCCGAGGCGTGAGAGGCGTGCATATGAGCGTCGGGGCGACGAGGACCACACTGCACGCTACACTGAGTGAGCACACTAACCAGGGAGGTTTCCACTGAGTACGTCGAATTCGGCATCCCGACGTCAATCCCCACGGTCCGGCACTCCGCGGGCGCTAGCCGGTGACGATCACGAGAGCGTCGTGTCGTCGGCTATATCGCCCTTAAGCTTTGATCTTGACGATGAGTACGCACCGCAGGTCCTCGGCCCGGTGGATCAGAACCTCCGCATCGTGGAGCGGTCAGTGGACGCCGATGTCCATGTTCGCGGCGCCCGGGTCACGGTGTCCGGCAG
>NZ_QFRA01000072.1 GCF_003243515.1 Corynebacterium kroppenstedtii
CAGACGCAGGGGCCGAAGCAGGCTCAGGACACGATGATGTCCTCGGACCAGATTTCGCGTGAGCGCACCCTGTTAGAGGGGTCCAGTACGTTGATCAATGGCAACTTGCTGACCTTGCCTGTGGGCGACGGCGGAATCCTTTATGTTGAGCCGGTCTATTCGAAGCGTAAGGAGCAGGAATCCGCGTTCCCGAAGCTGCTGCGTGTGCTCGTGTTCTACAACGGGCAGGTTGGGTACGCGCCGACGATCGGTGAGGCGTTGAGCCAGGTCGGCATCGACCCGAAGGAAACCACGACAACGAAGGAAGTGGACGGATCCGATAAGGATAAGTCCGACCAGAATGATTCGGATTCCGATTCAGGATCCAACTCCGATGACAACTCTGGTGATAACAAGGACGACTCTGATAAGAACGACTCAAGTTCCACCGCCGTCAGCCCATCTAACGACGATGTAAAGGAACTTGATGACGCTGTTCAGAAGGTCCGCGACGCAAAGAACAGTGGATCGTTTGAGGACTATGGTAAAGCCTTGGACGAGTTGCAAAAGGCCTTGGAGAAATACCAGAGTGACACTGGCTCTAGTGGGTCGACGCAGCTGACGGATACTGAGGGGCCGAAGCCATCGGGCAGTGGTTCATAGCCAGTGCGCAGGCGATTTCACATTTGTTCCTCGATGCGTTAAATTATCTCTTGTCGCTGACGGAGACACTGTCTCCTTGCGACTGTCGCGGGGTGGAGCAGCTCGGTAGCTCGCTGGGCTCATAACCCAGAGGTCGATGGTTCGAATCCGTCCCCCGCTACAAAATAAACCCCCTATCGGCAGGTGATGCCGATAGGGGGTTTTGGCGTATGAACCGCTAACAATGGCTTCGAGCAAGGCTTTCGATATAAATCTGCCGGTCGCAACAGGTGCGAAGAAGCTCGGGGCTATGGCTGATGATCAGAATTCCAGTCCCGCCGTCGCGCGCCCAGGAAGTCAGCATGGTCATGGAGTGCGCAGCTGTTCCCGGATCGAGCATGGCGGTGACCTCATCACAGACGACAAAGTCCGGTTCGCTTGCCAACACACGCGCCAATATCGCTCGCTGGAGCTGTCCGTCTGAAACCTGGGAGGGGCGACGGTCCAGCAGGTCCGGTGTGAGCTGGACTTCCATCGCCGCTTCTTCGGCCGTCATTCCGTGGCTGGTTTCTTCAATAATATGGCGCAGGTTAAACCGCGGATTGCATGCCTTCCGCGGCGACTGAAAGAGCATATTGATCTTCCCACGCGCTTGCCTCCGGCCCCCGATGACGGACGTAATATTCCGAATTTCCTCGCCGCCACATGTCACGGTTCCCTGGTCAGCATCAAGCAGCCCGCACATGATTCTGGCCAGGGTCGTCTTACCGGATCCCGACGGCCCGGCGAGCCCCACAATTTC
>NZ_QFRA01000013.1 GCF_003243515.1 Corynebacterium kroppenstedtii
GATGACAACCATCCATATAGCGCCGAAAAAGTACTGGACGAAAATTCCGAGCACGCTGACAATGACAAAGAGAATTGTCTGAAGTGGTCGACGACGCGGAGTTATTTCTGCGATCGCGCCACATACCCATGCCGAAACCAAGTAGCCAATAACATATCCGCCGCTAACGCTAGCAAAAGCCGACAGTGCAGATCGTCCACCTGCAAGTACCGGTAGACCGATGAGACCAAGAATAAGCACAAGCCCGATGGCAGCGGTTCCGCGGCGTCGTCCGAGAATCATTCCGGCCATAATCGCGATTGCGTTCTGCATGACAATAGGGACGCCGGCTACTCCTATCGGGATAGCGACGAAGGCCATGGCTATGAACAGTGCGGCAAAGACTGCTACATATGCGACGTCCCGGCTCGACCATGAAGATCGGCGTGATGATTGCTGGTGGGGAGCAGAGGTGGAGATAGAACCAGCGTTATGTATTTTATCACCCATAGCTGACATCGTAATAAAAATGGCTAACACTAGTATTACTCGACGAATGAACATTGATAGTGGCTCGCTGCTGATAGTTAGGCGCTGGGCGACAGAGTTTTGAATCGAACATACGTTTGCGTATGATGAAGAGCGGTGTTGCCGTGTCCGATGCCAGAATATTCTCTATCTTGGAACCAGAACCGGAGTAACATCGTCTATTCCGTGTGATGACGACAGTCCTGCTGATTTGAGAACGTATTGTGTTGTGACCAGGCGAGTGGCTGTCATTAGGTACATGTTGTGTTGTTAGGTCAGGTTGCTAGATACCAGCGGTAGTGCTCTGACTTCGATGAAGGATTGGTGGACAATGGCAGGTAAACCTGCAACGAAAAAGAAAACAAATCAGAGTAGTGGCGACGGACGCCTGAAAGCCCTCGACACGGCTTTAGCGAAGATCGAGAAAGATTTTGGTAAAGGCGCGGTCATGCGTTTGGGGGATGATAAGCGTCCTCCGATTAGCTCGATCTCATCAGGCAACATTGCGATTAACGTTGCGTTAGGGATTGGCGGATTCCCCCGTGGCCGCGTTGTAGAAATTTACGGCCCAGAATCGTCAGGTAAGACCACGGTTGCTCTTCACGCGATCGCTGAAGCTCAAAAAGACGGGGGCATTGCTGCTTTTATCGACGCTGAGCACGCCTTGGATCCTGAATATGCCCGTAAGCTCGGGGTCGATACCGACGCGCTGCTTGTTGCGCAGCCAGACACAGGTGAGCAGGCTTTGGAGATTGCCGACATGCTCATCCGCTCGGGCGCTTTAGCCATCATTGTCATCGACTCGGTGGCTGCACTAACCCCGAAGGCGGAAATTGACGGCGAGATGGGCGATAGCCATGTGGGGCTTCAGGCTCGTTTGATGAGCCAGGCTCTTCGAAAGATGACAGGTGCGCTGTCTCAGTCGGGCACAACCGCCATTTTCATCAACCAGCTGCGAGAAAAGATCGGTGTGATGTTTGGGTCGCCTGAGACTACCACCGGTGGTAAGGCGCTGAAATTCTACGCTTCCGTTCGCTGTGATATTCGCCGTATCCAGGCACTGAAAGATGGCCAAGACGTCATTGGTAACCGGACGCGACTAAAAGTTGTCAAGAACAAGGTGTCGCCGCCGTTCAAGGTTTCCGAGTTCGACATCCTTTATGGCGAAGGTATTTCGCGGGAGGGCTCGATTATTGACCTGGGTGTTGACTACGGCATTATCAAAAAATCAGGCTCCTGGTACACCTATGAAGGCGAACAGCTTGGCCAGGGTAAAGAAAAGGTCCGCGATTATCTCAAGAATAGTAGTGACCTCGCTGGGACTATTGAAGATAAAATCATGAGGGCCGCCAAGGTCGGACCGTACGCGAATGTCACTGATGATGATGCAGCGGAGTCAGAAAGCAATAGTTCTGATGACGATCCGATCGATGTCGTCCCGAATGTGGACTTCGATGACGACGACGAATAGATGCGAAAGGGCTAAATTAGGCGATGCCTAAGTCCAGTGACAGTGATAACTCTGCTGAGTCCACCGCTGACATTATCGGGCATCTCAGTGAAGCCATCTCTCGCGTGGACACCAGTAGATCTATTGCGCAAGAAGAAAATGCTGTACGACCTGTTAGATCGCGAGCATTGCGCCTGTTGGATCACCGCGCTAGATCAGAGCAGGAACTGAGGGATCGTCTCCTTGAAGCCGAGTTTCCTCAGGCTAGCGTGGACACAGTCATTGCCGACCTCGTCGAAAGCGGACTGATTGATGACCGTCGATTTGCCGAAGAATGGGTGAGACAGCGCAGAACGCGTCGAGGAAAATCTCGCCGTGTCCTGCGCGAAGAGCTCCGGAGAAAAGGGGTCTCCTCCGCCGACTGCGATCATGCACTAGCCGAGGTCAGTGACGACGATGAACGGCAATTAACTCGTCGCGTTGCCGAAGACCGTGCGCGGCGTATTCGGACGGCTCCCGCCGATCGGAAAGAAAAATATGCCCATCTCCGACGGATTGCCGCGGCGTTGGCACGACGGGGCTTTCCAGCGGGAATGTCACAGCGGATCGCTCATGACGTCGTGGAGGAGAGAATCACCGAACTGAGCAGCGATCTCGACGGTGAGTAATACCGTTGGGAACTCTCACACCGCCGGGAATTATTCGAACGTGCTGCGTAGATCGCGGTGGGCCGGGTCATGCCAGTCGACCACGGCTTCATCCTTGGTCTCCACGCCCTGTTCTTTCTGGTGGGGAACACGAGCCACAATATTGCGCCGAGCACGCCCAGCCCGCAGCTGAAGCTCGATTCGCTCCGCGAACTTCGTCAGCCCAATGTTGACGATGATCATGATCACTGCAACAACAACGAGCGCCGCAAGGAAGTTTCGATAATACGAAGCTGACTGAATACCAGATCTCACCACTTCCACATACCCGATCTGATAACCCAATGCGGAGTCCTTGAGTGCAATCACCATCTGCGCAATCAGGGCAGGGAGCATCGAGGCCACAGCCTGAGGAAGAAGGATGATTCGCATCGTCTGCCGGTGTGTCAATCCCAGGGCCAAAGCAGCTTCCGATTGCCCGCTTGGGAGCGCCTCAATCCCCGAACGAAGAACCTCCGCGATCACCGCGCCGTTATAAAGCGTCAACCCAAAAACAACGGCAGCGAAAGCCAACTGCTCTGAAGGGAACACCGCGTATTCAGCGAAAAGCTGGTAGGCGAAGATCATCAAGATCAACACAGGAATAGCGCGGAAGAACTCGACGATTACCCCGCAGATCCGGCGAACGATCCACCGGTGATGCAAACGCCCGGTTCCCAGCACTGCTCCAAGAAGCATAGCCAAAATAATGGAAACAAAGGCGGCTTTCAGCGTTCCCCACAGACCGGGGAGAATATACGTCGTCCAGGTGGTCGATTTAATAAAGGGATCCCACTTGGATGCCTCCAACTGACCGTTTTTGGCCAGCACCGATATCGTCCACCCGATGACAACGGCAGCAACCACGACAGTAATGGCCGTGAGGATGCGGTTGATCTGACGCCCACGTGGGCCAGGGTTGTCATAAAGGACAGTTGCGCGAGTACTCACTATCGTTTCACCGCCAATCGTTTACCAGCCCAGCCGAAGAACAATCCCATGGGCAGGGTCAAGATGATAAAGCCGAGAGCAAAAATTCCGAACACCAAGAACAACTGGTCGGCGTGGTTCTCGATCGTCGACTTCATCAACAGAGATGCCTCGCCCACACCGATGACGGATGCGACGGTTGTGTTCTTGGACAACGCAATCAGAGTGTTGCCCAACGGAACAATCGACGCGCGAAACGCCTGAGGGAAAACGATGGCAGAGAAATTTTGGCCAAAAGACAGCCCCAGTGATCGGCCGGCCTCCGCTTGTCCAAAGGGCACTGTGTTGATGCCCGCCCGCAAGGATTCCGCGACAAAAGCCGAGGTGTAGATAATAAAGGCCAGGACAGCGAGCCAGAAGTTGTTGTTTTTAATGAAGTTGTCGTTCTCGGGGGCAAGCGTTAGGCCCAAGTTCTGGAGAACCCGATCGATGAGAACAACACAATCAGTGTCAGGGGAGTGTTCCTCGACACAGTAATGAACAGTGACGACAAGGTACGCAATATCCCGACGGGGCATACGCGCATGGCGGTCAGAATGATGCCCAGGATTAGGGAACCGATCCCTGAGTACACCGTGAGTTTGATGGTGACCCAGAATGCAGGCCATAGCGTATCGCTGAGGTCACCCCATAAAGTCGTTGTCTCCATTGATCCCCCTATCCCTTCTGCAAAAAGCTGAGATCGCTGATGGCGGGTTCATCGCCCACGGGGAAGTCGTTGCCAAGATTCTTATGAACAATGGACGCGTACGTGCCGGATGCCCACATGTCTTTCAGAGCATCATTGATTGCCTCGGTCGACTTGGTGTCGCCCTTCGCATGTCCGATCCCGTAGTGCTCATCGGTCCACCACGATCCGTCATCCTGTTTCATATCGACGACGCGAAATTCGCCGGGATACTGGGTCGCGAACCCATACAAAATGGTGGCGTCGGTGGTCAGGGCGTCAACCTTCTTTTGGTGTAGAGCCTCCACACATGACGAGTAGGAATCAAACTCTTGTAATTGGACCTCGGGGAGCGCCTCTTTGACCTTCTGGGCGGGAGTGGACCCACTCACAGAGCACAAACGTTTCCCCTTATTCAGGTCTGTCAGAGACTTGATACCCGTGTCCTTATCCCTCACCAGTAACGCCTGATGGGTGACCAGGTATGGGCCACCAAAAGCGACAGCATTCGCGCGCCCTTTGTTGACAGAATACGTGGCCGTAATCATGCCCACTTCGCCATTCTTGATCAACGTTTCTCGCTGCGCAGATGGTGTTTCGCGCCACCTTATCTTCGGCTTATCCCAACCATTTTTCTCTGCGATGTGGTTAATGACATACCGCGAGACATCTGGATCCACCCCGACGAATTTCTTATCCGGTGTGCGCATTCCCATACCCGGCTGGTCATATTTCGTGCCGACGACGATATGTCCGGCTTTAATTTCGTCGAGAACACTCACGGGCTCCGACGACCCACACGCGGTGAGCGTCGGGGTGACGAAAACAAGGGCGGTCACCGCGGCCACCATCGCGCGCACGCGGGTGTGGCGTAGGAAAGAGTGGCGTCGGCAAGTGGACCATCGGAAATACGTAACAAACTGGCCGATATGACGGCCGACGAACTGCATTCGTGTCATTCTTCACGCCCCTTTTTAGTGACCGAGGATCTTGGAGAGAAAATCTTTGGCCCGGTCCGTCTGGGGATTCGTAAAGAATGATTCCGGATCAGCGTCTTCGACGATGGCACCGTCGGCCATAAACAACACGCGATCAGCGGCGCGACGGGCGAAACCCATTTCGTGGGTCACGCATACCATCGTCATGCCCTCTCTAGCCAGTCCGACCATCACGTCGAGAACCTCATTTACCATCTCCGGGTCGAGAGCAGACGTCGGCTCGTCGAAAAGCATGATTTTGGGGTCCATGGCGAGGGCGCGTGCAATGGCGACACGCTGCTGTTGGCCACCGGATAGCTGGGCGGGATACTTGTGAGCCTGGCTATCAATGTCGACCCGTCGGAGCAGGGCCATAGCTCGATTCTTAGCTTGGGCCTTACTCCGCTTCCGCACCTTGATAGGGCCAAGAGTGACATTGTCGAGGATGGTCTTGTGCGAAAACAGGTTGAACTGTTGGAAAACCATGCCGACTTCCGCCCTCAGCCGGGTCAAACTCTTACCTTCCTCGGGAAGCGCCTCACCATCGATCACGATCTCGCCATCGTCGATAGTCTCGAGCCGGTTGAGCGTTCGACATAAAGTCGATTTCCCCGAACCTGAGGGGCCGAGAATAACCACGACCTGTCCCGCAGGAATTGTCAGATTGATATCGCGGAGCGCGTGGTAGTCGCCAAAATACTTGTTGACATGGGACATTGAGATCATCGGCGGGCGATGCCCAGGATCTTTGGCAGCCGTTTCAGCGTCGGGATGAGGTGCAGAGCTGTCTGCAGTGTGTGCGGGAATGGACTGTGTCGACGGCGCTGTGACGTCGGATCCGGAAACTTCTGGCATACGGAAGAACTTAAAGGGTTTCTTCAGCCAAAGCTGTGTGGGAAACAAAAACTTAACAACACCGTAACCAATTCCCCGTCTGTCCGGGGGTGACCAGTACGATAGTCCGCGATGAACGGCACAACCCCTGATATGTCAATTAATCATTTACAGACCATGAACCATTTCACTGCTTCTCCGCATTCCTCGGTTTCGACGACGACCACCCACCCGCGCACCTATGAGGTGCGTACTTTCGGGTGCCAGATGAATGTGCATGACTCGGAGCGACTGGCCGGACTTTTGGAGGAAGCCGGCTACGTGCCCGTTGGCAGCGACGATCCTGCCGATGTTGTTGTGTTCAACACGTGTGCAGTACGTGAGAATGCGGATAACCGGCTGTACGGAACCTTGGGCCAACTGAAATCGGTCAAAGATACAAAGCCCGACATGCAAATCGCGGTCGGGGGGTGCATGGCGCAAAAGGACAAGGATGTCGTTGTTAAGCGAGCCCCCTGGGTCGACGTCGTGTTCGGTACCCACAACATTGGGAAGCTCCCGACTCTTCTGGCGCGTGCTGCCCACAATCATGAAGCCCAGGTGGAAATTGCCGACGCGCTAGAGCAGTTCCCCTCGGTCCTTCCCGCGAAACGTGACTCCGCCTATTCCGGCTGGGTGAGCGTGTCTGTCGGATGCAACAACACCTGTACATTCTGCATTGTGCCGAGCCTCCGCGGGAAAGAGAAGGACCGCCGGCCAGGCGATATCTTGGCGGAGGTACAAACTCTTGTCGACGACGGCGTGAGCGAAGTGACACTGCTGGGCCAAAACGTCAACGCGTATGGAGTTCACTTTGAGGACCCGACGCTAGAGCGTGACCGCAGCGCATTTTCAAAACTATTGCGTGCATGTGGTGATATCGAGGGCCTTGAGCGTGTTCGCTTTACTAGCCCACACCCTGCCGAGTTCACCTCCGACGTCATCGACGCGATGGCGGAGACCCACAATGTGTGCCCGCAGCTGCATATGCCCTTGCAGTCGGGCTCAGACAAGGTACTCAAAGAGATGCGGCGCTCCTATCGGACGAAGCGCTTTATGAGGATTTTGGACGAAGTACGTGAGAAGCTCCCTCAGGCCTCGATTACGACCGACATTATTGTTGGCTTCCCTGGAGAAACTGAGGAAGATTTTCAGCAGACGCTTGATCTTGTCGAAAAAGCACGGTTTACGAGCGCATATACGTTCCAGTATTCGCCTCGTCCAGGGACGCCCGCCGCGGCGATGGAGGATCAGGTACCGAAGGCCGTGGTGCAGGATCGGTATGAGCGGCTGGTTGAACTTCAAGAGCGAATCAGCGCCGAGCTCAATGCTGAGTTGGTTGGGGATGTCGTCGAGGTCCTTGTTCAGGCTGACGACGGTCGACGCTCGGCTCAAACACATCGTTTGTCGGGCAGAACACGCGACGGTCGCCTGGTGCACTTTGCCCCTGATGCTGCGTCGATGGAGGAAACAGCCCGAGCATGGAATTCCATCGGAGCAACTCCTATGGCGCATCCGACGGCTTCCGGGGGAGTCTCCGTTGAAGAGTGCGTGAAACCGGGTGTTGATCGGGCGATCCGCCCAGGAGATGTGGTATGGGTGCGTATCACCGATTCACGCTCTCACTTCCTGTTGTCTGACTCGGGCGTTCTTGCTCATCGTCGTATGCCGGCGGGGGACCAGACTGAGGCTGCTTCTGCTCCGACGCCACGCGGTGTGGGTCTGGGAATGCCGACGATCAAGACGATGAAAAGGTAGCCAAGCTTGGTAAGCATCACGAATGAGGTTTACAGATTAGGGTAAGAGGCATGGCAATGAAGAAGAGGTCTGGACGTAGTGATGGCGACGGCTCGGTTCAGCAGCATCAACCTGCGAAAAAGCCCCAAGAGATGACGGCTGAGGAGCGTAGAGAAGCGCTCCGAGCTTTCGGCGAAAGCAAACGCGCCAACATCAACGTGGAAGAACGCTTGGCCTCGAAAACCGTGGTAATCAACCGTCAGCTTCCTTTTTTCTTGCTCGGGATGCTGGGGACGTTGTTCGCCATTTTCCTCCCGCACTCGGGGAGCGTGTATGGGTTTGACGTCCTGTTTTACTCTGACCGCGCTCAAGAGATGGTCACGACGTGGCCCGAGCGTATCTACGTATGGTTGGCGCTGGTTGGGGGAATCTTCTTACCCATCGGTGTGATCGTTTCACGCTCAACTCTCGTGGCCTGGGTGACGTGGGTTGTGTCCGGAGTCGGCTGGGTATTCGGTATTTTCGCGATCTGGATGCGGCAGTCACGCCCACCGACAGAGCCGGGATCCGGTCCCTCGTTCGGGCTTATCGTTGGTTTCGCCGCGATCATTGTTATTTTCGCAACCATCTCCACCGTCGTTTTCCGCCGATCAGTTCTCCAGCGCGTTTTGGCAGAAATCCGGCGTGAAGAAGCCGACCGCGATGATGAAGCGCGGGCCGCCCAGCAGCATCTTCGGACGGGATTAACCGTTCAGGAGTACAGGGAGCCGGTGGATAACCGACGTGCACGTGCCAGGGAGCGCGCACACCAAGTGGCGGAAAACCAACGCAAGCGGAAACAACCGCCCGCGGATATATAGCACCCCAGATTCAGAACTCCCACAATTCAGAACTAAAGCCCCACGAATCAACAACGGGCATCACGTCCGGTTACTCGTGGGGCTTTTCAGTTTTCAGTGTGCTGCTCAATCCGCCCGTCGCTACTTATTCCACTGCCTGCTGAGCAGTCTGAGCCCATTGTGTCCACTGCTCGGCTTGAGCCCGAAGATCGGCAGCTTTCTTACTGTTCCCAGCTTTTTCAGTACTGTCCGCTGCCGCTGAAAGCTCATTGACTTTAGCCTCAAACTGGGCGACGCGAGCGTGCCGTTCGGGATCAGTCTTCCGCCATTGCTCGTTCTCAACGTCACTGACCCGATTCTCGAGCGCACGGATCTTATCCTCGAATTCGCGGACACGACCCCGCGGTACGTATCCGATGCTTTCCCACTGCGATTGCAATTCGCGGAGAGCCTTTTTAGCAGCGTCCAAGTTCTCCTCAGGGTTAATCTTGTCGCTGTACTGCTCTATGAGCTGATCTTTCTTCTCAGCGTTGGATTCATTACTTACGGTCTTTAGCCTCATTAACGGCCTTCCGTGCTGAGAAGAACCTGTCTTGGGTGTGACGGAAGCGCTTCCACAGCTTGTCATCGATCCCACGTGGTGCGCGGCCAGCAGCTTTCCACTCCGTCATGAGGTCGCGGAACTGACGCGCGGTGTCTCTCCACTCCGTCGAATCCTGGATCTTCTCCGCCCGTTCGCAGATATCTTCCTTGAGGCGACGAGCCTCATCACGCTTCCGATCCAACTCGGCAAAATGTGCACCGCGGCGCTGAGAAAACTGCTCACGAGCAGCAGAGAAACGCTTCCATAACGCATTATCGGTTTTCCGGTCGATACCGTGGATGCTCTTCCACTCGTTCAGCATCTCTCGCAGACGATCGCCGGATTCTTTCCACTCTGTCGAATCCGAACCAATGTGCTCAGCCTCGTCGATAAGCTTTTCACGCTGGGCAATCGCGTTCTCCCGGCGCTGAGCCTTTTCAGTTTCGGCTTGTTCAGCGACGGTGTAGCTGTCGTCGATAATTGAACTGAGCTGGTCATTAAGGCCATCGACATCACCGAGAGCAGCTGATTCGGCGACTTTAGCCTGTAGTTCTTCGGCCGACTTGCGAGTATTGGCAGCTTCCTCGGGGTGGGTGTGGAGACGTACGCGGAGGATATCCGCCTCAGTTTGCAGACTATCGAAGTGCTTACCGAAGAAAGCGAATCCTTCGCTCTTCGAGCCGGCTTTCCACTCACCGATAGCGCGCTCACCGTCACGAGTGATTAATCAGACTGTTCCATCATCGTCGATACGCCCGTGGTCTTCGGGGTTGTTCGTCCGACGGGGCGGTGTCGTCGTCGCTGCATGGCCAGACATGGATGCCGGTGTGGGATGAGCGCCTCGGGGTCCAGGGATAGGCGCTGAAGGGACCGAAGAAGTAGTCATGGGCCGGTGTTCCTCACTCTTTCTTTCTTTGCCGCGCGGCACGGCTGCCAAACACAATCCACTGTTTAGACTGCACGACTTCCCGCCGAGAGTCTACCCGTTAGGATAGTGATGTGACCCATTCCCACACGGCTTCACCGGCTTCGTCGACCACGCCCGCGTCGCATCGACGCTTCGATCCAACCGATAGCTCCGACGTCAAGCCTGGGATGCGCCGGAGACGCATTGTCGCGCTTCTGCCGCCAACTCCTCTGCTTCTTCCCGAAGCGACTGGTCACGCCCAGTATCCGGCACAGCTCCGGACAGAAATTGACCGTGCCCGGCAGTGGATACTTCCTACCGACGGGCCCATCACTATTGCTTTCCACCCTGACGATTCCATGGCGACACGCCACGTCGGGTCTCTCAAGGCATGGGGAATTGACGTGAACGTGGGAGCTGGAACGTACTTGCCCGTTCTCGTTTTGCGGGCCCTTCTTCGGCGGTGGGGATACGACGATGAGATCGTCAGCGTCGACGTTCACGACGTGCAATTTCTCGCCGACGATGGGCCGCTGCTGGATGGGCCACTTCTGATTGCCGCCGACGGGGGAGCGGGACTTCATCCCGACGCTCCTCTAGGCGACGTGCCCGGAGCGTGGGCTGTCGAGGAGCAGCTTCGGCGTTTTGTTATCGATCCCGCGGCTCAGGCGTCGGCACCATTGTTTGACGTGGCTGCTACAGCACACTGTGGGATTGACCCGGAACCGTGGATCGCCTGGGCTAACTTTTGTCGATCCCACCCTTCCGGTGTGAGTACCCTGTATCACTGGTCCTCCATCGATGACCGCGCCGATACCACCGCCGAGCAACACGATGATCCGCGTACACACGACGGCCCACCCGCACAGGATGGGCCGCCGGCCTATGGAGGAATAGGTTTCCATTGTGGTGTATGGCAGCTCACCACCGTGATGTAGAACAGGATGATAACGTGCCCGCATCTTTGCCTTTCCCCGTGGCCGTCGTCGGCCCCACCGCGTCGGGCAAGTCGGCATTGGGCCTTGCGCTCGCGCACCGCTATGACGGAGAGATCGTCAACGTCGATTCCATGCAGCTTTATCGGGGGATGGATATCGGTACGGCAAAGTTGACGCCTGAAGAGCGCGAGGGCATCCCGCATCATCAGCTCGACAAACTTGATGTCACCCAGCGGGCGAGCGTCGCGCGATATCAACGAACTGCCGTCGACGATGTTGAAAACATCCGTTCACGAGGGAAAACACCAATTTTGGTGGGTGGCTCCATGCTGTATGTCCAGTCGCTCGTCGATGATTGGCAGTTCCCACCTACCGACCCTGCAGTGCGGGTTAAATGGCAGCAGCGCCTGGACGACATAGGTGTTCAGCAGTTGCACAAGGAACTTGCTGCTATTGACCCAGCGGCTGCCGACATTATCGAAGTCAATGATCCGCGTCGGACTGTCCGCGCCCTGGAAGTCATCGAATTGACCGGGAAGCCTTTCGCGGCATCACAGCCACCCATCAACGTACCAGCACGATGGGGAACACTCATCATCGGATTACAAACATCATCAGAGTGGCTGAACCCGCGAATAGAATTACGCACTCACACCATGTTTGACCGGGGCTTCGTTGACGAAGTCGACGGCCTCACCCAACAAGGGCTCATTGCACAATCCACCGCCGGGCGAGCGATCGGATACTCCCAGGTACTTGCCATGCTGGCCGGCGACATAACAACCGACGACGCCATGTCGTCTACCATCACAGGAACCCGTCGCTATGTCAGACGACAGCGCTCGTGGTTCCGTCGCGACCCACGAACCCACTGGATCGACGCGGCAGGGGACACCGTCAGCGAAGCGACGTCGATCATCGACAACCACGTCTAGAATGGTCCCATGCCCGAACAGACAACCCCCTTCAGTAAAGGCCACGGCACAGAGAATGATTTCATCCTCCTGCCAGACTTCGACGCCGATATCGACCTCGACCCAGCACTCGTCCGGGTTTTATGTGATCGCCGCGCCGGGTTGGGTGCCGATGGTGTGATCCGTGTTGCCCGCACTGAAACCTTGATCGATAAAGGCATCATTGCGAAAGAGACTGTCGGTGAGTCCGGCGATGGGGCACCAGGAGATACACCCGAGTGGTTCATGGATTATCGCAATGCCGATGGGTCGATTGCTGAAATGTGCGGAAATGGCTCTCGCGTATTTGGGCACTATCTATTCGCACATCACCTCGTAAGTGATTCGCCGAAGTTTTCGATTGGCACGCGAGCGGGAATAAAGCGCTTGACTGTCGTCAGTCCGGCACAAACGACTGACTCATCAGCACGGATCGCCGTCGATATGGGCCAGGTAGTCATTATCGGTCAGTCCGTAGCTGCGTTTGATCGACAGAGATTTGCCGGTGTGGGAATTGATGTAGGTAACCCCCATTTATCTTGCGTTATCCCCGATCTTGACGACGCTGGTCTGCGCGAGCTTCCTCTTCACCTCAAGCCTGTTCTCGACGAGGAGTTCTTCCCGCACGGAGCCAACGTCGAGGTCCTCACTCCTCTTCACGCGGATGACAGCCGGGGCGGGGACGGCACGGTGTCGATGCGCGTCCATGAGCGCGGGTCGGGGGAGACCCGATCATGCGGGACGGGAACAGTCGCGGCAGCAGTAGCGGCACTGGCTGACCGAGGTCAGATCGACGGCACGGTCCACGTCGTCGTCCCCGGTGGTGAGGTCACGGTGACTATCAAAGATGAGCAGGCTACCTTGGAAGGTCCGTCGGTAGTCGTTGCGTCAGGAACAATTAATATCGACCAATTGCGTGAATACCCATCGGTGCATTATGCGCCAGCATTGCGTGGGAAAGATGACCTATAGCTAGAAGCTCCAGGAGTCCATCCATATATGGACGGACTAGTCGGGCTAGTACGTGTCTGGGTTTCAGGAAGCCGTACCACTGGACTATCCACGTGGCTCGCGTACTGTCGAGCCTCAACCCACGCTTCCTGTAGTTCGCGCGCCATCTCATCGGTTGTTGAGAGGATGTGCTCCAGCATGTGAATGGTGCGGGCGTGAGTAACGACCCCCTCAAGATCGTCGATAAACAGTTTGCTTGACGCCCTGGCTTTGTGGAACCGACTAATGATCGGATTCTCCTGGTGAGATTCATCCAAGAGCACGGAATGCATGGATCGATCGGTAACAGCCTGGTCTGACGTGCCGTTCTGAAATGCTTCCCACTGGTCCAGAACTGCAGTGATGTCCGCAGCTGACAACTCAATGGACTGACGAACTTGTTCTTGTTCGGCGGAGAAGGTTGACGTTCGTGCGATAACGATGGCGACGACAGCGCACGCGAGAACAAGCCCAAAGCCGAGCCAGTGGAAAATGATGATCAGACACAGGGCGATAACGGTGAGGATGGCGCTCAGAGAGATAAGACGCCATACCCGGACATCACGGTGAGGTGACGTCAGCGCCGGAACACCATCCTTATCGGTAGGGGAGCTGGTCACTTTTAATGGCCACCACATCCGCAGCCACCGCAGCCACAGCCGCCGCCTCCGCAGCACCCGCCAGCGCTGGTATCGGCTGCGACGGACGCTGTGAATAGCACCCGCCCAGCGACAATATTGTCCTTAGCGATGCTCTCAGCGGCAGATTCAGGAAGACACAGATCGACGGCGAATGGCGCGTCGACATTGACGTGCCAGAACGATTCGCCTGTGAGCCCATTCGTCCGTTTTTCTGCGGATGTCACGACGAGTGATACGTCCCCTGCGGCTGATGGCTCGGTATCGCCTGATCCCGCATTGACCACGGCTGCACCGTGCGAGATGACAAAACCGGTCGTTGCTCCGCCGGCGTCGGAGAACGCTTTCTCGTCGGAGTAGACGTGGGTATCAACACCAAGAGCAGAAAGATTGACCGTTCCCAGTTGGGTGGGTTCATCAACCAGAAGCGGACCTTGGGCGAGGTTGGCAGCAATGTCACACACAATGTTGCCCTCGTCATCATGAACGCTGAGCAGCGCCAAGATGTCGGATAGCATCGAAATTTCCGCTTCGCATTCGGTCAATGCATCGAAGCCGGCATACGCGGCATACGGTGGGGCGGCAAGGATGAATAACTGTGCTCCACTGACGTCATTAAACGCGAGCAATTGTCCACCTGATAGTTCACCGGTGACAGACAAAGTGCCGGTTGAGTAGGCTTTTTCTAGAAGCTCTTGCCAGGGGACGCCCCCCATTCCAAGTGCTGTGAGCCCCGTCGTGGTGCGTGCTCCCGCATTCTGGGAGTCAGCGGGGGTTTCGGTAGGTGTGCTCATAGAAGTCGATTCTAGCTCTCTTATGAATTCGGCCGTTCACGGGTTTGCTCACAGTGTTTGTTTGTTTCCCTCATTTTTTTGTTTATGCCCGTTTGTGTCGTGCTACCATGAAAACTGTTATAGGCCGAACAGAACCACAATTCTGATAAACCTGGAAATAAGTTAAGGAAAACCAGACCGAGGACAACCACCCGCAGACCACCCCTCGGTGAGCCTTCCAGATGGCTCCCTCTCTCTGGCAAGTATGGAAACGCGGTCACCGTGCACTGTGAAAGGTAGTGCATGGTGTACGCCGATGAGGAGACCTGGAATGGGAAAGATTTCCATGAGTTGCTCGGACCGTCACGCAACTACTTCTTCGCCCGCCATGAGCACTCTTTACGACGTGCCACCAGGACATTCCGCAACAATCGTGGGTTCCGACGTCGATGCTCTTTTTGCTCGTCGACTCCGTGAAATGGGGTTACGCGAGGGCACTACCGTTCATGTGGCTCAAAACGCCGCAGGCGGCGGCCGCATCGTGAAGGTTCTTGACGCTCGATACGCGCTCGATGCTTTTACTCTCAAGCACATTGCCATCTCGACCTCGTCGTAGAGGTCATTTCCCCATGACGGTAGGGGATTCTCGGAGGAAAAAATGAATGACTCTTTAGGTCCTCAGACGGAGGGCGGTGTCGCAACGTCCAGCACGGCGACGGCCACATCTACCAAGGACCTCACAACACAATTTGCCGACGCACCATCCTGTCACTGCGAAAGCCACGGAACAGCCATGGCGCCGAAGGGCTCACCAGTCATCGCGCTCGTCGGTGCGCCGAATGCCGGTAAGTCAACCCTGTTCAACGCCCTCACCGGTGCAAAAGCCAAAATGGGCAACTGGCCGGGCACGACCGTCTCAGTGTCTCGCGGTGCATGGAAAGTCAAGAAGGACAAGCACAGCGCTGTCGATCACGCAAACATCTGCGACGAGCACGCGGGTTCCGTTCAGGCCGATTCGGCGGATGCATGCCCTCACTGCTCCAGCGAGCACGAGGAACCGAAGGCAGAAGAATCGACAAAGGGTGGACACCACTCCGAGACGCCACATGGCTCGGGTGAAACAGTCTATAACGTCATCGATTTTCCGGGTGCTTACTCTCTTGACCCGATGAGCCCTGATGAAGCTCTCACACGTGAACTCCTTTTGGAACGTGACGTGGAGGAGCGACCAGATCTGGTCATCGTCGTTGCAGATACCGCCACGATTTCGCGTGGCCTCTATCTTGCGGCGCAAGTCGCTGAGCACCCTTATCGTATGGTTGTCGTCCTCACCAAGGGCGATGTTGCACTAAACCAGGGGTTCGAGATTGACCCTGATGTGCTGTCGCGGAAGCTTCAGGTTCCCGTCGTCGCGGTCGATCCGCGTAAACGTCGCGTCGGTGAGCTGGCATCTGCAGTTGACAAGCAGCTACAGATGCCTGCCGATACCGTCCGGCCGATGTGCTGCCAGCACATTCCCGATGAATTAGAGGGTCCAGACCGCGAACTGGCTGTCTCTGACGCACGTTTCAGCTGGATTGACAAAGCTGTCTCGAAGGCAACGATCCACAATGATCACACCCGTTCCGTCTCGGAAAAAATCGACCGCGTTGTTCTTAACCCCATCGCAGGGCCACTGATTTTTCTTGCGGCTATGTGGTGTGTCTTCGAAATTACGACGACGGTTGCCGCGCCTCTGCAGGATTGGCTCGATAACTTCTTCAGCGGTCCCGTCAGTGATGGGGCGACATCGTTACTTCAGGCATTGGGGCTTGACTATCCGTTCGTTCACGGGTTGATTGTCGACGGCCTGATCGGCGGCGTGGGAATGGTTCTGACCTTCGCTCCACTGATGGCGTTAATGTTCTTATGCCTGGCTGTGCTGGAGGATTCGGGCTACATGGCTCGTGCCGCAGTCGTTGCTGACCGGCTCATGCGAGCGATTGGCCTCCCAGGTAAAGCCTTCATCCCGCTCATCGTGGGATTTGGATGCAACGTTCCGGCCATTTCCGCAACACGGGTCTTGGGCAACGCTCGTCAACGTATTTTGACCGCTCTGCTCGTGCCCTTCACGTCATGTTCCGCCCGCCTAACCGTGTACGTCATGCTGGCCGCGACCTTCTTCCCCCACAACAGTGGTTCTGTTGTGTTCGCCATGTACGTCATCTCTATCGCGTTGGTTGTGCTCACAGGGTTGCTGATCAAAAACACCTTGTGGCGGCGTATGGGGTCGGAACCGCTCGTTATTGACTTGCCGGTGTATCAGTTGCCAGTGCCTCAGTTGGCGCTATCCGCTATGTGGATGCGTCTGAAAGGGTTCCTGCACACGGCTGGCGGGATCATCGTCGCGACGGTCATCGTCGTGGGGCTGCTGCAGTCGACTCCCGTCGTCGGCGGCCACAGCTGGGGTGACGACGACCTCGACCCGCAGGATTCGGTCTACGGCGCGGTGTCGCAAACAGTGGCACCTGTGTTTGCCCCGGCTGGCTTTGATTCCTGGTCGCTGTCGGGTCCGTTGATCACGGGCTTCGTCGCCAAGGAAGCCGTGATTTCGTCGTGGGCTCAGACATACGCCCTGCAAGACCCGTCGGATGAAGATGCTGTGGACCAGGGGCACTCTGCGCTGGCTCAGGCTATTCGCGAAGACTTTAACCACTCCTCAGGTGGTCACACGTACCCGGCAGTGTGGGCCTTCATGGTCTTCCTGTTGGCTTACACTCCATGCGTGGCTACACTGGCTGCCCAAAAGAGGGAAATCGGATTGAAATGGACGTTGGTGGGGATAGCCATACAACTTACGGTTGCCTGGGCTCTGGCCGTCATCACGTTCCAGGCACTACGTCTTTTCTTCTAAAACATTTCCTCTACATTGATTCGTGAAAGCAGTGATAGCAATGCTGTTTCGTCGAGAACGAGATTTACCACGACGCGTTCCTTCGCGGGGTGACTTCTCCGGGCGTGCATCGGCATCGTCGGCTTCACAAGGTCCGCTTGCCATGGTTCGTGACGCCATTGCCTCTGGGGCCGTTGACTGTTCACGGATCGCTGAAAATACGGGCCTTGCCCGAACCACCGTCGATGCCTCCATCGAACACCTCGAACGCATGGGCTGGTTGACCAAGAAGCCACTGGGAACATCATGCCCCGGCGGGGGATGCTCATCCTGCCCATTGGGTAAGGCCGACGGAGGGGCCGGATGTGGATCGCATATAGGCGGAACGGGCCCGGTTGCGCTGGTCTTAACCCGTCGCCCACAGTGCTGGCCGGCAGCGTCCACACCGGCTGTGCCTGAAGCTGTTCGCTCCGGGGGCCGACACGAGTTGTAGAGCCGTGGCCTGAGTGGGCATAGCACATGCACGCCACGGTTCATCAGCCTATAGCGAACGCACTACCGTGTGAGGGCTAGTCGTGAGACACTTGTGAGCAATGACTGAACGTTCACATAATTATCCGTCTTACTCGGACACCGACACTCACCTCACCGATTACCATGGCCGACGCGGGGGAGGTCTACATAACGACACAAGAGTTCGCCATGCGCACATGCTCACCGCGGGCGAACTCGACCTTAGCGAGCGTGACGAGCTCCGTGCGCTGTCGCGTGGTAGCCAAGCTCACACCACGGAGCAATCCGACGGCTATGACGTCGAATATCGAAAGCTGCGCCTAGAAAGAGTCATTCTGGTCGGCGTATGGACCTCCGGGACGACCGCTGAATTCGAAGCAAATCTGGAAGAACTCTGTGCCCTCGCGGAGACAGCGGGGTCTGAGGTCCTCGAGTCTTTTTACCAGCGGCGCGAGAAGCCCGACGCGGGCACGTACATCGGATCCGGCAAGGTCGCTGAGCTCCGTGATGCGGTCCGATCATTGGGCGCAGATACAGTGATTTGCGACGGCGAGCTGAGCCCTGGACAGCTCATCGCTTTAGAAAAACAGCTCGATGTCAAAGTTATTGACCGCACGATGCTGATTCTCGATATTTTCGCTCAGCACGCGCAGTCCAAAGAGGGAAAAGCGCAGGTTTCCCTCGCTCAGATGGAATATCTTTATACGCGAGTCCGCGGCTGGGGCGACATGATGTCCCGGCAGGCGGGTGGACGTGCCGGCTCCAATGGTGGTGTTGGCCTCCGCGGCCCTGGTGAAACGAAGATCGAAGCTGATCGCCGACGGCTGCGTAAAGATATGGCTCGTTTGCGCGCAGAATTGCGAAGCATGACGACCGCTCGTGAGATTAAGCGGGATCGGCGGGATAGCTCTACCACTCCGCAAATCGCGATTGCTGGGTATACGAACGCTGGGAAGTCTTCGCTAATCAATGCCATCACCGGAGCAGGGGTGCTGGTGGAAGATGCTCTGTTCGCCACCTTGGACCCCACGACGCGTCGTGCAGAACTTGCCGACGGACGGGCGGTGATCTTTTCTGACACTGTTGGTTTCGTTCGGCACCTGCCGACACAGTTGGTGGAGGCGTTCCGATCATCCTTAGAGGAAGTTGCGTCGGCAGACTTGGTGCTGCACGTTGTGGATGGTTCCGATCCCTTCCCACTGAAACAGATAACGGCAGTTCACGAGGTTCTTGCCGACGTTCGCAACAGTGGGGCCGAGACCATGCCGCCTGAAATCATTGTTGTGAACAAGATAGATCAGGCTGACCCCATTGTTCTCGCGCAGCTTCGCCACGAGCTTGCCGACGTTGTCTTCGTGTCAGCGAAGACCGGCGAAAACATCGATGAACTCGCATCACGAATCGAACTGTTCTTAAACACTCTGGATACCCATGTGAGGCTTCATGTCCCGTACACCCGTGGTGACATCGTAGCGAAAGTCCATGAGTATGGAACCGTTATCGACGAACAATACGAAACCGATGGCACTGTCCTTGATGTGCGCGTTCCTGCTCGTGTTGCTCAAGAGGTGAAAGAGTTTATTCAGGCTGACGAATACTCATAATTTTCTTTGCTTACAGAGGCGTGACCGTGTTGATAGGGGTCGTAGTAAGGATCTAACTGCTCAGGTTGAATAATAAGAAAGCGTGAGCGCAAAAAAGAGTCTTTTACCGTGGTCCGTGCATGGTGACGGAAAAACACCCCGACCTGGGGCTGTCGTGGCACCAGATGAGCGATTAAGTTGGCCTCGAACGATCGGCGTGGGAATGCAGCACGTCATTGCCATGTTCGGGGCGACGCTTCTTGTCCCCACCCTCACCGGGTTCCCCGTCAATACCACCTTGTTGTTCTCTGGTCTGGGGACGATGGCGTTTCTCCTCATCACGAGGAATCGTCTTCCATCATATTTAGGGTCCTCATTTGCGTTCATTGCTCCCTTAACCGCGGCACATAGCGCGGGACTCTCCGCCCAGCTGGGTGGCGTACTCGCCGCAGGATTAGCGCTCGCGGTCCTGGGGCTCGTCGTTATGGCCGTGGGACAACACGCCCTTGGCGCCGTGATGCCTCCGCCCGTCACAGGAGCAATCGTCGCCCTCATCGGTTTGAATCTGGCCCCTGCCGCCACATCCAACGTGCAAAAGCAGACATTAGTCGCCGGCGTCACTCTGGCGGCCATTCTACTCTTCACCGTGGCCGGTCGAGGGATGATCGCGCGGCTAGGAATTCTTTTTGGTGTCGTCGTGGGGTGGGTTTTCGCGTCGCTAACAGGTAATTTAGCGCCAGGCACCTCAGAGACTATTGCGAATGCCGCGTGGATTGGTTTCCCACAATTCCATTCTCCCGTTTTCCACACGGGAATCGTTATCTCGACGATCCCCGTCGTCGTTGTGTTAATCGCAGAAAATGTCGGCCATGTGAAGGCTGTTTCTGCCATGACGGGAAGAAATATGGATGACTTAGCGGGGAAAGCTTTATTTTCTGACGGTATCGCGACGACAGTGGCAGGATTCTGCGGCGGATCGGGTACAACCAGTTACGCCGAAAATATTGGTGTCATGGCGGCTACGAGAGTCTATTCCACGGTTGTGTATTGGGTTGCTGCTGCGACCGCAATAATTCTTGCCTTTATTCCTAAGTTCGGCGCTTTAGTGTTCACTATTCCCACGGGAGTTTTGGGCGGTTCGACCATGGTCTTATACGGCATGATTGGTATTGCTTGGGATTCGTATTTGGCAAGATAACAATGTTCGATTTACCAATCCAGTTAATCTGACCGCTGCTGCAGTGGCGTTAATAGCGGGAATAGGAAATCTCACATTGCGGGTGGGCTCAGTCGATATTGAGGGCATCGCGTGGGGATCATCGTTGGATACCCGCTCTTGCGCTATCTCTTCGAGCACGTGGGGGAAGGGCAGGACGTTAGCCAACGTCAGTATTAAAAAATGGGGATGACCAGAAATATTCGGTCATCCCCATCAATAGTGCCGTTGGTCACCGCACAGTGGCGGTCCCGACAACTAACGGATTATTCGTTATCGAGGTTCTGCGAAACCAGAGCCGCAATCTTCTCGACAGCTTCGGCGTTCTCAGACGAAACTTCCACGGTATCACCGTGCTCAGCGCCCAAGGCCATAATCATGAGGGAAGAAGCGGCGTCGGCAGGTTCTGCATCATCATCGTCGGGAAGCGAGATCAAGATCTCGTCATCATAGTTAGATGCTTCCTCGGCGATAACAGCTGCGGGACGAGCGTGAAGACCAACGGTAGAACCGACAGTCACGGTTGTGGAAGCCATAAGTGAACCTTTCTGTTAATCAAAACAAGGTGTGGATCATCGGGATCCTCTTGTGCCAGAATAACGGACTTAAAGCCCTCCTGCACAAAGCATTTTATTTATTTCTGCAGCGGTGCTTATTGTAGCGGATAAGTTGCTGCAAGTGTGGTAGTTCAGATACGGAAAGTGCCATGTGCCACAGCCTTTTCTGTATCTGACGATCGGGGAGTACCGCTGTTTTGTTGTTCAGCGCGTGCCCGCCCAATTTTTAAGCCAATGTCAGTGTAATGGCCGAGCTTCTGCTTTACGCTGTGGTCTTGGCAGAAGCCTCTTTGTTCTGCGACGACGGTGTTGCCGATTTCGCAGCATCGCGGGTCTTGACTGGCCACCATGTCTTCAGGGCGACGACACCAGCCGCAGCGATGACTACACCAACCACCAGCGAGACGAAGAACATGAGGACGTGGGTGACGGCCAGTATCACGAATACACCGCCGTGAGGAGCCATCAGTTCGACGCCAGCTGCCATCGAGATCGCCCCGGAGACTGCGCCACCGAGCATCGTCGCCGGAATCACGCGCAGCGGGTCCGCAGCGGCGAAGGGGATAGCGCCTTCAGAGATGAAGGATAGACCTAGCAACCATGCCGCTTTTCCGTTTTCCTGCTCCGCTTTATTGAAGAGCTTAGGCCGCAAAGTCGTCGCAAGAGCCAGAGCCAGTGGCGGAACCATACCGGTAATCATGACAGCAGCCATGATCTTCAACGACGCAGGATCGTCGACATTCAGGCCCGCCGTGGCGAATAAGTACGCTGCCTTGTTGATGGGGCCACCCAGGTCGAAGCACATCATGAGGCCCAGGATGATTCCGAGGAGAACCGCGGAGGAGCCGGACATCGAGTTCAGCCCGTTCTGCAGGGCGTCCATCAGAGAGGCGATCGGGCGTCCCAGCAGGATAAACATGGCGAAGCCAGTGATGAGCGAGTCCACCAAAGGAATGATCACAACAGGCATCAACCCAGCAAGCCACCGCGGTGGATTAAGCGTGTTGAACCACATTGCGATGAGACCTGCGATGAGGCCGGTGAACAGACCACCAATGAACCCTGCACCGACAGCGACGGAGACGGCACCACCAATGAATCCTGGCGCGATACCTGGACGGCCACCGATGGCGTAGGCGATGTACCCCGACAGCGCACTAACGAGGAAGTTCATCCCCAGCGTGCCGACGTAGGCCGATACAGCACCAAGGTAGATCAGCAGAGGAGCCTGGCTGAAGTTGTACGTTTCGCCGTCGACAGTAATGTGCTGCCCAGGAAGGTTCCACAGAGCATTGTGGTTGACGACGGTTTCGTAGACCTTGGCGATATCCGCACCAGACAGCACGAAGGCCAGCGCCATAAGGAGGCCGCCTGCTGCGACGAACGGAATCATGTACGACACACCGGTCATCAGGGCTTGCTGGATGCGCTTGCCCCAGCCGAGTCCCTCGCCCTCTTCCTGAGAGCTCTCAGACGACGATGATGCTTTCCCCTTGACACGGCGTGCATGGGGATCTTTCGATGCCGCGATGGCTTCATCGATCATGACCGCGGGTTCATCGATGGCCCGCTTCACGCCAGATTCAATGACTGGCTTGCCCGCGAACCGCTCACGGTCCTTGACTCCGACGTCCGTTGCGAAGATGACCGCGTCGGCATTCTTAATGACGTCGGAGGGAAGGGGAGTGACTCCGGACGATCCCTGAGTTTCAACCGTGATCTCGACATCGTCACGCGCGTCGGCCGTTTGGGATAGAGAATCCGCAGCTATGTACGTGTGTGCAATACCGGTTGGGCACGCGGTAATAGCGACAAGGTGGGTAACAGCCTCTCCGGATCCACCAGCGTTATCGCTGCTGTCGGCGCTTTGAGCTGATGCTCCGGCCGCTCCGACGGGCGTCGACCCCGCAGCGCTACCGGCTGCAGCCGAACCTGCACTCTTGCTTGCCGACGCCGTCGATGCGGACTTCTTCTTTGGCTTGGCAGCCAAGGTATCAAGGATGCGCTGGGCTGCATCTTTCTCGTCGGATGCTTCACGTAGCGAGTCCTGGAAAGAGGCTTTAACCAAGCTTCGGGCTAATTTCGACAGGATCCGCAGGTGCGCTTTCCCTCCGCCCATCGGAGCGGAGATAAGAAAAACCAGGTCGGCGGGTCCATCGGCGGAGCCAAAATCGACGGGCTTCGAGAGGCGCGCGAAGGTTAGCGTCGGAACTTCCACATGGCTGGTGCGGCAGTGCGGAATTGCCACGCCACCAGGCACACCCGTGGCTGACTTCGATTCACGAGTCAAGGCGTCAGAGGTAAGCCCCTCGGCGTCATCAGCGCGACCGGCCACCGCCGCATGTGAAGCCAAAGCTTTAATAACAGCTTCCTTGGTATCACCGGGAGCCACGTCGAGCATGATGAGGTCCGGGGTGATTACGGGAGGCTCCGAGGAGTTCGCCTGCGTTCCCTCCGCTGGTGCTGTTTCTTTTTGTGTCGGGTTGTTCGGAGTAGATCCGGAACCGCTCGATGATGTCATGACACTCCTTTCAAGGCTGTTGCTTCAGCGCCAGCCATGACGGTGACGGATTCAGGTTGTGTTTGGGAGGGGAAGGGGATTGTCGTTCCGGGCAGCGACGTTGCCGCAGAGCCGTAAGCTACAGCGTATTGAAGTGCAGTTTTCTCAACTGAACTGTCTGTAGCTGAGCTCGTTTCGTTACTGTGACCGCTTCTTTGGGTACCAATAATGAAGCCAGCCAAGCTTGAATCACCCGCTCCGACAGTACTCACCGGAGTGATAGGAGGCGGAGAGGCATACCAGGTCCCTTGCTGGGTAGCTAAGACCGCGCCCGACGCACCGAGTGTGAGCAGGACATAACGCACGCCGTGGTCAACCAAGAGCTTTGCGGCTTCTGTCGCGGGCTTGAGATTTCCCTGCGATGCCTCGTGTTCAATGTTTTTCTCGTCGAGGCCGAGGATCTGGCCGATTTCGAAACCATTTGGTTTCAGAAGATCGGGGGCCACGGCAGGATCTTTCAGCATCCGGGCACCGAGTTCTTCAAGCGGTTTATCTGACGTGTCGACCGCTATTTTGACGTCGTGCCCGTCGGCGCTCTTACGAATCACTCCGACCATGTCGGCGTACCACGATGTAGGCAGTCCAGGTGGCAGTGAACCGGAGAGAACGATCCATGACGCACGCTGCGCGACCTGCGAAATCACTCGGGTCAGTGTGTCGACGTGATCATGCTCAAGAGGGTTGCCTGGCTCATTCAGTTTCGTCGTCGTGCCATCGGGTTCCGTGACGGTGAGATTGACGCGGACGGGATGGTCAGCTGGCGTCGGTACAAAACTGAGACCTGTTTTATGAACTAAAGAAGTAAAGGGATCGCCTGCGGATGCCGGTGCAATGGCGACGGTTGGTTCGTCGGCCCTGTAAGTAGCCATCGCTACGTTGATACCTTTGCCGGCTGGTACATCGGTAACGTCAGTGATCCTGTTTACTCCACCTCGATCAAGTGGGGTGGATATTGCAGCCGTACGATCCATGCAGGGATTAGGGGTCACTGTGACGACAGCATTGTCGGGAATTCGCAAGGACTGACTATCTAATGCTTCAATGCCGGATGGACTAGTGCCATCGTGTGTTTCGCCTTCTTGTGGAGTCGGCGATGATGAGTGTGAAGACATTATTCCTCTAGACGTGGTGGCGGTGGATCGGCATCGTCGTTGTGTTCGAAACTTGTTGTGCTCATGAGAGCGTCGAGCTCTTTTACGCGTTCTTACTGTGCGACGACGACATCGATCTCGTGTTCGCGAAGTTGGGAAAGGAAACTTTCCGGGGCGGCAGAGTCAGTGATGAGAACGTCAATATCACTCAGTGCAGCAAAGCTGACCAGATAATCACGGCCAAATTTCGACGAATCGCACATGGCGATGACGCGATTGGCATTAGTGATCATGGCTCTCTTGACAGCTGCTTCCTGGGGGTCAGCCGTCGATAGGCCATGGTCAATGGTCAACGCATTCGTGCCGATAAACGCTACGTCAGCACGCATAAGCGCGAGCGTACGCAGCGCAGTATCACCCACAACAGCTTGGGTAATCGCACGAATTTGGCCACCGAGTAGCTGAAGATCGGTTAAGTTCCGGCTTGCCAGATTCATCGCAATGGGAAGGCAGTTCGTGACGATGGGCCATCCGCGTCCCGACGACAAATCCGCGATGTGATTAGCCAAGACCGCTGTTGTTGTGCCCGCGTCTAGAAAAATGCCTGCACCTTGTGGTGGGAGGTAATCCATTGCGGTTCGGCCGATAGCGGCTTTAGCGCCGGATGCGGCCCTTGCGCGACTGTCGATGGGTAGCTCTAATGTCTGGAAATTGGTGGACGCCACAGCACCGCCGTGCACGCGATGGATAGCGCCTTCCCGATCGAGTTGAGCAAGGTCTCGACGAACCGTTTCTGCTGTTACTGAGAATCGTTCGGACAAGTCTGTGACGCTGACGCGGCCTTCAACGGCGGTGAGAGAAGCGATTTGTCTCCGTCGTTCCTCTGCATACATGTCTGTGTCACTTGTCCCTTCACGTCTGGTTCGCGCTGAGTCTGCGCTTGATTCGTTGGTTTTACGTTGTCTTCATGTTTCTTCGCGCCTAAGAGTACACGTTTCGTTTTCAAACGGTCATCAGACCGTGTCTGAATGCCTCCGATCGGACATAAAGAGAGCATCCAATCAGTGGCTTTTCTGTGGTTTTACGTTGACTTTACTGTGAACGTGAGCATTTGGGCATAGTTTTGTAACTTTTCCCACTCTGAATGATGGTATATTTCTGGAATCACCCGTTAGACTTGGATTAAAGAAATCCGACATGAGGAGCGACTTTAATGGACACCCAAGAAACTGCCGTGATCAAAGGTAAGGCCGTAGTACCTGGTGTCGCCCTTGGTCCAATCGCAGTGGTAGCCCCGTGTCCCGCTGTTCCGGAAGCTGGGGCTGAGGTTGACGAAGGTCAGCGCGAGGCTGAATACGAACGTTTTGAACAAGCGGCTAATGCAGTCACCGAGGCTCTCAAGGAACGCGCCAAGAGCCTCGAGGGGCACGCTGCAGATGTTGTTAATGCAACTGCGGGGCTCGCATCTGACCGCGGGTGGCGTCGGAAAGTTAAGAAGACCACCAAGCAGGGGCGTAATGCGATCGACGCAACAGTCACTGCTACCGCGTCATTCGTTGAAATGTTTACGGCCAACGGGGGAGTCTTTGCGGAGCGTGTTGCGGACCTGGAAGATGTCCGCGACCGTGTTTTGGCTCACCTTCAGGGCCTTCCGGAGCCTGGACTCCCGGTCCTCACAACGCCATCTATCTTGTGGGCGGACGATCTTGCACCCGCGGATACGGCAACGCTGAATCCTGACTTAATCATCGGCATCGTCACACGTCGTGGTGGACCGACGTCTCACACGGCAATTATTGCCCGTCAGCTCAATATTCCTTGCGTTGTTGCAACTGGACCGACTGATGTTGAGATTTCCTCAGGCGAGACTGAAGGCATGATTAGTGGTGCCGTTGGAGAGCTCACGGTCAATCCGGATGAGGATGCCGCGAAGCAGGCAGTTCATGAGTGGGAGCAGCTTGCGGAGAAGATCGCAAACTGGGAAGGCCCTGTTCAGACCAAAGATGGCCACCGCGTTCAGTTATTAGCCAATGTTCAGGATGGTCCTCAGGCTGCGTCGGCAGCGTCGACTGCAGTTGAGGGGGTTGGTCTGTTCCGCACTGAGCTTCTGTTCTTATCGTCGACGAAGGAGCCGTCAGTCAACGATCAGGCCGCAGCATATGGTCGTGTACTGAATGCGTTCCCGAACGGGAAAGTCGTTGTTCGTACTCTTGATGCAGGGTCGGATAAGCCCGTTCCGTTCGTCGAGGCGGAGGACGAGGACAACCCGGCTCTGGGTGTTCGTGGTGTGCGCATTGCGTGGGATCGTCAGGATATTCTGGAGCGCCAGTTGGACGCTATTGCTAAGGCGGTCGAGGATAACGATCGTGGCGACGCTCCGACTTGGGTGATGGCGCCGATGGTTGCAACTGCCGACGAAGCTCGATGGTTTGCAGGTATGTGCCACCAGCGTGGCTTGACGCCCGGGATCATGGTTGAGGTTCCTGCGGTTGCGCTGTGTGCTCGGGAGATTATGCAGGAAATTGATTTCGTTTCTATCGGAACGAATGACCTCACTCAGTACACGATGGCAGCCGACCGCTTGTCCTCCCCATTAGCTCACCTCAATGATCCGTGGCAGCCTGCTGTTTTGCGGCTCATCAAGATGGTCTGTGAGGCTGGCGCGGAGACTAAAACTCCCGTGGGGGTCTGTGGCGAGGCAGCTTCCGATCCGCTTCTTGCCTGCGTCTTGACAGGCTTGGGCGTGAACTCCTTGTCCGTTGCCGCTCCTTCTGCTGCGGGTGTGGGTGCTCAGGTTGGCGATCGCACCCTCGAGGAATGTCAGAAGATGGCGGCCGCCGCGGTTGCCGCTACCTCCGCCGTCGACGCGAAGAAAGCAGCTGCTGACGCTGTCTAAAGGCAGAAGCTGTATAGAAGCACAGTGCCGGAGCGGGATTGCTTTCCTGCTCCGACCGGGGGAATCGTCGATAGATAATCAGGCGTAAGCCAATTAGGGGTGGGCCTAGTCGGTGGTCGTCACAGTGATCGAAGAACTGTGACGACCTTGCCGAGAATGGTTGCCTCATCACCGGGGATCGGATCGAACGCGTCATTGTGGGGCAGTAGCCACACTCCAGTTCGGTCCCGGTGGAATTCCTTTACCGTCGCATTTCCATCAATCATGGCGACGACGAAATCACCCATCTCGGCCACATTTTGTGAGCGCACGATGACATAATCACCGTCTAGGATTCCGGCGTCTCTCATGGATTCACCGACCACTGACAGGATGTATAGGTCTCCTTCGCCAGTAAGTTCTCGGGGGAGGGGAAACTCGTCGGTAACTTCTTGTTCCGCCAGTATCGGTGTACCTGCAGCAATCCGACCAATCGTCGGAATAAAGACGGGGGTAGGATGGTTGGACTCAATATCGCTGTTCGCGCTTTCATCCGATGCAGATGCGGTGGATTCTTCATCCGCGTGGTGTAGCGATGAGGGGCCAGCGGGTTTTGTCGGATCCGCGATCTTCAACCCAACTGCTCGAGGTTTATTCGGGTCCCGCCGGAGAAATCCTTTACGCTCGAGCTCTTTGAGTTGGTATGCCACCGATGACGTCGACGTCAGTCCAGCAGCCTGGCCGATTTCTCGAATGCTCGGCGGATAGCCACGCAGCACAATTGCGTCATGAATGACGTCGATGATGCGATGTTGCCGGTCCGTCAATGAATCCATGTCAGACTTCGTTGACTGCCGGGATTTCTTTGCAGGCATGGGGCTGGTCTCTCCCAGTTCTAGATCTAGAGGTCGTTATGGCTGAAGTTTTGGCCGTACTGTGCGCCTGGTACGCGACGTTGAGATCAGTTTACATCACCCGACGAGACGTGGACGTGCGTTCGATGACTTGGCACGTTGTTAGGGATAATCGTCATAAATACCGGGGAATATACGACGATTATAAGCCTCTACTAGAAGGCATATGTTCGAATAAAAAATGCTTTTATAATGGTTAATTGGGATCCAATGTTCGAATAATGGGCTGTGATGTGCTCTTATGTCCGGCCCTCATGATGTCATGGCGATGTCCCTCAATGAGGGATGAGATGTTCGATTATTTGTTTATTCGCGACATTGCCGAAAGGATGTCCCATGCCTACACAAACGCCGACATTGACGCGCCGTTATCCCGCCCAGCCCATCCACCGCTGTGTATCACATAACAATGGGTATGCAGAGCCTGCCACCAACCGTAGAGTAGTGCGGAAGAACCGACCACATCCCAGAGCTCATCGGGGAGGTCCTGCCGTGCGGGCGTACCCGTCGAGAAAGTATGCCCAACCGTTTCGACGGTCATTTTTTCCTGAGCGACGTAGAATCGCAGCGTACAGTGTCGTAATCGGTTTGCTCATGGGGGCGAGCCTGTATTACGCCTGGGAAGAACCGCGGGATGCGGACATGAATCAGGAAACTCCATACAGTCAATCAGTGATCGTCATGCCCTCTGGAGAGGGTTAATATACTGGCGGTGTTTTCCTGCGTTATCCGTGTAGATAGGAGATCATCGTCGTGTTTTGCCCGTTTTGTCAGCACCCACAGTCTCGGGTGATTGATTCACGGACCGTGGAAAATGGCTTTGTCACTCGTCGGCGGCGGCAATGTACAAAGTGCCACGGGCGCTTCACTACTGTTGAGAAATCTGTGTTGTTGGTTGAGAAACGAAACGGCGTGACGGAGGACTTTAGTAAGGACAAGTTAATCCGTGGTGTACGACGTGCTTGTCAAGGGCGAAATGTCTCTGACGACGCGTTAAAACTTCTTGCCCAAGAAGTAGAAATCGATTTGCGTGCTCAAGGAGGTTCACGGGTTAACTCAAACGATGTAGGTCTTGCAGTACTAGAGCCTCTACGGAAACTCGACGAAGTCGCCTACATGCGTTTCGCCTCCGTGTACAAGTCATTTAGCAGCATGGAGGACTTCGAACGAGAGATCACAGAATTCAAGGCACGGCGTTCACAGTAGGGAATACGCAGCCATCGGATCAGCCCAATCTAATGGAGCTTTTTGATCGCTTTGGTAATTCTTTGGGGCGACACTTTCTGCGCGGTGCCTAACCGCTCTGCGAACACTTGAACACGTAGTTCTTGTAGAGAGAAAATGATGGCTCGTGCCGCGGGGGAGTTTGCACGCTGCTGAGGCAGCCCCTTGAGCTTTGATCGGAAAGCGCGTTCAAGGTTGTTAATCTCTTCTTGGCCGTCGGCGTCTCGGTCAGGGTCACGCTCCATGTTTTCTAGACGAATCTCAACCGCTTTCATATACCGCTTAAGGTGCTTGAGATGACCGGTTCCATACCGTGTTACCGCATTAGGAGGAAGGAGAATATTCAGCTGACGTTTAATATCGTCGATAGCTGGCCCATCCCACTTCTTAATCTCCTCAGCCATGGACTCATAAGCCACGAGCCCCGGTGCCATGGCCACAACCATGCGGCGTGTTGCCGCAGGAATAGCGTGTGACATTTCTTTTTTCATGGCATCAAAGGCATCCGGAGATCTCTCGATGACACCGTGATCCACCAGTGCGTCCTTAATCGCCGCAACTCGGCAGTCGTTAACCAGGCCGCTCAAGCCCCCATGGGGATAGTGCTCCACCGCTACTCGCTGCTGCAAAGGTAGCCCCTTCACCGCTTGATTCTCATTGATCTTGATGGACTGCACCAACAAAGTAAGTACTGCAGTGAACATCATGGAATTGGCAATGGATTGAGATGCGGAAGTCACCACCTCAATTCCCTTCGACGTGACCTTAAGCGCGGGATACGCTGTCGTTGGCTGCCCGTCGATCGTGGTTTGGATGCTCTCGGGGAGAGTACCGATGCCCTCGTCAGTCCATTCCGCATACACCTTCCCGAGGTCAGAAACAGTCGTCGCGTCCTCCCCGGAACGGCGGGCGGTGCCACTTCGGGAATCAGCCCGCGTCCGCGGCAAGTCTTGGGCTGAACCGTCCTCGTCGGAGTGATCTCGAGAAAGAGTCGAACCGACTTTACTTCGCTTGAACGCGGCAGACATTGCCTGCGTTGCTGCCGAACTTTGCCGCTTCTTCAAGGCATCCAGATCTCGATCTTGATCGATGACCTTCCCGTGTCTATCTATAGCTTGGAAATTCATCCTCAAGTGAAGGGGAAGCTTAGCAACGTCGAAGTCGGAGGAAGTCATGCCCGAGCCTCCCACCGCTCTGAGAGCGTCGGCGAGTGAGTCCGTGAGTGACTGCTCGTACGGATGCATCATCTCGATGGCTCGACGTGCAAAGTCGGGAGCAGGAACAACGGTGGTTCTCAGCGGCTTCGGAAGAGTGCGGATAAGTGCCGTCACTAGTTCACGTCGTAATCCGGGGACGTTCCAGTCGAACCGATCATCCCACGATAATGACCCAATGATGGGAAGCGGAATCCGCACACTGACCCCATCGTCGTCCTCTCCTGGTTCGAATTTGTACGTCAGCTCGAGGTCAGTGGAATGAGCTCGCCACCGGTCCGGAAAATCGTCCTCGCTAATGGTGTGCGCTTCGGGGAGGAGAAGCTTATCCGGATCGAAATCAAGGAGATGCGGATCTTTTTTCGATTCCTTCTTCCACCACGCATCGAAGTGGCGTCCCGTCGTTACCGACGCCGGGATCCGCGAATCATAGAAATCGTACAGAGTTTCGTTGTCGATAAGTAGGTCACGACGACGCGTCTTTTCCTCAAGCTCTCCGGCAGTGGCCAGCTTGTCGCGATTGTGGTGAAAGAACTTGTGTCGCGTAACCCAATCACCTTCGACGAGGGCACTGCGGATGAAGATCTCTCTGGCTTCGCGCGGGTTGATGCGGTGGTACGAGATCGGCCGATCAGTGACAACCGGTAAACCCCAGAGGGTTGACCGCTGGTATGCCATTGTCGCAGAACGCTTGCGCGACCAGTGAGGTTCTGAATATTGATGGCGCAGTAAATCCGATGCCTGCTCTTCAATCCATCGAGGTTGGATTGCAGCAGCATCACGCGCGAACATTCGTGAAGTTTCGACGATTTCCGCAGCCATCAGCCACTGAAGCTGCTTCTTATGCAGCGATGACCCGGGGAAGATGAAGAACCTCGTCCCCCGAGTACCCTGATATTCCTTTCTCACATCGCTGCGCAGTCCAATTTGAGAGAGAAGCCCGGAGAGAATTGATCGGTGCAGCCCATCGTGGTCGACGGTGAGCATCAGCATATCCGGATGGGCGTTATTGTTCTGCGATTTCGTCTTTTTGTTCGGGCGCGAGCGCTTTTTCGTGGAAGGCGTCGACGATTCGTCGTCGTTATGAGGTATGACAGGCGTAAGACGATTCTGGTCCCATGACCACGACAGGTCTTCGATGACTCGACGCAGTTGTCGAACGAAGTCCATCCATTCGCGGACCCGCATGTAGTGAAGGTATTCTGCGCGACATCGCTTCCGGAACGCATTGCCCGACAATTCTTTTTTTATGCTTGTGAGATATGCCCATAGGCGGAGGTACGACACAAAGTCGCTATCCGTGTCCTTGAACCGCGCATGAGCCTGATCCGCCTGGGGCTCATGGTCAGTGGGGCGCTCGCGGACATCTTGAATAGATAATGCGGCGATCACGACAGAAGTGGCTTCTACGACATCGCGGTGATGAGCTTCGACCAGCATTCGAGCTAGCCGGGGATCGACGGGGATACGGGAGATTTCGCGACCGATGGAGGACAACACCGGGGAGCCATCGCGTTCGCCCTCACCTAGAGCGCCGAGTTCGTGAAGCGCTATCACGCCGTCGCGAATAGCTCGTGGTTCTGGCGGGTCGATGAAAGGGAACTCATTGACGTCGCCAAGTTTCAACGAGGCCATCGTGATGATCACACTGGCGAGATTGGTGCGCAAAACCTCGGGGTCAGTGAATTCTGGCCTCGAGTCGAAGTCTTCTTTGGAATACAGCCGTATAGCAATGCCTTTCGCTATACGCCCGGAACGGCCTGATCGCTGATTCGCGCTCGCCTGACTGATTGGCTCGATAGGTAACCGTTGGACTTTCGTCCGAGTCGAGTAGCGGGAAATGCGTGCCGTCCCGGTGTCGACAACATAATGAATACCGGGAACGGTTAACGACGTCTCAGCGATGTTGGTCGCAAGTACGATCCGACGGCCGCGGTGCGGGCTAAAAACGCGGTGCTGTTCCGCGTTGGATAGGCGCCCGAAGAGTGGTGTGACCTCAACACCGGGCCATTTCTTCGCCTCGATGGCGTCATGAGCTTCGCGGATATCGCGTTCACTGGGGAAGAAACAGAGGATATCCCCAGGCCCGGCGGCCAGGAGCTCCTCACATGCTTCACACACAGCCTCCTGTGGATCTTTTTCAATCCGCTCCACGGAGCCGTCCTTGCGTTCGCGTTCGATATACGGGGGCCGGTACCGGATTTCAACAGGATATGTTCGTCCGGAGACCTCGATAATGGGCGCCGGATTTCCCTTCTCATCCGCGAAGTGACGTGCAAATTTTTCAGGGTCGATCGTCGCGGAGGTGATGATGACCTTAAGATCTGGGCGTCGAGGCAATAGCCGTTTGATATAGCCCAAAATGAAATCGATATTGAGGCTTCGTTCGTGAGCCTCATCAATAATGATCGTGTCGTAAGCCTGCAGAAGCCGGTCCCGTTGCATTTCTGACAGGAGAATGCCATCGGTCATGAGCTTGATGGCTGTTGAGGGGCCGACGTGGTCATCAAAACGAATGGCGTACCCAACGCTTTGGCCGATATCTTGGCCCACCTCACTGGCGATTCGTTCGGCTACCGTCCGCGCAGCCAACCGTCTCGGCTGGGTATGCCCGATCATGCCTTTCCGGCCACACCCTAAGGCTAAACAGATCTTGGGTATCTGCGTTGTTTTCCCCGACCCGGTTTCACCAGCGACGATAGTGACCTGGTGTGTTCGGATAGTGTCGGCAATATCGTCGACCCGCTGAGATACGGGCAGGTCAGGGGGGTACGTGATAGTCGGAAGTGTTGCGATTTTTGCGGCGAATTGGGTCCGCGCAGCTGCTAAGTCACGAGCGATGGCGTGCCGTGCTCGGTCAGATCGGGCTTTTTTCAGACGACGACGAAGCCGATGCTCATCAGCAGCGCTAACCTCGCTGAGTTGTGCATAGAGTTCTTTGTGCGATGGGGCATTGGAGGTTGTGTCGGGTGTCGACGTGGTTGTCGTCCGGGCATCGGCGGCGTGGCGGTTGGATTTGTTCGTCATGACTTCCCACAGTCTACCTGGACGATGACGCTTGCTTCGGCTGCTGGCTGCTCGGCTGGCAACTACGCATCCGATACTTAAGAACGACGTCGGCTAACGATATGGTCAGCAACGAGAGTCGTCGACAGGCCGACCAGGATGAGGGCACATGTGGGAGAAAGGGCAAACCATAGGGCCCGGTCGGCGTAAGGAGCGGCTTCGCTGAGCATCGTGCCCCATTGTGGAGAATCGTGCCCGGCGCCGATGCCAAGAAACGCTAGTCCGGTGAGAGCCAGGATATTGTGTCCCAGACGAGTCGCGCCGTGGCGAAGTGCGGCGGGTACGACGAAGGGGATGGTGTGGACGATAAGCAATCTCCATGGCCCGGCCCCACTATCTCGCGCCCATTCGTAGTGCCCCTGATGCCGTATGTCGAGGGCTAATGCACTGCAATGTGCTGCGATCGGAATCCAGCCGACAGCCATGACGGCGACAGCTGCAGTCCATACGGAGGTTCCAAACACGGAGGCAATAACCAGTCCGATAAAAACGGCGGGGAGAGCGTTTAACGTGTCACCGAGGACGCGTGCCCAGTCCCCACTAAGGCCGATAACGACACCAATCACTACACAGACTACCGTCGTAATAAGAGCGCTTCCGACGGTAGGTATTGCTCCGTCGGCCATTCTGGCAAGCACGTCTCGTCCCACTTGATCGGTGCCCAGCGGATGCGTCAACGAGGGAGACTCCAAGCGAGCGGTGGGCGTGATGGCCGAGGATCGAAAACTGCCGACGACGAGCGCGAGTATTAACGGGATGATCGCCATGAGTGGTGGCAACCATCCTACGTCGATATGTGCTTGTCCATGGGAGAGCCCGGCTTCGTGCGACTGAGCAATTGGGCGCATCATGAAGTAATGGATGCATCGCGAAAGAAACCCGCACGCTACCCCGATTAAGAGAACTAAGGTCAACAGTGCTTGCATGACGGGCACGTCTTGGTGGGTTGCCGCTTGAACAGCGACCCGTCCGATTCCGGGAATGGAAAAGATGTTTTCCACGAGGGCTGTTGACGCTAAAGTGCCGGCGAAAAAGAGGAAGATTTGTGGCGTTAATGTCGCAAAGCCTCGGCGGACGAGGCTCCTGCGGACTCGGTAGCCGGGTATCCCGCTAACCAACCAGGTTTTGACCCAGGGCTCGGTGGCTGCTGTGTCCACGGCGATAAGCAGAATGCGGGAGAGCATTCCTGAGATGGGAATCGTTAGGGATATGACCGGAAGAATTGCGTAGCGGAGGCCGTCCTACCCGGTCGCGGGCAAGTATCCCAGCTGGATGGCAATGAAGCTGATCAGCAAACTAGCGAGGACAAATTCAGGAACGGAGGATAAAACCGCGCTTGATAATAAACCTGCGTGGGATCTGCGTCCCTGTGAATAGGCGTTAACCCGTGGCCAGATCAGAGCGCACGCGATCATGGTGCCCAATAGAGTGGCTGTTCCTGCTAAGAAGACAGATGGGCCAAATCCTGCCAAGACGGATTGCCACGCAGAATTAGATGGATTTACCCACGAGACACCGAAGTCAAGATGGACGAAACCGACAAAGAATCGCTGAATACCTTCAATGGGGTTCGACGGTAAGTCCAGTTCCTGCCGAATATTTTCTATGACTTCCGGATCGGGAGTTCGCTCCGATTCACGTGCTCGAAAAACAGGCACCGCAATATCGCGCCCGGAAAGCCATGGAAGGATGGCAGCGAACAGAAGTCCTCCGAGCACTATGAGGACAGTTGTTCCTGTAAGGCCCAGGATGGAGCGGTACGAGCGCGCAGTACGGTGTCGTGAAGGCATGATGAGGGGTGACTAGGGGGTCCGTAGGAATGACAAGGGGGGATTGGTGCGGGTGCGTCGATGAATTAGTCACGCTGACTCTTAGCAGTGAGTAATTGTCGCTCAAACGAATCCACGCTGACGTCTTTCATCCCCTTCACCGCAATGTAGCCACGCGGGTAGGCGAGGGGGATTACTGCATCGTCGGCCACGATGCGCGCTCCCGCTTCGGCCGCGAGTGTGCGTCGCTCATTGAGATCAGAGGTAGCATCGGCCCGCGAGATTTGTTCATCAATCTCCGGATTGTACAGCTGCGACAAGTTGTAAGTGCCGTCGCACGTGTAGTCGGACTGCAGGTAGGAAACGGGGTCGGCTGCACCGATGAGGTAGTTACGACTTCCAATAACAGCATCAAACTGGCCGTCAAGAAGGCTACTTTCGAGTGAATCGTAATCCTTTGTCGTCACATCTACGACGAAGCCTGCGTGGCGTAGCTGGTCAGCAACGATCGATGCGACTTCTGGCAGTTCGCCACGCTCAGTCCAGGTGGCAAGCTTGATCTTTTGCTGTCACGGTTGTGTAGCAGGAACAGCGCTCTTGGATGCGTCATCTGGGGTACGTGCCCATTCTTCAGCCGGGTTGAATAGGTGGTCGGTGGCAGCATCTGCTTTTCCTTCAAACACGGAGTCCGTGATGGCTTTGCTGTTAATGGCTTCCCGCGCTGCTGCACGTAGACCGGGATCGGTGAATACACCCTTCTTGGTATTGAGGTGGAGAAGGACTGCGCGGGGAAGTGGCGTTGACTTGATCTCGCCCGCCGATTTTTCAATTTCCGAAACCTGGGAGGTGGGAATAGCCGTCGCGAGCTGCACCTCTCCTGAACGGAAAGCAGCAGTACGGGCACTCGCGTCGGTCATAAACTTGACGGTGACTGTGTTGAGCTTCGGCTTGCCGCCCCAGTAATCGTCATTCGCCTTCAGATCCGCTTGGGTCGAGCTAGCTTTTTTGTCGAGGGAAAATGGTCCGGTTCCGTGTTTCACCAAGTCGGGTGCGGCATCAGAGGAACTCTCTTTTGCTTCTGCGTCCTTACCGCCGTTCTTCTCCCTATCTTTGTTAGCGTCGCCGGTGAAAGCATCAGGTGACAGGATCATTGTTCCCGGGTCGGCGAATCGCTGAATCAGGATGGGGTCGTCCTTTTCCGACGTAATTTTCAACGTGTGGTCATCAGTGGTTTCAAACGTCAGGTTGGCTTTCCCAAGGGCTTTCGGACGGTTGGTGGCGTTCCACGCGTGGGTGAGACTGGTGGCCGCAGCCTGGGCGGTCAGTGGCTTTCCGTCGTGGAACTTAGCGTTGCGGAGGTGGAAGGTTACCGACCGTGGGGATTCATCCGACCATGATTCGGCCAATGACGGCATAACATCGCCATTCTCTCCTAACGTGACTAGCGTTTCCCCGACACCCATCCGGCTGGCTAGAACGGCGTCGTCGGATTAGGGCGACATACTTGCCACTGGGGCGAAGGCTAATCCGATTGTTGCCCCGTCGTTACCGGTTGAGTCCGAATTATTGAAGCATCCGGTGAGCACAGTCGCGGCCACAGGAATGGCGAGTAATAGCGACAGTCGTTTCATGATCAGAACTCCTCTATTTGATCAGTTAATTGTGATGAGTTGTCTGGCGCGTCGGCATGACGTGGCTGCTGTGAAAGCCTCGCCGTGCGTCGGCCCCACACATGAATAGTGATGGCAGCTCCCACCATCCCTGCAGCAAGAACGATCCACGGCACCATCGCTGATTGCGTGGGATGGTAGGCATTGTTTAAAAGCTTTCCGAGAAGGGGCGAAGTGATGAGAACGGCCGCCCCACCAACCGAATTGAGGACCCCGTAGTACGTACCCAACTTGATGTTCTTCGCGTGTACTCCAACGAGGTCGCGCGCAATCGGGCTGACAATCATGTTTCCCACATTGAGGACGACGACGAAGGCGATGGCGGGAGCTAAGCTCCGGGACCACGGTGCGCACACTGCGACGATGGTGAATGAGCTAGCCATGATGAGAAAACCAACGGCTACCGCCCGTGTGGGGCTATACCTAGCAGCTATCCGGGCCAACGGAACTTGAAGAATGATGACCCACAATCCAGCAATGAGGAACATGATTCCCATCGATTGATCCGACCCCGTCCCTCGCGTCAATTCCACAGGCAGGGAAAGATACATCTGGTTATAGGCGACGAGACTCCTGGAATATGCCGCTGCGAGAACAAGGAAACGGCGGTCTCGGAGCACATGGCTCCAGTCTTGTGTGATCGGCTCGTGCCGGGCCGGGTGAACCGACGTGGGGAGCATGATCAAGTGGGTGATGCCCAAAAAGACAAAGATGGCAGCTGTCGCGTAGCAGCAAATGTCGAACCCGAGGGGAAGGAGCAGTGCTCCAATAAGCGGGCCTAGGCCAGAGCCGACGGTTGAATATGCGGAATCTAAGGCGAAGATGTGAGCCCTCGTGCTCGTTCCTTGGGCTTCGAGGCGCGCACCCGAGTCAGCCAATGATGTTTCGACGGCGGGAGAGAACAACGCAGCAGCAAAACCAATAATGATGACGCCGCCTATGAATCCGGCGAGTGACCATGTGTGGACCAGATTGTCGCTCTTTCCATTCATCGTGGCGTAATGGCTGGTCACGCCGGTTGTGATGAAGGCAAGTACGCGCAGAGAGATCCCCGTCAACAGGATAGGGCGCGCCCCATATTTATCGGTGAGCCCTCCGCCGAGAAAGATACAGTCCCTGTTGTGAAAACGTCCGCAAACCGAGAACTAAGCCGATCATTGTTCCGGCTTGAGCAAAACCATCTGCCAGGACGACCGCTAAGAAGGGCACAACAATATAGAAACCGATGTTGAACAGTAATTGGCTGATCAACAGCAGGTAGATGTACGCGGGGAGCGGTTGCCCAGATTTCCGACGACCTCCGAATAGCGACAAAGCTTTCACGTCATGCACCTCCTCGAAAAATTCGATCGGCGTGAATCAATTCCGCCGTCTGTGGAACATCTGAACTACCAATCTCTGCTGCGGCTTGATCATCAACAATGCGGCCATCGTCAAGAACGATGATGCGATCACACGTCGAGACCATAAACCTCACGTCATGACCCGTTACCGCCACTGCACATGACGATTGTTGCTGGTAGGCACTTAGGACGCTCATAGTTGTTGTCGCGCTCTCCGCGTCGAGGGCAGAGACAATTTCGCCGGCAAGAACGACAGAGGGGCGGGTTGCTAGTGCACGAGCTAAAGCAACACGTTGACGCTGACCTCCGGATAACTGGTGAGGCCGCCGATGTAAAACATCCGTCGGGAGCCCTAATGAGCCGACAAGTTCATCATAGTCTGGCGCTTCCACTCCTGCGATCAGCGTCGCTTCCCGGATAATGGACCGGACCGTCATCAGGGGATGCAAGGTGGCATCTGGCTGTTGTGGAACAAATGCGCACCATCCACGGTGGTCAGGAGCTGTGCGTGTGCCGTCGTCTAACGGAAGACTGCCCATTATTTCTCGCAAGAGGCTGGTCTTTCCGGAGCCCGACTTGCCGACGATCCCCACCTTTTCGCCGGCGTGGAGATCGCATGAACAAGCGCGGAAACGCCCTTCGCACATGGCGTCGTGTAAAGGACAAGAGGAGATCTAGAGAGCTCCGACGGCTGGTTGGAGGGAGAAACTATCGACATGTGGCTCTTTTCCCTGCGCTATCCGTATGGTCGACGAGGACACCGTCATTAATGGGCAGATGTCGTGTTGCTAGAGGAACGAAACCAGAGACGTCATGCGTCGCTATCACGATTGTTGGGTGGTAGGCGTCATAAAACTCGCACAGCATATCCCTTATTGCTAATGAAGTGACGGGGTCCAGCGCGCTGGTCACTTCATCTGCGATAAGAACGTCGGGTTGGTGGATCAATGCGAGGATAAGACAGGCCCTCTGCCGCTGGCCTCCGGATAATTCCAGGGGGTAACGGGAGCCATCCAGCCCTACGCGATCGAGTAGAGTATCCGCATGGTCGAGTGTTTCTCGTCGGGATTCTCCCGCTAGAGCGTATGAGACTTGTGTCCTCACAGGGGTAAGAGGATCAAGGGATGTCGACGAATTTTGGGTACAAAAGCCAAGAGCTCCTGAGACCGAACAGTAACCAGTGGTTTGTATTCCCGCGTGGTGGGGGTTGTGGTGTCGTGACGAATTTACTGATGGCCGTGTACCGGCGTCGATAATTGAGTTGAGGAAGAGGCTTTCCGGCTCCAGATTGCCCCGAGACGACGACCCATTCCCCGGGGTTAATATGCAGTTCACTGATGTGCAATAGCGGGTGGGAAGGGGGAGGATCGGCTGGGGTAGTAGTCGATTCGGCGTTCAGTGGGGCCAGCGAGAAATCCCTGAAGGCAATCGAGCCAGGAGAGTGGGGCGAACTAGAAGAGGTCGACTCCTCTGAGGAGTCTAAAACTCTAGGACTGTGACGTGTCGTGCTGAGATGCGCGGGCCGGACCACAGGCTAACGTTCTCCTCAGTACATGGGGCAAAGATTCGGACATAAAAGATCTTAAATCAACCGCAAATAATTGTCGATAAAGTATTGCAAGGAGAACAAATAAGGGGTATGTCGGGGAAGAACCGGCAGCATATGGCGCAGTTCCGCAAACTTGGCCGCTGCGAACATCAGCTGCGCTTGAAATCGAAAAAATCCCTGACGCGCTGGACGCCAGGGAAGAAAAGCTCAGAAAGTCACACTGAACTCAAAGGGGCAAAAACTCTACCGAGCAGCCTCGATTTGAATTGCCTGTGCTACCCCCTGAATGGTTGCGGCAATTTTAACGGCCTCGAAAACCTGTTCCTTGGTTAGGCCTTCACTCGTCACCGTCTTCTCGTGAGCCTTGGTGCAGTCGTGGCAACCGTTGATGGTCGACACGGCGAGAGCCATGAGCTCGAAATCAACCTTGTCGATACCGGACTTGTTGATGATGTTCATCCGCAGACCCATGCGGACCTGGGCATAGTCGGAGCCGAGGAACGACTTCGCGCGGTATGCGACATTGTTCATGGCCATAATCGATGCTGCGCCATAGGCGGCGTTGACATACTCATCGGAAAGGTGCTGCGATGCTTCCTCAGCGATCTCCGAGATGATGGTGTCATTCCGCGTTGCTGCAGCAGTCGCGAGGAACGTGCCCCAGAGCTGCTGCTCCGACAGCTCGGTCGAGCGCGAGAGGGTGTCCAAGTTCAGTTTGAGGTCTTTCGCGTACTCCGGGAGACCCTCTTTAAGGTTGTCAAGTGCCATTATGAACCGTCCTTAGTGATGGCGAGATAGTTTCGGTGACGACTGAGACAGTCGAATGGAGCTGGAAGCGGGTGCTTACTTCAGCTCTTCGTTGAGAACATCCATCTTGTCGATGTTCTTGGTGGGGTCATTCTTCTGCCAGTTGCAGGCGCAGACTTCCTCGGACTGGAGTGCATCGAGAACACGCAGGACCTCGTCGACGTTACGTCCAACAGCGTCCGGGGTGACGGACACGAACTGGATGACGTTGTCAGGGTCGACGATGAAGGTAGCGCGGTCTGCGACACCGTCGGCATTTTCAACACCGAGGGCCTTGATGAGGTCGTGCTTGATATCGGAAATCATCGGGAACGGGATCGTCTTCAGATCCGGGTGGGTTGCACGCCAGTTGAAGTGGGAGAACTCGTTGTCGACGGAGCCACCGAGGATCTGGGTATCGCGATCCTCGAACTCGTCATTCAGCTTGCCGAATGCTGCGATCTCGGTGGGGCATACGAAGGTGAAGTCCTTCGGGTAGAAGAAGATGACACGCCACTTGCCCTCGTAGGACTGGTTGTTGATCTCCTCGAAGTAGTCTTCGGGCTGGTTGGCGTTGACCTCGCGCAGGCCTCCGCCCTTCAGTGCGGTCAATTCGAAATCAGGGAACTGGTCACCGATGGTCAGCAATGCCATTGCTTCCTCCTACTTGAAAGTGTCATCGATTAGTTAATTATCTGACGCTATAAAGCATGGCATGATTTATCGGGTGTGTCAAGAGGTAAAACTTAAATATCTAGTGTACAGTTATAACCATGAATAATAGAGAGTATCGTCCTACAATCGCTCAACTTCGTGCTTTCGTGACCATCGCGGAGCATCGTCACTTTAGTACTTCAGCAGCGCGTTTGGGGATTTCGCAGCCATCCCTGTCGCAGGCTCTCGTTGCTCTCGAGAGCGGCCTGAACTTACAGCTTATTGAACGCTCAACACGGAAAGTCATTGTCACCTCGGCTGGGCAAGCTCTCCTTCCTTACGCACGCGCAGCCTTGGATACTACCGACGATTTCGTCGCCCATGCTCGAGGTGTCAGCGATTCCCCCTCGGGTCCGATCACGATCGGGATTATCCCCACCGTCGCGCCGTATATCCTGCCGCACCTTCTTCAGCTCATCAACCTCGAGATGCCGGAAGTTCAGCCGAGTATCGTCGAAGAGCAAACCCACCATTTAGTTGAAAGTCTGAAGCAAGGGACGATCGAAGTCGCCGTGTTTGCCCTCCCATCTGGTGAGAGTGGGTTAATCGAGCAGCATCTCTATGACGAAGACTTTTTCCTCGTCGTACCAGAGGGGCATGAATTAGCTGGCAAGACAAACGTTGATCCGAAGGCGCTGGAGGACCTCAACCTTCTTCTTCTCGACGACGGCCATTGTTTACGTGATCAAGTTCTGGATCTGTGCCGCCGTACCGGCAAGGGATCAAAAGCAAACCAGGCTGTCACACGAGTCGCTAGTTTGACGACGGTTGTGCAGTGTGTGGCTGGTGGCCTGGGTTCTACATTGGTGCCTGCCTCTGCCTTGCCCGTGGAAGGACGCCAGGAGAATATCGCGATCGCGAAGTTTAAGAAAGGGTCTGTGCCCTGTCATCGTGAAATCGGACTGGCTTATCGTTCCAGTACGTCTCCAAGTAGGGGAGAGCAGTTCCAGCACATTGGCCGACAGATTACGCGGGCTTTCGAAGAAGTGTCGCGGAACGCGAATGCTCTGTCCTGATTGAGGCGTCGTGATTGAGGTGGAAGCTACTGATCTTGTGGCTAATCGCCCTCAACGATGCTGAGCTCAGAAAGCCGAACATCGCCGGCCTCATCGGACGCATCAAGATCGACGGTTCCGGTGATGGCCCAATCGTGGTTGCCATCCGGATCGTCGATAATTTGTCGCACTGACCACGAACGCCCGTTTTCTTTGATGATGATCATGTCCGCGGACCGGGCAGATGCGTCCACGCCTAAATCAGCGAAATTGTCGAAGTAATCATCGAGTGCTGCTGGCCAATCGGGCGTGCTTGTCTGCTTTTCGGCTGCTACGCGGTCGGTAAGTTCATCGAGTTCGTCCTCTTTCTCGAAGGCAAAAAGCTCAACAAACCGGAAAAAGACGTTCCGAACCATACGAGTAAATGCTCGCGTATTGGCAGTGAGTGCACGTTCACTACCATCACCGAAGGCTCGTTCTTCAACTTCCTTATCGGTGATCGGAGTATCAGGATCAGCCATACGATTCCATTCATCCAATAATGACGAGTCAACTTGGATAATGAGTTCGGATAGCCAATCAATAATGTCGTCTAACTCATCAGTGTGATACTCCGCGGGCACTGTGTTGAGCAAAGTTCGCCACGCGTCGGTGAGATAACGAAGAATGACGCCTTCTGACCTAGCTAAACCATACGCTGCGATGAGATCGGAGAAGTTCATTGCACGCTCGATCATGTGGCGCACAACAGACTTAGGGGAGAGGGAGAATTCTCGCGCCCACGGGTGACCTTCGCTATATGCCTCAAACGCCTCGTCAAGCTCCTCCTTAAGAGGCATTGGCCACATGATGTCCTCGACGATCGCCATTCGCTCGGTATAGTCGACGCCCTCCGCTTTGAGCGCGGCAATCTCTTCGCCCCGCTCTTTCTTTTCTTGAGCCCTTAGTAGTGGCGACGGATCGTCGAGAATCGACTCCATCACGCTAATGATGTCGAGCGTAAAAGCCTCGCTATCAGGATCGAGAATCTCCAAGGCAGCGACGGCGAATGGCGATAACGGTTGGTTCAATGCAAAGTCACGTTGCAATCCGTCGGTCACGTGACAATAACGACCAGTATCGTCCGGCGTGTTAGATTGCTTGATTATTCCGGCTTGCTTAAGGCCCCTGAATAAATCAATAGCCATATGAATATGGCGGTTTTGCTTTGCACGACTTTCATGATTCCCGCGCAGTAGGTGTTTCATGGCCTCAAAGCCATTCCCCGGGCGGGACAGAACGTTGAGCAGCATGGAACTCGATACCGCGAATTGGCTGGTCATCTGTTCTGGCTCAGCGTTAATGAGATGCTCATAGGTGCTTTCTGCCCATGTTGCGCGACCTTCGGGTGCTGATTTCTTCCGCAGCTTCTTAAGTTTTTTAGGATCACTCCCGTCCTTCTGCCGTGCCTGATAATTCTCAATTTCGTGTTCAGGTGCCTCGATGACGACATAACCGGCAGTATCAAAACCAGCGCGACCGGCTCGTCCGGCAATTTGGTGGAACTCTCTGGAACGTAAAACTCTGTGCTGCTGGCCATCGTATTTCGCGAGCCCACTAAAAAGCACCGTGCGGATAGGAACGTTAATACCCACACCGAGGGTGTCAGTTCCGCAAATCACTGTTAGTAAGCCAGCCTGGGCAAGTTTTTCGACGAGACGACGGTATTTTGGCAGCATGCCCGCGTGATGAACACCAATGCCTTGACGGACGAGACTGGATAATTGACGCCCAAATGCTGAGGAAAAACGAAAGCCCCCGATTGTTTCGCGAATCTTTTCCTTGGTCTCTGCGGAAATTTTCACATGTCCTTTGAGGGCTTGAGCACGTTCCGCCGCTTCCCGCTGGGAGAAGTG
>NZ_QFRA01000014.1 GCF_003243515.1 Corynebacterium kroppenstedtii
CGACCGCTCCGGGCCGTTCCGGTTGACCGCATCGGGGCTGGTGCAGCCCTATGGCGTCAAGCACGCGGCGTTTGTGGCGTTCGGCGTGGCGGCGCTGGCGGGCCTGATTTTGTGCGCGATCAGCGGGCACTGGTGGCTAATCCTGGTTGGCGCTGCCTGCGTGGTGGCCGCATGGTTCTACACCGGCGGCAAGCACCCCTACGGGTACCGCGGATTGGGTGAAGTGGCCGTCTTTGTGTTCTTCGGGCTGGTTGCCGTGCTGGGCACACAGTACACGCAAGCCGATCACGTTAACTGGGTGGGGGTGGCGATCGCGGTCGCGATTGGCTCAGTCTCAGCGGCGGTGAACTTGGCGAATAACCTGCGTGACATACCTAGCGACGAAGCCACAGGCAAAATCACCCTCGCGGTGCGTCTGGGGGACCGCGGGAGCCGGACGCTGTGGTGCATATTCGTGGCCTTGCCTGTTGTGGCGTCGATATTGCTGGCTTTTATTGCGATGCCTTGGGCTCTGATTGGGCTGGTAGCAGCGCCGGTTCTGGGGCTGGCTGCGCGACCGATCGTTTCCCACGCCGAGGGGAAAGACCTCATTCCTGTGCTCGGGATGACCGGGCGGGCCATGGTGGTGTGGGCTCTTGTCACCACGCTCGCGCTCTGGTTGGGGTAGGTGCGTTGAGACCTATTCCCGGTCTTCGAGCTGACTCTTGATGTATTCCTTGTGGGCGCGGCGTTGTTCATTCCACAAGGCCATTTCCGTGGTGACGCGCCTACGCAGCCCCTTAAACAAGAACATGGACAGCGGCAGCGCCACGATCAGAGCCAGAAGGGCGCTAATCATGAGGGGCATCGGCGCGCCCACCAGGTAAGCGCCGTACGCGATCACCACCGTCAAGACGAAGAACAATAACAGCCGGGCCAGCCCATACAGCAGAATGTCCTTCCACGGGCGGGTCGGTTTCTCGGATGGCTGCGTCATGTCCTCATTCACGTATGCCAGATTAGCGGTTCAGCCCGGCGCGAGGTCAACTGGACTCGTTCGGGCGTTATTCGTCGCGCAGGTCTCGTCGGCAATTAATCGCCGTTTTACTCCGTGTCGACGCCGGCTTCGCTGTTTGCTAACGCCCAACCGTTACGTAATTCGTCCTCGAAATGTTTACAGTCCTCCCAGGTGGGAAGCCGGTCGTCAACGTCAGCAAGAAGAGGAGCGACGCGATCCTTCTCTGAGAAAATCGGGTCGACTGTGGCGGAGCGCTGATCTGAGGACTCGTCGGAGTTAAGCAGTGCCTGGCAATCAATGCCAAGGGCAGGATCCGTTATGCGCACCCCGAACTCGCGGGACGGATCGTACGCAGTGCCGGTCAGATAGGTGGCGACCGTGTTGTCCTGGTGCGCGATAAACCCGTGCCCGATGCCCACGGGGAGGTACACGACGGCGTGATTGTCCTGGTTGAGCGGGACGACGATGTGCTTGCCGTAGGTGCTGGAGCCCTTGCGCAGGTCCACAATAATGTCGCTGAGGGCCCCTGCGGGACACGTGACCATCTTCGCTTGACCTGGAGGAACCTCGGCCAGGTGGATGCCGCGCACCACGCCCCGGGCAGAGACACTCATGTTCGCCTGCTCCGGGAAGAACGGGTAGCCCAGGGCCTCGGCGAAGTCATCCGCCTTGTACCACTCGTGGAAACTACCCCTCTGATCAGCGTGAACAGTGGGATAGAAGGTAAACACTCCCGGGATCGGGGTGGCGACGTACGTTGCGTGCTGGTCGGGTTCCTGAACTTCAAGTCGGGACGTCATATTCACTAGCCTAGTGGCGTGACGACCGTGGGGCGCGGGGTGGAGTGGTTGGCGCAGCCCGAAACACCCGACCTACCCGATCTCCCTTTCCGTGAGCGCATATTTTTCTTCAGCAGTCTTGGCAGCAACCTCCCACCACCTCCGGTTGCTCTCATACCACTCAATCGTCTCGCGCAGACCGTCGGCAAGAGAATGAGTAGGCTCCCACTCCAGCTCAGTGCGGAGCCGCGTCGGGTCGATGGCGTACCGACGGTCATGCCCCGGCCGATCCGTGACGTGCACGAAATCGTCGCGCGGCCGGCCAAATGCCTCGAGAAGATCCCCCACGATCTCGAGGTTGGAGCGCTCCCCATCAGCGCCGATGAGGAACGTGCGGCCGTACAGCGCTTGATCGCGGCGGGCAGCGTCGATAATGGTCCACACGGCACTGTTGTGATCGTCCACATGGATCCAATCGCGCACATTCTCGCCCGTGCCGTACACACGCGGCCGCCGCCCGCCAATGAGCCCGATGATCTGCCTCGGGATCAGTTTCTCCGGGTGCTGCCGGGGCCCGTAGTTATTTGAACAGTTCGAGATCGTGGCCTTCAGTCCGAAACTGCGCACCCACGCGCGGACCATGTGATCCGCTGACGCCTTCGACGCCGAATAGGGCGACGACGGACGGTACGGCGAGCTCTCCGTAAAACGCTCACCCGAACCGATCGGGAGATCTCCGAACACCTCGTCCGTCGAAATGTGATGGAGCGGAACGTCGTACTTCACGCACGCCGACGCCACCGTCACTGTGCCCTCGATATTGGTTTTGAGGAACGGCGCCGGATCCCGCAGAGAATTATCGTTGTGGCTCTCCGCGGCGAAATGCACAACTTGATCGGCCGACTTCACCAGCTTGTCGACGAGGGGCTGGTCGCACACATCGCCGACGACCAGTTCGCACAGGTCGGTGGTGGGCTTTAAGCTCTCCGGATTACCGGCGTAGGTCAACGCGTCGAGGACGACGACTTTCACGTCGGGATAGTGCGCCCGGGTGTAATGAACGAAATTCGAGCCGATGAACCCAGCTCCGCCGGTAACCAAGACTGTGCGCATGGCAAACACCGTACCTCAGCGCCCGGCGCGGCTACTGCATTGCAGCTTCGCGGGCCTCCGCTTCCGCAATCGCGTCCTCGTACGTGGGGGTGTCCTCGAGCTCCTTACGGCTAATGCCCTTATCCCCCACCATGCGGTTGATAATCAAAGCGATGGCACCGTCGCCAGTAACATTGCACGCCGTGCCAAACGAGTCGATCGCGATATACGCCGCAATCATGATCGCAACCTCAGAATCCGAAAAGCCCAGCATCGACGAGAGCAACCCCGACGCTGCCATGATCGCACCGCCCGGCACGCCCGGCGCAGCGATCATCGTGATGCCCAGCATCAGCACGAAGCCGATCATCTTCGCCGGCGTCGTGTCGATGTCCGCCATCTGCACAATCGCGAACGCGAACAGCGAAATTTTCATCATCGACCCGGCCAGGTGAATCGTCGCGCACAACGGCACCGTGAACCCGGCGACCGCCGGATCGACCCCATTCTTCTTCGAGCACTCGTACGTGACCGGGATCGTCGCAGCCGACGAGGATGTACCCAGCGCGGTGAGGTACGCCGGGACCATGTTCTTGAAGGCGCGCCACGGATTGACCTTCGCGATCCCCCCGGTCACCGAAAACTGCAGCACCAGGAGGATGCCCGTCATGAGGATGGCCAGCACGATGACCTTCGCGAACGACACCAGGGTGTTCGTCAAATTGCCGTTCATGCCCATCGACAAGAACATGCCGAAAATGAACGGTGGCAGCAGCGGGATCACGAACTTGCTGATCACGCGCATGATCACGCGCTCGAGGTCCTTCGCGCCCGCGTACAGCGTGTCGCTCTTCACCGCCGTCATGGCCACGCCGATGGTGAACGCCAGCAACAGGGCCGTCATCACCTCGAACGGCGGCTTCATCTCAATTTCGAAGAACGGCTTGAGCGCGCCGTCGTCGACAGTTTTTGCGTTGAAAAGATCGTCACCCTTCAGCAACCACGGATACACTATCGATGCCGTACCAAAGGCGATCAGGCCCGAGAAGATCGTCGAGCCATACGCGACGCCTGTTGTGATTGCTAACCACTTGCCGGCGCCGCGGCCCAGGCCGGAGATCGCCGGCGTAATCAGGGCGAAGATGAGCACCGGGATGAAGAAGCTCAGGAAGTTACTGAACAGGCTGTTGTACGTAACGAACACGCGGGCGAGCCAATCCGGGAAGAACAACGAACAGACGATGCCCGCGATGATCGCGATGATGATCTGCCACAAAAGGTTGCCGCGGATGCGCTGGCCGAGGGACTTTTTGGGCTGGGTAGTGGTGTCCTCTGGGGTGCTGGTCTTGTTGGTCCCCTTGGCCGCGCCGGTCCCCGTGGTCCCGTTGGTTTCGCTGTGCGACACACCCGTTTTCGCAGATGATTGAGCTGTGCTGGCCGGGCGGGAACTATTCTCTGCCGATCCCTCCATAGGGGGTTCGTTCGCTGGCTGCTCAGGTGAGACCGACTTGGGCATTAGGATCTTCCTCTTCATGTGACCTTTTATCCCCAATGAGATTATTAGGCGGTCGGCCCCTTTTCCAAAGCCTCGCCCGTGATTTAACCTGCCGGAAATAATCGAAGGTGTTGGTTCGTGCGCCGGACTGTTTGGAGGCCCGGGGTCGTTTGGAATCCAGAGTCCGTTTGGACCCCGGGCCCGTTTGGCGCACAGGGCCCGCAGAAAATGAGGATGACTAAATTCCCAGCGACGCTTACATCGGCCGATTCCTCGAATTTTGCGGGGGTATATGGGGGCCAGTTCAAACTGCGGGGGTATATGGGCGAAAAATAGCCGAAAATTGACCATATCCCCCCACACTTTTCACCACCGGGTCCGATATACCCCCACACTTTTAGTTCACACCGATCCACCTGCCCTCCCGGACGTATGTAAGCCCGGCATATTCGGCTGGGGACTTCCTAAATAAATCCGCGGTTCTAATCCCGCGCGGTTCTAAATCCCAGGCAGTTTTAATTCAACCCTGCGTACGAGTGCAGCCCCGACACCACGAGGTTAATGAAAAACAAGTTGAACACCATAATCCCGAAGGCAACCACGTTAATCCACGCTGCTCGTTGGTCTTTCCACCCCGTCGTAGCACGGGCATGTAGGTAAGCTGCGTACAGGATCCACGTGACGAAAGACATCGTCTCCTTGGGATCCCAGTTCCAGAACCGACCCCACGCCGATTCAGCCCAGATCGCACCAAAAATCACGCCGAGCCCGAAAATCGGAAACGCCACAACGGCGGTGCGGTATGCCAGCCGGTCAAGCCGCTTCGCGCTCGGCAGTGGCCCCGCGATCTTCCCCAGAATGCCGTGTTCTTCTCCCACCGGCTGAAACATTCTCACGATGTACGCCAAGCTACACATTCCGGATATCAGCCCGAACCCAGCACCGATAGACACCGTCGATACGTGAATTGGGAACCAGTACGACTGCAGCGCGGGTACCACCGGTGCCGACGCCGCGTACAGTTTCATTCCGCCGTAGAACAGCAGAGCGACCACGGGGGTCAGCACCCAGGGCCACATGATGCGATTCTCACGCTTGGTCAGGACCACCGTGGCGACGATCATCGCGACCAGCGACACCAGGGCGACATATTCGTACAAATTTCCCCACGGGAAGCGGTGCGCCGACAGACCACGCAGAATGACGCATGCCGCGTGGAACAGCAGCCCGAGGAAAACGACGCCCTGACCGAACGTCCCCAGCCGGTCCACGCTGTCTTGGCGAGCGTCGAGTTCAGCTTGGCTCATTACAGGGCGGTCGTGGGCAACGCGACCCCACAATGAGCGGGCCCGAGAACCTCCGCGACCCGACGAACCAGCAGAGGTTGTGGAGGCAACATCATCTGCACCAGTACCTGCACCCACGCTTACCGACGCGACACCGGATTCCGACGCCTCCGACGCAACGCCAGATTTTGTCGCGCTAGCTCCGACCAGCTCTTTGTCCGAGGCAGCCTGGGCCTGGGCTCCTTGACCTCCGGACTGGCTTTCCTCACGACGACTGGCGTCCTCATATGCCTCTTGAAGCATCCGCTCACGCACGTAATAGGCCAACATCACGATCAGCCCGATGACGTACACGGCGAACGCCACTTTGAACGAAAAGTCCGAAAACGAGGCGAGAGTCTTATTAACCGGCATAGTTCTCCTCTTGATCTGTGCCCAGGCTATTCCACGTCACACTTTGGAGCAATAAACACGCCATACTCCCATAACGCACGCCGCCACTCGTCACTACCAACAGCGACGCTGCGTCCGACTTCTACATCACTGCCGACGACACCAGCCCCCATCAATCTTCGTCGTCGTCCTCATATTCATCGTCATCCGGTTCCTGCAGGATAGCCCGCGCGTACTTGTTGAACTCGCGGCCCCAGCCGGCCCTATCAGTGCGCGCAAGCCCGGCCGTCTCGACAAGCGCGGTACCGTCGCCCTGCGGCGTGACGCGCACCCACATGCGTCGCCGCTTAATCGACACAGACCCCACCAACCCGGCGAGCATGATGAGCGTGATCCCCAACAGGTACCCCTGCGTCGGATCGTGGCTGACCTGCAAGTTCACGAAAGGCTTCGCGCCGTTGAACGTGATTTCCGTCCCGTCGTTGAGGGTGGTCTTTTCACCCTTCCGTAAATTTACGCGATCGATTTTCGACAACAGTCCCTGGTGGATCAGGCTCGTGTCCAGGGTGAAAATGCTCTGGCCCACGCCTGTGTCCAGCCCGGCATCGCCGCGGAATACGTCGATAGCAACGGCCTCATCGTCCTGGGTGGGGAACCGCGACGCAGACAGCACATTGTTGTTCTCGCCGATGAACACGGCCGTCGGCGCATACATCCCCTGGATCGCCAGCTGGTTTTTCCTTCGTTCTTGCAGGTCAGGGCACATCCCGGCGGGCGGATCGAACCGCATCGCCCCGGCCGACAGGAAGTTCGTCATGTCGGTCGGCTGCCACTGAATCTCACCCGTGCGCGTCTCACCGTCGGGCCACTTGACCGTAAACGACGGCGCATAACCATGCCCCTGCAGGTACACGCGGTCGCCCGCGATCCGCAGCGGGTGGTTGACCTTCAGCGTGTACTTTGTCCACTCTGACGTGGGCTTATCGACGTCGTTTTTAGTCGCATACCGAATGTCGGACGTGAACATCTTCGCCTGCCCATTAGACAAGTAATCCGCTTTGAAGTCCTCGATCTGCAGGCAGTACGGGGACAGGCGCGTCCCGTCGCCAAGAGCCCCGTGCCAGAAAGAATCAAAATTAGCGACGGCTGAATTGCAGAACTGCGAGTTTTCATTGCCGGCGATAACGATGACCTGGCCTTCGTAGTACATGAGGCGGCCGGCCGCGATGAAGACCAGCATGACAGTGAGGCCGATATGAAAAACGAGGTTGCAGAATTCACGGGCGTATCCGCGTTCCGCACTGAACGACCATTGCCCGGCGCGGTCCTCGCTTGCCGACGTTTCACGTGTGTGCCATCTCTTGAACAGCGGGCTGATGCGGGTGCGCGCGAAGGTGTCGGTGTCGGAAAAATCGCTGGCCGGGATGGCGCGGGCGCGGTAGTGCGGCAGCCGGTTGAGGTTCTTGGGCGCTCGCACGGGCTGAGAGCGCATCGCTTTGTAGTGTTCCCATGTGCGGGGGATGATGCAGCCGACTAGCGAGATGAACAGCAGAACGTAGATGGCGGTGAACCACGTGGAGGAGAAAACGTCGAAAAGCTGGAGTTTGTCGTAAATCTGCCCGAGCTTGCCGTTGTCGGCGATGTAGGTGTCGACTTTCTCTTGGTTCAGGGAGCGCTGCGGGAGGATGGCCCCAGGGATTGCGCCGAGGGCCAGGAGGAATAGCAAAATCAGCGCGGTCCGCATGCTGGTTAGCCAGCGCCAGGGGATGCGCCACAGTGAAGAGAATTGTTTGCGCGCCAAATCGTCTGCCTTTCTTTTGCTATCCGATTATGGTCTATGCGGCAGATCAAGGGTGAAGAGGTCTAGATGGGGGTCACCGTGCTGGTCACTGCCCACTGCCGGATCCAAGACACGAAAACCACCCATTGGCCTGTGACCAGGGCAATCCCGACGACGATCAGGGCGACGCCTCCGGCGATTTGAATCCCACGGCTGTGGCGCCGCAACCACGATACGCTCGCTAATGCCTTGGAAGATCCCAATGCAACAACAACGAACGGCAGCCCCAACCCCAAGCAGTAGAAGATGATGAGGATGACTCCACGTACGGCCGTCGTCCCCTCCGTTCCAGCAGCGATACTAATGATCCCCGCGAGCGTGGGACCTAAACATGGCGTCCACCCGAGGGCGAACACCGCCCCCAGAAGCGGAGCCCCCATCAACGTGGACCAATGCTTCGGAGCCATGCGGCGCTCATTCTGCAGAAACGGTATGAACCCCAGGAATACGACGCCCATCACAATGGTGACGACGCCTCCTACTCGTTGCAGCAGCTCGTTATTCATCTGGAGTGCGGAGATGGCACCGAAGATGGACGCCGTCGCTAAGACGAAGACCACGGTGAAACCGGCGACGAAAAGCAGCGCAGACCCGGCGACACGGCCACGATGTGAGCGCACTTTTGTCCCCTCAGCGGTGATGTCGCTTTCCGCGCCGACGACACCGGCAAGGTAGGAAATATAGCCGGGCACGAGCGGGATGACGCATGGGCTCGCGAAAGAAACAAGACCTGCCAGCGCGGCAGCGCCCAACGCGAGGAGTAGCGGACCCGACGCCGCGGTGTCCGCGAAGGCGGCACCGACATCAGCGTGAAACTGGGCGAAATGGACCTGGGCGGGGATCATTATTCCTTCTCCAGGTTGTTTACAACGTCCATAATTTCCTTCGCATTAACCTCGCGAAGGAATACCGCCGCTGGCCGGTGCTGTTTATCGAGCACAATCGTCGTCGGTACGACGGATGCGGGGATTCCGCCTAGAGAAATAGCGGACTTGAAGGAGGGGTCGTAGATGCTTGGGTAGGTGATGTCATTATCTTTGACGAAATCCTGCGCAGCCTGCTTGTTAAAGTCGCGGACGTTGATCCCGAGGACCGTGCCGGCTGGTCCGCCTTTCGACGTGCCGGAATTATCCGAACCGTCCGCGCCGTTGCCCGGCCCTTTTTGCAGTTCATCCTGGATTTCTTGCAGGTCATCGACCTCGGTGCGGCACGGGGCACACCACTGGCCCCAGGCGTTCAGCACCACGATCTGGTTGTCGAAATCCGACAACTTAATCGTCTTATCCGACTCCATTAACGACGACCCGGACAGGTCTTTGACCGGCTTACGATCCTTCTGGTCGTACTTAATGACCAACTGGCCACCCGGGGAGACGAAGCTGAAATTCCCGCCGACGGCGACCGCGTCTTTGCCAGCCGTTTCGTCGGAACCGCAGGCAGTCAGTGTGGTAGCCCCCACCGCCGCAACAACGCTAGCCACAAGTGCCGACGCTACAGAGTGACGCACGGACAGCGCCCAACCATGACGATGCGTCACCTTGCGCGCACGCGCCGGCCGACCACAGTGCGCTGCCGATGCATCCACCGACGTGTCACCGTGCGCAGCCACCTTTGGGCTAACGGATGTTGTCTTTTTCACCACTCACACCACCTCACAATGACTCCGGGCCGTATTGTCAACTTATACGCCACGTGTCGGAGTTATACGCCTTGCGCTGGCTCGCTATAGACCAGATCGCTCACCTGAGCACGAACACTCGAGGCCGCGCTGTCATCAGCGCCGGCACTAACCCCGGCATCGTCGTCGAAGATAAGACTGGTCACGCTGGCCAGTGAACACTGACGAACCGCCGGATTGTGAGCCAACGCCTTGCCCGCGTAATCGCGCTGCACCATCACAATCGGAAGCTGGTGAGACACCAGCACAGCCTCGTGACCACGCGCTTCGTTACGCACGCGTCCCACTGCAACCCACATACGGTCGCAAATGTCCTGGTAGGGCTCACCCCAACTGGGCTGCATCGGTTCTGTCAGGTGGTGCCACAGTTTGGGGTTCCACAATTGGGAGCGCCACCCCTTAATCCGATGCCCTTCGAGCTCATTTCCGGCTTCGATGAGGTCATCGTCGATCGCGATGTCCACACCGGTCACCTTCTGGAAGGGCTCAGCGGTTTCCTGAGCGCGCACCAATGGCGATGCTTTCACCACTGTCACATCGTGATCCATGAAAGCGCGAGCACACATCGACGCCATCACGCGTCCACGGTCGCTCAAGTGATAGCCGGGTAAACGGCCATACAGAATGCGATCCGGGTTGAAGACCTCGCCATGACGGACGAGGTGGACAATCGTGGACACGTACTTAGCCCTCCTTGGTGGCCGCTGCGGCCGCCTTCGCGGCAGGACGCAATGCAGATTCAATGCGAGAGAAATCTTCGTCGGTCAACGCCGTAGATACAAACCAGGTCTCAAACGGCGACGGCGCCGTGTACACACCGTTATCCAACAGCTCGTGGAAGAACGGGGCGTAACGGAACGTGTCCGCGGCTTGCATATCCGCGAAATTATGCCCCTCGCCCTCGGCAAAGCGCACCGACAGGAACGTCGACGCGCGCTGGATGTGGTGAGCAACGCCCTCACGTTCCAGAGCCTCGTGCAGCAATTTCTCCAACCGGTCGGCATTCGCGCGGATCGTCTCGTAGCACTTCTCATCGGCCAGGCGTAACGACGCTAACCCAGCCGCCATCGCCACGGGGTTACCCGACAGCGTCCCCGCCTGATACACGGGCCCCTCCGGCGCAAGGTAGGACATGACGTCGCGTCGGCCACCAAATGCCGCAGCAGGCAGTCCACCCGACACGACCTTGCCGAAGGTAACGAGGTCCCCCGCCACACCATCGACGCCGTACCAGCCCTCATGCGAGGTGCGGAAACCCGTCATGACCTCGTCGAGAATAAGAAGAGCGCCATACTCGTGAGCGATTTCCTTGAGCCCGGCATTGAAGCCTTCGTGGGGCGCGACGGTCCCCATGTTCCCCGCCGCGGCCTCGGCAATCACGCAGGCTATGTCGTCGGGGTGCTCTTCGAAAACATCACGAACCGCGTCGAGATCGTTGTATGGGACCACGATCGTGTCGGTCTGGGTCACACCAGGGGAGTCCGGTAAACCGAAAGTCGCCACACCACTGCCCGCCGAGACCAGCAGGGAATCGACGTGCCCGTGGTAGCACCCCGCGAACTTCACGACTGTTGACCGACCGGTGAAACCGCGCGCCAACCGGACTGAAGACATGGTTGCCTCGGTACCAGAGTTGACCATGCGCACTTCGTCCACCGCGGTACGGCCTATAATCTCCTTGGCCAGGCTGTTTTCCGCAGCAGAGGGCGCACCGAACGATAAGCCCCTCGTCGCTGCTTCTTGGACGGCCTCCACAATCGCGGGATGGGCGTTGCCGTGGAGCATCGGACCCCAGGAGGACACTAAATCCACGTACTCGTTTCCATCGACATCGCGTAGGTGGCTGCCCCTCGCGGAGTCGATGAACACCGGTGTACCCCCCACCGAGCCAAATGCGCGCACCGGGGAATTCACACCACCCGGGATTAATTCACGAGCTTGCGAGAACAAATCACTACTACGAGTCATAGTTTTCATGGTAGGGAACTCCGCTGCTAACTGCCCACACTCGTCCGTGGACGACGCCGTCTCACGCGGATACCCCGGCCCCCGATTCGGTTCTTGCCGACGCTTATACGCCATCGCTGCCGCATTCGCGCGGCTATCAGCAGCCTCGTTGAGCTCATGCCCGGCGTGCCCCTTGACCCACCGGAATGTCACCGAAGCCCCGCTCTTCCGACGACGCGTGAGAAGTTCGTCGATCTCCTTGATCTGCTCGACGTTCAGAACAGGTTTCCCGTTCGACTTCTTCCAGCCCTTTTCCTTCCACCCATGAACCCACTTAGTTACCGAGTTAATGACGTATTGGGAGTCGCAGAAAACCTCCAAGTCTTCTGGACGACCATTACTATCGAACGCCCGTTCGGTAACGTGCAACAATTGACGGACGGCCTCAAGCTCGCCCTTGTTATTCGTCCCCCGTGACCATCCCCCAGCAGCCCAATGAGCGTCATCAATATACCAAGCCCACCCCGAAGGGCCTGGATTTCCAATCGCTGATCCGTCAACCGCAGCCGTAATTGTCATGAGGCTCAGTGTAATCGGCACCTAGGAAACGCGACCATAAGTGCCACCGTCCCCCAGCTTTACACCCGCCGCAACGTCAGGGTGCGCAACTCAATCACGGTCGAGCCCAACAGCATCAACAGCGTGGACACCAAAGGGTTAATAATCGACAACGCTCCTCCCACCAGCGCAAACGTGTTATACGCACGCGAGAAGTTCATGTTGCCCTTACCGACACGCCGGACCTTCGTCGCCAAGTTCACGGCATCGGGAACAGCCCGTACCTCATCGCGAAGAATAACGACCGACGCATCAGCCGTGTCCAGGCAATCGGCAGCGCCAACGAGGATTCCGACGTCGGCCACCGCCAGGTATTTCATCAAATCGCGGTCACCAACGAGGGCGACGCTGTAGCCTTCGCGATGCATGGACCGCACGGCCGCTCCTTTACGCGATGGGGCGATCCCGGCCAGAACAAGGCTCATGCCCAAACTGTCCGCCGACTTCTTGGCCACCGGGTAGGTATCGCGGGAGAGCATTCCCGTCTCAATACCCATATCTTCCAGCTGCTCAATGGCCTCGGCCGCGTCAGCCTTCGTCGCGTCGATCACGGTAATCACGCCGCGGTTCTTGTTCTTCCATGAGACCACCAAAGGGGTCCCGCCGGAGATCGCCGCCATAGCAAGGCGATCATCCTTCAGCTCAGACAGATCGCGGGGCCGCCATAGCGCGGCTTTCACGGAACTCATCTCACCGCGGATAGGAATATCCACGGTTCCGATAAACGACCCATTGTCGGTGATCTGCTCACCCGTCACCTCGATCCAGTGGGGAACGCTGCTCCCGCCAGCTCCCAGATCACGCGATTCGCGGGCGGCTTTCACCAGCGCGCGGGACACACCATGCTCGCTCTCCATGGCCAGGGCACCCGCCACGCGAAGGATCAAGTCGGCATTTTCCCCTTCCGCCGCGGTCACGCTCTCCACTTTCATATTTCCGGTGGTCAGCGTACCCACGCGGTTGAAAAGCAGCATGTCGCACTCGCCCAAATCCCACATCACTTGCTCGTCGCGGAACAAGATGCCGCGGCTGATCGCGCGCGCCAGCCCCAACCGCGAGGCCAGCGTCGTCGAGATAGCCAGGGACACGGGCCCCACGCCGGTGAGCACCGCCAAACTTGCCGCCAGCGCACCCGCCGCGTCCTTCATAATGAGGAACCAGTTCAGGAAGCACATCACGGCCAGCACTATCGCCCACGGAACCAGGAGCGACGCCGACCGAGTCGCCGTGCGCGTCGCCATGTGCTCGGCGTAATCACATTCCTCAACCCAGCGGTGCATGGCCGCCAGACGCGTCGTGTGCCCGGACCGATCAACACGAATCTTCAGAGTATCCCCCATATTGCGCCCACCAGCGTAAATATGGGAATTCACCTTGACGACGGTCCGGTTACTGTGCCCCGACACCGGCCCCGGACTAATTAACGACGACCCGCCGACGACAACTCCGTCGACGGGAATGATGTCCCCCGGCGCGACCAGAATGTCCTCACCAGGGTGGAGTTCCGCTGCGCTAACGGACTGTTTCCGTGGCCCGTCGGCAGTTCGACGAATGACGGTGACCATCATCCCCGAATCCACGTTATGCGTGGACAGTAGCTCCATGCTGTGCAGGCGGTTGCGTCGTGACAGGAGCCGCCCCAGGAGGACCAGGGTGGTCGCTCCGCAGGCGACGTCGAAAAAGACTTGCGGTTGGTGCTGGAAGACTAGCCATTTGGGTGGCGACGTCCAGTCACCCTGTGGGCGCATAAAAACGACGGTGGCCACGGACCACACGTAGGCCACGGCGACGGCCAGCGAGGTTGCAGAGTCAAGCGCGGCCATTTTCCGTCGCAGACCGCCGACAGCTGCCCGGTGGAAGGGCCACGCACAATAGGACACAACCGGCAACGCCAACCCCGCCGACATCCACTGCCAGTACGGGAACTGCAGCCGCGGGAACAGGGCGATCGCCACCACAGGCACAGACAACGCGACTGCCACGATGAGCCGCAGTTTCGTGATCAAGGCGCGCGCCGTGAACAGCGCCTCCATGTTGTCCGGCTTCTTCACGCGGAAGGGGTGCCGGGACAAGAACGACTCGTTGTGCCGACGGTGCCGGCGTCGTTTCCGCTCTTTCCTCTCCTGCTCAGCCTCGGATTCGATGACCTGGCGGTACACGGACCCCAGTTTCTTGACGGCACTCACACCGCTGGCCTGGAGGATCGAAATAATGTGATCCACCGACATCGAGCTCAGTGCCGACACCCACGCCGTCGACGGGTTGCCGTAGACAATGCGTGCGGTCACACCATCGACATCGGAGAGCATCTTTTCGATATCGCCCGCGTGGACCGCGTCCTCAAGCCTGTCCAACTCCAGGGTGAACGAGTGGTATGACTTTTCTTCGTCCTCGTCATTCAACAAACCCGTGTGGCGACGCTCAACTCCCAGATCGCGGGCAGCGTCGACGGCCGCCTTGATGGCGGTTTCAGACTTTTCCAGGGACTCCGGGTCCGCCGGAAGTAGCGAACCGTCCGCTGCGCGTCGGTTATTACGGGGCGAGTATTTCCCCGAATAGGAACCATACGGGCGACGGTGCCGTGGGAAGTCTGTCGGGGGCTCGCCCGATGCAGGCTTCTTGGGTGAGCTATCTGGCGTGTGGTCGTCGACAGCCGATTTTTTTACTGCCATAGCGAGCGAACTCCGAAATACGATCGTGCGGACGGCTGGACCATACACATCACAGCGATGGCCAGAAGAACAGCAATGAGGGCAAGGACAAACCCGCCGACGTGGATAACGAAAGCCATGATATTAAGAGCAATTCCGCCAACCGTCAATGCGATCAAAACGACCCGGGCACGTCGGTTACCTGCCGACATGGGGGCGACGGTGAAACCGATGGCGCACCCCAGAAGAACATTTGCAATACCGACTATCCGCATATTCCGTTCCCACGCATGAATGAAGTCAGAGTCCTCATGGCCGGTGTAGTGGGCGCTAGCTAAAATCAGGCCGGCCAGAACCATCAGCACCGCAGCGATAATAAACACCCACCGGGCCGCCGTGACCACAGGTGGGCGTACTTGACCTCCTGATGGGGAGGTGGGCTCACTATCGGTGCTGGACATCGGCATACTTGTACCTTACGTGCCGACGCCGTTTCTGTACTATTTTCAGGCGTTACTTCCGAGTGTTCCCGTCGCCAGAGTCCCCAGAACCGCCCTTCGGGGATGATCCCCACAAATAATCCGACGCTGGCGGCCGAGTAGAAAACCAAATACCCACCGCCGCCAACACGGCCGAAACAATGCCCAGCGATCCCGTTGCCCATACGAAGATGTTGGACCCGACGTCCGGCACCGCGAAGGCACCGCTCACGCCGTTCACAATCAGGTAGACGGATCCCAGGATCAAGAGGAACCGCGTCCACTTCTTCCCCTTCATGAATTGCCTGATCAGGAGAACCGCAACGAAGCTGGCCACGATGTAGAACAGGCCAATCATTACCCCACTGACAGAGGCGATGTCCGAATTGCTGACATTATCCGCCGACATGCCGTACATATCTTCAGCCTGCTTGATGGCACTATCCAGCATCGACGGGTTCGCAATGACCTCAATCCCCGTCAGCACACCAAGAATCGCCTGCAGGAGTGCAGTCCACATCCATGCGGTCCGCGCATCCTTAATGTCTTGCGGCGGCTTGGGCTTCTTCTTGCCGTCATTATTGTTCGACGACGGAGGCCCGGTCACTCCTTGCGGCGCCACTCCGTACCCACGGTTCGCGTCATCCGAGCTGTAACCGCCGGCCGCGTTGTCGGGGGCGTACCCGCGGTTGGAGTCTCCTGGGTTCTGCGCTCCTCCTGGGGCCGGGGCACCTCCGGGGAGTGGATCGCCACTGACACCCGGTTCTCCCGGGGCTGGTTCACCTAGGCCCGACGATCCCGACTGCCCTGGTGTCGACGGCGGAGCGGGGTTCGGCTGCCCCGGCGTCGGCGTCGAGTCCGGTGTGGGCCCCGAGCCAGGCTGCGGTCCGGATCCCGGCGCGGGCGATGGTTCCGGCGCGGGCGACGCACCGGGGGTGGTTGCCATCCGCAGCGTCGGGGACAGATGTGTGTGCTCAGGTGAAGCCATAAATTCCTCCAATATGGGGCGGCAGACTACCGCGAGGAGCTCGGTCGAACTGGGCTCAATAACGTTGCTCACTAGCGTCGCCAGCGTCGTGACCTGGTGTGACACGATCCACGGGCCTGAACCGCGTGACTTAGTTGCCCTTCAACCAGTGGGCTACTTCAGTGGCATAGTACGTGAAGATCATGTCCGCACCGGCCCGTCGAATAGAGGTCAACGATTCCAGCACGATGCGTCGCCGATCGATCCACCCATTCTGTGCGGCGGCCTCAATCATGGAGTATTCGCCACTGACCTGGTACGCAGCCACGGGAACGGGCGAGAAGTCCGCAACCTCGCGAACCACATCCAAGTACGCCATGGCCGGCTTAACCATCACCATGTCCGCACCCTCGTCGATATCCAGCTGCACCTCAAGCAACGATTCGCGACGGTTCGCGGGATCCTGCTGGTAGGCCTTCCGATCACCCTGCAGCGAACATCCCACAGCATCGCGGAACGGCCCGAAGAACGCCGACGCATACTTCGCCGAGTACGCCATGATCGACACATCCTCATAACCAGCGTCGTCAAGCCCGCGTCGGATCTCCGCGACCTGCCCGTCCATCATCCCCGATGGGCTGACAATGTGCGCCCCCGCCTTGGCCTGCGATACCGCCATCTTCACATTCAGTGGCACGGTCTTGTCATTATTAACGACGACGGTCCCGTGCTTGTCTTCCGTCAGCACCCCGCAGTGCCCGTGATCGGTGAATTCGTCCAAGCAGGTATCGGCCATGACCAGGATGCTGTCACCGAATTCCTTACGCACCGCGGCGATTCCGCGGTTGAGGATGCCGTCCGGGTTCCACGCCTCGGATCCTTGGGCGTCTTTCTCCTCCTCGAGGGGGATGCCGAACAGGTCAACGCACCGCACGCCGGCGTCGCGGGCCTCGCGAACAGCGTCGAGAAGAGAGGACACCGTATGTTGGTACTGCCCCGGCATGGAGGGGATTTCTTCCGGCTTGTCAATGCCATCGCGGACAAATAACACCTGGATCAGGTTGGCCGGATCTAAACGAGTCTCTGCGACGAAATCCCGCATCGTCGCCGACGTCCGCAAACGGCGGGGGCGACGTTGAAGACCTAAGCTATCGCGGGATGTGCGGTTCGTGCTCTGAGAGGATTCGTTAGTTTGTGACATGCGCCCCAGGGTACTACGTGGTCCCGACACACTACTTACGAGGACTTTTTCTTCTTCCGCGCTTTCCTCGGCGGCGGCAGCTGCCCCGCCGCGCGCAAACCTGCCACATGTTCAGCCAGCGCGTCCACGAGTTCGGGAATCCCGGCTTCTTCCGGCACGACGTCGACGCGCAAACCACATTCCTTCGCGGTCGCTGCCGCCATCGGGCCGATGCAGGCAATAATTGTGCGCTGGTGCGGTTTCCCGGCGATGCCAACAAGGTTCTTCACCGTCGACGATGACGTGAAGCACACCGCGTCGAACCCGCCGGACTTAATCATGTGGCGAATATCAGCGCTGGGCGGGGCCGCGCGAACGGTGCGGTAGGCCACGACATCGTCCACGTCCCAGCCCAAGTCAATGAGACCATCAACCAGAACGTCGGTGGCAATATCTGCACGGGGAAGAAAAACCCTGTTCACGGGGTCAATATCGGCATCATAGGGCGGGAAAACATCCACTAGTCCCGACGCGGAACGCGCATTGGCTGGAGGCATGAGCTCGGGATTAATGCCCAGGTCCGTCACAGCCTTGGCCGTTTTCTTCCCGACGGTCGCGATGCTCACCCCAGCGAAGGCGCGGGCGTCCAGGCCGATCGCTGTCAGTTTTTCCCACACGGCTTTCACCGCGTTCACCGACGTGAAGACGATCCACTGGTAGCGCCCGTCAACCAAACCCTTGATGGCGCGTTCCATCTGGGCCGGGCTGCGCGGGGGCTCCACAGAGATCGTCGGCACTTCCCACGGGATCGCACCGTGTTGAGCCAAGCGGGTACTCATCGGCCCTGCCTGCGACTTTGCTCGGGGCACCAACACCGACCAGCCGTACAACGCCCGGTTTTCCCACCACGAGTACTTGTTGCGCGCACCGACCTCGACGCCAATGGTGACCACCAAATGACCTGGCAGATCGCCCTCGCACGATGTCAACGTGCCCAAAGTGACGTCGTAGGTTTTCTGCAAACGAGTAGTGCCATTCACCGTCACGGTGGCCGGCGTACTTTCGGGCAGACCGCGGTCCACCAGCCGGGACTCGATGACGGGGAGGTCCTGCGCCTCCGCCTGGAGAACCAGCGGCTGGGGTGCCTGAGCCAGCCGGTCCCACGTCGCGGTATCGTCGCTACCCGTCACATCCGTTTCGGTAAAACTCGAACCGACGGCAATCCCCGCGAACGACGGAACCGTCGAGGGAACCGACATTCCCGGAACAACCTGGAAATCGGCATCGTGAGCCGCGACAGCACTAATTTCCGCTAACACCGAGGTATTACCCAAAGGGTTACCCGCTACCAGGCGAATAACGTCGGTACCCGTGGCAGCCTGAGCCAACATGGCATCGGCCATCGTCTGAGGGTCGCCCTCGGGACTGCGAATATTCGCCGCCGTCGGGGGCGGAGGGGGCGTTGGCCGTCGGCGAGACCCTCTTGCTTTCGCTTCCTCCACCATCCGGGCAAACTCTTGCTCGGCTTCCTCTACTTTTTCGCGCGGAACGGGGACATCTTGTCCCACGAGGCGGCAAATAGGTTCACCGACGCCGTCATCTACCCATGCGTCCGCAATAGATGTCAGAACTTCTCGTGCGCGCACCGTTAAGAGGTCAGGGTTACCGGGGCCGGCACCGACGAACAGGATGCGCCCTGGAGTCGAGTTGGTCATGGAGATCCTTTATAGCGGGGTCGAACCGCGGCTAATTTTGACTAAAAGAGAATAAATCCTACTACGTACTCAATCCAAAACGACGACACCCTCCGACATCACAGACAGGGGCTAGTACCCGGCCGACGGAGGGCCCCACACCGGCGCACTCACATCAAATCCATCGCGCCATGCGCACGTAGATACTCCGCTGCTTGGTGGCCAATGTCCTCGGTTGGTTCGCCTTCGGAACTCCACGTCACACGCTTGGAACCGTCCACCGCGAACACGCCCGCACGGAACGAATCCTCCGTCGCATAGGCACCCACGGGGGCGGTACATCCCGCGTTCAACGAGGCCAACACCGCACGCTCCGCGATAGCTCGACGGTGAGACATCTCGTGGTCAAGCACACGAATCGCATACAGGGCTTCCTCGGAACAATTCTCCTTCCCCTCAGCGACGACCTCCACCGCCAGCGCGCCCTGCGCCGGAGCAGGTAGCACCGTGTCCACGTCCAGCGTTTCCGTCGCCTCCCCCAGACGACCAAGACGCTCCACACCGGCGCGCGCCAAAATCACCGCGTCCAGGTCTTTCCCTAACCGCCCGATACGCGTATCGACGTTGCCGCGGATAGGCACGACGGTGCAGTCCGGCCTCAGCGCCCGGACCTGCCCCATGCGCCGTGGGGCACCGGTTCCAATCATCGACCCGGCCGGCAAGTCCGCCAGCGGAATCCTGTCGCGGGAGAACACCACGTCACGGGCGTCGACCCTGGGCGGAACGGCCAAACGAAAACGCGGGTCAGGTGCCGTCGGCAAGTCTTTGAAGGAATGCACAGCCAACGAGCACTCACCCGCGGCAAGTGCCGTGCGGAGTGTCTGCGTGAACACGCCGACGCCGATCCGAGCAACAGGAGTACCAGCACCCTGTGACGCGTCCCCCGGTGTATGAACTGTGAATAGTTCAGCTTCTAATCCGGCGGAAATCAGCGCGTCCCGGACGTGCCCAGCTTGGGTTAATGCAAGCGCGGAACCCCTGGTGCCAATACGAATCATGAATGCCCTTTCTTCACATCCGATCCATCATGTCGAAGCCCCATGATCGCTCCCATACCACGAGGGTCGGCGGGATCAGGCAAGGCCATAGGAACAGCGTAGTTGGTCAATGACGAATCTGGTTGTGGCACAGAGGGCTCCGGCCGTCCTTCGGCCGCCGACGGGTACTCCACATCGTCCAGGCCGAACAGGTCCCGGATCGCGTCCGAATAGGTCATATCCGTGTGGCCGGCCAGTTTCTTGAGCTGAACTGTCGGCGTGTGCATGAGCTTATCCACGACGCGCTTCATGGCGCTGTGGACTTCTTTGCGTTCTTTCTCGCTCAGGTCCGGGGTGCGGGAATCGATCCGGTCCAGCTCACTGCGCAAAATGTCCGCACCGCGACGACGCAACGCCTTGACCGTCGGCACGACATCTTGGCTACGAATGCGCTCGACGTATGACCGCAGTTCCTCGGCGACGACGGACCGTGCCAGTGCAGCCGCATCATCAGAGACGATGCTGGGCTGGGCACTTTCTGGTAATCCCTGGTTGTGCTTGACGACGTCGCTCTGGTCCTCGAGGGCAGCGCGGCGCTCTTTCTGCATTGTGTCGATATTCAACACGGTGACGCCGGGGCGAGGAGCGCACACGACGTCGCGAGGAAGAGACAAATCACAAATGACAAGGTTGGCGGAGGTTTCGGACGAAACGCCGTGGTGCTGTTCGGCGCGAGCCGCGAGTGCCTGGTCAACCATCGGAGTATCGACTAACGGATCCAAGGCTCCGGTAGCGGTGACGACGATATCCGCGCGGGACATCTCTGTCACAAGGTCGGACAGATCGGTCGCATCTGCTGATACGCCCACCTCGCGGGCGTGGGACGCCACTTTTTGCGCGCGACCCAGCGTGCGGTTAGCAATGGTCATCGACGCGCCGAAGCGACCAAGGTGCGTCGAGGCCAACGAGGCCATCGCACCGGCCCCCACCACGAGCGCGTGGCGTCCGTCGAGGTTGTCAACCCCCATCGCATACAGGGCCTGGCGGACGGCGAAGGACACCATCGACGGGCCTTCGTCGTCAATATCGGTCTCGGCATGAACGCGTTTGCCAGTGCGCAGCGCACGATGCGCCAATTCGTGCAGCCCGTGCCCGATGGTGCCATCCTCTGTGGCGCTTGCGTACGCGTCGCGAATCTGGCCAATAATCTGCTGCTCCCCCACAACCATGGAGTCCAAACCAGCAGCAACGCGGAGCATGTGTTCCACGGCGGACTCGGCGTATCGCACGTATAAGTGCGGGAACAGCTCAGACACCGACGCGCCCGAATACCGCGAAATGGTATCGACGATGTGCTCCACCGTGGGGTGGAAGCCCTCACACACCACGTAGAACTCGGTGCGGTTGCACGTGGAAACGATCAATGCCTCAGAAATAAACGGCTCAGTCAGAAGGTCCGCCGCCACCTTAGGGCGGTCCTCCGCACTTACCGTAGCCCGCTCCAACAAGGAAACAGGTGCACATCGATACGACATGCCTACGAGCACAATGCTCACGAAAGAACCTCCTCGCAGGGGATCCCCGCTCTTCTCTGTGCGGGTGCCGGACTGTCCCCCAGCACAGAAGTCACCGGAAGGGTCGTCATCCTTACGGAACTCTCTGAGCTAGCTGAGCGCCCCACTCGGCCCGTTCGACAGGCCAACCAGGGCACCCCGGGAGTCTCTACTAGCAGCTGCAGTAACAGGGGTAACACAGCCGATCCCACATATTCGATTAAACACCGTATCCGCTTTGCCCCTTCCATGACAAAGAAAGCGGTTACTTACGGCGTGTGGGCCACACATGAGGGGGTAAACGCCCAGATTTTGGAGGTATTCCACAACAATTCGGGCAACCCCGGTAAGGCCAGGCAAAAATTTCATAAAACCGGTCGGAGTCAGACAGTACTCATTGTCGACGGTGGCCATCTGCAGGACGCGGTGTTCACGCCCGACGGCACCCCTCACGCTTCCAGAGCGGCGATGAGGTCCTCGTCGTCAATTTCCCAACAGGCAATTTCGTCGTCGTCGACGAGAACGACGGGAACACGATCCCCGAATTCCATCGCCAAGCTTGTGTCGGAATCAACGTCCGTGACCACAAACCCGGCACCCCAACGGTGGCAGATCGGGCGAATCTGCTCCGCAACACGTCGGCACGATCCACATGATTGCCTCACCATCAACTCAACCTGATGCATATACACGTCCTCAGATACGACAAAAGCCGGCCTCGGAGGCGAAGATCCGTACAGTCACGGTTCCACCCTCACCCGACAGGTCGGCTTTGGCGAGAGCTCCTCACGGAGCCCGGTTTACTTACCGAGCTTCCTACGCTGAACGCGGGTGCGGCGCAGAAGCTTGCGGTGCTTCTTCTTGGACATACGCTTGCGGCGCTTCTTAATGACAGAACCCATGAGGAATCCTTTATCGATAGTGAACAGTTTCTCGCCTACGCACGAGGCAGACACGAATGGCACCACTCTACCGGCCACGACGTGCTAAAACCAAAAGTGAAACGTAGGGCGCATCTGCCACGCAGTGTCCGTCACAGACATATTCGCTGGTGGGGGTGAGACTTTTCTAGCCTCACCCCTCGCAACCAACGAGTAGATCGCGTGCGACTAGATCGCTTTGTAGTGCGACTCTTTAAGGTACTCATCCACCGCAGACTCGTGTACCCGGAAGGAACGCCCTACGCGAACAGCCGGAAGCTCACCGGCGTGGACCAGGCGGTACACGGTCATCTTGGAGACTCGCATAATGTCTGCAACTTCAGCGACCGTCAGAAACGATCCGTTTTCTGCATGGCTCATACTCAGTTTTCTACCTTTCGGCACGCCGCGCTGCAGGCTTCCCCTCCCGCAGGGTGACACGCACGTGCTTAGACCAGCTTAGCGTGAATGATGTGTCATAGCGATTATAGGGGGACACAACGTGTTAATTGTGCAGTTAAGAACACCTATGGAATCGATGAAAACCCATGAGCATCATGGGACGAATGTGAAACAAAGCAACCCAATTGGATTGCTTCTGGATTACTTCACGCCCCTAACTCTCACCGTTCAGTGCCGGAGCTTCCGGAGACGTCTTAGTTGTCGCCTGAATTATCCGACTTCGACGCCGGCTTCCCCAGCTCCTCAGACTTCTTCGCACAGGCTTCCATCGCCCGGTAAAAGGCGGTGCGCAAACCGTTCTCGTCGAGGGCGCGCGTCGCTGCACTCGTCGTCCCACCTGGCGACGACACGTTCGCGCGGAGCTGTACAGGGTCGACCCCCTCCTGCGTGGCCATCGTCGACGCGCCCAATGCTGTTTGCGAAGCCAACTCCTTAGCTAGTTCGCGGGGCAGCCCCAAGTTGACGCCGGCATCCGTCATAGCTTCCAGAACGAGGAAGAAATAGGCCGGGCCCGATCCGGACACAGCGGTCGCCGCATCCATTTGCGATTCTTTGACTTCCGCGGTGTAGCCCAACAGGCCGAGCAGGTCAGAGACTGTTTCCAGTTGCTCGTCAGAGACGAAGCGCCCCCGCGCGATCACATTGACGCCCTTACCCACGAGCATGGGAGTGTTGGGCATTACGCGCACAATCGCCGTCCCTGCGGAGGCGATACCTTCCAGCGAAGACAATGTAATGCCTGCCGCCATGGACACCAGGATCGTGTCCGTGTCGTTGTGGTCGACGACATCTGCGATGCTTTCCACCACGCCGAGAGTGTCATAGGGCTTCACGCACAGGAAAGCGATATCCGCGTTCTCTACCGCAGTTGCATCGTCGTCAACGGCGGTAACTCCATAGCGCTCTTTGAGTTCGTCGCTGCGCTCTGGGCGTCGATTAGCTACGACAATGTCCGTCGGATCGTAATCACCGGACAGTAGGCCCCCGATCAGGGCCTCGCCGATCTTTCCTCCACCAATTACCGCGATTTTAGTCATGAAACCAGGGTGCCAGAGTCAACCATGCACGTCCACCGACACCGACGACGCAGGTTCACTACATAACGACGAGGTACGGGCCAAAGGTCAGCGCGAGCCCCACAACCGCGGCAAGAAGCATGATGAGCTTGTCTTTTTCAAGCAGAAGAGCGTGAACCACCCCGACGAACACAAGGATCATAACGATGGCCAGCAAAGCCGTTAGCGGCACCGAGAACCTGTTCCACAGAATGGTGAACCCTTTGAACACGGCCACACCAGCAGCCAAGGCGACGATGATCTGGACGATCATCAAGCCAATGTTCATTTTGTCCGAGGACTCACCCTCGTCTGAGGAGGCACTCTTGCCCGACGACGTGACCCTGGCCGCGGCCCCGTCCCGGTCTGAAAACCGATCGTCCTCATCGGAATACTCCGACAAGTAATCCGAATCCCCGCACTCTTCCTCCGGCAGGATCTCTTCCTGCTCATCGTGCCGATACACGGAATCATCATCGATCTCAGAGCCGCCATCAGAGGGGTAACCGCCGCGCCCTAATCCCTGATCGTCGGCGTTATCGTCGACAGCCGCGAGGTCCTCGTCGGTAATCTGTTGCAGATTGCGAGTCTCTTCCGTCGACGGAGTTGACGCACGCGACGTCGCCACCGAAACGGAATCACGCGACTGATCATCGTCGATCTCGGAAGCACTGTCCGCTACAACACGGTCAGATCCGCCCTGATAGGCAACCCGATCCGCAACCAGATCATCCTCAGCAATGTCGCTGCTAATGGCCGAATCGTCTGACTCATCCGCACCCGCAGCCCACGTATCTTCACTCCATACAGTGTCCGCGGCGTCTTCAGCCTCGCCATCGTCTACGCGGTCGTCGGTACCCTGCTCGTCACGCGCATCGTTCTGCGCAGCTCGAGCCCAGGTTTCGTCAGACCACGACGAGTCGCTATCCACGGACTCGCTATCGGCTGAGTCGTTATCCACCGACTCACTATCCACCGACGCCGAGGTCTCAGCCTCTACCTCATCGGCCTCATCAACATCGACGTCCGTCGGCTCTTCGTACCCGCCGTTTTCGAGGTGTTCGTCGGTAACTTTCGGAATTGATCCCGTCAGTTCTGCGACAGACACGCCCCCCTGTTCAATGTTCCGGTGCCGTCGAGGGGCAACATCGGCATCGTTAGCCGGTTCCCCAGCCACGTCGGCACTCTTCCGGCTCGCGGTGCGGCGAGCAAGAAGTTCTGCCACAGTTATTTGGTCGCCAGCCATACCGTCCTCTCGACCATCAATGGAGAATGGCCCATTGTTCACGGGCCGGATATTAACGCCCTCAACCCTACCCAAGCGCAGGCCAACAATGAACATATGGCCACATTTTTGAGCCACAAACTAGTTTAACTCTTAGGTGTATAAGCCAAATAGTGTCGACAATCAAACGGTTACCGACGCTGCGACGGCCGCGAATGCCGGCGTCGCGGGGCCACAACCCCGCCTATTGGTAATCAGCCACGAAGTCGGGCGAATCGGTGTACCGTATAATGACACCTTCACGCAGAGCCCACGGGCAGATGCTGATCTCTTCCAGGTCCAGAGCTCGCATGGCCCCCTCAGCCACCAGCGCACCAGCCACGATCTGCGGCGCTCGATCCGCGCTGACGCCCTCGAGCTCAGCGCGGTCCTCCGCCGTCATCCGAGAAATAAACGCAATCAGCTGCCGAACCCCCGCGCGCGTCAGTGTCCGTTTCACTCTCGGGCCAGCCGAACTGGGGGCGGCACCCGTCAGCCGGGCCAATGTTCTAAAGGTCTTCGAGGTTCCTACGGCAAGATCGGGAACCCCATGGTTTTTAATCGTCGCTGCTGGGGCGGCCAATTCCGCGTCGATGTAATCGCGCAGCGCTTTGATTTTCTTCTTCGACGGCGGGTCTTGGTCCAGCCAATCGTGGGTCAACCGGTTCGCGCCCAACTGCACGGAGAACGCGTCTTCCGGGTCCTCATCCGGCCCAGCGCTGATCTCCAGGGATCCGCCACCGATGTCGAGGTCAATAATGCGCCCGGCTGACCACCCGTACCACCGTCGAACAGCAAGAAATGTTAAGCGGGCTTCGTCCTCGCCGGACAGGATTTTTAGTTCGACACCGGTCTGGTCTTTCACTTCCGCCAGAACGTCGTCGGAGTTGGTGGCGGACCGCACCGCAGACGTAGCGAAGGGGATCATGTCATCGCAACCGAACGTTTCCGCCAGTTCAGAGGCCTCTTTGACCCCTTTGACGAGCTTGCGGCGGCCTTTCGAGTTCATCTCGCCATGCTTATTAATGTGCTCCATGAGCCGCATGGTGGTTTTCCAGTCGCTCATCGCCGACGGTTGACCACCCTGACGGGCATCAACCACCACGAGATGAACGGTGTTGCTTCCTACGTCTAGTACACCGAGTCGCACGGAACATAACTGTATCAGTGCCGTTAACGAACCAACGTGGGCGCCAGGCGGAGTCACGTAACCCGCTCGGTTATTTAGTCCTTCTCAGGCAGGCCACCAGCCCACAGTGCAGCAGCGATCAAACCCGGCTGCCCGAAGAGACGCAGAAGGCGCTTGCCGTCAGTATCCAGGTTAAATCCGCCGTTCTTCTCGGCGTACTGCCCCACATTGCCCGGGAAAATAGCGATGTAAAAAGCGGCCAGTGCAACCCCTACTTTGCGACGCTCTTTGGGCAAAGCTAACAGGCCCAAACCGAGGCCAATTTCTGCCAAACCAGAGCCGACAACGACTGAGTCCTCTGAGAACGGTGCCCAGGATGGCACCTGGGCTTGGAACGTTTTGCGGTTCCACGCGAGGTGCGACACACCCGCCATCGTCATAAATCCGCCGAGAGCGAGCCGCGTGACCTTCTGGGAAACTGGCTCTTTTTTAGGCGCATGCCCTACGTACAGCTTCTTTGCGCGGGACAGCCGACGCTGAAGTGATTTCTTAGTCATGATGGCTCCTTCGTTGGGCGGAAAATTCTTTGGCAGATAAGTGTTTTACCCATCATACGTCCGTCGCAACACCGCGACAGATCTGAGAAATTCCACAAAATGACACGGAATAGAAAGGACCGGCTGTAAGATAATCATGCTTAATGTCAGAAATATATATGGGGAAGGGTGAGCTTAAGCCGATGGGTGACATGAAGAGAAGTAGAAAATGCGTTTCCCTGCTTAGCATTATCGCTGTGGTCGGCCTTTGCCTGGCCGGATGTGAACAGGGCGGTGACGAAACGCCCCAAGCCTCACCATCAGCAGTTTCCCCCGGCGGGGCCTCATCACCGAATCCCCGCGGCGCATCGAACCCTGACGCAAATATTCAACCTTCTCTAAACTCCCAAGCAGAGGGCGATCCGCATACGTATGGCGACACCGCCGAAAATAGCCATCGTCGGCAAGAAGACGCACCATCCCAGTCGAATGGGGGGAGCAATCACATCCCCAATCCCGATAAAATCGGCGGATATTGTGGCACAACCTACGACGGGGATAAGATTGAGGCAGGAGCACACACATCCTGCGGTTTTGCAGGAGCGATATTCACATCCGCGATGCAACAAACATACCACAAGTGGACTCCTGACCCGACTGTGACTTCCATATTGCGCGCTGATTTCACACTACAAAGCCCAACAACGGGGAAAGCGTATACCGTTATTGCCGTATAGGCACCGATTGGTCAAGCCTTCTTTGCAGTGAAAAATTCAATGTGCTCAGAGACGAGTACGGCAGTTTTAGTGTCCTTTATGATCATGGCCCTGCAGGCAGGTTTGGCTCACGGGTCAGCAAAAAATAAAGAAGACCACGACAAATAATCTTCGGTATTCGAGCGGAGCCAGTAATCCACACTTCTGCATCTGCCCACACGGCCTTGACGGTACAGCTAGTAACACGGTGCCAATGACGTAACACAACATCCAGCAATGGTTGGCGCTGCGAGGCATCGTTTCTCACATACGGCAGCGTTGAGTTCCGGTAATAGGCTGCCACAACTGCGGCGTTAAACTTTTACGGACGTTGCAGGTATTTGTTTCCGGATTTATCGCCACTTCCCAGATTTCAATCTGTGGGACACTGGATCGACCGGCCCAAACGCTTCGCTCCGCGCGACATTGACCCCTGTCGGGGTCCACGAAAGTTGGATCCGCTACATCCACGAAGGCCCCTACAAAGAAGCCATACACACCCACTAGCTGTGAAAAACATTACCGCCATTATCCAAGGCACGCTCTGAGCAGAGGGGCGACTGTTACACACCGGCCTGAATGATCTATACCTCGGGCGATATTCACCCCCGTAGGGCGGTAAAGAATATCATCGTTTCCATCATAATAATCTGCAATGAGCAGGGCTTTTATCCAGAGCAAAGGATTTTTTAAGAGAACTTTGTATGTTTACCCCCGAGAACTAGTGGAGATAGGTAACATTTACCGAAAATCATTATGATTTCCAGCAATAAGAGCGCGATATAGGTCTATAATTGAGCAAAAGACAATCAATATGGTTCATATTAATGAATGAAAGGAGACGCTATGAATGTTGCGTCGGGATTTAAAAATGCCTTTGGTCTAAATAGTAATAAGGAAGATGAACCCATCACCTGGTAGGGACATTCTTCAAAGAAGACACGCGTTAAAGCGCTGCTATCTGAACTTGTTTTAGCGATCGTAACCTTTCTTGTTTTTATTGGTTTATGAGAAACTCCGCTCTTTCGGCAGCTCCAATAGCTTCTATCATATCAACACTTACGTCGCTGAACCTCGTTCAAGCGTGGGAGAGATCAACCATCAAGGAGAAATAATAATATGTGAAAATAGAAAAATTGCGGTTGCTGCACTTGTTACAACAATGGCCCTTCCACTCAATACTATTGCCAATACTGAAGGATAACCCAAAACCCTTCCGCAGCTGTGCAGGAAAAAAGAACGTCATTTCCGTAAGCGTGCAAAGTCCGGGTCTAACCTAGCAAGAGCAATTCCGGTAGGTTCCAATTTGGGGTCAGGGATTACTGAATCTCTATCCAACGGTTTGCGCTCTAAGTTACAAAATCGAGCTGTGGTACCCCGTCTACGGGTATCTTTTCACAACTAGGCATCACGCAACTCAATCGAATCAGCGATAGTAGAGTTCCCACTGAATCCCGCGCACAATGCAGGGTTTACACCATAGAGCTCAACCAGTTTTCCTCCACAATCGCCCGGGGAGAAGCTGAGGCCACCTCACTAAAAGAGTTGAAACGGGAGCTACAGTGGCTAAAGCATTGAGCCCTCCCCGCACACCGTGACCACAGTTCCATATCGCCCCACTATTCTGTCATCGCACGGTCGGCATCTATGCTGGGTGCGCAATGCCGATTCCTAAACCCACCCGTTCCACTATGCACACTGGCTACCCCGAGGGCACACTCGCGGACCGTTCCATCCGTGCCGGCGTGGAAGTCCCCGCAGACTTCCCCCGAGAATGGTTCTCCTTCCTCAATCCGGACGACGAGGATCACCTCATCACCGTCGATCTCACCTGGTTACTCTCCGGCTATTCCTGCCGGTTCGGCACCGACGCATGCCCCGGGATCGATTCCTCGATGCCCAAGGCAGGCTGCTGCGTCCATGGAGCATTTCTAGCCGACGAAGACGACCACGACGCCCTCACGGATTGTGTATCCCGCATGCCCACGAAGTACTGGCAGCTTCGCCCGGAAGGAACGGATGAATGGCTGAGCACCCGCGATCCGGCGGAGTTGGAGCCTTGGCTGGTGTGGGATGAACTGGATAATGACGAAGGCGAACCGGAGCCAGCGCTCAAAACGCCCATTGTGGATGGTGCCTGCATTTTCGCGAACCGACCTGGCTGGCCGACGGGTACCGGGTGCGCTCTCCACCAGTGGGCCATGGACAGTGGTGAACGGCTAGAATACGCCAAACCGGAAGTGTGCTGGCAACTACCTCTTCACCGCACGGAAAACTGGGAAACCCGCCCGGACGGCCACGAAATCCTACACACGACCATTAGTGAATATGAACGCCGCGGGTGGGGCGACGGCGGTGAGGATTTCGACTGGTATTGCAGTGGCGCTCCAGGCTGCCATACGCCCATGCCTTTCCTGCACGGAAAATCCCTATGGCGTACACACAAAGATGAGTTGACCGAAATGCTCGGCGCAAGCGCCTATGAGATCATCGCGAAACATTGCGAGGCATTAGAGGACCGGGCTCGGATCGTGATGGAGGCCGAGAAACAGCGCAACTCGCAGCAGAATTCAGGCCAACCTGTGTCGTTGGGAATGCCGATTGTTGCGATGCACCCGGCGACGATCACCGGCACACACCCTCTCCGCTAAAAACGGCGAAACGCACCCACCCAACTCAAAGCCACGCACCCCGCGCCGTTATTCGAATTTGTATCCAAGCCCCCGGACCGTAATCAGATGGTGCGGGTGCGAGGGATCACGCTCCACCTTTGACCGCACCCGCTTCACATGGGCATCCAGCGTTTTTGTATCCCCCACATAGTCCAACCCCCACACACGGTCAATCAGCTGGCCACGGGTCAACACACGCCCTTCATTCCGCATCAGGTATTCCAGCAAATCAAATTCCTTCAAGGGCATGTTGATTTCTTTGCCGTCCACCCATACTGAGTGACGTTCGACGTCCATCCGGACGTTCCCAACCTCAAGAATGTCGTCATCAAACTGGTCAGGTCCGGAAGTCCCTCGGCCACGTCGAAGCACGGCCCGAATTCTCGCGATGAGTTCGCGGGCCGAATACGGTTTGGTGACGTAATCGTCGGCACCCAATTCGAGGCCAACGATTTTGTCCATCTCCGTATCCCGTGCCGTGACCATAATGATGGGGACGGTGGAGCTTTGTCTCAGTTTTTTACAGACTTCGGTACCGGACATTCCTGGGAGCATGAGGTCGAGGAGAACAATGCTGATCTCGTGCTGGCTGAACTCACGCAGACCCGTCGGCCCGTCCGGGGCGGTGATGACATCGAATCCCTCCTTGCGCAGGAGGAATGCAAGCGGCTCGGATAACGTTTCCTGATCTTCGACAATAAGAACACTAGTCATGGGTCGGGAGCTCCAAAGTGAATGTTGATCCGGTTTCCGGCTTACTCCATAGCTTAATGTTGCCGTCGTGGTTTGCTGCCACATGCTTGACAATCGCCAATCCCAAACCTGTACCCCCTGTCCGTCGGGACCGTACCTTGTCGACGCGGAAGAACCGCTCGAAGACGCGTTTCTGATCTTCGGGGGCAATGCCGATTCCGCGGTCTGTCACGCGCACGTCCACGACCTGCCGCCCTTTGTCGCGGTCAGAAAGCACTTCCCTGGTGACGGTGACTGGCGTTGCTTCCGGCGAGTAGTTAATGGCGTTCATGATGAGGTTGCTCACGGCGGTGACCAACGAGTTCCTATCCCCTAACACGGTGGCTCCACACGGAGCATCTGTAGAGAGTGGGATGCCGTGCGCTTCCGCAGCAAATCGGCATCGTTCAACTGCTTCCTCAACCACGGAATCGATGCTCAGGACTTCGACATCAGGTAGAGGTTCCGCTCCTTGTAGCTTAGTTAAGGAAATTAGTTCGGTGATCAATTGGCCCAGTCTCTGGGTTTCTTTCATCACTTTTCCGCCGAAATACTCGACGGAATCGGGATCATCTTTCGCCTCAAGCAGCGCTTCCACCATTAATGAAACTGCCCCGACCGGCGATTTCAATTCATGCGATACATTCGCGACGAAATCCCGCCGCGCATTTTCCATGCGCACATTTTCTGAATCATCAATCGCATATATAACAATGAAGCGATTGTCGCTGTCAGACAGTAAACGGACGGCAGCTTTCACCGAAAAAATGGGGCGCTCGCGGGTCTGCCGAGCGGACCTCTCTGGGCGGAAAACGATTTCACGAGGCTCCCCGTCCGCGAACACCTTCAGCGCTGCTCCCCAAGCAGCCCGGTTGACATGCGCCTCATCCACAATGCCCAGTACCCGGGCGGCATCGTTGGCTAGGACAATGTCTTCATGCTTATCGACAACGACCACAGCGATGGGTGAATTGTCAACGGCCACATTAAGCACGTCAGCATACGTCACCAGCTTGCTCGCCCCCTTAGCTTTGGGCTGGCGAGATAGCGAAACTGGCTTCTGACCACGGGCTGTCCCCTCGCGACCGGGCGTTTCCCCACCTGGGCGCGGTTTCAGCCGCGGGTGGAGTAATTGCACACCAGAGAGAACACGGTGCAATTTGGCCACTGTGAAACCAATGGCTCCCCCGACGAACACACTGACTGCGATGATGATGCCGATTGTCGCGGACACATCATTAAGCGTAGTCGGTCACGCGGGGCGGGCTCCCCAATGCCTCACAACCCCGCACCGAAAGGCCCGGTTTACCTGGGCCCCGGTTTTACTTCGAACCCTGGTTAGCCACAGCGGCAGCTCCGGCGGCAGCGGCCTCAGGATCCAAGTAGGTTCCGCCGGGGTTGACAACGGAGCCGTCCTCGGCGATCTCGTAGACCAGCGGGATACCGGTCGGGATGTTCAAGCCGGCGATGTCGTCGTCGGAAATGTTGTCCAGGTGCTTGACCAACGCACGCAGGGAGTTACCGTGAGCGGCGATCAGGACGGTCTGCCCCTTCTGAGCGCGCGGAAGGATTTCTTCCCTGAAGTACGGGACGAAGCGAGCGACGACGTCCTTCAGGCACTCCGTCTTCGGGACCGAGTCAAGGTTGGCGTAGCGCGGGTCGTCGGACTGCGAGTACTCCGCGCCGTCCTCGAGCTCTGGCGGGCGGGTGTCGTAGGAACGACGCCATGCCATGAACTTTTCGTTACCATACTTTTCCTTGGTATCGGCTTTGTTCAACCCCTGCAGCGCACCGTAGTGACGCTCGTTCAGGCGCCAGTTGCGAATGACCGGGATCCACAGCCGGTCGGCAGCGTTGAGGGCAATATCGGCGGTGCGAATAGCCCGACGTAACAGCGAGGTGTACAGCACCTCGGGATGAAGACCCTTTTCTTTGATGAGTTCGCCACCGCGCTTGGCTTCTGCCTCGCCCTTTTCAGTGAGATCAACATCGACCCAACCCGTAAATTGGTTGGTTGAATTCCACTGGCTCTGGCCATGACGAAGAAGAATAAGTTTTCCGTTACTCATGCCCTCTATCGTGCCACGAATGGCAACACCTTGCCTAGTGTGCCTGGATTATGCCCAGCACATGGGGCGGTAGCTACTCCCCGGCTACTCGTCGGCTGGCCGGAGCGCCTCGAAGGCTTCCAAGTTTCTGGTGGATTCACCGCGGCTTAACCGCCACGCCCATTCCTTGCGGATGGATTCCTCAAACCCCATCTCAAGCATCCGGTTGAAATCATTATCCGCCCGGTCCAGCAGCTGTCCCAAGGCCCGGTCCAGGTCCTGCGGGCTCAGATTCGCCGGCAGGTATCCGGCCAGGTAGATGTCGTTATTGGCGTCCAACGTATAGGCAACACCGAATATCTTGTTGTTCTTCTGTAACAGGAACCGGTACACGTCAGCCTGTTTTTCCTCGACGGCACGGCACACAAAGGCTTCGATGCGCAGGTAATTCTGCCCCGGGATCAGCAACGCAACAGTTTTCAGCCGCCTGGTGCCAGGCAGGATACCGGCCACAAAGTCCTTGCCCTCAGGGGCGTCATACTCAATATCGGCCTCGTCGAGGAGTGCGATCAGGTCGTTCTTGGTCATACTCCCCATTGTGGCCTCTACGACGATCCGGCGCGGTCACTTCCGCAACGAACATGCGGGCCTTTCTTGATTGCGTCCTCATAGATGTCGCTCAGGTGGCGCGCTGAGCTGGCCCACGAGAACCTAGAGGCGTGATCGGTGGCGTTTTCGCCCATCGCGATTCGACGGTCGTCATCATCGCACAAAGATTGCAAGGCTGCGGCCCAGTCGGCGGGATCATGCCCGTCGACGAGGATCCCGCTGGTGCCGTCGTCGATAGTGATGGGCAGTCCACCGGCGCGCGCTGCGACGACGGGGGTGCCGGATGCTTGGGCTTCGACGGCGACGAGCCCGAAGGATTCGTTGTAACTGGGGATGGCGACGATGTCAGCGGCGCGGTAGACGCTGGCGAGGTCCTCTGGCGGGCGGGGTGCAAGGAATCGGACGATGGGGTCGACGCCGAGGTCCCGCGCGAGGTCCTTGAATTCGGTGGGTCGCGCGAGCCCGTTGCCGGATGGTCCGCCGCACATGAGGACGCGTAGTTCCTGGTCGGGGCATTTTTTCATCATGTCTGAGACGGCCCGGAGGAGCACTTGCGGACCTTTCAATCGCTGCATGCGTCCGACGAAGGCGATGACCGTGGCATGCAGGGGGACGCCAAGTTCGCGTCGGCTGCGTTCGGTTGCCCGGTCGGATCCGGGTGAGAATTGTGTGACATCGGCACCGGGGAGGACGACGTCGATGTGCTCGGGGTCAGCATCGTAGTGGAAGACCAGGTTGTCTTTGCCCGCTTCGGTATTGACGACGAGCCGATCCGCGTTGTCCACGATTTGTTGTTCACAGATGCGGCGTGATTCGGGTTCGGGGCGGTCACCCGTGGTCAGCGCGCTGTTCTTCACCAGCGCGAGGGTGTGCGCGGTGTGGACCTGTGGGACTCGCCATAGATCGCGGAGAAGCCACCCGACCTGTCCGCTCATCCAATAGTGTGAGTGGATGAGCGAGTAGGACACTTTTTCACATTGCGCGAATTCGATGATACCGCTGATAAACGCGACCATTTGTGTGGGTAGTTCCTCTTTGCTGAACCCCTCGTAAGGGCCGGCAATGATGTTGATGAGCCGCACATTCGGCGCGAGCTGCACGATTTTCCCCTGGCTAGAGCGTGTGGCGCGGGTGAAAATATCAACCTCGTAGCCCAGAGCGCCGAGTTCTAATGAGGTGGATCGGATGTAGACGTTCATTCCTCCGGCATCACCGACCCCCGGTTGTTCAATGGGAGAGGTGTGCATCGAAATCACGGCGATCCGGCCGCGAGGTGTAGTGCTCATGCTTTCAAGAGTGGATGAGATCGCCGCACCGTGCAAGCGGCACGTGGCACTTCGGCCTGGTCTGCGAAACTCTCCCACTCGTGATAGTTTTGGGTATAAAAATTTTTATCAGGGGGTAGTTCGCGTTAGGGTGAAAACTTACCTGAATGTCCTCACACGAGATATCGACACCAGAAAGAACAGACATGGGAGCAACCGACGACAAAGCCTGGCTACAGTACTACCCCGATTGGACCGGCCACGAGCTGGATTATGAGGGCATGACACTGTCCACCATTTACCGCGATAACCTGGCTAAATTTGGCAACCGACCAGGAGTTTCCTTCTTCGGTGCCGAACAATCGTGGAAAGATGTCGACCAAGAAGTACGACGAGCTGCAGCCGGGCTCTACGCGCTCGGGGTGCGTCGGGGCGATCGCGTCGCGATCCTCATGCCCAACTGCCCCCAGCATGTCCACGCTTTCTTCGCCTGCATCATGTTAGGCGCGGTGCCCGTCGAGCACAACCCGCTCTACACCGCTCCGGAGCTGAAAGGCCCCTTCGCGGACCACAGTGCTCGCATCGCCATCGTGTGGGACAAATCGGTGGAAATGGTTGAAACACTCCGCAGGGACCCACACACCGCTCTTGACACCATCGTCTCGGTAGATATGACGAAGGCCATGCCCCTGCACTATCGCATTGCCCTCCGCATCCCGCTCCCGCCGCTGGCCACCATGCGGAATAAGCTCACGACCTCCGTCGACGGAACTGTGCCGTGGGAAACACTGGTTTCCGACGGTTTAGGTGGGGACGGATCCACCATCGAACCCTATGAGGCGGATCCCGACGACCCCGCGCTGATCCTGTACACGTCCGGGACGACGGGGGCACCTAAGGGTGCGGAGCTCCACCACCGGAACCTGGTGGCCAATGTCGTCCAGGGCAAGGCGTGGGTGCCCGATCTGCGTCCCAGCAAGGAAACGTTCCTCGTCGCGCTGCCCATGTTCCACGCCTATGGCATCACGATGAACATGCTGTTCGGCCCGTTTATTGGTGGCGCCAAGCTCATTTTGCTGCCCACTCCGGACATGAAACTCATCATGTCGATCATGAAGAAGCAAACGCCGACGTGGCTACCCGGGGTGCCCACCCTGTACGGGCGCATTGCCCACGAGGCCGCGGAGAAGGGTATCGACATCCACGGGGTGCGCAATTCGTTCTCGGGGGCGTCGTCGCTGCCCGTGTCCACCGTCGAAAAGTGGGAAGCTCTGACCAAGGGGCACCTGATCGAGGGCTACGGGCTGACGGAGACCTCGCCGATCATCGCCGGAAACCCCATGACCGACGATCGACGCCCCGGGTACGTCGGCATTCCGTTCCCCGACACGATCATTCGTATTGCGGACAAAGATGATTTGGACCGCACCATGCCCGACGGGGAAGCCGGGGAACTGCTGGTCAAAGGCCCGCAGGTTTTCTCTGGCTACATCAATGCCCCCGAGGCCAACGCGAAGAGCTTCCACGATGGCTGGTACATCACCGGTGACGTGGGAATCATGGAGCCCGACGGGTTCATTCGGTTGGTCGCACGGACCAAGGAAATCATCATCACCGGCGGGTTTAACGTGTACCCGCAAGAGGTGGAGGACGTTCTGAACCAGCACCCCGACGTGGAGGACTCCACCGTGGTCGGCCTCCCGCGCGAGGATGGGTCCGAAACCGTCGTCGCCGCGATTAGCCTGGAGCCCGGCGCGGCCCTGGACCCCGAGGGGCTGAAGGATTACTGCCGGAAGTCTCTGGCCCGGTATAAGGTGCCCCGCACGTTCTACCACTTTGATGATTTGCCGCGGGATCAGATGGGCAAGATCCGCCGACGCGATGTCCGCGATGGCATCATTGAGCGGTCTAAGCAGAGCTAGCGGGTTGCGGGGCTAATGGCGCGCCTGGCCGAGCCTAGAACCCCACCCACACCGGCTCGGGTTCCAAACTAACACCGAAAACGTCCCGGATGTGATCCTGCACGGCGTGGGCCAGCTCGACGATATCCGCACTGCTGGCTCCGCCGCGATTGGTCAACGCCAGTGTGTGCTTCGTCGACAATGACGCAGGAGCATGGGCGTGGACTTTCCAGCCCTTCGTCAGCCCCGACTTATCGATCAACCACGCTGCCGATAGCTTGACCCGATCGCCGACGGGGAACGCTGGCATCGACTCCGCGACATCATCACCACACCGCTGGCGGACAGCCTCACGGATAAGAGGCAGGGCGTCGGCGTCGATAATGGGGTTAGTGAAGAACGAGCCCGCTGACCAGGTGTCATGATCGCTCTCATCAAGAACCATGCCCTTACCGTGGCGCAGCTGGAGGACCGCCTCACGCACCGCGGCGGCTGGCCGTCGAGCGCCACCTTCCTGGGCCGATTCTTCCGGGGTCACGCCTAAACGCCGGGCCAACTCGCCATAGCGAAGCGGAGCCGACACTCCCCCGGGCGTCAATTGGAACTCCACAGCCGTCACCACGGCGCGCCGGGTGAACTTGATGTTCGAGTAGCGGTAAGCCAGGTCAAGGGCGTCGGGAGTGACCCACTCCTGCGCACCCGCCTCGTGCTCATCATCGCCACAATAAGTCAACAACACGCGCTGCAGCACCGAGGACACCTCAACGCCATACGCGCCCACATTCTGCACCGGGGTCGCGCCGACCGACCCCGGAATCCCCGACAAGCACTCCAATCCGCCCAATCCCGATGTCACGGTCGCGGCCACGAGGGCATCCCATTCGACGCCGCCGAAACAGCTCACTGTGCCTTCGTGAACGTCCATCATGACGGGTGCTAGCTGCGATTCGTCATCGTCGGGATCGTCCAAAATAGGCCGCCGGACCATCAAATGAACGGCAATCAGTTCCTCCACCGACGGGCTCTCCGCGACCACCAAGTTCGATCCACCGCCGACGACGATCCACGGCACCTGAGCATCAACGACGGCCTTCACCACTGTGGCGACGGCGCCGGGGGTTGTTACCTCGACGACAGCGCGCGGAGTACCGCCGATGCGCAACGTCGTTAAGTCCGTGAATGACTTCCCGCGGACAACGGACACACCAACGGTCGCGTCCAGGCGCTCCAGGAGGTCATCGGTAGAATCCTGCTGCGGACTCGTCGGTAAAGAACTCATCTGCTCAGCCTTAGTGTCGGATTGGTGGGCTGCCGTTCAGCCCCGGTTGACTCGTGACAGTACGGCCCCTCAGTCTACGATCACTATCGACGAGTGGGTAGTACCACATCCACACCACTGCTAACGACACTTCAACCGCCCTCTCCTGCTGAACCGCACCCCCTATGGACAAACCCTCGACCCCACATGGGAATCGCCGCCACCCCAACGCTGGGACGCGAAATCTGCGCGCCCATAATGTCCGCACACCGTCGTGGAGCGGGAACGGGCCCGTCGGCACTGTGACACGGGGAACGACAAGGATCAACCGACTTCGGCGATGTGATCGCTGGGCTGTCCATAACGCGGTCTTGCGCCGCGCGCTCCTCCATGCGGATAGGCCCCTTGCTGTGGATGTTGGTTACGGCGCGAGCTGGACAACCACCTGCGAGTGGGCCGCCCGTTTGCGCACTATTCGCCCTACTATCGACGTCACCGGCCTGGAGATCGATCCCGAGCGCGTGCTCCCCGACCGCGATGGGGTTCATTTCGCGCTCGGCGGGTTTGAGCTGGCCGGGCTGTGCCCGCACCTGGTTCGCGCGTTCAATGTGCTGCGGCAATACGATGTCGCGGATGTTCATGCCGCGTGGGAAACGATGCAATCCCGACTCGCGCCGGGCGGGCACATCATCGAAGGGACCTGCGACGAACTCGGCCGCCGGTGTTCCTGGATTCTTCTCGATGCCGATGGGCCCCGCACGCTGACCCTCGCATGGGATCCTTTCGACATCGAGAAGCCCTCTGACCTGGCCGAACGTCTGCCTAAAGTTCTGATTCACCGCAATGTTCCGGGCGAGCCCGTCCACGATCTGTTTACGACGCTCGACGACGCGTGGAACAGAACAGCGCCGTTTGATGTGTACGGCCCCCGCGTCCGGTGGCGAGAAGCGCTGTCCTACCTGCACCGATCTGGATTTCCTGTCGAGGCTCCGCGGCGACGAATCCGCGATAACGTCATCACCGTTCCATGGGATGTTGTTTCGGAGGGGTGACGTATTACCCGGCTAGCCGTCTGTAATCTCTGCTCAGCCCAGCCGCTCGAGTTGCATATACGCTGGTAGAATCCCGAAAGCAGGATGGTACCCAATAGCTGTGATCCACTGGCCGATATCGACGCATTCGTCTGCGTTCACGACCTGGCATGCAATGTGTGAACCAGGGAAATGGTTTGCGCAGGTCCTGTTGACTGCACTAGAAAGCCCTTGAATAAGTGCATCGTGCTCTGGATTTTCTACGTCGTCATCGCTACGCGCGATAGCTACCGTAATGCAGTGCTCGGCAGCAGACCTCGCTCGCGAATGTTTCACACCAACCCACGAAACGCCGCGAAGAACACATTTCCGGAGCACTAAACGCACCGCAGCGAGTGCAATGGCCTGATCTGTGACGGCATCGCTTCCAGCTCCGAGTGCTAGCGGCCATAAGCACGGCAACGTGTTCGAGTGAGATACCCGGCGCGAGTTATCTGGAGAAGTGCCGCCCGAACTTGCACTATCCGTCGCTTTGCACGTTTGGCTAGTAACCGGCATTTCCGAGCGCGCTGTCCCAGCCCTCACTATCTCGACGGGAAAGTCCATCGCTGGATTCACTCCGAGTTTATCGACTACATCGCAGACGTCATGGATCACGCTGCCCAGCGGAGCAGTAGCGTCAACCTCCACGGTAAGAAGTGGTCGATCTACTGAGTCGGCGTGGACGTGCAAAGTGATGAGAGGGAAGAAAGATGCCGGTTCGATACCAATCTGATGAGCAACGCTATACGCAAGACGATCAAAGACCGTCGTGTCGCCGGTCTCACAGTTCCCCTCACTACAACGGTCCACGTAGTCACGGGTTAGGTCCCGGATAGTGGAGCCAGTGAAATACTCACACACGGCCAAGGCGAGAAGCCCCAATGGTTCGGCCAGATTCCAGGGCGGGATGTGCTCTGATAACACTGAACCAGCCGTGGTTGCACTGAGCTGGCGGGCGACCACCAGCAACGCCTCCAGGCTGTATTCGCGGAGATCATCACTGAAATCAACGACAGCGAAAGTGCCGTTCGGGAGAGCACCGCCCGTTATGCGCAGATCCCGCTGGTAGACGTAGTCCAGCACTATTTCGTCGAGAGGTGAACCACCAAGAAGCCACCGAAAATGCGTGTATTCTCGCTCAATCGTCTCAAGTGTGTGAGCACAACCTCCGGCGCTCTCGATCAAAATATGCCGTGCGGAACTCCCCGGCTTGATTGCCAGCCCGCGCGAATGTCGGGGATTGGCCAGCCCACCAGTCCAGGCAGCAATTCCCATCCACCGGACATAATCGATAACCTTCATTACCTAAAAACCTAGTCTGCGAGACCACAGAAACCAGCAGATATGCCCCGTAAATGCCCCTTACTCTGTGAATTTGCTGAATAGTTTTCTACAACATTCCTAAATACGGCATTTTCCCTTGCCGAGCCCCCACGATCTCCGGTTTACTTGTCCGCGTGAATCGCTCTAAGTCTTCTTTGGGAAAAATCATGGTGGTCGTTATCGTGCTGGCCATCGTGGTGCTCGTGGTCGCCGAATTTGCCGCGCGGGCCTACGTGTCCTCTCACATTAAAAAGGAGCTCTCAGAGCACGCGGATGGCTCGTCGTCCTCCGCACAGGTCTCGTTCGGCACACACCCGGTTCTATCTGCGGTAATCACGCACAAGCTCAGCCATGTGAAGGTAGATATTCCGAACTCGCTCGACGTGACGTACCCCGACGGCACCACATCGGCCCCCGATGTCAGCGGGTACCCGCCGTCGACAATCACGATTGATAAGCTCAACATGAACTCTCACAAGGCGGGCACGCTCACGCTGGATACAACGCTATCCACCGATTACATCGAGGCCGCGGCGCAGGGTGGGGTGACGCGAAAGAGCAGTTCAGACACCAATTCGCAGAGCGCCAGTAGTCAGGCCTACCGCCAAGCTGCCTACTCTCCTGCGGCGCAATCTATTGCCGATCGCGCTATCAAAGTCACGGCCGTCAACCCCAACCCATCGAAGGGCACCTTCAGCCTCGAGTTATCCGGTGGCCTGGCCGATCTAGAAATCAAACCCACTATCGACGACGGCGACATCACGATGAAGGTGACCAACGCGAAGTTACTGGGTATGTCGCTTCCGCAGTCTGTGGCCGACGTTCTGACGTCGCAAATTGAGGAAGCCGCCAATGTAGTAAGTAATAAGGAGCTGAAGGCGACCCATGTGGAGGTTACTAGTCGGGGCATGCGCGTGACGGAGGAAGGTCACGACGTCGGTCTGAAAGCGCTGTCGGATAATGCCAATCAGATTCTGGGAACGCAGAACGATCAGTAGCATTCGCCGTTTTGGATGCTCTTGAGCTGGGGGTGTACGTCGAACCAGTACACGCCGATGGCCACGATGCCGAAGAGCCAGATGAAGCTCCTGGTGAACAGCACGAGGAGCGTCGATACCACTAGGATTCCGAACCACTGCCACTTGGGGCGGCGATCCCCGGCCTCGAACGCGTCGGAGCGGGTGGATGCCACAACGATGGCGCCCACGACTCCCACGACGGTGATGGCTAATTTCATGGCCACCATGACCCAGCCGAGGACCATGAAAATTGTCATCATGACATGCATCGCGGACTCTCCCACTACGTAGTTCTCAAAGGTGGCGGATTCACTGCCAGACTACAGGCTCAGCACCAGCTGCGAGAGCGTGTAAATCAGCAGCCCGGCCAAGGATCCCACAATGGTGCCATTAAAGCGAATGTATTGCAGGTCCTTCCCCACCATGAGCTCGATCTTGTCGCTGGCTTCGTCGGCATCCCAGCGCTCGACGGTTTCGGAAATAATGCTGGTCACTTCGCCCGAGAAGTTTTGCGCGATATACCGCGCAGTTCCCGTAACGCGCTCGCCCCATCGGGCGCGGAGTTCCGGGTCCGTCAGCAGCCGGTTGGCATACAGTGAGACTTCCTCGGCGATCCTGCGTCGCACATGGGATTGCGGGTCCGATGCCATACGAACGATTTGTTCTTTCATATTGCGCCACACAGTCGCAGGCGCAGCTTGCACAGGGGCGGAGGACAGCACATCGTGTTTAAATTCCTCGACCCTGTTGATCATCTCCGGATCATGCTGCAGGTCCGACGCCCATTGATTGACCACCCGACGCAGCGCCTGACGGGCCTCATGGTCCGGCTCCGTCTTCACCTTGTACGCGAAATCGACGACCTCCCGGTACACGCGCTCGCCCACAAGGTCGTTGATGAACCCCGGCGCCCACGACGGCGCCCGCTGGTTGAGCAACCGCGTAATGAGCTCCTCGGAATCACGCGCGCGGTCATATGCCCAGGAAATAATCGTGTCGACGACGGGCTCGGCCTTCCCCTCCGCAATGAATTGCTCCATGAGTGCACCTGCGGGCGGTCCCCAATCCGGCTCTGCGATGCGGTCGATCACCATCGTGCGGATCATCTCGGCGGCTTCGTCATCGTCGATGCCCTCGACGATGGCAATCGTCGCGTTACCGACCTCTTCGGACACGCGCGCCGCATTGGCGGGTTCCGACGCCCACTGCCCCGCTCTGGCGGGAATGTCGGCCTTCTGAACTTTGTCGGTAATGAGCTCGGCATTGAGGAAGTTGCCTCCCACGAACCCCGATAATGCCTCGCCAACCTGGTCTTTTTTCCGCCGAATGATCGCCATATGCGGAATGGGCAAATGCATGGGCCGCCGGAACAGCGCCGTCACGGCGAACCAGTCCGCGAGCGCCCCGACCATGCCCGCTTCGGACGCAGCGCGGATATAACCGATCCATGCGGCGTCGGAATCCTGTTCCAACCACCGGCACACGAGATAGATCACCGTTGCAAGGACTAATAGCCCTGTGGCGATGGCTTTATATTTTTTTAATTCTCGACGGCGGCCTGCCTCATCGCTGACAGGCGGAAGGGTTTCCGACGATGGGGCGGATGGAGGTGACGACGCCCTTAATGGTGACGACGGCGCTGACGGCGAGGGTGACGGTGCAGTGCCGCGTGGTGTGGGCGCCTGGGTGACAACCTGTCCGCGGCGGTTAACGGCTACAGGCGTGCCGGAGGACGTGCGACGTGGCGGGTTGTCTCCAGAGGGGGCACGAGTAGGTGAATCGTTATCGGGGGAATTGTCCGCGGGAAGGGCATGACGGGGTCGAGAATCAGTCACGGTTCTATTGTGCCAGGGCGGTAGACACGACACGCATGCGCTAACACGTGGTGCACACGCCTCGTGTTCGTACTTGCGTCTTGCTGGATCCCCCGACCCTGCAAACATAAAACAAGGGTAATACGACAGAAAGCGGTGCGGACAGAATCCTGGGGCGCGAAGCGTCGACGCACGGAAAAACGAGCCGGTAGACGGAAATCTGCGGGGAAGCTACACCTGGAGCCCAAAAGTTGCTACTTACCCCTTTTTTGTCCTATAAACATAAAACAACGCCACCCCATGTTCACGGGGTGGCGTTGCTGGAGGTGCTCAGGATCTGCTTTCACCTAAGCGCGATATTGATTACGTTCACGCATGCACAATTCATGCGGGGCCGTGCTGAACAGCGCTAAACCGCTCAGAACAGCACAGCTGTGTACAACGTGGCGTCTTTTAGTGGAGGCGTCCGGTGCGCTCCTTGTACTCACGGTAGGGAGCACGGCCAGCGTGAATGAGGCCGAAGCCGACTACGAGGCACAGGATACCGCCGATAAGTCCGCCGAACAGCAAATAGGTAGACCAGCCTTGTCCGCCGAAGATCTCGGTGGCGAGACCGAAAACGAAGATGCCGAAGAAGGCGAGTGACGAGAGAACGAATCCCATCCCCGACCATGTCTTGCTACTGTGCAGCGATGAATGCGGTGACGCGAGGGATACGGGCACATAGCCCTCTATGTAGTGCGGTTCGCCTTCAAATCGAACCTCAGACGAAGACATAACTTTACCTTTCACGACCTGAATCAGGGTGGGTCATAGAGTGTGACCCTTAGTGTAGCCGCTTATGAGTAAAAGACTACCCATAAGACAACGTGGGGGTCACCCCTGAACTGCCACCCTGCAGTGTCTTCGCAGGCCAACAGAACGTAGGAGTGACAGGTATGACCTATTTGTCCTTGTTCCGCAGCGCGGAGCGGGTGCGCTCCTTCGTCACGGCTGCCACAGCGGTCAATGGGATTCCTGCCGGGCAGACGTCGGCACATTCACCGAACAACGAGCATGGGCCGAAGGTGGTTTCCAGGTTGTCCACCATCTTGCGGGCACGCTTACCGCGCTCTTGCTTACCCAGCGGCATGAGCTTCAAGTGCTCCAACTTCGCGCCGGTGAACAGGTGCGCTGCACCGTTCGGGCAGGCCGCAACACAAGCACCACAGCCGATACATGCGGCGAAGTCAAGGGCTTTCTCGGCATCCGCGTGGTTCATGGGCAGGAAGTCCGCATCGGGGGCGGTACCAGCCATGACGGAGATAAATCCGCCTTGTTCCAACACTCGATCCAGTGCGGAGCGGTCCACGATCATATCCTTAATCACGGGGTATGCCGCAGAGCGCAGAGGCTCGATCTTGATGCTGTCACCATCTTTGAAGTTGAACAGACGCTGCTGGCAGGCCGGCTTGTTCTTATCCGGGCCGTGCGGGCGGCCGTTAATGGTCAAGCCGCAGGTGCCGCAAATACCTTCACGGCAGTCAGAGGCGAAAGCGAAAGGCTCTTTGCCTTGCTCGATGTAGCCTTCGTTGACGTGGTCCAGTAGCTCGAGGATGGACATTTGCTCGACGGCGTCATCGACATCGACAGACTCGAAGTGTCCTTCGGATTCCGGGCCCGCCTGACGCCAGATCTCTAGATGCAGTTTCATTACTTGTAGTTCCTTGTCATCAGAGGGATGCGGTCGAAGTACAAGGGCTCGGCGTGGCGGATGAACTTACCATCGCCGTTGTGTTCCCACGCAGAGACGAAGCACCACTTGGAGTCATCGCGCTCTGCCTCACCATCTTCAGAGAGGTGATCGTCGCGATAGTGGGCACCACAGGATTCGTCGCGGTCCATGGCGTCAACGCACATGAGCTCCGCGAGATCCATGTAGTCCGCAACACGGTTGGCGTATTCCAAAACCTGGTTGAGGTTATCGACGTCACCCGGGATGTGCAGGTTCTGCCAGAACTCGTCGCGCAGTTCGCGGATGTCCTTGATGCCCTTTTCCAGATTTTCGACGTTGCGTGACACGCCGCAGGAGAAGTACAGGATGTCGCCCAGCTTGCGGTGGAAGTATTCCGGGCCGTGGGGGTCCTTCGCCTGGATGTTCATCAACTTCTCGATGCGCTTTTTGGACCGTTCCAGGGCTTCCTGAGCGGCCGGCGAATCGGCCGGGAGCGCCTTTGTTCCCAGCAGTGGAGCCAGGTAGTTCGGAATCGTGAAGGGTAAGGTGAACCACCCGTCGATCGAAGCCGACAGCAGCGAGTTAGCACCCAGGCGGTTCGCGCCGTGGTACATCCAGGATGCCTCACCAGCGGCGAAGAGACCGGGGATGTTCGTCATGTCGTTGAAGTCGGTCCACAGTCCACCCATCACGTAGTGGCAGGTTGGGGCGATACGCATTGGTGTCTCGTAGGCGGATTCACCAATCGTCTCTTCATACATCTGGATCAGGTTGCCGTAACGCTCCTTGATCACGTCCTTACCCAGACGCTGGATAGCGTCGCGCAGATCTAGGTACACGGAGTTGTGCAATGGTCCGACGCCGTATCCGCCGTTGATCTGCTGCGAGTTCGCACGGGAGGCGATATCACGGGGGACGAGGTTACCGAATGCCGGGTAGCGGCGCTCTAGAAAGTAGTCGCGCTCGTCTTCGGGGATGTCGTTGGGGTCGCGGTCGTCGGCCTTCTTCTTAGGGGTCCAGACGCGGGCGTCATTACGCAGTGATTCCGACATCAGAATCGTCTTGGACTGCCAGTCCGAGTTCACCGGGATACCCGTCGGGTGGAACTGCACGAATGACGGCGATGCCATGTAGGCGCCTTGGTCGTAGGCACGCATGATGGCCGACGCATTGGAGTTCTTCGCCAACGTGGACATGTAGTAGACGTTGCCGTAGCCGCCGGTTCCGAGGATCACGGCGTGGCCGGTGTGGGCGTTCAGCTCGCCCGTAATGAGGTTACGGGTGACGATGCCTTGGCAGCGGCCGTCGTCGATAATGAGATCCATCATCTCATTGTGGGTGAAGATCTCTACTGAGCCGGCACCAATCTGACGCTGCAATGCGGAGGTCGTCGCCAGCTGTAGCTGCTGGCCTGTTTGACCACGGGTGTAATAGGTACGGGACACCTGGACGCCACCGAATGAACGGGTGGCCAGCGTTCCGCCGTACTCGCGGGAGAACGGTGCGCCCACGGCGTTCATGTGGTCAATGACGCGGGGGGACTCTTCTGCCAAGCGCCAGCAGTCGTTCTCGCGGCAGCGGTAGTCGCCACCCTTCACCGTGTCTTTGGTGTGGTTGTAGGTGGAGTCATTGTCCAGCTTCTTCGAGCGAGACGAGTTCACACCACCTTGCGCGGCAATCGAGTGAGCACGACGAGGAGCGTCGTGGTATGTGAAGACCTTGACGTCATAGCCCAGCTCGCCCAAAGCTGCCGCAGCAGCTCCGCCGGCCAAACCGGTACCGACGACGAGGATCGTGAACTTCTTGCGGTTCAGGGGCGAGACCAGCTTGAAGTGTTGCTTAGCGTAATCCCACTCGTCGGCCTGCGAGAGTCCCTTCATGTGAGGAGCGTTGTCCTTTAGTTTGGAGCCCAGGGTCACTCCGGGGACGCATGAATCAGGCGCGGTGAAATTCTCAACAGCGGTGTCGTAGTCGAAGTCCGGCCCCTGATTGTGGGGGTTCTGAATAACTGCACTCATGTTTTGTAACCTCCGCCTACAGTGATATCGCGCCGGTCAGTACAGCGAGGGGAATCGAAATGTTGCCGATCATGATGATGGCCGGAACTATGTAGGCAACCAGCAGCATCACCTGACTCCACCGATGTCCGGTAATTCCGAGATCAGAAATGGCCGTCCAAATGCCGTGCGACAGATGGACGAACAGAATCACCATGGCGAGGATGTAGAAAATAGCAACACCAGGACGATCAAAGCTATGAATGAGGTTGGCATAAGCATTCGCGTGACCGGGGGTGTTCTCCTCAAACTCACTCGATCCGATCGGCCGCACGCCCAACGTCAAATCCAAAATGTGGAAGATGATGAACAGCAGCAGGACCAGGCCCGTCACAACCATGGACCGTGCTGCAAAGGTGTTCATTCCCGATACAAGCCCTGTCCGGCGGAACTTACCTCGTGACCGCCGTGCACGCCCGTGCAGCGCTAAGCCGCAGTAGACGTGCAGAACTAAGCAGACGAGAAGAACAATACGCGCGATCCACAGAACGCCCTCACGCGGGAACAAGGGTTCGAGCGCCGTACGCAGAAACTCTGCGTAGTCGTTTAAGTGCTCTTCCCCCATGTAGATCTTTAAGTTACCGATCATATGGACGAGCACGAACAGCCCGAAGATAAGGCCCGTGATCGCCATCGTCATTTTCATAGCCCACGACGGGAACGCCGGCTTGTCGCGGAGCGGATCCGTCGTTATTTTACCGTGAACAATGGCGTCACGGTTCGCGTTTTTTACAGTCATGGCACCTCCAGTGTCAGCCTTACTGTACGACGACGAGGGAGGTGCACTCCACTTACGCCGCTACCGCGTGATACACATCACTAGTGGTCAAGATGGACTTTTCGCAACTTCGTCTTTGCATAATTCGTTACCCCCGTTGACCCTAGAGATAAATAGGTGGAATTTTTTAGCCATGACCTGTGATGTTAATACCGTTTTCTTCGCACGAAACAGCTCGTTAGCGTAGCCTCAACAGGTCAATTGAGGTAGAGACACGGACAGTTCCTGACAACTTGCCGCCCCCGGTTGGGGGCCGGCGGTGTCAGTCCGGTATGAGCGCGACGTTAGTCATCGCCGAGGTTGCGCTCACCAGGCAAAGCGATGGTCATCGGCTCGTGAGTCACGACAACTTCCCGGCCACCGACCTCGATCGGGCCGACGTCGTGAAGCCCTTCTTCCACCACGAGTTCGACGGAGTGACGTCGAATAGCGACGCGAATCCGGCACCCGTGAAGAGTGATCCGGTAAATGAGCTCTTCCCACTCATCGGGCAGCCGCGGGTTGATGCTGTAGCGGCCCTCATAATCACGGAAACCGCCGAAGCCGTACACGAGTGCGGACCACACCCCACCAGTGGAGGCAATGTGTACACCGTCTTTCGTGTTCCCGTGCAAGTTGCCCAGGTCCACGAACAGGCCACGGAGGAAGAAATCCATCGCCTTGTCCTTCAGATCCAGCTCTGCCGCGACGATAGACTGGACAACAGCGGACAGGGTCGAATCACCCGTGGTTAACTCGTCATAGTAGTTGTAGTCGGCCAGCTTCTCTTCCCGGGTAAACCGGTTACCCCGCAGGAACAGCGCCAACACGACGTCGGCCTGCTTGATGATCTGGTACCGGTAGATGGTGAGCGGGTGGTAGTGCAGCAAAAGCGGGCGCTTCGGACCCACAGAGGGGTCGTCGAGGTTCCAGCGCTCGCGCTCCAGGAACTGGTCATCCTGCGGGTGGATCCCCAACTTCGGGTCCAGCAGGATGTGCATGTGCTCGGCTGCTTTATCCCACAGCACTATTTCTTCCTCATCCAGGCCATACTGTTTCGCCAGGTCAGCGTAGTCATTGGGCCGGTCGGCCTTCATTTGACGAACGACATCGGCAGCCACGCGCAAGTTATATTCCGCCATGACATTGGTGTAGAGGTTGTTGTTCACCACGGTGGTGTACTCGTCGGGCCCCGTGACGGAGTGAATATTGAATTCACCATCGCGATCAAAGAAGCCCAAGGACATCCAGAATCGCGCCGTGCCCACCAAAATGTGGATGCCCTCGCGCAGCAGGAAATCCGTATCGCCCGACGCGTACACGTACTTCATGAGGGCGTACGCAATATCCGCATCGATGTGATACTGGGCGGTCCCTGCCGCGTAATACGCACTTGATTCCAGGCCATTAATGGTGCGCCACGGGAACAATGCTCCGTCATGGGAGAGCTCCCGGGCACGCTCCTGAGCAGCGGGAAGCATGAGGAAACGGAACCGCATCGCATTCCTGGCGAACGACGGGTTCGTGTAGCTCAGGAACGGCATGACATAAATTTCCGTATCCCAGAAATAGTGCCCGCCGTAGCCGGATCCGGTCATTCCTTTCGCGGGGATGCCGTGCCCGTCGGCCCGCGCCGAGGCCTGCACCAGCTGGAACAGGTTCCACCGCACGGCCTGCTGAATGGCCGGCTGCCCAGTAATTTCCACGTCGGAGCGTTCCCAGAACGCATCGAGCCATTCCCGCTGATTCTGCTGCAAGGCCGGGAATCCCACTTGTACAGCGCGGTTAATGGTGCGCGCGCAGCGGAAAGCCAGTTCTTCCGCCGCTACGTGCCGGGAGGAATGGTAGGACACGAACTTTTCCAGCCGTATCGTCATCCCTTGTTTGCCATTGAGGTGGTGAACGACGCGGGCGTTATCGTCACGCACGCGCGCATCCACTTCCACGCCCGCTTCTTCACGCGTATTCAGTGATTCCGCACCCGGCATGTCCACCGTCAATTTGTGGTCCATGCTGCAGGTCACGGTCATGCCGGACTCGGCACACCGGTATCCCAACGTGGCGCGCTCTGGCGCTGGGTGGGCCCGGAACGTCGGAATGAGAACGCGTTCCTCAATGGTCTCGCCCTGACGGGGGTCTTTTTCTGCGGCACTGTTATTCCCGTTGCCGCCACCGTGGTATTCGTCCTCGCCGTCTTGGCGGTTCAGGATTTGCGACGAAATAACGACGGCCGCGTCGGCGTCGAGAAGCTCAACCTCCAAACTCATGATGGCCAGGTGCTTCTCCTGGAAGGAGATCATCCGCTCGGACGTCACCCGCGCGCGTTTGCCCGACGGGGTGCGCCAAATGAGGTTGCGGCGCAGGATGCCTTCGCGGAAGTCCAGGACGCGCTCGTAGTCTTCGAGGTCGGCGCTGCCTAAGCGGAGGGGTTCGTCGTCAATATATAGGCGCATCGGCTTGGCATCGGGTGCCGAGACCAAGGTCTGCCCCTTGCGGGCTAAGCCGTAGGCGTCCTCCGCGTGGCGGATGTTCCATGTTTCGTGGAGACCGTTGATGTAGGTGCCGTGGTAGGCGGAGTCGCGCCCCTCGGAGGGGTTCGCGCGCATGCCCATGTACCCGTTGGAGAGGGCGAAGATGGATTCCGATACCCCCAGGTCCATGCGGTTGGGGACGCGCTCAATGAGCCGCCACGGGTCGACGGGATTGTTTTCGCGGTCGATGGTGGACTCAGGGTCAACCCCGTGGTGGTGGCCGTCGGCGCGGGCCAGTAATCCGTCCTGGCGGCTATCATCAATCGAGCCCTTTTGGTCCTTTTGTACATGGCGACGGGCAGCAAGAAAAGCTTCCGACGTCGCTTGCGATGCTTTCGGGCTCATTCACTCTCCTAGGGTCCTTGTAGTGACGTTAACGGCATGAGCTGCTGCAGTCACAGCTATCGACCAGGCTACCGATCCGTAGGTTGTGGGTTGGCTGGCAGGGGGCCTTTTTACACCAGCTCGCCGAGGTCGTCAACGACGGCATCGGCCCCGGTCTTCAGCAACGCGTCTTTCCCTGCACCACGATTGACACCGAGAACGTACCCAAATTCACCGGCACGCCCCGCGGCCACACCGCTGGTTGCGTCCTCCACGACGACGGCGTCGGCAGGGGTGAGGCCAAACAATTCAGCACCATAAACATAAGTATCGGGCGCCGGCTTCCCCTTGAGCTTTTTCTCTTCCGCGATGGTCCCGTCGACAACATGGGGGAAATAATCAGTAAGCCCGGCTGATTCCAGGACCCTCGGCGTGTTCTTTGACGACGACACCACACCCATCTGCACGGCATCCGACGCGTGGGACTCGTTGTGGTCCTTCAACGCGTGGAGCAGCTGCAATGAGCCAGGATACGGATCCATCCCGCGTTTAAGGAGGTCGAGGAAGTCGCGGTTCTTGCGCAGCCCTAACCCGGTGATGGTGTTATCAGTGGGGTTGTCGTCGCCATCGAGGCCTGCGTCGGCACGATCATAAGGAAGAGAAATGCCGCGCGATTCCAGGAGCGCTTGAATGGCCTCATCCCGACGACGTCCGTCCAAGTAATCGAAATAGTCCTGGTCGGTGTAGGCGCGTTCGCCGCGCTCTGCCAGGAACGCCTGGAACATCGTCGCCCAAGCCTGCTGGTGGAGCATCGCCGTGGGCGTGAGAACCCCATCAAGGTCGAAGAGCACCACCTTGAATTTCAGAAGATCCTGAAGCGTTGGTGTATCTGCTGACTGCGTCACCACAAGTTACCTTTCTGCTCGACCTTCACCGTCTACGTATGAGGGTACCCATCACCTGTGACAAACGCAGCAGTTACAGCACCAACGCAGCAGGAACCTATGCGGCGGATCAGCCGCAGGACCGCCCGCAGAACCTTATGCGATCCCTTCGCGCTCTTTGAATTCGCGACGGCGCCGATGCAGGATCGGCTCGGTGTAACCGGAGGGCGAGGTCGTCCCGTCCAAAATCAGGTCCTTCGCCGCCTGCCAACCGATCGACTTGTCGTAATCAGCCGACATCGTGCGGTACGCCGGATCTCCTTCATTTTGCTTGTCGACGACTTTCGCCATGCGCTTCAATGCCTCGATCACGTAGTCCTCCGTAATGATGCCGTGGCGCAGCCAGTTGGCCAGCAGCTGCGAGGAAATTCGCAGCGTCGCGCGGTCTTCCATGAGGTCAACGTCGTGAATATCCGGAATCTTGGAGCAACCCACACCCTGCTCCACCCAGCGGATGACGTAGCCCAGGATGGACTGGCAGTTGTTGTCCACCTCTTCCTTAATATCCTCATCGCTCCACTTTCCGTCGGGCGAGACGGGGACGGTCAGGCGGTCGCGGTAGTTGTCACGGCGCCCAGCAGCGCGAAGTTTCTCGTCGACGGTGAACACGTCCACCTGGTGATAGTGCGTGGCGTGCAACGTCGCTGCAGTGGGTGACGGAACCCACGCGGTGGTAGCACCTTGTTCCGGCTGGCTGATCTTCTCGGCCAGCATGTCGGCCATGAGCTCGGTCTTTGCCCACATTCCCTTACCGATCTGCGCCTTGCCGGGCAGGCCGTGGGCAATGCCCGCGTCCACATTGTTATCTTCGTAGCCCTGCATCCAGGGGGCGGATTTCATTTCGCCCTTGCGGATCATGGGGCCGGCTTCCATGGAGGTGTGGATTTCGTCGCCGGTGCGGTCCAGGAAGCCTGTGTTAATGAACGCGAGCCGCTTGGACACGGCCTTGATACATGCGTCGAGGTTCAGCGTGGTCCGACGCTCTTCATCCATCACCCCGACCTTGATGGTGTTCTCCGGGAGGCCCAGGAGCTTCTCGGTGGCACTCAGCAGGTCGTTGGTGAATTCCACTTCCTCCGGCCCGTGCTGCTTGGGCTTCACGATGTAGATCGAGCCATTGCTGGAGTTGTACATGGGGTTGTTCTTGTCAATCCCCGGGATCCCGCAGACGGCGGTCATGACGGTGTCCATGATCCCCTCGAACACCTCGGATCCGTCTTCCAGCAGGATCGCGGGGTTGGTCATGAGGTGGCCCACATTGCGGGTAAACATCAAGGTGCGGCCATGGACGGTGAAGGATTCGCCGTCGGGGCTGGTGTATTTGCGGTCGGGGTTCAGCCGACGGGTGAACGTCTTGTCTCCCTTGGTCACTTCTTCTTCCAGCTCACCGGTGTTGAGCTGGAACCAGTTGCTATAGCCCAAAGTTTTATCGGTCGCATCAACAGCGGCCACGGAGTCCTCAAAGTCAATCAACGTGCTGACGGCGGCGTCGAGAATAATGTCCTTGACTCCGGCCTTGTCGGTGGATCCGATGGGGGATTCGGGGTCGATCAAAATGTCGATGTACAGCCCGTTGTGCCGCAACAAGATCGACGTGGGGTTGGACTTGTCCCCGGCGTATCCGGCGTAGACGTCCGGTTCGCGCAGCTCATGCTTCTCGTCGTTGACATAGCCGACGAAGGAGCCGTCGGAAATGTCGTATCGGGTGACATCGTGGTGGAATGCGTCGACCAGGGGAACTGCCTTGTCGAGGAAGTCACGCGACCATGCGATGACCTTATCGCCGCGGACTTTGTTGTAGCCACCGTTGCCTTTTTCGGCTCCTCCGTCTTCGGGAATGGCGTCGGTTCCATAGAGTGCGTCATATAACGAACCCCACCGCGCGTTGGCGGCGTTCAGCGCGAAGCGGGCGTTAAGCACGGGAACCACGAGCTGGGGGCCACTGGTTTCCGAGATTTCGGGGTCGATATTGACGGGGTCGATCTGGAAGTCATCGTCATTGTCCACCACGTAGCCGATCTCGTGGAGGAAGGCGTCGTAATCGTCGATGTTTTGTTCGCCGGGGTGCTCGGTGTACCACTCGTTGAGCTTGGTTTGGAGTTCCTCGCGGCGGGCTAAGAGTTCCTTATTGCGAGGCGTATAGGTTTTCACGATGTCCGCGAAGCCGGACCAGAAAGCGTCGGGGTCCTGGCCGGTCCTGGGAAGGACCGAGCCGGTAATGAAGTCATAAAGAGTGGTGGCAACCTGGAGGCCAGCGACTTTAGTGCGGGGTGTGGTGTCGGACGTGGCGGTTGTCATAGCTTCTCCTTCGGAACGACAACTGTTCTAGGTGGTGTTGCTAACACTGGTGTGGCTAACCCTAAGGGAGTTCGGTGTGCGGCGAAACACTTTTTAGCTAATCGGTGCCAGATATCCCGTCAGCTCCCCCGCTCTTTTTTGCTGTGACGCACAAAACACTATGGAGTGACGCGAAACACAGCACCTCGTAATCTGGATCATATTTTGCATTAATGCAGCTCATGGCCGGTTGTCAATTCTAGGATCTGAAACATACGGAGTCGTAGGTTTGCAAACTTTGCAAAATCCTCCACTACCCCCGCACAAGAATACGATCCAAAAAGTCATTGACGTGCCTTTTCCTATCGATAAAGGTTAAGATCACGCCAACGGGGCCACCACGGCTACCGGCTACACAGACATTCACCAAAATCGCAATGTCCGGTTTTCTACGGATTTAGCCCGATATGTGGGTGTCAATGTCTCCAAAACTTAGACCTCATAGGAGTGAACACAATGTCTACGGTTGGACAGGCCCGTACCGCTGAAGAAATCAAGAAGGATTGGGAAACCAATCCTCGTTGGAAGGGTATTACCCGCAACTACACGGCAGAAGATGTCGAAGCACTCCAAGGCACCGTCGTCGAGGAAAACACCCTCGCCCGGCGCGGTGCCGAAATCCTTTTTGACGCCATCCATGAAGAGGGCGACGGCTACATCAACGCCCTCGGCGCTCTCACCGGTAACCAGGCTGTCCAGCAGGTTCGGGCTGGGCTGAAGGCCGTCTACCTGTCCGGTTGGCAGGTTGCGGGCGACGCCAACTTGGCTTCCCAGACTTACCCTGACCAGTCCCTGTACCCCGCTAACTCTGTTCCGCAGATCGTGCGCCGCATCAACAACGCACTTCTTCGCGCCGACGAGGTTGCGCGCATCGAGGACGACACCGCAGTCGATAACTGGCTGCTCCCCATCGTTGCCGACGCCGAAGCCGGGTTCGGTGGCGCTCTGAACGTCTTCGAGCTACAAAAAGCCATGATTCAGGCCGGCGCGGCCGGTACCCACTGGGAGGACCAGCTGGCCTCTGAGAAGAAGTGTGGCCACCTGGGTGGCAAGGTGCTGATCCCCACGCAGCAGCACATCCGCACGCTGTCGTCGGCACGGTTGGCGGCAGATGTTCTGAACACGCCGACCGTGATCGTTGCCCGCACCGACGCCGAGGCCGCGACGCTCATTACCTCGGACGTCGACGAGCGGGACCAGAAGTTCATTACGGGCGACCGCACCGCGGAGGGCTACTACCACGTTCAGAATGGGATCGAGCCGTGTATCGCGCGCGCCAAGTCCTACGCCCCTTACGCGGATCTCATCTGGATGGAGACCGGCACACCCGACCTGGAGTTGGCCAAGAAATTCGCCGATGGTGTCCACGAGGAGTTCCCCGACCAGCTGCTGGCTTACAACTGCTCACCGTCGTTCAACTGGTCCTCGCACCTGGAGAAGGACGAGATCGCGAAGTTCCAGAACGAACTGGGCAAGATGGGCTTCAAGTTCCAGTTCATCACCCTGGCTGGTTTCCACGCACTGAACTACTCCATGTTCGACCTGGCCTACGGCTACGCACGCGAGCAGATGACAGCCTTTGTGGACCTGCAGAACCGCGAGTTCGAAGCTGCCAAGGAGCGTGGATTCACCGCCGTCAAGCACCAGCGCGAGGTCGGTGCCGGGTACTTCGACCGCGTTGCCACAACGGTGGACCCCAACTCCTCCACGGTTGCTCTGAAGGGCTCCACAGAGGAAGGCCAGTTCCACTAGGCCAGTCCGCCCCCGGCTCCAGGCTGGGGACACCATGCGCATAAGCCGCATTGAGGAATTTGGGCAAAATCCTTCTATCGCTCGCGGTGACGCTCTATTGTTGTCGCATGGCCACTGGAGCTGACAAGGAGGGACCGTCCTCGCGGGTATTCGTGGGGACGCGGCTCAAGCAGCTCCGAAAAGAACGGGAGCTAAGCCAAGCAACCCTTGCACACACTCTTGGACTCTCTGCTAGCTACGTCAACCAAATTGAAAATGACAGCCGCCCGCTGACCTCGTCGGTTCTCCGGAAAATCACTCATGTTTTCGGAATCGACGAGGCTTTCTTTTCGCGCGAAGACGATTCCCGCCTGGTCGCCGAGGTGCACGACGTTACCCTAGACCGGGAGGTGTGCCCCACCAGCATCGATGTGCAAGAGGTGGCGGATCTCGTTCGCACCCACCCAGAGCTTGCTCGCGCGTTGGTAGATATTCACCGACGGTACCGGAATGTTTCGGACAAGTTGTCGCTGGTCACAGAGGAGCGAAATCGGTCAGATGTGGAGGATTCGTCGACAGGATCCGACGCGCTCACTATGCCTCACGAAGAAGTTCGTGATTTCTTCTATGCACGCCAAAACTATATTGATTCGCTTGACGTGGCGGCCGAGGAGCTTGCCGGGACGCTGGGCCTGGGCGTGCCCAATATCAACCACGTCGAAGACTGCGTCGCCACGCGGCTGACCTCGAAGTATGGGGTCGAGGTTCGCTACATCTCGCACCTGGACAGCGGCGGGAATGAGCACCCGGGTACCGCCGAGCACATGGTGCAGCACCGCTTTTCCCCCGACACCGGTGTTCTCACCATCGACGCGCACCTCACGTCGGGACAAAAAGCGTTCCGAATGGCCACAGAGCTTGCTTATTTAGAGGTCGGCGATCAACTTCATTCTCTTGTCGACGAGGACACGCGGTTCACTTCCGACGAATCCCGGCAACTCGCGGTACGGGGGGCAGCAACGTACTACGCGGCGGCGCTGGTGTTGCCGTACACCAATTTTCATGCTCAGGCAGAACGCGCCGGATACGATATCGAGTACTTATCGACGGCCTATGGCATGGGGTATGAGACGATTTGTCACCGCTTATCTACCTTGCAACGCCCGAAGCTGCGGGGAATACCGTGGACTTTCGTTCGCGTGGACCGCGCCGGGAATGTGTCGAAGAGACAATCAGCGACGGGGTTTCATTTCACGCATTCCGGTGGTACGTGCCCGCTGTGGAATGTGTACGAGACGTTCTCCTACCCGGGGAAAGTTATGCGCCAGTTGGCGCAGATGCCGGATGGGCGTACGTATATGTGGGTGGCGCGCACGGTCAAACACTATCGACGGCGGTTCGGTCAGCCGGGAAAAGTGTTTGCCATCGGTTTGGGGTGTGAGGCACGTCATGCGGAACGCACGGTCTATGCCGAGGGTTTGGATCTTTCGGATCTGGCGGCGGCAACTCCGATTGGCCCTGGGTGCCGTGTATGCAGCCGTACTAGGTGTCCTCAACGTGCATTTCCGTCGATACTTCATGACATACGGATTAATACGCATAGTTCGTCGGTCAACCCGTATTAGCTCGTAGCATCGAACCAGCACTCGTCGCTGTGCCTCGAGTGTGGGCTGAGTGCGGAGAGTGCGGTGTGTCAGCCATGCGCTGATCTTCACACGGATGAGTGATATGTCAAGCCAGGGCTAGTTGGCCATTGTGATGGGTTGGCACCAGGGACGCCACCACGTAATATGTGCGTCGGTCACAAAGAGACAGACCAGTCTGCACGGGCTACGGCTTGCTAGCCATGATCCTTCCCGCCGTCCCGCACACAGGTCTCACAGCGAAGGAGTCACATGGCCGATTTACCCGACACTGGGCTCGCCAATGACACAAAGCTCGACAATGACGCCGAACTCAACAACACCGTCGATGAGAAGAAGATACTGCCCGGGTGGATGACGGGGTTCGGTGCCCAAGTGATCGCCGGCCTCATTATCGGCCTGATCCTTGGTTTTATCGCTCGTGCTCAAAGCAACGGGCTCAGCGGCGACAACGAAGGCTGGCTGGGCTCGCTTCTCGACGGCCTCGGCACCGCCTATGTACAGCTTCTGAAAGTGATGATCCCGCCGCTGGTCGTTACTGCGGTCATTACCTCCGTGGCCAACCTGCGGAAAGTGACCAACGCGGCCAGGCTTGCGATCAGCACACTCGTGTGGTTCGCCATCACCGCGTTCTTCTCCGTCCTTACGGGGATTGTTGTCGCGCTGGTTATGAAGCCCGGTGAAGGTACCAGCATCGACGCTTCCACAGCTGCGGACCCGTCACATACCGGCAGCTGGCTGGCCTTTATCGAGGGGATCGTACCGTCGAATATCTTGGGGTTGGGTGCATCGACCGCATCGAGTGGCGATGGCATTGATCTGTCCTTCAATGTGCTCCAACTACTGGTCATTTCGCTGGCCATCGGCATTGCAGCCGTGAAGACAGGCCGTCTCGCGGAACCCTTCCTGCGGTTTAATGAATCCGTCCTCAAGATCGTTCAAACCGTGCTGTGGTGGATCATCCGCCTAGCGCCGATTGGCACGGCCGCGCTGATCGGGCACGCTGTGTCCAACTACGGCTGGGACGCGCTCGGTTCGCTGGGCAAATTTGTGCTTGCCATCTATGTCGGCCTGGCCATTGTGCTGGGCATTATCTACCCCACGGTGCTCGCCACGAACGGTCTTTCCGTGTCGGGCTTCTACCGTCGCGTCTGGCCCGTTACCAGCTTGGGGTTCGTCACGCGCTCGTCGATGGGAGTTATGCCCGTCACCCAGCGAGTCACTGAGCAGCGAATGGGGGTGCCGTCGGAGTATGCGTCCTTCGCTATCCCGCTGGGTGCGACCACCAAAATGGACGGGTGCGCATCCGTCTACCCCGCGGTGGCCGCGATCTTCGTCGCCCAGTTCTATGGCACTCCCCTGAACTTCACCGATTACCTGCTCATCATCTTCGTCTCTGTTATCGGTTCCGCGGCGACGGCTGGTACTACTGGTGCAACAGTCATGTTGACATTGACATTATCGACGCTGGGCCTCCCACTTTCCGGCGTCGGCTTGCTGCTGGCCATCGAGCCGATTATCGACATGGGGCGCACGGCGGTGAACGTGACTGGGCAGTCCCTGGCCACGACGGTTGTGGCGAAGCGCGCCGGGATTTTGGACATGCCCACGTGGGATGCTGGGGACCATGACTGGGAGGATGTTCAGAAAAACGAAACCGCTGAAGAAACCCTCGCTGGATCACACGCCGTATAATGTGCCGTGGCCTGAGTGAGCCGCCGGTGGCCGCAACCTCCCAGGACCTGCGCCCTTGATCTTCACGTGATTCTTTATCCGACGAAATTAATTCGTCAGGTCAACATCTAACCAGGCCCGACGCAGCTCACCCGACGGATCTTCCGCTGTATGCTCGCCCGCGTTAAAAATCTGGGTCGCATAACCGTCACTGAATGGTGGAAATCCTGGATTGCCAGAATGAATAAAATTCTTCCACCGACTTTGCATCACGGCACTGGTGGCCCGCATCTGATCGCGACCACCCAAATACAGCGCGTCGGGGCCTTTGCCGGAATCATAGCGCTCAAACAACAGGGGGAGGTCGAGGGCGTGTGTCGCACCCAGTCCGGACAGTCGGAGCGACGGCGTCAACATATCGAGCCGATACATCCAGACTTTTCCCTGTGGCCAGCGCGACGCTAATTGCAGTGAGGACGCCAAGAACAAGGCGTCCCCGGCGAATCGTCCACACTCCGCGCGAGTCCGGCCCCCGCGGTAGAACTCTGCCAAGATATCCGGGGCTCCCCCACCGATTGACTGGGCCAACCGACGAATGCGCGCACGTTGGGCGCGGGTCGACATGCGTTCCCAACGCATGACCAGGTATTCATCGGCGTTCGTGCCGATCAGGAGCGGTATGTTCGCCGCCGGCGTTCCGTCGTCAATGGGTTCTTCTCGACGTCCGTCATGTGGTTCGTCGCGCGACATCAGTTGGGGAACAGCCAGGGGATGCCGAGACATGAGGTCCCCGTCGACAGTGGGCGCGAAGGGGCCGGAAAACTCGAGGTATTCGTCATTAATAACGTTCAGGTGTTCAGTCAGGCGCGCGAGGTCCATGGCCGAGATGCCGTTGAGATCCGGATTTTCGGCCCGGGCGCGATCTGCCCACCGGCCGGCGGCTGCGGGCGAATGGACCATCGCGACGGGCGAGGATTGCGCGATGGCTCCTGCGATGATTCCGCGAAGTTCGGGTACGGCCGTGAGTGCGGTCACCATGGCACCGCCGGAGGACTCGCCCATGATCGTGATGCGCCCGGGGTCTCCGCCGAAGGCCTCAGCATTGTCGTGAACCCACCGCACGGCCGTGACAAGGTCAGATAAACCAGGGTTCGAGTCTGCCCTGGTCGTTGACATCGTGCCGACGGCAGCTGCGTTGTTAACTTCCGTAGTGTCGGCTGAGTAATTGAGCGACAATTGCCCCAGAATCCCCACACGGTAATTGACCGCGACGACCACCGCATCCATGGCTTGCGCAAAATACTGCCCGGTGAGCAATGGTTCGTTGGCAGAGCCGTGAACATTGGACCCGCCGTGGAAGTATACGACAATGGGGCGTCGAGCGTCCCGATCAATCATGTCAGATTGACGTTGGGTCGAGCGCCCTCCACCCGAGCGCCCCTCACCCGACCGAGCAGCCGTGGTGGGAACAACAACATTGAGCCACAGGCAATCTTCGGACCCCGCCCACCCCAGGGACTTATTACGGTATTGAGCGCAATAGTCACCGGGATGGTCCGCGATGAGCGGTTCTGCCCACGGTTCCACCGGTTGAGCGCGTCGAAATCGCAAATCCCCGCGCGGCGGTTGCGCGTACGGTATCCCGCGGAAAGCAACGACACCTGTCTCGGCATGCCCTTTGACGGGCCCGGTCGTGGTCTCAACAATCCAGGCGTCGCGGAAGCTGTGATTGCGTCGCGACTGGGTGCGGGCGTGTGTGTCAGCGTTCATGGCTCTGGTCATGGTGTGAACCAGTGTAGAAGAAGCATGGCCAATGATGTCGAGGCTGCTTGCCGACGACGCTACCCACGTGCGATCCCGAGCGCACTTGCCGCTGCCGCATCCGTTTCCTGCAGCATCAGCGGATCGGTCCCCGGCATCGGCGAGATCGTGGTATCTGCACGCATCTCTTGCAGCGGAATGCCCAACATGTGGACGCGCGGATCGATCGTGCCGTCGGGGTGGATGATCCGGCATGTCTCCATGTCAACTTCGGGCGCGCGAGTTGGGGTGGGGTGGAGTGCGCTGCCGTCGCCACGTTTCGCACTGTCCTCATGCGGTGTATGCAGCGCAAATGGCCTCATTTTTCCCGACGCCACCAGCGCTCGCGTCACCGGATCGGTGCTCCTATTGACGTTCGGTTTGTGTTGCCACGCGTCGATCAGCGTCGTCGAGTACATCGGGTGCGCACCGGTGGTCGGCGAAGTCAGCACGAACTGCGGTTCGTCACCGTGATCGGTGGTGACGCCAACGATCGGATCTGCCCCCGCGAAAACGACCAGCCCAGCGTCGATAAGAGCGATCAGCTCTGCGGTGCGGAAGGCGGGTGACCCAGAGCCGAAGTTGGCGCCGATCCGCACGAATTCGGCATAGTCCCGTCTGCGTGACTCGGGGGTAAATTTTCCTGGTTCGTCGACGATGGCGACGGTTTTACGCGCGGCACCGATGACCTGTAGCCCTGCTTTGACCGCGGATTCACGGCCTCGGCGCGCTTCGGCCAGGTCATTCTTCAACGCTTCTTTGACCGCCTCAGTAAGGGTGCGGACCGCAGATTCAGCGTCCACTGTGTCTGGATGTGGAGCCTCCGGCCGCTCGGCCGCGATTCTGGCCATCGGATCGGCATAATAGGGCAGGTCAAAGCGGTCCGCGGGGGCAACTAAGCCGTCGAGCCGGGGATCATTGTGAAGCGACCAGGGTTCTGTTAGTGGGTCGTCGATAATGCGGAGCGCATAGCGGAGTGCGTCGTCGTTGTCTCGGAGGAGGACGCGATAGTAGGCAGCGTGCGCGTCGCGCAGGATCGCTGGCCAGAGAGTTGTAGAGAAATCGATGCTGCCCGCTGGTGGATCACTGGGCAGGGCCTGAACGGCAGCCTTCAGCCGAGACATCGGGGCCGCCGGCGGGAGCGAACCAAACACGGGTTTCGGCTGGTAGGGATACCCGTGGTGCGACGTCACGATGAGCCGCGGTTCCCGGCCGGAGGGCTTGTAGCTCAGGTCAAACGGGGAGGACGACGTGCGCCGGAACTCCCCGCCGCGGTCGATGGTCAGCCTGGCCATGAGGTCAAAGAAGCCCATGCCCAGTCCTCGCACGATGACGTCGGGGCGGGGTGCTTGCGGATCATGCTGTGCCGAGTCAGTGGTGTCGTGTCCACCAGCAATGCTGCCGAGATCTTGGTCAGCGGGGTGCCCGGGGTGGATCCAGGTCAGGTTCGGGTGCGCGTCAACACTCGCGGCCAGCACCGATTCGGCGGTGTTCGCGGTGGTGTCCGTCCACCCGAGCGCCAAAATGGTAGCGTCGGCGTCGATGGATGTTCCGTTGGAAAGAGTGATGGTGTCGGACGAATTCTCCTGCGCAGCGTTTGCCTCTTGCTTGCCGACGGGAGCATCGGCGTCTCCATGTGGACCCGCGCCAACATTTCTAGGCCGAATGTCAACGGCACGGGCCTTGTGAATATGCACGGTAACGCCAGGGATTGTTCGCAGTCGGTCCACGGCGATATCGAATACCCACCGCAGGTAATGCCCGTATAACGCACGCGACGGGTGCGATTCAGGACGCGATTCACGGATTTCTTCCTCATAATCCGCCGGCATGGCGGGCGGGAATTCACGGAACAGCTCCGCTTTCTTGCGTCCGTGGGAGGAATCGGAATCCGTCGGCCGTGGCTGCACAGCATCGCCGCGGAGTAGTTGGAACCACTCGTAGAGGGTCGGGCCTTCCAGGACGGGGCCACGCACGGTCGATCCTGGTTCAGTAAAGAGTGTCACCGCGTCCGCCAGCGTGTTCATACACAGCGTGGATGATTGGTCGGTCCGCCACACACGGCCCGCGCCAGGTTCGACGTCGTCAATAAGGTGAATAGCGACGTTGCCAGCGGAGGGCACGGGCTTGTCATCGGCCGCAGACGGCTCTGCCGAACCCTGCAAACCCGAGTCTCGCAAGAAACTTCCGAGGCGCTCCAAGACCGAGATTCCGCGTGGTCCGCCGCCGACAATCACTATCGTTCGCATAATGCCACGTTAGCGCCCGCACCTCGGCAAGAAAAGACAAGGCTGTCTATTCTCCATCCATATACTCAGCGACAGCGTCGGCGGTCTGATCAAAGTCATTAACCAGAACGCCGTGGCTGTAACCCGGGTACATGTGGAGGTCGCCACCCATCGCGTCGCGCATTTCGGGTGCTCCCGTTCCGGTGACCGCGGTGTCCTTGTCGTAACCTAGGTGAAGCGGCTTAACTTTCAGCTTGTCCCCGGACACCTTCTTGAGCGGTTTGTTCGTCGGCCAACCATCGCAGTAAGCGCCGCTGACCAGCATGTTTTCGTTCAAATCAATAACGTCCCCCGGCACAATAACGGACGTGTAGTACGGGATCAGCTTGGATCGGTCGGGCGCCGTCGCATTGTCATTACAGGAGACGACGTTGCCCTGAATGGTCATCGCCTGAACAAGTTGCTGCTGGATTTCCAGCTGCTTCTGGGCCTCTGGCGACGGCTCGCCGCCCTTGTCGTTCTCTTCCGCGTCCGGCGATTCGCCCCCATTAGCGTTCGCATCCGCCGGCTGCGTCTTCTTCGTGCTCAGGTATTCCGCCAGCTTGGGCCACGATTTTTGGCTATACAGCGTCCCCATCACCATCGAGTTCGGGTCCGCGAATTGATCCGGCGAAATCGCGTCGATATAGAGCTTGACCGCATCGATTACCCTGCCGGTCCGCCATGCAACAAGGTCAGCCGCATTCACGAGAGCTACCGCGGCCTGTGCGTAATCGTCGGGAATTGCTGCAACATCACGACGGTCGGCAGATTGCGAACGAACCGGAGCCGACACCCCGTACTCGTCACGAATCACCGCGGCAAAGGATTGATACACCGCTCGTGGTGTGGTCCCCAAGTGGTACTCACTATCCCGCTCAGCCACCCAGGAGAAGAATTCATGTATCGCTTCATGGCGGATAGCTTGCCGCTTTTCTGCGAGACGGAAAACAAGGTCATTCGGGGAAGCGCTTGAATCGAAAATCGTTTTATTAGTATGTTCCGGAAATAAAGTGGCATATGCACTCATAAGTGGCCCTCCGTAGGAAAGCCCATAAAGATTGAGCTGCTTTTCGCCCAAAAGTTTCCGCGCTTCTTCTAAATCACGTGCCGTATTTTCTGTATTTACTGTTTTTGTGTATCCCGGATTATGCGATTCGCACGCGTCATAAAGCATTCCTACCGTCATATATGGCATGGTGATCTCCGGCTCACAATTTAGCGGAGTACCCCACGTCAACCCGCGCGGCTCCACCGCGATGAGGTCATAATTCTTGCCGACGCTCTCCGGCAGATGAACCGCCTGCGTCCCTTCCCCTTTATCACTGGGATCACTAAACATGCCCAGCGCGTCACTACCGGGCCCGCCCGGGTTACCCGCAATAACGCCCTTCTTCTGCCCGCTAGCAGGGATTTTGCTCATGGTGAGTTCAATGGTCCCTGACGACGGATCGTCGTAGTCTTTCGGAACGGTGAATGTTGCGCACGTCGCAGGGGCACCTACTCCTGATCCTTCTGGACATGGCCCCCACTTCAGTGGCGAAGACGGTTGTTGCGCATCCCCGGCATGCGCTGGAACCGCGGCGGAAAAGATCAACAATGTGCTGGCTAGAAAAGCTACGCCGTGTTTCTTCATAATTCACCTTTCTGAGTTACCGTCCATGTATATCAATAGATGAGGGCCGCGCATATCAATAACCCCCGCAAGTACAACATCATGACGGTCATCCGAGACAATTTTCGCTGCTTATCTGCCCATTTTAGCTTCTATAGAAAATGTGTTTTACTTTCACTGAATGTTTTCTGGAGGTTCACCGAACCGCTCCCTGCTATAGATTTCTCCAAGGAATCACGTGAATAACGGTTGTACATGTCACCACACCGCACGCCGTCGCGACAATGAACCCGCGGGGTTTCATTTGGGCGTCGCTCCCATCGAGAGCCGTCCGCGCACAAGTCCCGCCGCGCTCCGCTATGGCTATTCCTGCTCATCGGAGTGGCTGTACTGATTATCAGCCTGATTGCATCGACGACATTTGGTTCGGCCCGGTACGACGTCGGCCAAGTGTGGTCTGTCATCCGTGCGCATTTCGGGGGCACGGGGACACCGGATGCGTCGTTGGATTCCGTCGTATGGGATTTGCGCGCTCCCCGGGGAATATTGGCCGCCATCGTCGGTGCAGGCTTGGCGCTGGCGGGCGTCGCCATCCAAACTTTGGTCAGGAATCCGCTGGCTGACCCGTATTTGCTGGGGATTTCGTCGGGTGCGAGCGTGGGGGCAACGTCGGTGATCACCTTGGGGTGGTTTTCCTCGTTCGGACTTTTTGCGCTCACCGGCGGGGCCTTGGCCGGGGCAATAGCCGCTACCCTCACGGTGTACTTCGTTGCTATGGGGCAAGGTGGGCTGACACCGTTGCGCCTTGTCCTTTCCGGCGTGGCCATCAGCGCCGCGTTTAGCGCGATCGCCAACTTCATGGTCTTTAAGTCGCCCTATGGGCAGGCCGCGCAGGGCGTCATGTTTTGGATGCTGGGTTCCGTCGCGGGCGTAACGTGGTCCAAGCTGTGGATCCCGTCGGCTATTGTGGCTGTGACTTTTGTGCTCCTCATGGCGGTATCGTCGCAGCTAGATGCGTTATCTGCCGGCCCGGATACGGCCGCTGCGTTGGGGATCAATGTTGCTGTGCTCCGCCAGTGCCTGTTCTTCCTTCAGGCGATTCTGGTGGGCGCGCTGGTGGCGGTGTCGGGTGGAATTGGTTTTGTGGGCCTGGTGATTCCCCACATTGCGCGGCTCCTCGTTGGCCCGCGGCACCGTCGGCTTGTTCCTGCCGCCATGCTGTGTGGCGCGATTTTTCTGGTGTGGGTGGATGTTCTGGCACGTGTAGCTGCCATCCCGCAAGAAATCCCGCTGGGTGTCGTGACCGGCATCATCGGTGCCCCAGTGTTCCTGATCCTCATGGGGCGTTCGCACTACAGGTTCGGGGGTCAAGAGTGATGTTTGGGGGCAACTAATGACCACGCTCGAAGCGCACAACGTCTCGTGCTCAATTGCACATTCGGGCCGGGTCATCCTCCGGGACGTGTCATTCACCGTTCCGTCTGGCGGCATGACGGCCATCGTCGGCATTAATGGCGTCGGTAAATCCACTCTCCTTCGGGTCCTCGCTGGTATTCACCGCCCTCATTCTGGTCGTGTTCTTATCGACGACGGTACCGACGTCCACTCTCTTCGCCCGCACGACCGGGCACAGCGCATTGCGTTCATCGGCCAAGAGGAAGCACCGCCGGATGATCTCCTACTCGGTGAAATGGTTGCCTTGGGACGAATTCCGCATCTGAAGCCGTGGCAAACCGGTGGGAAGAAGGAACGCGATGTTGTGACGGCGTCGCTGGAGGTCGTCGGCCTCGCAGACAAAATCGATCACCGGTGTGACCAACTTTCCGGCGGGGAGCGTCGTCGAGCCATGTTGGCCCGCGGATTGGCCCAGGATACAGACCTTGTTCTTCTGGACGAACCCACCAACCACCTGGATGTCCGGTATCAGCTGCTGCTTCTCGACGTGATGCGGGCGTCGGGTCTCACGATCTGCGCGACCATTCACGACCTGGATTTGGCGTTTACGCACTTCGACCACGTCATCGTCCTTGGCGACGGTGGTGTTCTTGCGGCCGGGCCGCCCGAAGAAACGTTAACGGAAAGCACCGTTGCGCACGGCTTTTCCGTGAATTCCACCCATATTTCTACCGCGAACAATTCTCTCCATCTCGTGGTGGAAAGCTTACGAAAGGATACTGCACCATGAAGCAGAACACTATGGACGACACCAATGGGTTAAAACTCAACGACGGTGGCCGACCTCGTCGCTCTGCGGGGACCATTGCGACCTCGGCGCTCATGGCCAGCCTGGTTATGATTCCGCTGGCAGCGTGCTCCAGCTCGGGCAATTCCACCAACGCTAGCGGCGGAAGTGAGGGCGGCAACTCGGGTCCGGTCACTGTCAAGAATTGTGGTAAGGACGCCACCTATCCGTCGGCGGCAAAGCACATGTACGTCAATGACGGCAATATGATTGCTACCACGCTGGCGGTGGGCGCAGTGGACAATATCGCGAATGTCAGCAGCCTGCAGGATGATAAAGCAATCCTTGAGGCGAAATATGGCAAGGATGTCGTCGACAAGCTGAAGGTGGATGCGCCAGAATCTCCGTCACTGGAGCGAATTATCGCGACCAAGCCGGACCTTGTTTTCGCAGGGTGGAACTACGGGTTTTCGGAATCCAAGAACTTGACACCGGATGCGCTGAAGGATCACGGGATTGAGTCCTATATTCTTTCCGAGTCATGCCGGCAGGGCGAGTCCGACAAGCGGGGGACGATGGATCCGTGGGATGCGGCAAAGACGGATCTCACGAACATTGGGAAGCTGACCGGTCACGACGATAAGGCGAAAGACGTGGTCAAAGATGTGGATAAACGCCTGGACGCACTGAAACAGGCCCCCGCAGCTGGGGGTTCCGGCAAGGCACCAGTAACGTTCGTGTTCGACTCAGCGAAGGACACGATTTTTACGTCCGGCAAGTTCGGTGGTCCGCAGGCGATTATTGAAGCGGGCGGCGGAAAGAACGCTACCGATGACGTCGACGACACGTGGACGACGGTGGGGTGGGAGAAAATCGCCTCTGCTCAGCCGGATGTGATCGCTTTCGTGGATTATCCTTCACAAACCTTCGAGGAGAAAATGAAAGTCCTGGAATCCAATCCGGCCACGAAGAACTTGGAGGCGGTGAAGCAGAAGCGTTTTGTTAACCTTCCGTACGCCATGTGGACGTCCGGCCCTCTCAATATCGACGCGGCGGAGTACATGCGAAAAGCGTATGAGAAGTTCGGGTTGGTGCCGGAGACCGATATCCACACCGACGTCCAGCTTCCGGACTCACTGGCCGGCCGGGAATACTTCGTGGAGAAGTAAACGCACGCAGGCGGGCACCGGTGATCATGGCCCGCGTGACGTGGCTTAGGACGTGTGCCGGTGTGCCAAGTTCATCTGGCGCATACGTTCCATGAGTTCGGGATCCATGCGCACCATGTGCACGAGTTGGCAATCGGCCGGACCGCTGGTCCCGGGTTGGCACGCGGTGCAGGGTTCGCCAAACCGGATTGGGCAGCGCGCGTCGGGGTGGCTCTTTTTTCGCCGACGCGAGTTGCACGGACGCCGGGGACGTTTCCCCTGATCATCACGCACACCTCCCCTACTCAGCGTCGCTGAGCGGGGTCCCGCGTGGGAGCGAGTGCGTTTCTGTGGAGGGACATCTTCCTGAGTGTCCTGCCGGGACGCGGCAGGCCCGCCTCAGAGGTTGATCATGTGGCCCAGTGTGCCCTCTGCTGCTTCCTTAATGGCCTCGGACAGTGTCGGGTGGGTGTGAACGTTGCGCCCGATTTCTTCAGCGGTCAGGTCGTAGCGGGCCGCGAGGGTCAGTTCCGGCAGCATCTCGGAGACGTTGGAGCCGACCATGTGGGCACCGAGAATTTCTCCATATTCGCCATCGGTCACGATCTTGACAAAGCCGGCAGGCTCGCCAAGGCCTTGTGCTTTACCATTCGCGGTGAAGGGGAAGCTGGCCACCTTGATGTCACGATCGGAGAACTTCTCTTTCGCGGCGGCTTCCGTGTACCCCATCGACGCCACCTGTGGGTTACAGAACGTTGCACGGGGCATCATCATGTAGTCGCCTAGAGTTTCGGTTTCTGCGCCGGCGATGGTTTCGGCAGCCACGACGCCTTGCGCTTCGGCCACGTGGGCTAGCTGCAGTTTCGCGGTGACGTCGCCAATGGCGTAGATACCGTCGACGTTGGTGCGCATGAAGTCATCAACGGCGATAGCGCCACGGTCGGTGAGCTCAACGCCGGTCTTGTCCAGGCCGTAGCCCTCGACGCGGGGGGCGAACCCGACGGAGACTAGAACGCGGTCCACGGTCAGGGTCTGCTGCTTCGATCCATCCTTCTTCTCGATGTCGACCTCGACAGAGTCGCCCTTATCGCGCACCGCTGTGGTCTTGTGCCCGGTCAAGACGGTAACGCCCAACTTCTTGTACTGCTTGGCGATCTCCTTGGAGACGTCCTTATCCTCGTTGGGCAGGACGGAATCCATGAACTCGACGATGGTGACGTCCACGCCGTAGTTTGCCAGGACGTACGCGAATTCCATGCCGATAGCACCCGCGCCGACGATGACCATGGACTCAGGGAGTTCGTCGTTAAGGATCTGTTCCTCATAGGAGACGACGTTGCTGCTGAGCTCGATACCCGAGAGCGTCTTCACAACGGAACCCGTCGCAATGATGCAGTTATCGAACGTGAGGGTCTTTCCAGCGTCGTCGCCGTCGGACACCTCGATGGTGTGCGCGTCGGTGAAGGTGCCTTGGCCGTGGACTTCGGTGATTTTGTTCTTCTTCATCAGGAAGTGGACGCCCTTCACAATGTTGGAGGACACCTTCCTGGAGCGCTTGTGAGCAGCGCCGAAGTCGAACGACACGTCGCCCGAAATGCCAAATGTCTTGGCATCGTGCGTGAACGTGTGCGCTAATTCAGCGTTGCGAAGGAGTGCCTTGGATGGGATGCAGCCCACATTCAGGCACACACCGCCCCAATACTTCTTCTCTACAATCGCAACTTTTTTGCCCAACTGAGCGGCGCGAATAGCCGCCACATATCCGCCGGGACCTGCACCAAGGATAACTACGTCATAATGTTCAGCCACAGTTTTTAGGATACGACGCTGCCACCGAGATTTCAGGTAATGGGGGCAATAGCCGTGGGGGTACCTGACGCTCTTGCGCGTTGCGGAGCGCCCGTTGCCGCAGAACTACTCCGTCGGTAGATACCTCCGATAAGTGCGTCGATAATCAAGCACCGAGTAGCGTATCAGCCTGTGACATTCACTATGTTCGCCTACATCGGTGCCGTGTGCGCCGCGATTGCCTACGGCGGGGCCACGATTTTGCAGGCTATCGCGGTGGGGAAGCTTGCCGCGCTGCCGGCCGGCTCCTCGTGGGGTCGCCGTATTCGCGCCGGATGGCTGTACGGCCTCGGCTTGGTGTGCGACTTCCTCGGCTTCCTCATGTCGGCCCTGGCGTTGCACTCTTTACCTCTTTTTCTTGTCGAGTCGACGGTGGCGTCGTCGGTCGCGGTGACCACTGTGCTGGCGGTGATCGTGCTGCACCAGCGCCTCACCATGCACGAGGCCATAGCCGTTGCTGTGCTGGTCGCGGGCCTGATTGTGCTGGGCGTGACGGCCGATGAAGGCCCGGCGCGCGCGGTCGCGTGGTGGGTCGGTTGGGGCTTGTGCGCCCTCGCGATTCCCCTTGCCGCGGTCGCGGCGGTGTGCGTCGTCGCGTCTCAGCCCCGGTGGAAAATGGCGACCGGGATCATTCTGTCGGTCATCTCGGGCCTGGGCTTTGGTTTCGTGGGCGTCGCTGCCCGTTTGGTGACGGTGCATTCGTCGGTATTCGGCTGGCTCAGCGACGCGTTCGTCTGAGCGATGGTGCTGATGGGTGGCCTTGCTGTGGTTGCTTATGGTTATGCGTTGGATAGATTGCCGACGACGACGGTGGCGGCGTTGTCTTTCGCGTGCGAGACCATTGTTCCGTCGGCGATCGGGCTGATCTGGCTGGGCGACGAAGTCCGGCCAGGGTTGATGTGGTTGGCGGTAGTCGGCTTCGTCGCGGTGCTGGGGGCGTGCGTTCAACTCTCCAACAAGGCGGAAGTGGAAGCGTAAAACTGGAGGCGTAAAACTCGCTGCGAACGGCCTTACCCACCGCCGCCGAACTGCCTTATTCGCCGGGCGTCGGCCCGCGCACCTTATTTATGGTGCCGGCTCAGGAAGTCCCACACCACGTCGGTGAGCTGAAACGGACCTTCCCCACTTTCCTTCTGGTAGGGCGATCCCAGCCAATTGTGGCCACCATCAGCGACGGCAAGATGCTCGACGTCGACTCCCGGGCGGCACCCTCCCCATGTCATGCGGGTGACCTTGGCCGCCGACGTCGGCGATGTAGTGGGGTCCGATGTGCATCCCTCTAGCTGAGCGAATGTGCTCGCCAGTTCGGGTGCTGCGACGTAGTGTTCGCCGTGGCTTGTGCCTCCGTCGTAGTGCATGGTCCCGTCTTTGACTCCGTGTATTTCCAAGACGGACACGTCGTTGTTCGGCGTCGACCCGGTGGCGCATGATGTGTGCGTCGCGGGATAGTAGGCACCAGCGACGGGCGCCACGGCGGCGAAGGTCTCCGGCATTGTGCAGGCGAGCTTGGCGGCGAAACCCCCGCCGTTGGATTTCCCGGTCGCGTAGATCCGGGTGTGGTCGATCCGGTATTTCCGGTCGAGCTGGGCGAGGATATCGCGAACGAGCTGCGAATCTTTGTTCCCCTCGTTGGTGGTGGCGTAGGGCGCGGATTCCCACGCGCGCTGGGTGCCACTTGTGTCTTTTTCGCCTTGGGGGTAGACGACGAGGGCCGGGAGTCGGTCGAGATCGGTGTATTTCTCCATGAGCGCGGCATTTTGGCTGTGCCCATGGAAGGCGACGATCACCGGAAGCGGCGCGGCAGTTGCGCCGGTACTGGGTACGGATAAGCGGTACGAGCGGGTGAGACCACCTGATTTAATAGTGATGGCGGAGCTCGATGGTCCGTTGAGTTCTTCCTCTTCACTGGGCGACGACGATCGTCGCCGGGTCACGATGACGGCGAAGAGGACTGCAATAACGAGGCTGATAACGACAACGGCGGCTATTGCGCGGCGGCGTGGTGAGTGAATCACCACCCCAACAGTATGCTTCCCTAAACGTCACGGTCAAGGGCTAGCAGCAAGCTATCCCTCAGCCATCACGTCATCCAGGTTTTTGTGCGACACCATAAATAGAAAAATCAGTGTCAGTGTTGCCTCGATAGCGCCGAACGCGAGCATGTCGACGTAGTCGAAATCCCCGGACAGCTTGGTCAAAATCATGGGGAAGAAGAATCCAACGTACGTCAGTACGTAGAACGCCGAGGTCAAACCGGCAAGGTCATCCGGGCCGGCGAGACGCTGAACCTCCGTCAGCCCAGAGATCAGAACGAGCCCGTACCCGAGGCCCAACAAAGCAGCCACAGAAATGGATCCGACGATGGAGAGCCTCGTCGATACGAAAGCCGCTAATGCCATCCCGATGGCAACGAAGATAATGCCCAAGATGGGGCCGCGGGCACTATAGTCGGTGTTGATGCGGTCTCCGACTTGTTGAATGCCGAAGCCGAATGCCAAGCACACCACGGTGAGAAGCGCGGAGTAGGCGACGGGTGCTTTGACGTGTGAGGACATGAGTGCTGGCGTCACCGCGTAGGCAACGCCGGCGGCCCCGAAGACCCAAGGTGCGATCGGCACGGCGACCGTTAAAAATCGTGGGTGCTTAGCAGTGGGAACGGCCAGGTCAGACCAAAAGCTGCCATGGACTTTCAAGTGTGAGGACTGGCGAGTTTCCGGTATTTTCACCAGGAAAACCAGGGCGGGGATAGACAGAATGATCTGCAAAATGTAGGAAAGCTGTCCTCGGATCGGCCCCCATTGCGCAAGAAGACCAGCAACGCCGGCACCAACCCCGAAGCCACCCGTGAGGGCCATTGCTGCTCGAGCCGCACCAGCAGACTTTTTCGCATGCGGATCAAACGGCGCCTGAGAGAGCTCTTTCACCCACGAGCCGCCAACAGTCATGGCGATTCCCACAGCCAGGCCGGCCAAGAGTCTGCCAATAAACATGGGGATCTCCGACTTTTCTCCGATGGCAATCAAGATCGAGCCGATGATCGCCGCGACTGGCCCCCATAGCATCACCGTCTTACGCCCGTAGCGGTCCGAGAGCGGCCCTAAGAAAACCAGACCTGCCATAATCCCGATGGCATATGCCCCCAACAGGGAGTCGACGAAGACCGGCGAGAAAACGCTTTCACCACGGTAAAAAATGAGGAGCGGTGTGAATTCGTTGCCACCCCAAGCGATCATGAACATCGCCAGTACGACGAAAACCCATGCGTAGCGGTCCGAGGCGTTCGTGGTGGTCGGCGTGGCGGCCCGGAGTTCGTGAGGGGTGACGTCGGCACGCTGATTCTGTTGCGTGCTACTTCGCGCACTCGTCGTTGCGGAAGCGACGCTGCTGTCAGCGGTATGTGGGGCAGGGTCAAGATGTGCGTCTGAGCTGTCGCTCTCAGACGATTTCGGGGAGGACATGGCCTTATCGTAGGAGTGCCCAGTTTTCCAATGAAATAAAATCGCGATTTTAGGCCGAAATTACGCAACTCCCACACAAACGACCAATATGTGGTACGGATCATGTTTTTACGACATATCGCCTGAATCGCATAATTCGCCGGAAGGATAGGACAACGATGGCTCGCACGAATCCCGACACAGTTCATGGCAGCCCCAAGGTTGCTTTGGTGACCGGAGCGACGTCGGGTATCGGCAAAACGACCGCACTAAAGCTGCTCAAGAAGGGTTTTGTGGTTTACGGAGCAGCCCGGCGCGAGGACCGTTTGCGCGAGCTGGCGCGCGACGGGGTGCGCACTCTCCGGATGGATGTGACTGATGAGGACTCCATGCGCGACGGGATCAACACCATTATCGACGACGCCGGCCGCATTGATGTTCTGATCAATTGTGCTGGATATGGCGTTGTGGGCGCTATTGAGGATGTTGACCCCGGTGATGCCCGCCGGCAGTTTGAGGTTAACGTGTTCGGCCCGATGGCGTTAGTGCGTTTGGTTGCGCCGTATATGCGGAAGGGGGGTGAGGGCCGGATTGTGAATGTGTCATCGATCGCGGGGAAGGTTCCTGCCCTGCTCGGCGGCTGGTATCACGGATCGAAGTTTGCTCTGGAGGGGCTGAGCGATTGTCTGCGCTTGGAACTAGAGCCGTGGGGTATCGATGTGCCCGTGGTGGAGCCGGGCCCGGTGAAGACGGAGTGGCCGCATATTGCTCAAGAATCGTTGGAGAAGGCCAGTGAGGGTGGGCCTTATGCGGAGATGGCGCATGCGGTGGCGGAGTCTGTTGAGTTTAAGCACCGCCCGGGGATGGTGTCCCGGCCGGGGACTGTGGCGCGTGTTGTTGTGAAGGCAGCGACGGCTGAGCGGCCTCGCACACGATACGCAGTCGGGCCACTAGCGAAGCTCACGGTGCTGTCGCGCCGCCTACTCCCCGACCGAGCTGTGGATTTCTTTATCCGGAAAAGCTACAAGCTCCGATAGGCGGGATGTGGAGCCGCCTGTCAGAATTGAACTGGCGACCCACTCAGGACGAGTGATTGCCGAAAAAGCGTGCCCATCGACGCTTCTTTCGCCGGCCAGAATTGCTTTTCTCATTCTTCAAGAAGTCGAATTGCGTCCGGGGGTACTTCGCGAAGTACTGCTCCGGATCCGTCTCAAGGAGCTTGATACGCTCCGAAAACGTTGCATCGAATGTGGTGTTTTGGTTGGGTCACTTGAGCTCACCTCCATGGCGTGGATTGGGGATAATTCTACTCGCACGGTAGAAAAAATCCATGTTAATTTTCGGCACTCCTCCCTGCGCCACGAACGTCGTGGCCAATGACGCGCCGTACTTCATCAGGAGTTTTTGGTCAAAACTAGTGAGCCCATCAACCGGCTTAGCATCAATGGTGAGCAGACCAAAAAAAGCTATTACCTGAGTAAACAGGGGCCACGACGAACGATCCGTACTCGAGCTCCTCATCCGCTTCCGGCCCCGTGAGCTGACGGGTATCCCGGACAAGTCGTCCTTCGCCCGCCAGTGCGAGCATGAGTGTCGGCGATTCAGGGGTGAACACGCGGCTAGACACGCGCCCCGTTTCGCCAATCCTTCCCCATGCTGCCGCAGTAAGGGTTGCGCACTCTGGCGAAGTGACTTCAAAATAGTTCACCGACACCCCAGCTTCAGGTCCCAACCTGTCGCTATCGACCATCAACACTATGTGCCGTGCGCCTAACAGTTGCTCCTTTCGGTCCCTGGTCCCGAGCTCAGGGTCCGAAGCTCTCAGTATCAAGGCATCGAGCATGCTGATCTCCGAGAGCAACTCTTCAGCCATATCGCACTGTTTGTCTTGTTTGCGCTCCGTGAGTTCCTTCCGGTGTCGCTCTCTGAAGGCTCGAAACCCGATTGCAGCCACCGCGACAACAACTCCGCCCGCCAGCACCCATCCTCTTGTAGCGCCCTCGAAGGCGAACGCCGCCGCAAAACCACGCACGATGCCTCGCGTCCCCCGGTCCGCGAAAATGGGTGAAGCCCCAAGCAGAACCAGAATTGTGCCTGGGGCTACGTGGAGCCGCCTGTCAGAATCGAACTGACGACCTTCTCATTACGAGTGAGATGCTCTACCGACTGAGCTAAGGCGGCATGAAGTACCTCGACGCATGTTACCTGAACCAGTCGCGGGACCAAAACGTAGCCCTCACCTTGCGATTCGTGCGGTAAATATCCGGCCTCGCCGGGACTTCCCTCGCCCTAATCAACAGGCCCAGTCACGCATATTCGACGCAACCTTCCCACTATCGCATCAAGCGCCCCTTCTTGCCGGACCCCTGAGGCGAGTAATTCACGTCCCATCCGGACGGCATCGACACACTGAAGTAGCTGCTCAGGCGTATTTCGCCGGGCTAGTTCGGCCGCTGTATTCGCGTGGTCGGGATGGATAGCAGGCACACGTCCGCCACCAGCATTAACGCTCACCATGAGCGCATCTCGGTAAAGCCCCGCAATATCCATCAACGAGAGATCCAGCAGGTCAATAACCATGCGCGTTCGGCGGTTTTTCTGCTTCGTTTCAAGCTCTTTCATCGCCCCCGCACTCCCCCGCTGAGCCTTCGCCGCACCACGTCCTTTCGCACCAACACCCAGGGCCTCCCGCAACTTCGCCAGCTCAGCCTCATCGCGGTCAGCGGTGGCCGCCTCGGCTTCCTCTTTTGCCGACGCCACCAGCTCCCCAGTGTACAGGTAGGAGTCGCCGTCCTGATACACCTTTTCCGGGACGCGCAGCGCGCGTTGCCGCTGAGTACGGGCCTGTTCATCCGACGCCAACCGCTTGGCCCGTCCAACGTGCCCACCCGACACAGACGCCGCCCAATCAACCTGCTTGTCGGTGAGACCCAAGGCTGTGTCGTCGGCAAGAATGTGCTTGACCTCGTCTATTGAGGGCGTAGGAATGTAGACGTGCCGGCATCGCGAACAGATCGTAACGTGGACGTCATCCGGATCGGTGGACGGCGCGCACATGATAAATACCGTCCGCGGCGGGGGCTCCTCGATGGATTTCAGCAGGGCATTGGCGCCGGCATCGTTAAGCCGGTCGGCGTCTTCGACGATCACGACGTGCCATTGCGCGGTGGTGGGCATGCGCGAGGCGGCCTCGATCATGTCGCGCACCTGTTTCACCGGGATAACGACGCCTTCGGGCACGATCGCGACGATGTCCGTGTGCGTTCCGGCCAGGGCGGTCCGGCAGGCCTCGCATTGCCCGCAACCAGGTGTTTCTTCTTTGCACATTAACGACGCGGCGAATGCTTTTGCGGCGACGGAGCGGCCCGCGCCGGGTGGCCCGGTGAAGAGCCAGGCGTGGGTCATGTGGGCGGATTGGTGCGCCGATGGATGCTGGCCGGCGAACGCGGCGGCGGTTATGGTACTTCCGCTACCGAGGCTGCTCCCGCTATCCACTCCGCCCCCGCGAGCAGCAATCTCGCGGGCAGCGTACACAGCATTCGTGAGTGTTTCGCGCATAGTGGGGGATCCCACCATCTGCCGGAGCAGAGGTGGTTCGGGACGGTCGGTGGCGCGGGAATTCATGGGAACAGTGTACGTTGCACCCGGGACATGCCATGCCGGCTATATGCGCGGCCGAGGCACCGACCGTCGCACCGATTGACCAGTTATCCTATTGATTATGACTATTCAGGAGTATCTGCGGTGGCTTCGGGGGACGTCGTGGCCTTTGTATGCGGCTTTGGTGCTTCTGGCTAATGTGGTCGGCGCGCTGGCGGTGGGCGCTTTCCTCCGGTTCCTGTTGCCGCTAGAAGAGCGTGACGATCTCACGGATTTTTCTAGTTCGGTCGTTGTGCTCTATGCGGTGTACTTCGTGGCAGCCGTGGTGGTGGGCATCGGCTGTACCGTTTTCCTCTTTCAGTCCGTGCTGAGGTGGCAGCGCCATCCTGATCGCTTCGACCCCATTATGATCCGCCATTTGGTGCTGCGTATCCCCGCTTTCCAGGCGTTCCTGGGCGCGGCTCTGTGGCTCATTGGTGTGGTGATCTTCACGGCGGTGGCCGCTACTCGTTCTGCGAGCCTCGCTGTGTCGGTGTGCGTGACGGCCCTTCTGGGCGGTGCGCTGGTCACAATGCTCACGTATTTCATTGCGGAGCGCCGCGTTCGCCCGATCGCGGTCACCGCTCTGACGGCGAACGCGGATCGGACCTTCCTGGAGCCGTCGATTAGCGGACGTATCCGCCAAGTATGGGTAACGACGACGGCCATCCCGGTGGTGGGAATCGTGCTGTTGGCGGTAGGTGCTCGCCAGGGTTTTTTCTCCAGTGATGCGGTGAGTTTGATGCCCGCTGTGGTGGCGCTGGCGGTGACGTCGTTGGTGACGGGCTGGGCTGGTGCCACATTGCTGTCGATGAGCATTGCGGATCCCATTGATGAGCTTCACGACGCTATCCTCCGCGTGCGTCGCGGTGAGACGGACACGGATGTCTCAATTTATGACGGGTCGGAGATTGGTGTTCTGCAAGCCGGCTTCAACGAGGTGATGCGCGGTTTGCGGGACCGCCAGCGTGTGCGGGATGTGTTCGGCCAGTATGTGGGCATTGAGGTGGCGCGTCAGGCGATGGAGGAGAATCCAGTGTTGGGGGGCGAAGATCGTCTGGTTGCGGTGCTGTTCGTTGACGTGATTGGTTCGACGACGTTCGCAGTGAATCATCCGCCGGAGGATGTGGTGGAGACACTGAATCAGTATTTTGATCGTGTCGTGGAGATTGTGCATAAGCACCGAGGGATTATTAACAAGTTCGAGGGAGACGCCGCGCTAGCTGTTTTTGGAGCTCCTTTACCACTTGATGACATTGCCGGCCATGCGTTGGCGACGGCCCGCGAGCTTCGGGCGGAGTTGCGTGGTTTGCGTCTTCAGTCGGGTATTGGCGTGGCTGCGGGGCACGTGGTGGCTGGGCATATTGGTGCGCGTGATCGTTTTGAGTACACGGTGATTGGTGATGCGGTCAACCAGGCGGCTCGGTTGACGGATTTAGCTAAGGACACCCCTGGCCGTGTTTTAACGTCCGCCGCAACGTTACGTCGCGCTAATGAGGTTGAGCAGGCGCGGTGGACTGTGCTGAAGTCCGTGGAGTTGCGTGGGCGAAAAGAGATGACTCAGTTGGCGCGGCCTATTCGGCCGACACTGGCTGACCGGTCGGAGGGGTAGCGCTATAGCCACTTGCCGCTAGGCTGCTGGCGTTCCTCGGCACGACCACCAACAGTGGTACTGCAGGTTTTACTTAACGGTTGAGTGCCCGGGGAGTTTTTCGCGAATGACTTTGCCCATGGGGTTGCGGGGAAATTCGTCGACGAAAAAGACGTCACGCGGCCGGTGCCCTTCAGAGAGTTCGTTGACCACATGTTCGCGGATTTCTTCCGCATTGATGGGATCGGTGCCTTCTTCTCGGATGACGTAGGCCCGGATGGCCTGGCCGTATTTGTCGTCTGCAACGCCGTGGACATAGGAGTCGTGGATCAGGGGGTGCGAAACAAGGACGTTTTCGATCTCAATGGGGAAGATTTTTTCAGCAAATTGGGTAATGATCAAATCATCGCCGCGACCGAGTACGTGGAGCATGTTACCGTCAGTGATGTAGCCGCGGTCGTGCATACAAATCGCACCGTTGATGGTGGGGATATCGATGTCCTGGTCTGTGTAACCGGCGAAAAGATCGTATACGGCAACCCAGATGATGCCGATTTCACCCTCCGGGACCAGGTTGCCGTCCTCATCACGAATATCGACAATTTCGCCAGGGTAGATGCGGCCACTCAGTGCGGTATCTGCGGTGAGTTCTTCGGGCCGCGCAACGGCGATGGGTCCGGATTCTGAGCTCCCGTAGAGGTTGCACAGCACGGGCTGTATTTCTGGGCGGCCTTGGCCTTCATGGTGGGGGTTCTGTCCTTTCGCCCCGCCGGCGATGTCGACACGGCGCCCAAATTTTTCGTTGGTTTTTTCAATTTCGTGGGCAGCTAGGGGGCTACCTGCTGACACAATGAACCGAAGCCCGTCAACGTGGTCGATTCCTTCGTTATCCATATAGGACACGATGGATCGCAGGCGTGAGGCGGCCGAGCACATTGCTGTGGCGTTGTAGTGCTGAATGTCGCGCAGTGTTTCTTCTGGGGTGAAGCCTCGTCGAGCAATGATGGTTGATTGTGTGAATAGGGATAGGACGAGGTTGGCCCATCCGTAGGCATGGAAAAGAACACTGGTGAGGATGACGGTGAGACCACGCTTCCAGGGGATTCCTGAGGCTATTGGCGCTGCAGCTTGGGGTGACTTAAATGCACCGCGAATAACGCCCTTAGGCATCCCGGTGGTCCCCGATGTCATAACAACGTGAAAACCACGTTTCGGCCTCGTTGGTAGCGAGTCCGTTACGCGAGCCTGGCTGATGATGCCGTCCATCGTCTCGTATCGCTCCACGTTGTCGAGATTGCCGACATGGCCAAGAATTATGTCATATGTCTCTGTGGCATTGTCCGCGAGCATGGGGAGGAATTCATCATCGAGGATGAATACGTCAATCTGATTGAACGCCAGCACGTGCTCAAGTTGTTTTGCCGAGGTGTTAGCGTTGACCATAAAGATGTTGAAGCCCAGCAGGTGGCGACACGTGAGCGGGAGGATAGCCGCTCTGCCGTTGCGGGCGAGGACGGCAACATTGGTGCCAGCCTTAACTCCCCGGGATTGGAGCCCCAGTGCAAGTCGATTGGCGTACTCCCACAATTCGGCGTAGGTGAGCTCGCCATCATCGTCGACGAGGCCCAGCCGGTCAGGATTCATCCGCGCCGCCATGGAGAGCATGGTGGTTTCTAGCGCTCCCCAGCGAACGAAGTTCTTCGCTGCGGCAGCGATGTCGCCAGGCCCCATTGGCTCAAGGAACTCAAGGTCCTTGAGAATACGCAAAAAGTAGCCAAACTGTTGAAGTTTGATTTTCGCAGGTACTCCATGGTTAATCCGCGGAGTAAGCGTGAAACTCGACATAGACTGATCCCCAAAACGGTTCTTCAACGTAAACAAGGTCCTCCGGGGCATTATATAGTCCATCGGGTACTTAGTACACTTTTCTACAGCGTTGGTTAACCAGCCGTCACCGTCGCTCGTCGTAGTACATCTTGAAAATGAGAGATGGAACCGTAATGTGGCATCAATGATGCGCAATGACG
>NZ_QFRA01000015.1 GCF_003243515.1 Corynebacterium kroppenstedtii
ATACAGTGTTGTGTTTGTGTGTGGTGTGTGCCGAACCCCCTGGGGGGTGGCCGCACCACACACATTTTTATGCGTACGCCCACACCCGAAAAACGGGTGAAGCACTTAATAAAATCGGGGGAATAGAGTTTTCTAGCCATTCAGGGCGTATTCATTCCACACAGGTTTCAACGTGATCCCGTCCACCATCCGTTCCGCTGAAAGTACTCTTTTAACCTCTGCTATTATCTTTTCGGTTAACCCATTGCTGTCATCGGTGCTTCAGCACATCAAAAACAGTGATGACACATGTTTTACAAAAATCTGTTAAGAAGTGAGCAGTACTATGAACGAATCCGAATCAAATAAACGCCATAGCGGGTCTGCTGCTAACCGGAAGCACGGTTCGGGTGGATTTAGCGGTGGTAATCGCGGAAAACGCTACGACAAGTCCGGCTCTAGCGACAGGAAACACCGGGGCAATAATCGCGACTTTAATAAAAAGAACTCCCACCGCGGCAACAATCATAAGGCGAGGTACGCGTCAGGACGTTCGGGTCCGAAGAAGAGCGGTTACCGGGAAGATCGGTCAAAGAAGCACCTCAATGAGCCGTCACTTCCACCCGACATTTCTGAACGCGATTTAGATCCGACCGTCCGGCAGGACCTCCGCAGCCTATCGAAGCAGAACGCTGAGGTCGTGGCGAAACACATGGTAGCCAGTGCCTTAGCCATGGAAGAGGATCCCGAGCTTGCTCTTAAGCACGCTCGCGCAGCGAAAGACCGAGCAGGACGAGTGTCCATTGCCCGTGAGACCTGTGGCATCGCGGCCTACCATGCCGGCCAATGGAAAGAGGCCCTTTCAGAGCTCCGCGCGGCGCGCCGAATTTCCGGGGGACCGGGCCTACTCGCCGTCATGGCCGACTGCGAACGCGGATTAGGACACCCTGAGAAGGCCATCTTTCTTGGCACATCGGATCAGGCGAAGCTCCTTGACTCAAACTCCGCCGAAGAACTCGCGATCGTCGTGGCTGGTGCCCGTCGAGACTTAGAGCAATACGACGCAGCTGTCGTCGGGCTTGAACAAGAGAATCTCGATGAGAAGCGCAAAGATGAGGAAGCTCCTCGGTTGTTCTACGCTTACGCCGATTCGCTAGCTGCTGCAGGGAGAACTGCAGAAGCGAAGGCGTGGTTCCAAAAGACAATCGATCATGATCCCGACGAGCTTCTTGACGCAAAAGAACGCTTAGCTGAGCTTAATTAAGATAAACACACCGTACGGTGTCGTTATGTACTGATCCCTACGGATGATATCCAGTAAGGAAAATTTGATGGCCGCCTCAAGCAATGACAGCGCTGGTACGTCTGAAGAGCGTTTGATCGACCGCACCGACGCGTTATTCCTCGATCTCGACGGAACCGTTTACCACGGTGCACGACCAATTCCGGAAGCAGTATCGGCTCTTAATAGGGCTCGCTCCCACGTTGGTTTGAAGTACATAACGAACAATGCGTCCCGCTCACCTAGCGCGGTTGCCGAGGCTCTGCAGGAAATGGGTATTCCTGTTTCTGAGGACGAAGTCTTAACCTCCGCTCAAGCTGGAGTAACGCTGCTGACCAGCAAAATTCCCGCAGGCTCGCACGTCATCGTATTGGGATCAGACTCGCTCAAAGACCTCGTCAGCGGAGCCGGGTTTAGCGTCGTCACGTCGGCCGACGATCAACCAGCTGCTGTGATTCAAGGCCACGCGACGACGACAGGCTGGCCCCAAATGTCAGAGGCTGCACTGGCAATTAATAACGGCGCGGTCTACGTCGCGACGAATATGGACACCACGTTGCCTACCGAGCGTGGCTTGACCGTCGGAAATGGGTCGATGATTGCTGCGATTACCACGGCAACGGGAGTGACCCCTGATTCTGCCGGAAAACCAGCCGGTGACATGTTTACCCAGGCGGCGGAAGAGCTCCATTCTGATCGTCCCTTGGCTGTGGGCGACCGCCTTAACACTGACATTGCCGGAGGTGTTGCGGCTGGGATTCCGTCTTTGATGGTCATTACCGGTATATCAGGGCACAAAGACCTTCTGACTGCGGATCCTGCGGAGCGTCCCACATATATCGCCGCCGATATGATGGCCTTGTTCGCCCCGATTGACTGGTCGATACCTGGGCCGAAGGCAGGGTGGAAAGCAGAGCTGGCGTCGGATGGCGTTCTGCAGCTTTCGTCCGTTGACGGCGAGGTTTCTGGGGGCTTGTCCGAAGAATCCCTGGGTGGTGCGGATTCATCTCAGCAAGCTCGCTTTTCTGATCGACGCTCCCATGACGCCTTGCTGACTGCGATTGCTGCAGCATGGGAAGACGGAGCTCCCGCCGTGATGCAGGTGACAGCGACCGATTCGACTGCGCAAAGCGTGATCGATACATGGCGATAACACCCGGCGACGTCCAGCGTCTCAGGCAGGAACGCCTGGCTGAAGCGAATAAAACGCTCGAGGAATTAAACGCCGAATTATCAGCGCACATGTACGAAATCCTCGACGGAGACCCCTCTGATCTCTCTGCAGAAGCTGAACGTCTCGAGAAGGCTCATGATCTTCTTCATCAGGCCTTGGAGGATTACCGTGACTAAGCAGCCTAGTCGACGCCGTCTCGACGCTGAATTAGTAAACCGTAAAGTTGCGCGATCACGCGACCAGGCCGTTGAGATGATTCGCAGCGGCCGCGTCATGGTTAACGGATTTCAAGCCACTAAGCCAGCAACCCGAGTTGAACCGGGTATATCCATCAAAGTGGAGAAAAGCGTCGACGATAATTGGGCATCGCGTGGTGCCCACAAGCTCCTTGGCGCGTGTGATGCTTTTGAGCCCGAGGGCCTCTCATTCGAGGGACGTCGGGTATTAGACGCGGGAGCCTCAACAGGAGGGTTTACCGACGTTTGTCTCAAGCGCGGAGCTCGCGAAGTCGTCGCTGTTGACGTCGGCTATGGGCAGCTGATCTGGCGCCTACAAAATGATGAACGAGTCCGTGTAGTAGATAGGACGAATGTACGTCACCTGACCCCTGAGCTGACAGGCGGACCATGTGATCTGATGGTGGGGGACCTGTCGTTTATCTCTCTGCGTTTGGTTCTCCCGGCGATCGTTGAGTGTATGGGTGAGGGGGCAGATCTCCTACCCATGGTGAAGCCACAGTTTGAGGTAGGGAAAGACCGTTTAGAGCACGGCGGTGTGGTCCGCTCGGAAAGCCTGCGGACGAGCGCGACTGTGGACGTTGCGCAGTATGCTCAAAGTCTTGGGCTGTCGCTTCGTGGTGTGGTTGCGTCGCCTCTGCCGGGCCCCAGCGGCAATGTGGAGTATTTTTTATGGCTTGTCAAGGATGGTGGGGTCCGGGCCGTAGAACCCGGTAAACTTGAATCCATGGTCTCGGCAGCAGTGCAGGAAGGACCTCAATGACGGATAAGAATCGGGAAATTCTGCTTGTTGCAAACACAGGGCGGGATTCAAACTTAGCAGCGGCGGCGGAAGCTGCTGAATATCTGAAGGACGCAGGGCTGACCGTATGGGTCCTCGCCAGTGAGTCGTCGGACCCCATTACGAAGCACCCGGTCCTTGGCACATTTCCGATTTTTCGATCAGGAGAAGTTGATACGGCTCGGATTGAACTAGTACTCGTCCTCGGGGGCGACGGAACCTTCTTACGCGCCGCCGATATTGCTCATGCTGCCGATTTACCCGTTTTGGGGATCAACCTTGGCCACGTTGGTTTCTTGGCTGAATGGGAGCAGGAGTCCCTCCCCGAGGCGCTTCAGCTTGTCATCAATCACGGCTGGCGTGTGGAAGACCGTATGACGCTCTCGGTCAGTGTTCATGGTCCCGACGGGCGAAACCTCGGCCGCGGTTGGGCCCTTAACGAAGTGGCCGTGGAGAATGTAGATAGACAAGGCGTACTCGACGCAGTGTTGGAAGTCGATCAACGCCCTGTGAGTTCCTTTGGGTGCGACGGAGTGTTGGTCTCTACTCCCACCGGGTCCACCGCATATGCGTTCTCAGCCGGCGGTCCCGTCTTATGGCCATCGCTGGACGCCATCCTTGTCGTTCCGAATAACGCCCACGCACTGTTCGCAAGACCTCTGGTGGTAAGCCCCTTCTCCGAGGTCGCCATAGAGACGAACACATCAACACAGTCGGCGACGGCGAACCTGGATGGGATCAGAAGAATCCCTATCCCGCCCGGATCCAGGGTGGAAGTCCGTCGTGGCGATCAACCAGTCAGGTGGGTCAGGCTAGACGCGGCACCATTTACGGACCGTCTAGTGTCGAAGTTTCGCCTGCCTGTGTCCGGGTGGCGGGGCCCCAAAAAGTAACGCACGAGCCTGGGTCGGCAGAGCTGAAAGACGATGCGGATGCCGAAAGAGTCTTCGGAGGGCACGCACGTGTATGAAAGGGGAAACTAGTGCTCGTTGAACTCAGCATTGAGAACCTGGGAGTTTTGCCTAGCGCTACTGCATCATGGGCCCCCGGCCTTACTGTTCTCACTGGTGAGACCGGCGCAGGTAAAACCTTCTTACTGTCGGGCCTCAAACTCATTCAGGGGGCACGGGCTGATTCATCGCGGGTCAGAGAAGGCCAGTCCCAAGCATTCGTCGAGGGGATCTTTGACTTTTCAGAGATCGACGAAGCTGCCTGTGCTGCCATCACGGATGAAATCGAAAACGTCGGCGGGGATACCGAAAACAACGAAGTCGTCGTATCCCGATCAGTCTCGTCAAAAGGGCGATCACGTGCCCACGTCGGTGGGCGGACCGTCACCGCAGGACGACTGGCAGCCGTAGTGGATAATTTGCTAGTTATCCATGGTCAAAATGATCAATTGCGTTTGTTGTCGACGGATCAGCAGCGGGATGCCCTCGATTCGTTTGACCCCGAGATCGCGACCGTTAAGTCTCGCTACCAAGTGTTGAGGGACCAGTGGCGGTCAGTGACACGGGAGCTCACTCGGCGCCAACAACATCGTCGAGAAATGGCTCAGGAAGAAGATCGGCTCCGATTCGCCCTCGACGAGATTGAGGCCGTGAGCCCCACGCCGCACGAAGACGAGCTACTCGTCGACAAGGTTAAGCGACTCCAGGAGGTTGATTCGCTCCGAGACTCCGCGGGGAGAGCTTTTCAGGCGTTGAGTTCCGACGATACCGAGGAAACGTCATCGGCTATCGACCTCCTGGGTGAAGCTCAATCAGCGTTGGCATCCAGCGGTGATTCGCAGCTGGTTAACCTGGGGACACAAATTCACAATCTGCTTGAACAGGTAGGAGACATTTCATCCGACCTCAGCAGATATCTGGGCGGACTCTCCTCTGACCCGGGTGAACTCGATGCTGCACTTCAACGTCAGGCACAGCTAAATGAGCTGACGAGAAAATATGCCGCGAATATTGACGAGGTTCTGGAATGGCGTGACAGCGCCTACAAGCGGTTGGAAAGCCTCGATACCTCCACCGAAACCATCGAAAAACTAGCCCAGGAAGCAGAAGAAGCAGGGACAAAGACCCGCGAGATCGCTGAAAAACTAACCGCTGCTCGCCGACGTGCTGCACGGAAACTTGAACAAGCGGTCACGGAAGAAATGAGGGGCTTGGCGATGCCGACGTCGTCACTCGACATCGCAGTAACAACAAATACCGTCTTCCGAAAAAATGGGACCGATGAAGTTGAATTTCGACTGCGATCCTATGACGGCGCCGAACCCCGTCCACTGACACAGGCAGCTTCGGGCGGTGAGCTATCCAGAATCATGCTCGCTCTTGAAGTTGTTCTGTCCGCTGAACGACGCGGCACAACGATCGTCTTTGACGAAGTTGACGCCGGAGTGGGAGGACGCGCCGGGGTGGAGATCGGTCGGCGTCTTATGCGGCTATCGCGACAGTGCCAGGTGATTGTTGTTACGCACCTGCCGCAGGTAGCGGCTTTCGCCGATCAACATCTCGTTGTCACGAAAAGCGTCGATGCCTCTGTGGCGGCGACGTCGGGCGTCAAAACCCTAGCGGAGAGCGAGCGCGTTGAGGAGCTTGCGAGGATGCTTGCCGGCTTGGACCACACCGATACTGGACGCGCACATGCCGAGGAATTGTTGGCCACTGCAGCCCGCGAACGCTCGCAGGCGTAAGAAGTGCCCGTGAGAAACGTCGGTTTTATAGTCCCCGTACCAGCAGATATCTGTCCGAGATGACTCTGTAGTCGGCGCGCCTCTGTGCATAACGGTTGGTAATCAGGAATGATGGCTCCCATGAAACTGTTCTCTCGGTCGCAGTCGGATCTGCCGGGGCTCAACGCCACGGTTCGAGATATCGCTCACTCCTCCAAAGAGCTGCGCAAGCTTGCTGAAGGCGATATTGCCATCATTGATGGGCCCGAAATCCCTCGAGGCCTGGCCCAGCGCCTTATTGACATGCATGTTTCCGCAGTTGCGACAGAGGTAGAGACAGAGCAGGGAAGTATCCCTCGCTTCGGCCCTCAGATGCTTATCGACGCGGGCGTTGTTTTTATCGACGGTATCGGCTCCGATGGGCGGCAGGCTCTTCAATCTGGGAAGAAATATCGCCTCGACGAAGGCTCTTTCTACCGAGGAGATGACGAAGTCGCTCGCGGTAAGGAAATTACTCTCGACCGGGCTGTAGCGGTCTTTGAGGATTCGCGTGAACAGCTCGCGGATCATATGGAAGCGTTATCCGGGAACGTGACGGAATTCGTGCGTTCCGAGTCGCCGCTTTTCATCGACGGTTTAGGCATCCCAGATGTCGATGTCCCCATCCAAGACCGAAAAGTTATCGTCGTCAGCCCGTCTGCCGACGTCGAGTCGCAGCTTAAAGATTTGCGCTCGTTTATTCGCGAATACGATCCGCTGCTTATCGGTGTGGAAAATGCAGCTGACGTCCTGGTGGACAAGGGATACAAGCCGTCGATCATTGTGGGCGATCCTGAGCTCATTAACGACCGCGCGTTGCGCTCCGGGGCAACGGTGATTTTGCCAGCCGATCCTGACGGGCACGCTGCAGGCTTGGAGCGAATCCAGGACCTAGGCATCGGCGCGATGACCTTCCCAGCGGCCACAGGCTCAGCCACGGATTTGGCGTTGCTCATCGCTAGCTATCACGGCGCGTCACTCGTCGTTAATTGTGGTTCGCCCTTTGATATTGAGACGTTGTTTGATGAGAATCAGCGGGATGCTGCTCCGTCAGCTTTGCTGACTCGTGCGCGCGTCGGTCCCCGGTTGGTCGATGCCTCCGCTGTGAATGAGCTTTATTTGGTGCGGTCATTGGGCTTGGGATGGGTGTGGGCGGTCATCGCCATTATTATCGCCCTCGTCACCATTATTCTTATTTCGGGGTTGTCAGGTGATGATTCATTTATCAACAACCTGATAGATACGTGGAACAGTTTCGCAATTAGTGTTCAGAATCTGTTCAAGTAAGGCAGTTTTACAGCCATAGGAGCACAGTTTGTCTCACAATCGATCAGGCATTGCAGTTGCTGGCGCGGCGTGCGGAATTGCGCTGGGAACCGTCTTCGGCGTGTATGTTTTAGGTCCGCACTCGGGCGCGAGCAGCCACATCACCCGGCACAATGTTGATACCGAGCGCAAGGTCGACTCAGTCACTGCGGAGCGTAACCAGGCTAATAAGAGTGTTCAGGCGGCCGACCAACTCGGGGTGACGCTTGCCCCAGATGCGGTCAAAGGGCGGTTGCATGATAAGGCTGTGCTGATCATCACCACGCCCGACGTCAATAAAGATGATGTGAAGGCTGTCAAGGGCCTCATTGAACCTGCAGGTGCCCACGTCGCTGGCACTATTGGGCTGAAAGACAAATTTGTTTCTCGCGACGGCGGTGATGACCTCAAGTCCATTGCCGCGACGACGCTACCGGCAGGTGTCCAACTGTCCGAGAGAAATTCGTCACCTGGCTGGCATATCGGGCAATTGATGGGCGGCGCCTTCTTGAAGAAGAGTGAAGGCGGAGATAATGCTGAAGAGCAATCGACAGGCGCGGAGAGAAAAATAGTCAGGGATTCACTAACTCAGGGAGATTTCCTGACTGCCGACGGCCTGGATGAACCGGCTGACGTGGCTATTCTCATCACCGGAGGTTCTGACGGCAAAAAGGGAAACAATGATTATGTGGCAGGCTTCCTCCGTGATTTCACTGAAGGCCTTGGCCACAACGGGTCTGGTGTCGTTGCCGCGTCCCGTCCCGGCGCGGCCGAAGACAACGGGGTGATCGCTCGACTTCGCGATTCCCACGATGGGCAAGAGGGATCCCAAGCCAAAATCTCCACTGTCGATGACATTAACCACGTCACAGGGCAGGTCAGTGCAATTCGTGCCTCAGCTGACGTCATCACAGGAAAAACTGGCTCTTACGGAATTATGGACGGTGCAACGGCGGCCGTTGCCCAGTAAGGCCCTTTGTTGCCCAGGGTCCCCGCTGCTGTGGTTGGTTGTGTCCCGCAAAATGACGATGGTGAAAGTTTCGTGTTAGGCTGAAGTCCCGAGGGATTGTGGATATCTACCGATAATTGCCACTTTGACCGATGGATTTTCCGTTAACCGGCGAGCTCTACGAAGCCAGTTGCGGTTATCCAGCATTGATCACCGTCCATCATCGATCCTCGGGAGAGCATAGTGTCGCAATCGCGCGCCGAGCATGTCACCAAATTTGTATTCGTCACCGGCGGTGTTGCCTCATCGCTGGGTAAAGGATTGACAGCATCCTCATTAGGTCAACTGCTGACGGCACGTGGCCTGAAAGTCACCATGCAGAAGCTTGATCCCTACTTGAATGTGGATCCGGGAACAATGAACCCGTTCCAGCATGGGGAAGTCTTTGTGACCGACGATGGTGCGGAAACTGACCTTGACCTAGGGCACTACGAGCGGTTCTTAAACCGCAACTTGTCGGGGAACGCGAATGTGACTACGGGGCAGGTCTATTCCGAGGTCATTGCCAAGGAGCGCCGCGGAGAATACCTCGGGGATACCGTGCAGGTTATTCCCCACATTACGGATGAAATCAAGCATCGCATTTTGACGATGGATCGTCCGGATGAAAATGGCGTTCGCCCCGATATCGTTATCACGGAGATCGGCGGAACTGTCGGTGATATCGAATCCCAGCCATTCCTTGAAGCTGCACGTCAGATACGGCATGACGTGGGACGAGAGAACATCTTCTTCATCCATGTCTCCCTTGTTCCGTATCTTGCGCCATCCGGCGAGTTGAAGACTAAGCCGACTCAGCATTCAGTAGCTGCCCTGCGATCGATCGGTATCGTTCCAGATGCGCTGGTCCTGCGGTGTGATCGTGAAGTTCCAGAGCCACTCAAGGCAAAGATCGCTTTGATGTGCGACGTTGATCAGGAAGGTGTCATTTCCTGTGCCGACGCCGACTCCATCTACGAAATTCCCAAGGTTTTGCACCGCGAGCACCTGGATGCGTTCCTCATTCGTCGGCTAGATTTGCCTTTCCGCGATGTTGACTGGGAAGAGTGGGACTCGTTGCTTCGGAAAGTCCACGAGCCGGAGCACGAATTGACCGTGGCTCTGGTGGGCAAGTACATCGATCTTCCCGACGCTTATCTCAGCGTGACAGAGGCTATTCGCGCTGGTGGATTTGCTAATAATGCGCGCGCCCGAGTGAAGTGGGTCCCCTCGGACTTGTGCCAGACCGAGGAAGGCGCAGAAAAAGAGCTCGGAAACGTGGACGCTATCGTCGTTCCGGGGGGCTTCGGCATTCGTGGAATTGAGGGCAAGATCGGCGCGGTCCGCTACGCACGGACGCATCGCGTTCCGTTCTTGGGTCTGTGCCTGGGCTTGCAATGCATGGTGATTGAGGCTGCGCGCGCCGCGGGAATTACCGACGCGTCCTCAACCGAGTTTGACCCCCAGACGACGGAACCTGTGGTCTCGACGATGGCCGAGCAGATGGCTGCTGTCTCCGGAGAAGCGGATCTTGGCGGGACCATGCGTTTGGGTGCTTATCCTGCTGTGTTGGACAAGGGTTCGGTGGTAGCCGAGGCCTACCAGACGCTAGAAGTCTCGGAGCGTCACCGTCACCGTTATGAGGTCAACAATGCGTACCGTCAGCGGATTACCGATGGTGTTGGACTGAAGTTCTCTGGTACTTCTCCCGATGGGAACCTTGTTGAGTTTATTGAATACCCGGACCATCCGTACATGGTCGCGACGCAGGCTCACCCGGAATATAAGTCCCGTCCGACAAAAGCTCACCCATTATTTGCTGCCCTGGTTAAAGCTGGGTTGAAGCACAAGAATGATGAGGAAAAGTAGTTACGGTAAGTGAGGAGGACTAGCCACGAATCCGTCAGACAAAGCATCTGATTCTGGCTCATTAGATGAGGGCGCGAACCCGTCGGCTCAGAGCCGCCCGGGGTCGTATGACTTTACGGTAGAGAAATCTACGTATTTGCTCGACAAACCGATTATTGCGGTTCGGCAGGATACTGTCTCCATGCCGGGTGGATCATCCGCACGACGTGAAATCGTCGAGCACTTTGGTGCCGTCGCCATGGTGGCTTTCGACGGGAAACGCGTGAAGCTGATCCACCAATATCGGCATAGCGTGGGACGACGGCTATGGGAATTGCCTGCCGGACTCTTGGACGCTGCGGGTGAGGACCCTCTTCAGGCTGCGTCCCGTGAGCTGCAGGAAGAAGTGGGCCTCGCCGCTGAGCGTTGGGACCTGTTGTCGGATCTTGTGTCGTCGCCCGGATTCTGTGAAGAGGCCGTTCGCATATATCTCGCGCGGGATCTTAGCGACGTTGATCGCCCAGAATCGGATGATGAAGAGGCTGACTTAACCTCGACGTGGGTGGATCTGGACACTGCCGTTTCTCAGATCATGGATGGAACGATTTGCAATGCTATCGCTACATCTGGGATTTTGATGGCTGCACAGGTTATACGAAACGAAGTTTCCCCACGTAGTGTCGACGAACCCTATGCTTTGCGCCCGTATCGATTGGCTGAGCGCCGCGAAGCACAGTTGCGTGAAGCAGGGAAATCGACTGCGGATCTCAAGGTGACGGTGACAGATAAACTACCTGGAGACACCCACCATGAGTGAGCGCGTCTCACACATGTAGTTGAGTTCTCTGTGCACAACGAAGTGTGAGGTTATGTCTTCTACGTCGAGTTCCGAGCCGCTGACCCCGTCTGCGGATGAGCCTCGCGAGGGGCAGCACTCGGGAGCGGACGCGTCCCACATGGTGGCTGCTTATATCGATCACCTCGCAGTGGAAAAGAACGCTAGCCCGAATACGTTGTCGAATTACCAGCGTGATTTGAATAAATATGTCGCGTGGTTGGATCTGCATAATCTCAGCATCGATAGTGTCGATGAGCCCGATATCGAGCAATTTATTGCGGATTTACGACGAGGGGACTCGACGTTGGGGTGGTCGCCTCTGGCGGCATCGTCTGCTGCGCGTGCAACCGTCGCCGTTCGTTCTCTGCATCGATTTTCCCACGAGGAAGGGCAACTAGCTCGGAACGTCACGGCAGGAGTAACTGTTCCGCGTTCCGGTCTATCGTTGCCTCATGCTCTGACCGTGGAGCAAGTCAATCGGCTCATTGAGTCGTGCCCGGTGAATGAGTCGAGTAGCCCGATTGCTCTTCGCGACCGAGCTGTCATTGAGCTGTTGTATGGTACGGGCATGCGAGTTACCGAGGCCCTTAATCTCGACATCGATTCGATTGATCGGAATCACTCATTTGTCCGTGTTGTGGGAAAGGGGAGGAAGGAGCGACTGGTCCCGATCGGTGCGCCGGCGCTTCACGCTATTGATGCGTGGCTAGTCCGTGGTCGCCCCTCGATGGTCAAACGAAGCGATAAAGCGTTATTTTTGAATGCTCGGGGTAACCGTTTGGGCCGGCAATCGGTATGGAAGTTTCTCCACGCGGCAGCGGAACGTTGTGGGCTCGGCGATTCGGTAGGGCCTCACACGTTGCGACACTCGTATGCGACTCACCTTCTTCAAGGTGGCGCGGATATTAGGGCGGTTCAAGAACTCTTGGGGCACGCAAGCGTGACGACGACGCAGATCTACACCGCCGTGTCTATTGATAATCTTCGGGAAGTGTATGCGACGTCTCATCCACGGGCATAAGTGGGCAGTGGAATAGTCTCGACCTTGACTCTACGTGTGTTCGTCGTCGTCTGCCCGTTTTTCGGCATAATGCCGCGTTAAGTTCTCAAGACGAACTTGAACTATGTCAAGTTTTAATCCTTGACATCTGCACCATAGCCCCTTCGTATTGTAGAGTAATAGTCGAATTACATCGATGGTTTTCATCGTTGCTGTACTGTACGTATGGTGACCGAATGCATCGCATTCCTCTAGATAATGGTCTGCGTGCGTGTATTGACGACAAGTTCCGGAGGAAGGATTGACTGTGGTTGCATCGTCTCCACATGAGTCGGATAAGGGTGATGGTCTTTTCGACGACCCGACGCCCGAGCTGGGGCTGACTGGTCGCCCACGCCGACAGATTCCGGAGCCGCCTCAGCTCGATCGTCATGGTCCAGCCACGATCGTCTCGATGTGTAACCAGAAGGGCGGCGTCGGCAAGACGACGTCGACTATTAACTTGGGTGCTGCTTTAGCTGAATATGGGCGACGGGTCCTCCTTGTTGATCTCGACCCTCAGGGGGCACTGTCAGCTGGCCTGGGTATTCCGCATGATGAATTAGATCTCACGGTATTTAACTTGTTGGTGGATCCGTCGACGTCGATTCTTGAGACCATCCATCGGACTTCTGTCTCGGGTTTGGATTTAGTTCCTGCCAATATTGACTTATCCGCAGCGGAAATTCAGTTAGTTAATGAAGTGGGCCGTGAGCAGTGCCTGGGCCGGGCTCTTCGGCCGGTGATGGGCGAATACGATTACATCATTATTGATTGCCAGCCGTCACTTGGTCTGCTCACGGTTAATGCCTTGGCCTGCTCGCAGGGAGTCATTATTCCGATGGAATGTGAGTATTTTTCCTTGCGCGGTCTTGCTCTGCTGACTGACACCGTTGATAAGGTTCGCGATCGATTGAACTTCAACTTGGAAATTATCGGAATACTGGTCACGATGTTTGATCGACGAACTCTTCACGCGCGGGAAGTGATGGAGCGCGTGATTGAGGTCTTTGGAGACCAAGTATTCGATTCCGTTATTACACGGACCGTCAGATTCCCCGAGACGTCAGTAGCCGGAGAACCTATTACGACCTGGGCGCCGACGTCGGAAGCCGCGGAACAATATCGGGGCGTTGCCAGTGAAATGGTGGAGCGTCTGAGTAAGTGACCGATGCGGAAGCTGCGATGCCCACTAATGGTGAGGGCGTCCAAGAGGAAATCACAGGGTTCCGTGTGGCCCTCGCGAATTTTACGGGGCCGTTTGATCTCCTCCTTCAACTCATTCACAGTCACAAAATGGATGTGACCGAGGTTGCTCTCGCGCAGGTCACGGACGAATTTGTCAGCTATACGCGAAGCCTAAGCAAAACTGAGGACCTCGATGAGATTACGGAGTTCCTCGTTATTGCGGCGACCTTATTGGATTTGAAGACGGCGCGCCTGTTGCCTCGAGGTGAGGTCGATAGCGAAGAAGATCTGGCGCTCTTAGAAACCCAAGATCTGCTGTTTGCTCGATTGCTTCAATATCGTGCTTATAAGGAGATCGCCGACGAGTTGCGTGTACGGCACGCTCATGCAGCCCGACGTTATCCGCGGGCGGTTGGTATGGAAGAAAAATTCGCGTCTCTGTTGCCGCCTGTTCGGATTGATCACACTCCGCAATCGTTTGCGGAGATGGCGGCAGCGGTGTTCCGCCCCCGACCGCCTGAGACGGTGAATACGTCCCATGTTCACTCTGTGGCCGTGTCTGTCCCGGAGCAAGCCGGGCGCATCCTTTCCATGCTGCATTCCGTCGGTGCGTATTCGTGGTGCTCATTTGAGCAATTGACCTCTGACTGCACGGCATCGATGCAAGTCGTCGGCAGGTTCTTAGCATTGTTAGAGTTGTTTAAAGCTCATGCCACTGACATTGACCAAGATGAGCCTTTGGGAGAAATGTTAGTGGCGTGGACGGGCCTTGAGGTTGATCCAGCTGTCGTTGCGGCCGCGAACTGGGAGTAGTTCCCGGTCGCGAGACTGGGGGTCAGTACCTCACATACGAGGATTGGCAGACACGAGGATCGGCGAAGTGACAGATAACACCACGAACCCGAATAATTTACCGAAGATCTCTGCGCTTCGTGCGGCAGTGGAGTCGGTGATGTTGGTGTTGGACGATCCTGCCCCTATTTCCGACATTTCCCGCGCGGTGGGTGCGTCGGAGGAAGACACGCGTGCGGTCATCGACGAGTGGAGAGACGAACTCGATCAACGGGGCAGTGGCATTGAGCTGCGTCACGTCGGCGATGGGTGGAGGCTCTACACCCGGGCTGAGCACGCGCCGGCTGTCGAGGCATTTTTGCTGGACGGAGCACAAACTAAGTTGTCGCGAGCGGCACTGGAAACCCTCGCGGTGGTGGCCTATCGTCAGCCGGTAACCCGTTCCCAAGTCGCAGCTGTCCGTGGAGTGAATTGTGACGGGGTCATGCGGACCTTGGCGCTTCGTGGCTTGGTGAAGGAGGTGGGGGAGGAGCAGACCTCGGGGGCCCACTTGTATGCCACGACTGAGTTGTTTTTAGAGACGATGGGTCTGTCGGATGTCTCTGAACTGCCAGACTTGGCGCCTTTGCTACCTGATGTGGAAGCGATTGATGAGGCCATCGCAGATTACTGAACACTGTTCAGTAGGGTGGCAAGTATGGAGGATCTTGCACATTTCGACCAAGAACATATTTGGCATCCATACGGCCCGATGCCAGCAGCAGTACCTTCCATCTCCGTGACGTCCGCCGAGGGAGTTACGCTGCATCTTGACGATGGTCGAAACATCATTGACGGGATGAGTTCCTGGTGGGCTGTAGCACACGGACATCGCCACCCACACTTGGTTGAGGCCGCGCACAGGCAAATTAATCAGATGCCGCATGTGATGTTTGGCGGGCTGACGCACAAACCGGCGGTGGATTTAGCCGAGTGGCTGGTAGATATCACGCCAGAGGGTCTTGACCCGGTTTTTATTCTGATTCGGGGTCGGTCTCTGTTGAGGTCGCCATCAAGATGGCCCTCCAATATCAGATGGGGAATGGTCACCCAGAACGGAACCGGCTCGTGACGTGGCGACGTGGATATCACGGCGACACTCAGGGGCCCATGAGTGTGTGCGACCCCGAGGGCGGTATGCACTCTCTGTGGCGGGGCACCTTGGTGGAACAAGTTTTTGCTCCCGAACCTCCAGCTGATCCACGATGCGACGTGGGCCATCCTGCCGGTGACGACGGTGACGGTGGTGTGCGCCTCAGCGACGATGAGATTGAGTCTTATCTGCGTGAATTTGCAACATATATCGACGACACCATCGCGGGAGTGATTATCGAGCCTGTCGTGCAGGGGGCCGGCGGCATGCGGTTCCACGACCCACGATTGGTTGCTGGCCTTCGCCGCGTGTGCGACGAGCACGACATCCTCCTCATCGCCGACGAGATCGCCACAGGTTTCGGACGCACGGGAAGTCTCTTTACCTGCGAGGCGGCTACGATCACCCCGGACATTATGTGCGTCGGCAAAGCCCTGACCGGGGGAATGATGAGTTTTGCCGCCACGCTGACCACCCGGCGCGTAGGCGAGGTGATTTCAACACCCCAGGGTGGCGGAGCCTTGATGCACGGACCGACTTTCATGGGCAACCCGCTGGCATGCTCGGTGGCTCGCGCCGCGGGCGACCTCATTGATGGGGGCTACTGGCGATCGACAGTTCCGCGCATTGAACAGGAATTACGCCGCGGGTTGGCCCCACTTGCCGATGCCGAACAGGTGTCATCAGTGCGTGTCCTGGGCGCTATCGGCGTTGTCGAACTAGCTCAACCTGTCGATATGAAGGTCGCGACGAAGGTAGCCGTGGAGTCGGGGGTGTGGCTTCGGCCTTTCGGAAAGCTGGTTTATAGCATGCCGCCGTTTATATCGACCAGCAGCGACATCGAAAAAATCTGCGCGGCGATGCGGAACATTGTCGCTGCATCAGCGTGAGCGTCCGGTGTCATCACAGAGGTTTTCGGTCAGGATTATTGACTGACTCAATGAGAGGAGATTAACAATGAGCATTGTCACCATGACGGGAACAGGGACAAATGTTGGCAAGACAGTCGCTACCGGAGCAGTTGCCTGCGTCCTTCAGAAAGGGGGATATGAACCCTTCATTGTGAAGCCGGCGCAGACTGGTGAACCCGAAGGCGAAGGCGACGCTCCCCGCATCACCGCCTTGACCGGTATTGATAAAGCGGAGACGCTATACCGGTTCCCCGAACCGCTTGCCCCTGCGACGTCGGCGCGCCGGGCGAATATGCCATACCCCGAGCTCACAACCGTTGCTGAGAAGATCAAGTCTTTCGATAAACCAGGCCGCGTTGTTCTCGTCGAGGGCGCTGGTGGGCTCCTTGTGCGTATTGGTCAGGACTGGACCATTGCCGATCTGGCTCGAGAATTGGGTGTCCCGATTATTGTTGTGTGCTCAACAGGCCTCGGAAGTTTGAACGAGGCTGAATTGACGGTGGAAGCTGCCACGCGCCGGGGTCTGACCGTTCTTGGTTTAATTGGTGGGTCCATTCCGGACTCCCCAGATTTGGCGACGCGGTGTAATAAGGAAGACTTGCCGGTGGTTACCGGGACCGATGTCTTGGGCTACATACCCGAGGGAGCTGGCAAGTGGTCGCAGCAGCGGTTCATACAGGAGGCACCGGGGTTTTTCGTATCAGATGTTGTCGATCGTGCTACTCGTGAGAGCGATTAATTGCTAGAGGCTGAATGGTGACGTGACCGCGGTTGTCCGCCCGGTGAGTGTGTGCTCGTCAGATGTGCTGTCGTGCGATTACGTCTCCACGCTCGTCAAGATAATGACACGAGTAAAGAACGTGATAGACTCACCGGTCACCATATGTTTTGCGTGGACGGCCGCTTATTTTTGATGCTATGAAACGGCGCCACGTTATCCCCTGTTTTTCAAAAGTGTAAATAACGCATAAATACGGAAAGGTCCACATCGTGGCTTCTACCGCTCGCCGTGACGGCACACCGGAATACGTACCCAAGGCCAAGCCTGCCCGCCATCAACACGTCAAGGGCGCATCACCCGCCCATCATTCAGGTGAGGGCATTCGCCTGCAAAAGGTTTTGGCCGCTGCTGGTGTCGCCTCACGAAGGATGTCAGAAAAGCTCATCGACGAGGGGCGCGTCGAGGTCAATGGGGACATTGTGACCCGTCAGGGCGTCCGCGTGGATCCCGATCATGACGTGATTCGTGTTGACGGCAGCAGAGTCGTCGTCGACGAATCGATGCAGTACTTCGCGTTGAACAAACCACGCGGCGTTCAGTCCACCATGCATGATGATATGGGGCGGCCCTGCGTCGGCGATATTGTTGGCGAGAAAGTAGACGCTGGTCAGAGGCTTTTTCATGTTGGCCGTTTGGATGCTGCGACTCAGGGGCTTCTGCTTTTGACCAATGACGGCGAGCTAGCGAACCGGTTGATCCATCCCAAATACGGAATCAAGAAGACCTACCTCGCGACTGTTCTCGGCGAAGTCGACAAGAAAGATCTCCGACGCCTGACGCAGGGGATTGAGTTGGACGATGGCACCGCCCGCGCCGACGACGCTGACATCATCGACGTCTGGCAAGGCCGTTCGCTCGTGAAAGTAGTGCTTCACGAGGGGCGGAAGCACATCGTGCGACGGATGCTGAAAGCAGCTGGTTTTCCGGTGCAGGAGCTAGTTCGAACCAAGATCCACACGGTGCAGTTGGGTGAGCAAACTCCGGGAACACTGCGTGCGCTGAACCGTTCGGAACTGACCAGCTTGTTTAATGCTGTTGATATGTAACTACCCGTACTATGTAGAACTCTCGCGTCCAGTTTCGTGTGACCCGATGTAGCCGGGATTATGCAATGGCAGAACGGAATAATTAGGAGTTTAGTGATGTCAACTACTCGTACATCGGATGACTCAACACTCGCCAACACGCCAGGGGGTGGTGTGATCGTCGCGGTCGATGGACCATCCGGCACGGGCAAATCCACAGTCTGCCGGACCGTCGCCTCGCGATTGAACGCATCCTACTTAGACACCGGAGCTATGTACCGCGTGGCCACCCTCCACGTGCTCAATGCCGGAATCGACCCCGAGGATTCCGACGCTGTCATCGAGGCAACCTCTGACCTACCCATCGCCATTAACGACGACCCGCACTCCACCGAAGTCATTCTCGACGGAACCAACGTGGCCGATGACATCCGGGCGGCACGAGTGACCCGGGCGGTCTCGTCGGTAGCAGCCATCCCTGAAGTCCGCCAGAACCTTGTGGCCTTGCAGCGTTCTTTGGTCCACAAGGCTGGACGATGTGTTGTCGAAGGACGCGATATCGGCACCGTCGTCTTAGTGGACGCACCCTGCAAAGTTTTCATGACGGCTGAGCCGAGCATCCGAGCCCAGCGCCGGTATGACCAGGATCGTGGAGCCGGCCGAGACGTCACCTTCGACGAGGTTTTACGGGACGTTCAAGAACGCGACCGTAAGGATTCGTCGCGGGCAGACTCGCCGCTCATGCCAGCTGACGACGCCATCGTTGTTGACACGAGCCACCAGGGCATTGACGACGTCGTCGAGACCATCATCTCTCTTGTTCGCCAATCGAGCAGCGATAACGACAGAGCCGACGACGATCGGCCTGATGAGGACGGTTCACTCGAGGATCTCGTCTTCACCACGACAGAAGGCCAGGCCATTGGTGACGAGGACAGCGCCGACACCGTCGACGTCGCTGACGTCCCTGATGCGGATGAACAGGCTGACCGCGCCGACGACGGCGATTACACTGACGAACCCAGCGGCGATGCAGCTGACGCTGACGTCACCGACGATGAGGTCAACAACCTCCTCGTCACCTCCGACAGTGACACCGATTGGCACTCCGTCGAGGAAGCATTCGGCGTCTTCGACGACGCCGGATACACCTCCGAAGCACTATGCACCGCCGCCATCTTAGGCCGGCCCAACGTAGGCAAATCCACACTCGTCAACCGCTTCATCGGACGCCGTGAAGCCGTCGTCGAAGACTTCCCAGGAGTCACACGCGACCGCATCTCATACCTCGGCGAATGGAACGGCCGACGCTTCTGGGTACAGGACACCGGCGGATGGGACCCCGACACTAAAGGCATGCACGCGGCCATCGCCCGCCAAGCCGAAGGCGCGATGAAAACAGCCGACGTCATCGTCTTCGTCGTCGATACCCAAGTCGGAATCACCGCATCCGACGAAATGCTCGCCCGCAAACTACACCGCGCCGAGCAACCCATCGTCCTCGTCGCCAATAAATTCGACTCGCCCATGCAGTACGGCGACCTCGCGGAATTCTGGGCACTCGGCCTTGACAACCCCTACCCGGTGTCGGCCAAACACGGTCACGGCGCCGCCGATGTTCTCGACGAAGTCATCCGACTCTTCCCCGACAAACCCCGGCAAGAATCCATCACATCGGGGCCGCGCCGGGTCGCCCTCGTCGGCAAACCCAACGTCGGTAAGTCGAGTTTGCTCAACAAGATGACAGGGGAGGATCGAGCCGTCGTCGATGATGTTGCGGGCACGACCGTCGACCCTGTGGACTCGCTCGTCGAACTTGATCAAAAGACGTGGACCTTCGTCGATACTGCCGGTATTCGGAAGAAAACGAAGAAGGCAACGGGCCACGAGTATTATGCGGGGCTGCGTACGCGGGGAGCGATCGATGCGGCGGAGGTCGTTGTCTTCATTGTCGACGCTTCCGAACCGGTGACTGAGCAAGATCAACGTGTCCTGCGTATGATCTTGGATTCCGGCCGAGCGCTCGTGGTTGCTTACAACAAGTGGGACATGGTTGATGAGGATCGCCGGGATATGCTCGACCGCGAGATCGAGCTGCAGCTCTCGCACATCCCGTGGGCGCGGCGTGTGAACATCTCGGCGAAAACTGGGCGGGCGATACACAAGCTCGAGCCCGCGATGATCGAGGCCCTAGAGAGCTGGGATGGTCGTGTTCCTACAGGTCAGCTCAATACGTGGCTGCGGGCGGTCATTGCTGAGACGCCTCCTCCGATGCGGGGCGGTCGTTTGCCGAGAGTCTTGTTTGCGACGCAGGCATCTACGCGGCCACCGGTGATCGTGCTGTTTACTACCGGCTTCCTGGAACACGGGTACCGACGTTTCCTCGAACGGAAGTTCCGCGAGACTTTCGGCTTTACCGGTTCGCCCGTGCGCATTGCTGTGCGCGTGCGGGAAAAGCGGGGGAGGAAGTAGTCCCCCTTACCGCTCCTGCTGGCGGCGCATTATGAATGCGTCCGTCCTGTAGGGCAACTCGATCGGCTGATGCTCAGGTATCTCGAGATGCTGGTAGAGATACCAGCGGAGATTATTATCGACGTGCTCGCGCGTTTTTTCCGTGGCTCGTAACCAATAAGACCGGGTATGGGCCAAGGGGATCATGTTGTGCGCCGTGATGGCCTGGTTGAATGCGCCACGCCAATCGTCAGAAATAGTCCACGGCGGCGCGACTTGGGGGATAAAACCGGGGCGCAAAATATCCCCAGAATGCATAATTCGCGCTAGCCGATGTACCCACGGGGCACTCACATCGAGCGTGTTCCACACAAGCAGGCATACACCATCCGGAACCAGAACTCTATCCAGCTCTCGGCATGCCTGGTCTGTATCGAGCCAATGCCACGTTTGTGCACACGTTGCCGCAGTAAGGCACGAATCGGCGAGCCCGGTTGACTCCGCACGAGATCGAATGACCGGAACATGGGGGAGGCGTGCATCACACAAAGCCGTCATTTCAGGCGAAGGGTCAGATGCGAGGACGCTACCCGGAAAACGCTTGTCAAGATCTACCGTCAATGAGCCCGGGCCTGCGCCTATATCGAGTATTCGCAGTGGGGTATCAAAATCGCGGTGACTGTTCTGGCCCATGTGGCGCGCGAGGAGATCAACAACCTCAGCGGGGTAGCCAGGGCGGACAGACCCGTAGTTCGACACCCCGCGGTGAAAGGAGTTGGCAGCTTCCACACGGTTCTCGGAGGAGGCAAAAGTAGGGCGATCACGTTGAGATCGGGTAGGAACCTGCTGACCGGGAGAATACGCCGGCCTCGATGGTGTCATCGCGTGCGAATCACCATCAGGAGAATGAGAAAGGCCGCATCCATCAGGGTTTATATGCACAACACATCCCCAACGGTAGCGGCCTAAATTATTATCGTGTCGGACTGACAGGATTTGAACCTGCGACCCCTTGACCCCCAGTCAAGTGCGCTACCAAACTGCGCCACAGTCCGATCGCCCCACCAGAGGCAACCACTGCAGCATACCGCAGCCGATTGCGACCGCAAAAAACTAGGTCTGAGGTGGAGAGACAGGCGTCTCAGTGACGACGATCCCATCGGCATCGCATGTCACATACTGGCCCGGAACAAAATCCACTCCGCCGAAGTTCACGACAACATCGCGCTCACCGTCGCCAGTTTTGCTGGATTTCCGCGGATTCGTGCCCAGAGCTTTCACACCGAAATCCATACCCTTGATCTCCGCAGAGTCACGGATCGCGCCGTAAATAACGATCCCAGACCAACCATGATCACGCCCAAGCGCAGCAACGTTATCGCCCATCAACGCAGTGTGAATGCTCTCGCCACCATCGACAACAAGCACCCCACCGTCGCCATCGGTACTCAACACAGATTTAAGAAGGGCGTTATCCTCATGGCACCGCACCGTCGAAATCCGGCCGGCAAACTCACCACGGCCACCGTAATTAAGAAATTGCACATCACACGAGCGCACCGACGGGCCAACAACGTCGACAATGTCGGCGGTAGGGACGATCACCTGGGTACCCGCGTTGTCATAAGCGGACTCACGTTTATTATTCATAGCCAGCAGATTAACCTGAATCGCTCCCACCTGGTGTGACTTTGCCAAGAAAGGACTCCCCATCGCCGCAACCATCTGGACTACGCTGGGGAGCCGGCCCGGTCTCACCGGACGCGAAACATGACGCCAACCAAAAACGCTAACGCAATCACACGTAACTTCTTCACGTAGCAAGGACGACCCCTATGGCCACATGGCTTCGGAAACTCACCGGTTCCCGGCGAAAAAACACAGCTGAGATCTCCCGCGCCACCACGCTCGGAGACCACACAGCCACACTCACCGACGCCGACCTCCGAAGAACCTTCGACACCGCGCTACGGGACAAAGACACCGCCACCATGTTCGCGACGCTACGAGAAGCCTCCACGCGAACAATCGGACTCACCCCATTCGACTGTCAACTCCGAGGAGCCCAAGAACTCCTCAAAGGCAATGTCATACAAATGGCCACCGGCGAAGGAAAAACACTCGTCGGAGCACTAGCAGCGATCATCTACGCCCACCAAGGCCGAAAAATCCACTGCATCACCGTCAACTCCTACCTAGCAGGACGAGACGCCGACTGGATGGGACCACTATTCAACTTCTTCGACGTCACCACCGGCGCCATCCACGAACACATGACCGCAGACCAACGCCGCGCCACATACTCCAACGACGTCGTCTTCGGCTCCATCAATGAAATAGGATTCGACGTCCTACGCGACCACCTCATCACACGCCACGAGGACCAAGTACAACCCACACCAGACGTCGCCATCGTCGATGAAGCCGACTCCGTCATGGTCGACGAAGCCCTCGTACCCCTCGTCCTCGCCGGCAGCGCACCCGGCCACGCACCCACCGGCCGCATCAGCGAAATCGTCCGGAACCTCACCAAAGACGAGGACTACAGCATTGACGACGACCAACGAAACGTATTCCTCACCGACAAAGGCGCGCACACCGTCGAAAAACGCCTCGGCCTATCATCCCTCTACGACGCCGAAAACATCAGCACCACGCTCGTCCAAGTCAACGTCGCCCTCCATGCCAAAGAACTCCTGGTCAAAGATGTGCACTATATCGTCCGCGACGGAAAAGTCGCCCTCGTCGACAATTCAAAAGGACGCATAGCCGACCTCCAACGCTGGCCCGACGGACTACAATCCGCCGTCGAAGCCAAAGAAGGACTCGACGTCACCGACGGCGGACGAGTACTCGACACCATCACCATCCAAGCGCTCCTCGGCCGCTACACCAACCTCTGCGGAATGACCGGAACCGCAACCGCCGCCTCCGAACAACTCCGCCAGTTCTACGGCCTCGGCGTCGCCGTCATCGACCCCCACGTGCCCTGCATTCGCGACGACGAAGCAGACCGAATCTTCAGCACCGCCGACGACCGACGCCGCGGTATCATCGAACACATCCAACAACTCCAACAAGTCGGCCGCCCCGTCCTCGTCGGAACCCACAACGTCGCCGAATCCGAAGACATCCAAAACGCACTCCAAGCCATCGGAGTCGACTGCGTCGTCCTCAACGCAAAAAACCACGAAAAAGAAGCACGCATCATCGCCGACGCCGGACTCCCCGGACGCGTCACCGTATCCACACAAATGGCCGGACGAGGAACAGACATCAAACTCGGCGGAGCACACGAACAGTACCGCGACGACGTCGTCACAGCCGGAGGCCTCGCCGTCGTCGGATTCGGACGCCACCGCAGCGCCCGACTCGACGACCAACTCCGCGGCCGCGCCGGGCGACAAGGCGATCCGGGGACCAGCGTCATCTTCGTCTCCCTCGAAGACGACGTTATCGCAGTCGGTGGAGCAGGCGAATCCATCAACGCAGTTCCCGATGACAATGGGCAATTGACGCAGAAAAAGGTGTATTCTTTTGTGGATCACTGTCAGCGTGTCACTGAAGGACAAATGCTTCAGATTCACGCGAATACGTGGAAATACAACAAGCTCATCAATGACCAACGGGTCATTATTGACGAGCGACGCAGCGATATTCTCGATTCCGACGTTGCCTTGAAGGAATTACAGCGTCGTGCCCACCGCGACTTGACGGTGCCGCATGATGTCCAAGTTCAGGCGGCCCGTGATGTTGAGCTCTTTCACCTCGACGAACATTGGGCACGGCACCTCGAATATCTGGATGACATTCGGGAATCAATTCACCTCCGTGCTCTCGCCAGAGAGAATCCGGTCGATGAATTTCATCGTATGTCGATTGCCGAGTTCAAAAATCTTGCCACCGGAGCCGTCGATGATGCGGTTGAAACGTGGAGGCATATCACGATCGATAACAATGGTGCCGATCTCGGCGAGCGAGGCCTTCGTCGGCCAAGTTCTACCTGGACTTATATGGTTAATGACAATCCGCTGTCCGGGAATAATGGATCGGTCGTGGGATCAGTTGTTAACTTATTCCGATAGGCTTGCTTTACAACCGTGGTAGGTAGGGCAATATCGGATGAGCAATGAAATGCTGACAGCCGGCCACATATAGCTACATTTAGCAATGAGTACGTAACGAGAGGATAAGTCCGATGGAGTATGACGAGCATCGTGATAGCCCCGAAATCCCTCGTTATGAACAACCGGTTGGAACCAAAAAACAAGGAGCTAAGAGCGCGCGGCAGTCGCGTTTTACTCGGAGCACTCCGGTGAGCAAGGTAACCCGCGAAACCCGACTCCGAGTGGAAGCGCGGATGGACAAGATGCTTCCCACACCGGACGGGCACACCGCCCGCGCAGTGCCCCCTGGTATGGAACCACCGGGTATGCGGGAACAAGTGACAGTTCACCCCGCGGGATACTCGCGGATCCTGACTGTTCCCAACATCCTGAGTATCGTGCGTATCTGCCTGGTGCCCATTTACGCCTGGTTCCTCATCGGCCCGGGAGAGTATGGGTGGGCACTCGCCATCGTGGCGATTTCGTCGTTCACCGACTGGCTTGATGGAAAAATTGCGAGGATCTGGGGCCTGACCACGAGGATAGGCCAGTACCTCGACCCAGCCGCCGACCGATTGTTTATCCTTGTCACCCCCATTTGTTTCGCCATTGCGGGGCTGCTGAGTTGGTGGTGGGTGGCAGTTCTCTTCGCTCGTGACCTTATCCTTTTCCCGACAATGCTCATCTATCGGAATCGCGGAATACGACCGAAAGTTATGTACCTCGGAAAAGCTGCGACTTTCGCCCTCATGTGGGCGTTCCCGCTGTACTTAGCCTCGGCTGCAGCGTGGTCCTTTTCACATTTCTTTACCCCCTGGGCGCGCGCTCTTTTCCTGTGGGGGACAGTTTTGTACTTGTGGACAGGGGTTTTGTATTTGTACCGAGCAGTTCTTGTATTGAGGCGATTTCCTGTTACGAGGGGTCGGAATCGCCCCACTGGCTCTTCATGATAAAAAGTGTCTTTGGGGGTGATGCTTACCCGCACCGCGCGCATTCCCCCATCCTATGGATTAGGCTGGGGGAATGAATATAACATGCCCCTCGGCACTATGTGGAGGGGCATAAACGGCTACTATGAGCGCTGGATCTGTATAACCCAGTGGAAGCGGTTCTCAGCTAGTTTAGTGGCAGGCAACCGCTCGAGCGTCTGGCTATCATCTCTATGTGAGATAGTCGGTCGCACAGGGCAGTGGCTGATACGAACCGTTGGTCGAACTTAAGGAGGCAGAATCGATGAGTGACAATAGCGATTTTTCAGAATCTTCGGTGGAAACCACCTCGGTCTTCCGTGCCGATCTTTTGAAAGAAATGGAATCGGGCGCGTCCGATTCCTCAGCCCCAGGCGTTGATGGTTTACCTGAAGGCTCCGCATTGCTCGTCGTCAAACGTGGTCCGAATGCAGGATCCCGATTCCTCCTCGACCAGCCGACGACGACTGCAGGCCGTCATCCTGATAGCGATATCTTCTTGGACGACGTCACCGTGTCTCGTCGTCACGCTGAATTCCGCAAGAATGATGACCAATTCGAAGTCGTCGACGTTGGATCTCTGAATGGTACGTACGTCAATCGTGAGCCTAAGAATTCATCAGAGCTTTCCAATGGTGATGAAATCCAAATTGGTAAGTTCCGTCTCGTGTTCCTCAACGGTCAGAAAGATTCTTAAGAACAGTGTCAGCTCTACGGAAAACGGGCCCGCTGCCTGGAGTCCGTCACGACCGCCCTTCCACGTTGTCGATCGGGGCGGTTCTTAAGCAACTTCGTCGCGAGTTTCCCGATGTCACGGTTTCTAAGCTCCGCTTTTGGGAGTCTGAGGGGCTTGTCTCCCCGGCGCGTACAGAGAAGGGTTACCGACGCTACTCGTCCGCTGATGTTCAGCGCCTACGTTATATTCTGACGACGCAGCGTGATAACTATCTGCCGCTGAAGGTTATTAAGCAGCGCCTGGATGCAATGGATGAGGGCAACGTCACCCCTGTTACGGGATTGATTTCTGCCGAGCAGTTCAAGCAGGAAAATACGCGTTTGACTCATTCGGATGTGTGTGCTGCTGCTGAGATCGATGACACTTTCCTCACGCAGCTTGCCAAGGCGGGTTTTGTTAATGCCGACAGGTCAGGCCTCTACTGCCAAGACGATGTGTCGATCGCGCGGACAGCGAGCCAATTGGTCGGGTTCGGGCTCGATGAGCGGCACTTAAAAACGTTGCGAGCTACCGCCCAACGGTATGCGGGGGTGATCACTCAGGTCAGCGGTCCGCTGGGGCAGGCGAAGAGCAGTGATGCGAAGGCCAGATCAGAAGAGACAGCCCGCGAGCTCTCCGCATTAATCGTGAGCTTACAAGCGGCGTTTATTAAAGCTTCCCTGCGCGGCGAATTCGATTAGAAACTGGGTGCCGTTGACCGATTGAACGGATTGGTCGGAATGAGGATGGAGGCCACATATCATCATGGTTGAACTCGAGTATTTAGGGTTGTTTCTCCTCGGCCCAGATCGCGATCCGGCAATAGTGTTTTTGTGGCCCCAGCGCCGCCGCATCATGACGGTGTTTGTCGGTGCATCCTCCGCAGCCATTCTTTCGGGCAAGGACATCGGCGTAGAGCCGCGGCGGCCGACGTCGACAAGTGTGATTATCGACGTTCTCGAAGCGCACGATGACGCGGTAGTGAATATTTCTATCGACGCCGTCAATCACGGCACCTTCTACGCAACGATCCATTGCGAGTCAGGGAACAACTTTGACATCCGGGTCTCGGACGCTATTGATCTTGCCCTTAATGAAGACGTGACCATTTACGCCGAGGAATCAATTATCAAGACCTGGTCGGTTCCGGTCACGGCTGAGGTCGTTGAGCACCTTGATAGTTCGAATCAGGCTTTGTCAGGACGACGTGAATCGAGCCTATCGTTGCTGGCTGACATGACGGGAGACAATTCCGAATCAGAGGGCAATGATCAAGAGCATCTGTCGGAGGACCTGGGTGATCTTGCCGTCGGCGATGCTGATTTCGAAGAACTTATGGGGCACTTGGGTATGAGCGAGAATGATCTTACCCAAGGCAGTGATGATGATCGTCGTGGTGAGAACGGTTCTGAGGATTCGTAGGCACGACGTCGTCGACACGAGATTGGCAGCGACCGCTGGAGTGTGAACGGGACAGTCCGTCGGCTGAATGAGTGTGAGCACAACTTGACAGTGTGACTAGTGTGAAAGTTGTTAATTACAATATAGTAAGTTAAGCATATGATTTGATGGACGCATGTGAAAAATGTGCCAAATGTGTTGCGTGTCGTGTTGACTCGAAAGAATATTGGCATAACCTAGACAGCATCGAACTACATGAGTGTGAGTATTCCCGCTCTCTTGCTCAACACGTACGACCACAGAAAGCGAGCCTGCAGTGAAACAGGAACAGGCACCCGTCCAAGGCGCACTCTTTGACGTCATAGATTCGGACGATGAAGTCGGCTACCGCGTTCCCATCGCTTGTCAGGTAGCGGGGATAACCTATCGGCAGCTTGACTACTGGGCTCGTACAAAGCTCGTCCAGCCATCCATTCGATCCGCACATGGTTCAGGAACTCAGAGGCTGTACTCGTTCCGCGATATCCTTGTTCTCAAGATTGTTAAAGGTCTGTTGGACACGGGCATTTCGCTGCAGAACATCCGACGTGCCGTAGAAAAGTTGAGCAACTTGGGCGTCGATGATCTTTCTGCGATCACGCTCGTTTCTGACGGAACCACGGTGTATGAATGCCGTTCCAGCGAAGAAGTCTTTGATCTCTTGACCGGCGGACAGGGCGTATTCGGAATTGGCGTTCCCGGTATCGTGAAAGAACTTGCCGGGACGATTTCAGAATTTCCGGCGGAAAAAGTTGTACGTGCGGGGAGTGCCGACGATGGTGCTGAAGGGGCTTCTCAAAACACTGTCGCTGGGTTCGACGAACTTGCAGAACGTCGGCGTCGTAAAACCAGCTAGCTAGCTGGCTCGAGCGCTTGGATTTTCAGCCAGCTACGAATCTAACCTGCCAGGGCGTCGGTCATTGCTTGGGGGAATGACTTGTCTGTGGCATTGGGGATAGCGTGGTAACGGCCGTTGGTTAACTGGCTCACTTCGCGTAGCCACGGATCCACCTTGTCGCCGATAGCGATGACATCGACTTGTACAGGGGATTGCTTGTTGATGATATCGGCCTGAAGGCGAGCATTAGCTGCGTTCATGGACTGTCCCGCATTCGTTGAATCTGTCACGATAACGACGCGCTTTGGAGCAGGTCCGCTAATTGACGCATTGAGCATCGCTGCGACGGTCGATTCATACAGGAACGGGGTGCCGCCCGTCGTGAGCCCGTTAACCATCGACGCACTTCGAGCGCCGTGGTCACCGATGCTGAGGTCAACGTGGTTTCTATAGGGTTGGATCCTTTCCATGGGCGAGGAAAAACTCCATAACGACGTCACCCGCCCGTGTTGTCCCGCTTCTTGTAGGCTTCGGGCGCTCTCGCACTGGATAACGTCAAAATGGTTGCGCATAGATTCTGACGTGTCGATCAGCAGCAGTGTCGACGCCGGGGCAGGACGTTGTTGATTCGACCGATCAGATTTTTGTGTGGACTTAGCCTGGTCCTTTGCCGCATCCTTCTTTACTGGGGACTGTTGAGCGGCCGCTTTATCGGTTGTGGCCTGACCATCTGTATTCCCTGAAGCCTGACTATTCATCTCCGTCGTGGTGGAGTTAGTCACCGTCACCGGTGGAAGCTCGCCACTGACCTGGTTCGACGCAGCGTAAGCCAGTTCTTTGGTGTCGTTTGATAGGGAATCATGGGCAGGAGTTTTCTCAGCAGCCTGTGATTTCGAATGAGAGCGGGCGAATTCTGAAAAATCCGCGGCAGCCCGTGCTTGATACTCGGTAACCCGAGGGCTAGAGCTCATTGTCAGAAGTGGGAAATCGACCGTTGCATCACCGATCGGTGAGAACGCCGTGTTGTCGCCCCCAAGCGACTGCGGAGCCGCTACGGAAGAATTTCCCTCCCCATTTGAGACGGATGAGACCGCATCCGAAAGAGAAGTGGGGGAAAGGGTGGCAGCAACTTCACGTGCCGACGCATCACGCGCTTGAGGATCCATACCGGCTGGATGATCCTTAGCGAATTGGGCACTAGCCGCGTAAACAGACCACGTCGAGTCGCGCGGATATACCGGTGCGCCCGGTGCTTTGTCTTGTGCCGAGTTCTTGGAGTGGATCGCCCCCAATTGTTGGCGATCAACGAGCACCGACGAATCGATTTCTGCTTCGCTGCCGTCCAAAGCGGTCCCACCGGGATTATCCTGCGTTGAACCCGGGAGGCTACCAGCGGGTATCCACGCTGCGGGGAGATCCCCCTCAAGCGAATGGAACAAAGCTATCGCTTGCGCCGTATTCGCATATGTGATCTTCGGTGTGATACACGAATCGTGAGTGGAGGGATTCGACTTCGAATAGTCCGACGTCAACTTCTCAGCCGTAGCCTTGGCTGAAGGGTCAGCAATGACGTTGAGAACCGCCGATCGGTCACAGTCAGCAGCGTTAGACGACGATTTATTCCGACTGACGAAGACCACAGACAAGGCAGCAAGAAGTGCGAGCACGATGACAATAACAAAGGCCACCCACACCCATCGTGCAAAGCGTAATTGCCGTGTTCCTGATCGATGATTCGCCATAACGCAATGTTACAACGTTAAATCTGAGGTGCGAATGATATCAATGAGCTTCGTTCGTAGGTTGGAGGCGCGCTGAGAAAATTCGCGTTGGGCAGCAATATATTGTGCTTTCCCCTCCGGCGTCTCAATGGGTACCGCAGAAAAACCCCACTCGGTGAGGTCATAGGGTGAGGCTTCCATATCCAGTTTCCGAATATCGTACGCTAAACGGAATGTATCCAGCCATAGCTCACCGGGAACGAGGGGACCTAACTTCGTTGCCCACTTATATAAATCCATATTTGCGTGCAAGCATGCGCCCTGTTCACACAGTGGTTGTGTTTCACGCGATGGGTGGAACTTATTGTGGGGGATTGCGTCGGGTGTGAAGAATCGAAAAGCGTCGTAGTGCGTGCACCGCACGGAATGAGTTTCAACCACCCGGTTCGTCGCCTCTGCTCCTAGCCTGAGCGGTTCTGGATGTCGAGGGCGTCCTCGATAAACCATCGCCCATTCGTGGAGGCCAAAGCAATCAAAGTGCGTGGGATTGGACAGTGTTTGGGTCAGCAGATTCTCAATGTAGCGGAACGTCGAGCCTCGATCTGCCCACAACGCAGCAGTGTCCAATGTTGTGATGGTATGGCCATGGAGCTGATCCGCAGTGATACCAGCGTCCTCAAGCGCAACAGGAGGGATAGATTCGCTATCAACTGCGGTGAAATACTTCATGGCAGGAGCATCGACGAGATACACACCGTGGCCAGGTGACCAGTGACTGAGTTTCCCTGGGGTGACAGGGTAGTAATGGAAGATAAAGTCCCACACCGGATGCCGTTGCCCGCGAGAGGCTCGTTCAAGGTGATCTTTAGTCAACCTTGTGACAGTTTCCTTATGAGCATTCCGACGCATTGTCCACTCTGATGGAAAAAGAATGGTGGGGCGAAATGTTGTCGAAGTCGGCATAATGTCTGAGGTCGAATTTCTTTGCTGTCGTGGGGTAGTAGCCACGTCGGGGTTAGTCGTGTGTCTTAGTCATCGTGGGTACTATCGCGCACGGTTCCCACGTATTCCTCGATCAAATCTTCGAGGGTCACTATTCCGTATTGATGCCCGCCATCTACTACTTGTGCAATATGACGAGAGCGACCACGCATGAGCCGCAGCGCTTGGTCCATGGGAGTAGAGGGGGAGAAAGTGATGAGCGGTCGGATTTCCCTGCGCGCTAACACCGTTTCGGGGTCAGAGTGGGGTGGGATTTCGCGGTCCAAAATGTCTTTGACGTGGACGTAGCCTAAGTACGTGCCATCTCTTCCTGTCACAGGGAAACGTGAAAAGCCGGTATCGGCGACGGCCTTTTCCACATCGCCCATCATTGGACCACGGCCGCGCAAGGGCACTGTACGGACTTCGCCGGCAGGGATGAGGACCTCGTCGATATGCCGACGTGGGGACGCTAATGCCTTGTTCAGCCGAGAGTGCTCTTCTGCGTCGATCAGGCCTTCCTGACGTGAATCAGAAATCATGTGCGCCAGCTCCGACGGGCTAACAGTGGTGTCCAGCTCATCTTTCTGTGTGATACCAACTGCTGCCAGCGTGATACGTGCTACCCAGTTGAAGAAAAGAATGATAGGGCGCGTTATTTTCACGAACATGACGTGGATAGGCACGAGCCACATCGCGACGTTTTCTGGGCCTGCGAGCGCAATGTTCTTCGGCACCATCTCGCCCAGAATGATGTGAAGAATAGAGACCAAGAGCAGTGCGAGCGCAAAGCCAATGGGATGTAGTAACCCGTCGGGAACGCCGAGAGCTGCCGCGGGGGTTTCGATGAGATGGGATACCGCTGGTTCGCCAACCTTACCCAGTAAGAGGCTTGCGATGGTGACTCCGAATTGAGCCCCGGCTAGGTTCATGGATAGATGCTCAGTGGCATTAATCACTGCGCGTGCCCTGGCATCCCCGGACTCGAGGATCGATTCCAGCCGGTCTTTGCGGGAAGAAATGAGGGCAAACTCTGCTCCCACAAAGAATGCGTTTAAAGCGATCAGGAAGAGGGCGAATACGAGAGCCCATAGGTCGCCGATCATTTACTCCCCCTCTCGCAGTGGCATGTGGTTGTTGTCTTCCGCGCTTGTCATCGCAGATGCTTGCTCAGGAGCGATGGGGGTCAGGAGCACCCGATCCACTCGTCGGTCATCCATCGATGTCACTCGGGCCGACCAGGATAAAGGATTAGTTTCCACCACATTGATGTCTGGATTTGGCAAAACGATGATGTCGCCTTCAACAGGAATCCGTTTGAGGTTCGTCATGACCAGGCCACCCAGGGTTTCATATGGTCCCTCAGGGGCCTTATAGCCAAGCCGAGACTCCAACTCATCAATGCGCACGAGCCCGGAGCAATCCCACGACGTTCCCGATTGCCGTATTTCCGTCTCTGTTTCGGTGTCATCGTGTTCGTCGAAGACAGCGCCGAGGATTTCTTCGACCATGTCCTCAATAGTGACGATGCCACTCGTTCCGCCGTACTCGTCGGCAACCATGGCCATTTCACACCCAGATTGTCGAACAATCTTCAGGACACTGTCGCCGTCGAGACTGGTAGGCACGACGGGTGCGGGATCGGCGTAGTCGATCACTAATGTGGAATCACGTTGATCCGTCGGAAAGGTAAACGCCTTTTTGACGTGGATAACGCCGAGAGTGTTATCGAGATCGCCATCGGTAATGGGGAAGCGCGAGTGCCCTGTCTCCATGGCGAGGGTAAGCAAATCCGTCATCGAGGCGTCTTTTTCGAGCGCCTCGACTTTGGCACGAGGAGTCATGATTTCGTCGGCCGAGACATCGCCGAATTTGAGTGACCGGTCAATGAGAGTGGCTTGATTTTTTGACATACCTCCATGAAGAGCCGAGTTTCGCACCAGCGCACCCAGCTCTTGGGGTGAGCGCGCCGACGCTAGCTCATCGGCGGGTTCGATCCCCATTTTTCTCACCAAATGATTGGCGGACCAATTCAAGGTTTTAATGAATGGCGAGAAAAACCGGTTGAAATACACGACCGGCCGGACCGTAATTTTTCCCGCCTTCATAGGGTTGGTGATGGCTATATTCTTTGGAACAAGCTCGCCATAAACCATGGACAGAAGTGCCGCGATAATCATCGCGATGATCAACGCAATGGACTGCGAGGCAGAGGGGGAGATCCCGACTAGTTCAAGTAGGGGAGTAATAAATGTGGACAGCACCGGCTCCGCTAAATAGCCTGTGGCCAGCGTCGTTAATGTAATACCGAGCTGTGCCCCGGACAAATGAAAGGAAAGGTTTTGATGTGCCTTTCCAACCAATTTGCCCAACGGGGAGGTGTCTTCCTGGATAGTGGAATTTTCCAGACCAGTGAGCGTGAATTCCACCGCCACGAATACTCCCGTGCCAGCGGTCAACGCGATGAAACCGATAATGCCCAGAATACTTAATGCAATGTCCATAGTTGGTAGCTAGTGTAGATCCGCCAGACAACGGGAGTAATCCCGACAGGGGGGCGACCAGTCGTCAGTTACGCTTCGACCTCTGAGCGATCGCCCGACCACAGTGTGTGGAAGGAACCATCTTTATCGATCCGGCAATAAGTATGGGCGCCGAAGAAATCACGCTGTGCCTGAATGAGTGTCGCGGGAAGACGCTCAGCACGAAGCGAATCATAGTACGACAATGACGACGCGAAGACAGGGATAGGTAGTCCCATTTCCGTCGCAGCTACGACAATGCGTCGCCAGGAATCCACCAGGTTAGACATCTGTTCCGTGAAGTATGGATCCAAGAGGAGGAGCTGGAGATCCGGGTTATGGTCATAGGCTTCACGGATTCGGTTGAGGAATATCGCGCGAATGATGCAGCCGCCTCGCCAGATCGTCGCTAAGTCACGGGGATCGACGTTCCATTCATGCTCTGCTGATCCGGCTTTAATTTCATCGAAACCTTGGGCATAGGCCACCATCTTCGATGCATAGAGGGCCCGTCGTACGTCCTCGATGAAGCTCTCCCGTTCCTCAGCGGAAATGGGTGAGTGGAGAGAACCGCTGGGGAAGTTCCCCTGTGTGGCGGTGCGTTGTGCAGTAGCACCAGACAAGGCGCGTGCGAAGACAGCTTCGCCGATACCTGTGACAGGAATTCCCAGGTCAAGGGCAGCTTTTACAGTCCAGCGGCCGGTTCCCTTCTGGCCCGCGCTGTCAACGATAACGTCAACGAGCGGCTTTCCGGTTTCATTATCAACATGAGAGAGAACTTCTGCAGTGATTTCAACCAGGTAGGAGTCAAGATCGCCCTTGTTCCATTCCCGGAAAACGTCGGCGATCTCTGCTGGCTTCATGTTCGCGCCGTAGCGGAGCAGGTGGTAGGCCTCGCCAATAACCTGCATATCGGCATACTCAATGCCGTTGTGGACCATCTTCACAAAGTGGCCCGCACCGTTCGGGCCGATGTGGGTGCAGCACGGAGTGCTGTCAACCTGCGCGGCAATCGATTCCAGTAATGGGCCGAGAGACTTGTATGACTCTTCTGGGCCACCAGGCATGATGGAGGGGCCGTTGAGGGCACCTTCTTCGCCGCCGGAAATCCCCGCTCCGACGAAGTGCAATCCGCGGGCAGCAATTTCCCGTTCGCGGCGGATGGTATCCGTGTAGAGAGAGTTACCGCCATCAATAATGATGTCGCCTTCCTCCATAGCATCGGCCAGCTGTGAAATGACGGCATCGGTCGCCGCACCAGCTTTCACCATGATGAGGGCGCGACGCGGGCGCTCAAGGGAAGCAACGAATTCTTCGATCTTCGACGACGCAATGAATGAACCAGTGTCACCAAAGTCCGACATAAACGCGTCGGTTTTTTCGTGAGAACGGTTGTACACCGCGACCGTGTAGCCGTGCGATGCAAAATTACGGGCAATATTTGAGCCCATCACTGCGAGCCCGACGACTCCGATATTGGCTAGGTTGCCTTGTGCTGTGGAGGTATCACTCATGACCCCTGAGTCTAGCGTGTTCTATTTCCGACGTCTGACAGTGCATATATCAGTACGATGGTGATCTATGAGTTTTGTCGAGAAATTCGGAATTTCCACGCAGCGTCAACTAACTGATGAGGAATTAGCTGAGCTCAATGGCGGTGCCGTGTACGGAGAGGAAACTCCTGAAGCAGGATCTGGCTCTGCTCTTCCGCACGGGTTAGACCAAACCCTGGGCATGACCTTTACTGCGGTTGGTCCCGAAAGGGTTGAGGGCAGGATCGTGATTGATCAGCGCCACGTTCAGCCGTGGGGTGTGACGAATGGTGGTGTGTACTGCGCGATTGGTGAGTCTATTGCATCTATTGCGGGATATATCGCCGCTGGGGGACAGGCAACTGTGATGGGAGTAAATAACAACACAGATTTCTTCCGCCCGTCGCGCCCAGGGGATATATTGCGCGCGATCGCACGGCCGGTGAATCTTGGCCGGACTTTCCAGGTATGGGAAGTCCTTATCGCGAATGAACGCACTGAGAAGCTTGTTGCTCGGACAAATCTTCGAACGTCGGTTATTCCGCAGTCTTCCACTTCGCAGCAGGGTTAGGGGTACCCAGTTTCCGGGTCTCCCGCACCTCTGCAGCCTTGGGAGATTCGACCGCTAGTTTGTCGAGCCCATTGCGTGCATAAAGCTGCTGCTGGGTGGTGTCCAAGTGCCACCGCTTGGGGGAGATAGAATTGAGGCCCCAGCTGACCATCGACACTAGCCTGTTGCGGAAGCCCACAATGAAGGCCAAGTGAACCAGCAGCCACGTGACCCACCCAAAGAATCCAGCGAATTCAACTTTATCCAGCTTAACGACGGCCTGGAATCGGGACACTGTGGCCATCGAGCCCTTGTCAAAGTACTCAAAGTCGGGGCGCTCCTCGTATGACCGTCCCCGTGCTTCTTGGGCGATCTGTTCGGCAGCATACTTGCCGCCCTGGATAGCCACCTGCGCAACACCGGGAAGCTTATTCAGTGACATCATGTCGCCGACGACGAAGACATCGCGGTGGTTGCCCACGGTGAGGTCAGCATTGACCGGTACGCGCCCGGCGCGGTCGACCTCGACACCGCTTTGTTTCGCGATGATGGCACCCAGGGGAGAGGCCGCAACGCCGGCGGACCAAATCTTGCATGACACCTCGATGGTCGTTTCTTCGCCGGACTCGAGATTCTTGTACGTTAGACCGCGCTTGTTGACGTCCGTCACGATGGAGCCGAGGATAATTTCGACGCCCATCCGGCGTAGTTGGTTGGCCGCTTTTCGACCCAATCGCTTACCAAACGGCGGAAGTACCTGGGGCGCTCCGTCGAGTAGAATGATGCGCGCGTCTGCAGGGTCGAAGTTGGAGTATTCGCCCGTCAGCGTGCGGTTCGCCATCTCTGCGACCTGCCCGGCTAGCTCGACACCGGTGGGGCCTGCGCCGACGATGGCGAAGGTGAGAAGGCGATCACGCTCACGCTGATCTGTCGTCATCTCGGCACGTTCGAATGCGCTAATAATGCGGGAACGGATTTCGAGGGCATCGTCGATGCTCTTCATCCCCGGTGCGTACTTCGCGAACTGGTCGTTACCGAAGTAGGACTGTCCCGCGCCAGCCGCCACAATCAAGGAATCGTAAGGGAACACGAGCTCGTGACCATCTTGCGACGCTGTGACAGTCTTTGCTGCTGTGTCGACGTTCTGAACTTCGCCTCGTGCGACGTGGATGTTGGGATCAGCATGGAAGATTTGCCGAATCGACGAGGCTATTTCACCAGGGGAGAGAATGCCGGTTGCTACTTGATACAGCAGCGGTTGGAAAACGTGGGTATTGTTTCGGTCGATGATTGTGACGTCGACATTTTCGTTGGCAAGGCGTTTTGCCGCGAAAATCCCGCCGAAGCCGGCGCCGATGATAACGACGCGGTGTTGAGAATCGTGGGAAGCGGGGGCGTTGTGGTTCGTTTTTTCGGAGGTCATAGGTCTCCTTCGGTGGGATATATCGTGCTTGATCAGGGATCACGAAAAAGTGGCACCACACATCAGTGTATGTCGGATCACACAGTATGTAACCAATCACACTATAGTGTCAGGCGTAAGTGTGGTAATTGCCGGGTTCATACGCGAAGCTAGTCAATGGTTACTTAGTAACTCATGACGGCCCGCGGGGACGTGTGGCGTGGTGCAAACCACCAAGCCCTTATCCGCGGTAGTTTTAGGGCGGGTAGAAAGTAGTAAAAGGCGCATATACCAGCACTAAGTGGGGTCAGCGTCGGCACGAAGAATCGGAAGGGAGTAGCCGCACAGGTGAAAAACAAAGGGTATATTGACCCCACAACGTGGCCCAACCTCGTCCGAGAACCCTCCGCACCCATGATGGGGGCGAGAGCTAGCGCAGTTCACGATCGACTCGAAGAGTTCCTTGACTCCGTTGACATCTCCGTGCCGGACGAACCCATCGGAATTGGAGACATCGATCCCGAACCACCTATTGCTTACAACCCTGAAGCAATATTTTCGTCGGAACCGATGCGGATGTCGGTCTATGACCCCAATGTCATGAACCGCATGGTCGACTCCGGTTTCCTCGGACTCGGCGAGGGATATGTCGCGGGAGAATGGGACGCGATACCTCTAGCCGACGTACTAGCAACGCTGCTCGACCACGACATTGAGGCCGGATGGGGAAAAATGCTTTCCCCATGGTCGCGGAACAAAGTGACCGGCGTACCCCGTGCAGGTGAACTACCCCTCGAACTCATCGAGCTGTGCACCGGCCCCTCAAAAACATGGGGAAGCCCCCTGTTTGCGACGAGCTCGCGAACATCGGTCACCGAGACGTTGAATTGGAAAAACAAAACCACCATTGTTGACGTGACACGGTACGAATCGCCGCAGTCGGTGTCGTATGACGATATAGAGTCCGCCCAGTACCGACGCGTGAACCAAATGCTGGATGAATGTCGCGTCGGGCCTGGTTCGCGGGTGCTCGAGTTCCCGGCTTCAAGTGCGACGCTCGCGGTGACTGCTGCCCGACGAGGCGCCACCGTTGATGTTCTCACCTCGGACCCCGTTTACGCTGAGGATATACGGCGTATTGTGCGAGAAGAGAAGCTGGCGGGCGCCGTTCATGTGGAAACCATCAGCGGGCCGATACCGAGCCCCCGTCAATGGTCGGGTGTGTATGACGCCATCATGTCGGTTGAACGCATGGAAACGATGGGAGTAGGAGGCTTACGCCCGTTTTTGCGAGCAATCGGGCGGATGCTGTCCCCCGGTGGTCGGGCATGCATACAGAGCGTCATCAACACGGGGCTGTCGGAGAACTCTCTCCAAGCTCTCGGGATCATGCGTGGCTATGTGTGGCCTGCTTTGGAATATCCGACGGTGGAGAACGTCCGTGACGCGTTAATGCGGTACACCGACCTGGTGGAACGGGCCGAAGTTCATTGCGGCGATCATTTGCGTGTCACGTTGCCACTATGGCGACGCGAATTTGCGATTAATCGCGATGCTGCAGCAGCTGCCGGTTTCGATCGTGTTTACCGACGTTTATGGTTCTATGTCTTAGCGCTGCAAGAAGCGTTGTTTATGCGCGGTGAATTGGATGTCGCTCAGTTTGTTCTTCTAAAGCCGAAGAAGAGCGAGTAGAGGAAGAGGCGTTGGAAGGCTCGGCAACGGATTCCGACGCAACGTCTGCGGAGTCTTCCTCAGCGTCCTGGGTGCCCTGGGCATTCTGATTGGCCTGATCCCGGTTACTGCGGTGCTTCCTCCACGCGAGTTGGGTGGCCTTGAACAAAGCCGGGATGACGACGGACAACAGCCCAAGGACGATAAACCAGTGAACGTATTTGTCGGTTAGAGGAATACCCCCTAACCAGTACCCAATTGCGATCACTCCTGCGCCCCATACGGTGCTACCGATGACGGACCAGAGAGTGAACGTTCGGTGTTTCATGCCAGAAACGCCCGCAACGACGGGTGTCAGGGTGCGCACCACGCCGATGAAACGCGCGAGCATCACTGTGGGCGCGCCGAATCGATCAAAGAAATGATGGGTGCGATCAAGAGCTCGGGGCCCCATCCAGGTCATCGCTCTGGATTCGAGAATTCGCGGGCCAACCTTGCGTCCAAACAAGAAGCCGACTTGGTCGCCTGCGATTGCGGCGAGGGGAACGGTGAGCATGAGTTGCCACACCTGCGCGAAGGGGTGAGGCTGGGCTGCCAAAATACCCGCGGTGAACAGCAGGGTATCGCCGGGGAAGATGAAGCCGATGAGCATGCCGGTTTCCATGAAGATGATGGCGAGGACGCCAATGAAGCCGAAAGTATTGATCAGCATATTGACGTCGAACATGCTTCGCTCACACTCCAATCAACTCAGATCGTGTAGTCGTCGATGAGAGCCCCGGCAGTAGTCTTGCTCTCAAGCGCTCTAGGCTACTCCATGTTGCCTGCGACGCGCAGTGGAGCTGCTACGGCGAGCATCCCATTGCTCATGGGGCAAGGATTACTTGTTAGTGGGCTTAACCGGGGGCAGCGTCGACCACGGGAAATTAATCCACTTATCTGTGTATTTCCATACGTAGTCAGATTTAATGACGGACTGAGGCTTTTCGTAAATAACCGCAGTGCGGGACTCTTTGACCGTTTCTTTGCAGAATTCCTGCACGAGCTCCAGCGTTTTTCCAGTATCGGCGACGTCGTCGGCAATGAGGACTTTCATTCCCGTGAGATCTACCGCGTCCGGAGTCGGTGGCAGCATGATGGGCGTTTCAAGGCGTTCATTGATGCCGGTATAAAACTCGACGTTGATGACTGACACGTTCTTAACCCCCATGGCGTATCCCAGCGCGCCACCGATCAGCAGCCCGCCGCGCGCGATTGACAAGATGAGGTCAGGCTCGTAGTCATCAATGACCGTTTGAGCGAGCTCACGCATGGCGCAACCGAACTTTTCGTATGTGAGCTCTTCGCGGTCACCTTCAGTTGCTCCGTCGATAACTGGGCCCTTGTTTTTGTCTGATGAGTTCGTTGACGCCGTCATATCCTTGTCCTCGTTGTCGCAGGGAACTGATCCGTGCAGCACGTCGGCCACATGAACGACGAGTCACACTGGCTTCGGCTGAAAAGCCGTGTACCGATTGTAAAACAGACCGTCGCGTCACCAGGAATAGGGGAGTGGGGGAGGGCCGTTGGACTACGTCCCTCTACGTCGTTCTAGGTCGCTTTAAGCTCCACTATGTTTCGCTCATGTCTTTGTGCTTGGTTTCTGGGATCACCCAAATAGCAATCATGGATATCACGGTGGTGACAGCGAGGTATAGACCGACCATGTCAACACTGAACCGTGTGACCAGCCATGTTGCGATGAAGGGTGCGATGGCAGCTCCCAGAATCGACGCAAGATTGTACGCGATTCCCGAGCCGGTGTAGCGGACGTTAGTGGGGAAGAGTTCCGGCAGAACTGCGGACATGGGGCTGAAAATGCACCCCATCACGCCCATTCCCACGATGAGGAAGATCAGTACCGTCATTTTGTTCGCTGATTCGGAATTCAGGAGCACGGGGAACAGAGCCGCGAAAATGAGCATGGCGATCGATGACGTGAGTAGCGATTTTCGACGGCCCCGTTTATCGGCGCCCAGGGCTGCAAATGGAATGGTTCCCATAAACATCAATACCGAGATGAGCTGTAGAACAAGGAATTCTTCGTAAGGAATTCCCAGCCCAGCTGAGTCCTCGGGTTTTCCAATGCCGTACGACAAAATCCACGTCGTAATGAGGTAGAAGAGCGTGTAGCAGGACACCATGACTAAGGTGCCTTGGATAATTTGAACCCATGACGTCTTGAAGACTTCCGTGAGCGGTGCGTCGACCCGCTTGCCAGATTCAACGGCTTTCTTGAAGACGGGGGTTTCTTCTAATGAGAAGCGAACCCATAGGCCGATGATGACCATGACTGAAGAGAAGAGGAACGGAATACGCCATCCCCACGACATGAACGCACCCGACGTATCACCGATGGTGTAACCCAATGTGGTCGCGAGGATAAGGAAGGATCCGTTGGCCACCAGGAAACCAATCGGAGCTCCCAATTGTGGCCACATTGCAGCCCATGCTCTTTTATCTTTTGACGCGCTTTCTGTGGCCAGAAGTGCTGCCCCCGACCATTCTCCACCAAGGCCGAGCCCCTGGCTGAACCTCATGAGTGCTAATAGTGCAGGCGCGAATAAGCCAATGGTCCCATACGTCGGTAATAAACCGATAATAAATGTCGCGATCCCCATGGTGAGTAGCGAGACGACTAGCGTCGCTTTGCGGCCGATTCTGTCGCCGAAATGCCCAAAAACAACGGAGCCCAGTGGTCGACCGAGAAAAGCGAGTCCGAACGTCGCAAAGGATGCGAAAAGTTTAACGGTCGGGTCGTCATTATCTGGAAAGAATAAATAGGGGAAAACAGCTACCGCAGCTGTGGCGTAAATATAGAAATCATAAAACTCGATTGTTGTTCCCACCATGGATGCGACGATAATTTTCCGACGTATCGATGGGTCTGTCATTGGGGAGACCGTACCAGGGGAGACGGTAGTGGAACCCGGCGCTCGGGTAGCAGAAGTCACGCGAATAGTCCTTATTACTCAATACACGCTTTAGGTATGTACATGCTTTACGTATTTATGGGCAGATAACTGATATAGCAAAGAGGTTGGCTATAGGACCTTGGATGACTAGTAGGCAGGGGTGGCGCCATCTAGGCACGTCAAGTAGGCATAGGATACTTTCCCGAAATGCGAAAAACAAGTCTCATATAATGGAATTCTTTAATGCGACTTCGTCCATCCGACTAGCACCGAGCCGAGCGCAGGCCTACTATTCCCTCTCGTGGCAAAAAGAAGGATAGGTGGGCGCTCCCTCAATCCGACACAGTTAGTGTCCATCGGGTTCTTTGGGCTCATCGTTATCGGTGCTCTAGCGCTGATGATGCCGTTTTCCAGTGTGACGCACACGGTGACTGACCCATTAACAGCAATTTTTACGTCGACGTCGGCAGTCTCGCTGACAGGGCTGACCGTCGTGGATACGGGAGGCCACTGGAGCACCACGGGCAAGATCATCATTGCCACTCTCATTCAGCTCAGTGGCTTGGGGATCATGAGTTTGACCTCGTTAGCTGGGATGATTCTCACGGGGCGGTTCGGTCTTCGACTGCGGATGAATGCTGCTGCAGAAGGACGCACACTATCCATTGGCGACGTGAAGTCCACTCTCATTGCCACCCTCGGTTTTACAGCCTTGGTCGAAAGCGCTGTGACTCTGATGTTGGCATCGCGATTTGCTAACAAGTACGGAATGTCGGTTGACCGCGCCATGGGCGAAGGCCTTTTCCACGCGATTTCATCATTTAACAACGCGGGTTTCGGCCTCCGGAAAGACAACTTTGTTCCGTATGCTGCGGATGCTTGGATCCTCCTGCCCTTGGCCGGTTCCATCATCATTGGCGGTTTGGGCTTCCCGGTCCTTCGTGAACTGATCACGCGGCTGGGGATCCGCGTATCACGTGGCTGGAACTGGTCCAACCGAGACAAGCGACTAGGCCATCTCAGTGTGACGTCGCGCCTGACGCTCATCGGAACCGCCGTTTTGGTCTTAGGCGGCTGGCTTGTGATCGGTGTCTTGGAATGGAACAAAGCCATGTCCGGAATGCCGATAGGTGAAAAAATTCTCACCGCGTTTTTCCAATCCGTGACCCCTCGTACCGCGGGTTTCAATTCAGTGGATTACGGGCAGTTTCATCCGTCGACACTTTTTATCACTGACATTTTTATGTTCATCGGTGGCGGTTCTGCGGGAACTGCAGGCGGCATTAAGATCTCAACGCTTCTTGTCCTTGTGGCAGCGATGATTGCAGAATTCCGTGGCGAGACCGACACTGTCATTGGTCATCGGAAAATCTCCTATTCGGTTGTTCGGCAGGCGATGACAGTAT
>NZ_QFRA01000073.1 GCF_003243515.1 Corynebacterium kroppenstedtii
ATAGATGAAAGTACTTGATAAACGATGTAAACGTTGCCATAGTTTATCAAAGAACCAAAGGCAATAAAAACGGCTCCAAACGCAGATCCCCCCCAAGTACTCCACAATAAAAAGCCTAAACCTGATAACGAAGCAAAAGCAGAGCTTACTAGTGGTAAAGCTGAACTAATGATGGGTAATGAAGAAGGGATATACAACGGCGCTAGGGATGAAGATACCAGCGAAGCCGGTAACCCCACCACAGATGAACTCAATAGGTAAAGCGGTAGCCCAAACAATGCGGTTGAAGCACTTAACGCTGCTGCAGAACCTGAAGGTACCAAAGACACCAGACCAGTAAGGGCACTCAACGTGCTTGGCAATAATGAAGATACAGTCTCTGCACTGACTGAACTCCCTAAAGTAGAGACTCCTACCCAATAGGACAAGGTAGAGGCTAAAGATGCCCCTGCACTGCTTAAGGTAAAGGAATTGGCTAATAGAGAAGACAATGCCGATAAGCCAGTTGCAGAAGAAGACAGATAGTTCGCTAAAGTCAGGCTCGGTAAGCCAGCGGACGAAGGCAAGGACAGTAAGCTTGGATACAACGATGAACTCAATGCCACAGACAGTAATTCTGCATCAAATAGGGGGATGCTAGAAGACACTAAAGTTAAGCCTTCAGAACTGCTTGCTAATGAAGGAAGCAAGTAGAATGCACTTAATGCCGAAGATACCCCTAAACTGGTAGAAGACAAAGACCCTAAAGAAGAAGAAACAGCTAGGGAAGGAGCCAACACACTGGTAGAGGACAATATCGGACTTAAGCTGATTAATGCTGAACCAACACTAGAAGAAAATAGGAATAAAAAGCCTGGGGCGCCCAATGAAGACATAATCGAAATCAAATAAGGGGCAGCGATAGAAGTGGTCGGTGAGGTTAACAGCAAGGACGGGTAAGACAGTGGCGCTAATGAACTTCCACCTACCGAGCTTAATGATCCCAATAATGGGGCTACAATCGATGAGGATATCTGCGGTATGTTAATAGACAATACAGAGGAAGGAAGGTAAAAGGATAGAGCCACACCCAATGAAGTAGCATGAGCGCCCCCCCAAATCGCATATGGTATACCTAAATTAACTCCTGACGAAAAAATAACAAATGGTCCTAAACCTACAGCACCAACACTACTCATATCAATACCAAATAGAACATTAAAGATAGGTGCTAGCGATAGTTGTGAAACAAGTCCAATAAAGGCAGAGACAAGTGCTGAAGCAGCAGTCACAGGGGTAGAAGCTGCTAAAGAGGCAAACACTAAACCGCCTGCAAATGAAGATAAGCCTACTGGAACTAGGACTAATGTTGCCGGAGCTGAAGAACTTGATATAAG
>NZ_QFRA01000016.1 GCF_003243515.1 Corynebacterium kroppenstedtii
CCAGGCAATGAACAGCAACGCAATCAATACGAACCCGACGTACCCCATGATCGGGTACACACTGGACAGCAACGTTTTGAATCCGAAGAAGCTGACGGCGAAGCCAATCACGGTGACAACCGTAAACACGATCCGGAATTTCTCCGGGTGATGTGCAGTCAGACGGCGACCCAAGGAATAGAAAAGGCCCAGGCAGGTGTTAAAGATCATCCCATAAATGATCAGGGACATGACCACGCCTAAGGCTGGGTGAATGTCGTCAACCAGCGTCAGCATGGGCAGGTCGGACCCCTGAACGGTCTTGATCTTCAGGAATAGCGACAGGGTGCTGATGATGAGCAACACGCCGAACGTGATGCCTCCCACGAGCCCACCGAGGCCGGCTTCACGCGGGTAGAGGTGAGAACCACCAATAACGAGGGCCATCGCCACGTTAACCATGAGGACTAAGCCCGCGCAGTTAAGGGCACTGATCCACCAGTTTGGAAGATTAGTATCGACGTTCTGGGTGAGCGGTTCGAGGCTCGACAGGCTTCCGTCGGTGTGCGTATATGCCCATATTGCTGCCCCGACGAGGGCAACCACGATGAACGGCGTGATGGCTCCGATCACCGTGCTGACGCGATCGGCGTCAAGCATCCCCGCAGCCAACACGAGAACCAGCAGAATCGCGGACCCCACCCACGATGGAATTCCGAACTGCTGGTTGAGGTTGGATCCGCCCCCGGCCAGCATCACAAAGCCCACGGAAAACAGTGTGAAGACAATACCGATGTCCAAGATCCACGAGACCGTTTTCGTGCCAATGGTCCGTAAGACTCCAGCGTGTTCATCAGCTTGGAAGTAGCTTCCCAGCTGCAACACAATCATTCCAGCAGCGGACATCAAAACCGCTACGATAACGGCCCCCCAGATCCCCATTTTCCGAAGGCCACAAAATACTGGAGCACTTCCTGACCAGATGAAAAGCCGGCGCCGACGATAAGGCCGACAACCGACATAGCAACAGCAATTGTTCTTTTGAACATCGAATCCTCAAGAAAGGGTTGATTAGCTTTCTATATAGGAATCATACCGGCTGAGGCACCACAACTAATAGTTAGCGCAACACCTTAACTGCATTTCTCCACGATAAGCTGCTGAACACGGGCCGGATCAGCCTTGCCGCGCGTAGCCTTCATCACGGCACCGACGATAGCGCCCGCCGCTTTCGTCTTGCCGCCCTTGATCTTCTCGACAATGTCCGGATTAGCCGCCAGAGCCTCGTCGACAGCTTTCTCGAGGGCACCGTCGTCGCGGACCACTTCGAGCCCACGATCCTTCACAACATTGTCAACGATGTCCGGGCTTTCGGGATCGTCGACATTCTCCTTGCCCTCACCGGCGAAGACGCCATCGATGGCAGAACGGGCCAACTTATTTGTCAGCTTCCCATCGCCGACGAGCTTCGCCACGCGAGCAACCTGGCGAGGGCTAATGGGCAGCGCATCCAGCTCGACTTCCTGCTCATTCGCCTTTTGCGCCAGGTAGGACACCCACCACGAGCGCGCCTCAGTTGGCGTAACGCCGGCGTCGACCGTGTCAACCACGAGATCCAAAGCACCCGCGTTCACGAGATCGCGGAGCTCCTCGTCGGAAAGCTTCCATTCCTTCTGAATCCGGGCACGACGTACCCACGGCAACTCAGGCAGCGTCGCACGGATTTCCTCGACCCATTCAGATGGAGCGACGACGGGTGGCAGATCGGGGTCGTTAAAGTAGCGGTAATCGGCCATGGTTTCTTTCGGACGGCCCTTCGACGTCGTACCGTCGGTCTCCTGATAGTGCCGTGTCTCCTGGACAATATCGACGCCGTGCTTCAAGCACTGAGCCTGACGCTGCATCTCAAACCGCACAGCCTGTTCCACTGAGCGCAGCGAATTGATGTTCTTCGTCTCCGTGCGGGTACCGAATTCTTCCGTACCGATCAGGCGCAGAGACAGGTTCGAGTCAACACGCATGGAGCCCTGGTCCATGCGGGCATCCGAGACCTTGAGAGCTTTCATGAGATCACGCACAGCCGTGACATACGCACGAGCAACTTCCGGCGCGCGCTCGCCCGCACCGACGATGGGCTTGGTCACGATCTCAATCAGTGGCACACCAGCGCGGTTAGCGTCGACAAGGGACTTTGTTGCGCCAGCGATGCGGCCACCCTGCCCACCGATGTGGGTCAATTTACAGGTATCTTCCTCCATGTGGGCGCGCTCAATCTCCACGCGGAACGTCGAGCCATCATCGAGCTGAACATCCAAATAGCCGTCATACGCGATGGGCTCATCATACTGGCTGATCTGGTAATTCTTCGGCTGGTCCGGGTAGAAATAATTCTTTCGCGCGAACCGCGACCGCTCGGCAATAGAGCAGTTGAGGGCCAAACCAATTTTGATTGCCCATTCGACGCCCTTCTTGTTCACCACGGGTAGCGCACCCGGCAAACCTAAACAGCACGGATCGGCGTGGGAATTCGGGGCATCACCGAACTCAACCGAAGACGACGAAAACATCTTCGATTTCGTCGCAAGTTCAACGTGAATTTCCATTCCCATAACGGGATCAAACTGCGCAACGACGTCGTCATAGTCCATAACATCGTCGGAATAATCCTGAATCGACTGAGCGGGAGAAGTCATAACCAACAGTCTAGCGCCAGAGTGTTCAACAACATGTAAAGGGACAATAGAGCGGAAACACCTACACGTCGTTGCGGTCGAGAATCTCGCGCAACGCATCATCGTCGATATTCGATTCCCCAATAAGATGCCGGAGCTGCCGCTTCTGTTTAGAAGTGAACCGCTTGGTGGGGTCCAACTTCCGCTCAGCCAACTCATGTAACTTCCGACGTCGGTCCCCCTCTTCCTGAATCTGTGTCCGGGATCTCCACCACGAATAGACCAGAACGATCATGAGGACGACACCGACATATCCCAAGATTGGGTAGACATTCGACACCAGCGTTTTGAACCCGAAGAAGCTAATGACGAAGGCAACCAGTGCTGTCACAACGAGCGTCGGACGGAAGCGTTCCTCATGGTTCGCAGTCAACCGACGGGCCAAAGCGTAGAAAACGCCTAAGGCTGTATTGAAGATCATGCCGTAAATGACAACGGCCATGACCCAACCGAACGGGCCATTGAAGTTCGATGCGAGAGCAAGCATCGGAAGATCCGCATCTTTGACCTCATCGACCTTCACATACAGCGAGAATGCGATGACAATCAGCAAGAACCCGAAAATCAGGCCTCCGAGGCCACCACCAATTCCAGCCTGGCGCGGATAAAAATAGGACCCACCAATCACGATGGCCATGGACACACCACAAATAAGGTTGAAGCCCACGTAGTTGAGCGCAGAAATCCACCAGTTCGGAAGATTGGAATTGATGGTAGATGAGGATGCGTCTAAGTGGCTGTAGTCGGGATCAATTCCGACCAACGTCACCAGGCCAACAATCGTGATACAAATGACGATGAACGGAGTGATTGCTCCGATAATGGCCGACACTCTAGAGACATCAAGCATCCCTGATAACAGGACGAGGACCAGCAGTAGTGTCGCGCCAACCCACGTCGGAAGGCCAAACTGCTGGTTCAGGTTAGAACCCGCACCTGCGAACATTACGAACCCTAGCGAAAATAAGGTGACCAGGATGCCGATGTCCAAAAATATAGCCAGGAGGGTGGTTGCGGAGCTGTCAATGACGCGTTTGTGCTCGTGAGCTCGATAATAGCTCCCGAGCACAAAGACTGAGGTGCCAGCAATACTCATCAAGACCGCGGAAAGGACAACACCCCACAAGCCCCAGCGTCCAAAAGCGACGAAAAACTGCAGCCCCTCCTGCCCAGAGGCTGTTCCCGCGCCAACGATCAGCCCCACAAAAGCTAAAGCAATCGAAAGCGTATTTCTGAACATAAGGAGTTCTCCTTGGAGCGAAATCACCAGAGAGCCGGAAGGGCTCGACTACCACCGGCAAAGATTACTCGACTACACGGACAAAAACCGCCATTTAACACGATCACTCGCATTTGTAACACACAATTAATGAAAAACAATGAAGACTGTCACATCGCCACCATAGAATAAAAGAATGAATCCGCTCCCCCTCCGACAAATATCAAAAAGACATCAAAAGCCAGCGACACCACTAGTTGCGAAGCGACCACACCAATTACCTCACCGCAGGCACCTAAGGGCGTCGATGATGAGTACTTTCGCCCTGCTTGTTGCCAGCGTATATGGGCCGGCACCCGCACAGACAGCACACGCTGAGCCCCCGGCACCTAACCGGGATATTTCCATAGCTCCCGAATCAAATAGCGAATACCGCCCCGACATGGTGGCGGTAAAGACGGACTCATACTCAGTGTCCACCGCAAATCCCATCTCGACAGCTGCGGCCCGCGAAGTTTTGTCCGCTGGAGGAACCGCTGCTGATGCCTTAGTGACGGCGCAACTCGTGTTAGGTCTGGTGGAGCCCCAATCGTCGGGTATCGGCGGCGGTGGCTACATTCTGTACCACGACGCGGCGGACAACTCGGTCACCGCCATCGATGGCCGAGAAACCGCGCCCAGCGACGCACCTGACACCTACCTCTCGCAGATATCTGCCACCGACACCCGCACACCACAGCCCGACACACGACGTTCGGGCAGGTCAATTGGCGTACCGGGGATAATGGCTGCCTTAGGCACACTCCACGCAGCACACGGGAAAACGCAGTGGAGTGAACTTGTTCAACCTGCCATCAGCCTGTCTGAGGATGGGTTCGACATCAGCCCCCGGCTCGCAACAACAATCGAGGATAATGCCACCGACCTCGCCCGTGACCCAGAAGCTGCAGCCTACTATCTCAACCCGGATGGAACCGGAAAGAAAGCCGGGACACACCTCACCAACCCTGCCTATGCCTCAACACTGACAGCCCTCAAGCTCAATGGCCCACAAGCGCTGTATACCGGGAAAATCGCCGACGACATCGTCGCCCGGGCACGCAGCGAGCACGACGAAACAACGCCGTCAACCTTAACGGCGGCTGATCTCGCGAAATATAAACCCACTGTTAACAAAGCACTGTGCGGCCCCTACCGCACCCATATTGTCTGTGGGGCACCGGCATCCTCCTCAGGCGGTGTCACAGTAGGAGCTACGCTGGGTATTCTTTCCCACGCAGATCTAGAGTCCATGAAGCCGCTTAAGGTCGACAACAATGGTGGCCTGCCATCCGCTGACGCGGTTCACCTCATTTCGGAAGCGGAGCGCCTCGCCTACGCGGATCGCGACGCCTACCTTGCGGATACTGATTTCGAGAACCTTCCCGACGGCGATTACACGAAATTACTCAGCCCGGAGTACCTAGCGCAGCGGTATTCGCAGATCAACCCTGAGAAATCCATGAGAAAAGCGAAAGCTGGAATTTTCAACACGGACCACGCCCGCGGTGACGATCAACCCGAACATGGGACCAGTCATATTTCCGTCGTCGATTCTTATGGAAACGCTGCCAGTATGACAACGAGTGTGGAATCAGCGTTTGGCTCTTTCCACATGGTCGATGGGTTCATGCTCAACAACCAGCTCACTGATTTTGAGAAAAACCTCGCGATGACGCCGGCCGGCTCAAGGCGAACCGGGTTGAAGGCGGAAAACGGCCACGATCATCGATGTCCCCCACAATCGTGTACAACACGACGAAGACCGGCGAGCGGGGGGATCTCTATGCCGTCATCGGATCCCCAGGTGGAGCTGTCATTCCGCAATTCGTGGTCAAAGCCCTGGTCGGCATTCTTGACTGGGGCTTAGACCCACAACAAGCTGTTGCCCTTCCGGACTTCGGCGCCCGAAACACGCCGGAAACCGGAATTGGTGGTGAACATCCAGACATAGGCCCTGACGGAGCAGCCACACCGGAGGCTCAAGAACTGATCCACGGTCTCACGGATCGGGGGCATACGGTCAACCTCGACGAACAATCGAGTGGACTATCCGCCATTGTTCGAACTCGCGACGGCAACCTCCTCGGTGGAGCAGACCCGCGTCGAGAAGGAATCGTCATGGGTGGATAATGCCGTCACAGGCCGGTCATTGACTGACGATAATTATCCGAACAGGGCAGCAGCGGCCTCGTACCGCTCGATCGGAACAACCTTCAGCGTGCCCACGGCATCCTGGAGGCTGACCAGCCCAATATTCTCTCCCTGGAGGGAAGCGACGGTTCCGTACTTACCTTCGTGAGCAGCGCGGCAAGCGTGAACACCGTAGCGCGTGGCAAGAACGCGATCATAAGCCGTCGGCGTGCCACCGCGCTGAATATGCCCCAACACCGTTGTACGGACATCGTGACCCAGGCGCTCATGGATAGCGTCGGCTACCTGCTGGCCAACGCCGGTGAATACCTCGTGGCCGAACTGGTCGATCCCGCCCGTCTTCAGTTCCATGGTGCCTTCTTTCGGGCGGGCACCCTCGGCGACGACGACGATTCCGTATTTCTCCCCCATCTGGAAACGACGTTCCATGGCTTTACAGATCTCGTCGATATCGAACGGAACCTCGGGGATCACGGTGTAGTGGGCACCACCGGCCATACCGGCGTGGAGGGCAATCCAGCCGACGTGCCGGCCCATGACCTCCACAACCATCACACGATTGTGCGACTCTGCGGTGGTGTGTAATCGATCAATCGCATCGGTCGCGACGGATACCGCGGTGTCGAAACCGAAGGTGTAGTCCGTCGCGTTAACGTCGTTATCGATGGTCTTAGGGACGCCAACCACCGGGATTCCGTTTTCATGGAGCCAGAGAGCGCCCTTAAGCGTTCCCTCGCCGCCGATGGGGATCAAGGCATCGACGCCGGCGTTCGCTAGGTTTTCCTTAATCTGTTCAATACCTTCGCGGAATTTGTCCGGGTGTAAACGGCCCGTGCCCAAGATAGTTCCACCCCGGAGGAGGACCCGGTCAATCTCCTCATCGTCGTAGAGCTGAATTCGGCGATCCTCGAGGAGCCCCACCCAGCCATCTTCATAGCCGACCACGGTGGAGCCATATTCAGAACTCGCGGTGCGGACAATTCCACGAATCACCGCGTTAAGTCCCGGGCAATCACCACCGGAGGTAAGAGTCGCAATACGCATAGTGACTACCCTAGCCGGATCGCTAGCGTGTTGCCTATCCGGGACCACCTACTACTTTCCGCGCGTTGCAGCGGTTGTTCCTTGGAATTGCGTAACGACGACCAAACCGATCAATAACACCGCTGCCGGGAAAATCATCGTCCAGCCCAAAGAGGACACTGGGTCGGTATGCTGCATGAACACATCGAGCGTCGCTGCAACGGTCGCGGACCCGATCACCGAACCCACTTGGCGCGTGGTGTTGTACACGCCTGAACCAGCGCCCGTTTTCTCCATCGACAGGTCGCGCATCGTGGTCGTCGAATTCGGCGCCCACACGAACGCGTGCCCCAACCCCTGCAGCGCGATGGGTACAAACATCCACCACACCGACGTATCCGGCTTCATCACCAGGAAGTAGCAAAGCATGGAAAGCGTCATAAAGGTAAATCCGGTCATCGATAACCGACGCGGTGGCACTGTATCTGACAGACGCCCAATGAATGGGGAGAGCAAACCTGAAATTAGGGCCATCGGCACCATCATCAGCCCGGCCTTCAGGGCCGACATGTGGTGGAACTGCTGGAAGTAAATCATGATCGGGACCATCGGGCCTGCCACAGCAAAGCCCATCGTCGTGATCGAAATATTCCCCACCGAGAAATTCTTGTCCTTAAAGAGCGACAGCGGGACGAGCACTTCGACGCCGCGCTGGGCGCCCCACTTTTCGATCATGATGAAAATACCGAAGACGACGACGGATGCTGCGATCATGATCCAAATCCACGGTGCCCAGTTTGCGTTGCCGCCCTCTTGGAGCGCGAAGACCAGCAAGAACACTGCGATGACGGAAGTCACGATGCCGCCCCAGTCGTAGCCGTGGTTTCTCGCAGGCAATTGTGGCACCCATTTGAGCACCATGATGACTGAGACCACGCCGATCGGGACGTTAACGAAGAAAATCCATTCCCAACCGATCCATGTGGTGAGTAATCCACCGAGCACCGGGCCGGCCAAGCCTGCCATTCCGGCGGTGGCACCCCATAGGCCCATGGCTGCGCCGCGTCGATCGCGGGCGAAGATTCGGTTAATCACGCTCATGGTTTGAGGGGTCAGCAGAGCAGCACCCAGCCCCTGAACCGCACGAGCGGCGATAAGCCAGTGAATATCCGGTGCTAAACCACAACCCAGGGACGAGAGGGTGAAGACAACCATGCCGACGACATAGACGTTCTTCGGCCCTACCTGATCTCCCAATCGGCCTGTGACCAGCAATGGAACTGCGTAGGTCAGCAAGTACACCGAGGTTACCCACAGCACTTGGCTGTAGTCGGCGTTGAGCGCACTCTGAAAATCAGGGGTTGCCACTGCCACGATGGTCTGATCCAGGAGGATCATAAAAAAGCCCACGCAGAGCGCCACTAGCGCATGCCACGCGTCTTTCTCTGGGATCATCCCCTTGGGTTGCTTCGCCTGAGCCGAGGTAGCTGAGGGGGTATTCGCTGCTGTGTTGGTCGTCGTCTCTTGGTGCGACGATCCGTTGAGGTTACCAGTCAAAAAGCTTCCTTACCTCTTAATTATTCACCACTATTGATCTACTCATCGCTACAAAAAGTGAACGCTGACGGAATTCGGGTTTTTGCCCCGTGAATGTTCGAAACGCGAACTATTTAAGGTGAAAGCCGTACTCTCAGTACAGACTTCACCTTGTCCATCCAGACAGGTTACGCGCACACAAAGATCATCGCGAAACCTTAATTCGAGCTCACAATCAGACGGCGGCCACGGACCTCGGGGTCATACATCGAGCCCTCGAACCCCGCCTCATACAGCGCACCTGTTCACCGAGGCTACCTAGAGGCTATCGAGGCACCACCCATACCGCGCCCTCGCCAGACTCATTAGCGCGCATCGTCGGCTGAGAAACATCACCGCGCTGGACGACACTCGACGTCATCGGCAACGAACGTCGGAAGGGGGCCATTAAACCCAAACTTTCAATCTCGGATTCTGGCACCCACACCAGTTCAATGGATTCATTATTCTTGTGCACCTCAAGCGGATGAGAGGCAAAGGCTGACACTGTCGTATATGTCCACTCGCGCACACTGGGGTCCATCAGTCCCACCCAACGCTTCCCCGTCAGCGAGGTGTACCAGGGCAAACGTGGCCAATCTTCAGCCGGTGCCCTGCGCACCGCATAATCCACTGGGACCCGCGTCGTCACTTGTTTTTGTACGACGGTGACATCTTGGGGATTGAGGCCGGCTTCTTCAATAGCTTCACGTAACGCGGCTTCTTCGACTGTTTCATCTGCGTCACGTGCCCCGCCCGGTACACCCCAGGTGAGAGGCATTGATGTCCACTCGGCACGATATTGCATGAGGACCATGGGAAGACCGTCAGGCCCCGGCGCTCGAAGCAACAATCCCGCTGCTCCTTCGACTCCCCAGAACCGCGCACCGTTCGCTTGAATTGCCCAACCGTCTCCACTGTGGTCCATAGGCCCTAACCTACTCTTATCACTCCCCCGAGCGAGCAGCCTCATATGCAGCACCGACCCGATACAGCCGATCATCCTGGTGCGCTGGGGCCATAATCTGCAGGCCAACGGGAAGATTCGTATCAGAGGCCAGCCCCGACGGAACCGACATACCGCACAAGCCGGCAAGGTTCAGCGGCAGCGTGCACAGGTCAAACCGATACATCGAAATGGGGTCATCGACCTTGGTGCCCAACTTGAACGCCGTCGTCGGCGTCGTCGGAGAGACCAGCACATCGACTTTCTCGTACGCCTTAGCAAAATCGCGAGCAATCAGCGCACGAACACGCTGAGCCTGCAGGTAGTAGGCGTCATAGTATCCAACCGAGAGCGCATAGGTTCCCAGAATGATGCGTCGCTTAACTTCGGAACCGAAGCCCTCTTCGCGGGACAGTTCCATCACGTCATTGGCGGAATGGTGGCCATCATCACCGACGCGCAACCCGTAGCGCATGCCGTCGAATCGGGCGAGGTTGGAGCTCACCTCACACGGGAGAATGAGGTAGTACGCGCTCAAAGCATCATCGAAGTGAGGACAATCCACATCGACGACCTCGGCTCCCAGGCGAGAGAGCGTGCTCACGGCCTCGTTATACGACTCGAGGACCCCGTCCTGGTAGCCATCGCCAGCCAATTGCTTGACGACGCCGACCTTGAGGCCGGACAGATCCCCCTTCGCCCCCTCGCGAGCGGCCTGAACCACGGGCGCAACGGGGCGGTTGACCGAGGTGGAATCGTGCGGGTCGTATCCCGCGATGACCTCGTGCAACAGGGCGGTATCCAGAACTGTGCGGCCGGTCGGGCCACCCTGATCGAGCGAGGACGCACAGGCGACGAGTCCATAGCGCGACACCGTGCCATAGGTTGGCTTCACTCCGACCGTGTTGGTCAGGGCCGCCGGCTGGCGGATGGATCCACCGGTGTCGGTACCGATCGCCAGGGGCGCCATTCCCGACGCCAACGCTGCGGCCGAGCCACCGCCGGAGCCACCGGGTATCCGGGCAAGATCCCACGGGTTATGCGTCGGCCCATACGCGGAGTTTTCCGTCGACGACCCCATGGCGAATTCGTCCATGTTGGTCTTTCCGACGATAGGAATACCGGCCTCACGCAGACGCTTCGTCACCGTCGCGTCGTACGGGCTCATGTACCCTTCAAGAGTTTTCGACGCACACGTCGTCGGCGCGTCCGTCGTCGTAAAGACGTCTTTCAAGGCTAAAGGAACACCGGCGAGGGGTGATGACGGCTTTTCACCGCGGGCGATACTGTCATCGACTTTCTTGGCAGCCGCGAGAGCTTCATCGGCAGAAACATGCAGGAAAGCGTGGATATCGCCATCGATCTGTGAAATTCGATCCAGGTGCGCCCGAGTCGCTTCGACCGACGACACCTCGCCGGAACGGATCTTTTCAGCGAGATCCGCCGCGGTGTACGTCGTTAAATCGTCAGCATTGAAGTTCGCAACGCGGTATGTGGTCTCCATGGTTTACTCCCCCAGAATCCGCGGTACTTCGAAACGGTCACGCTGGCTAGCCGGGGCTTGGTCCAAGACCTGCTCAGCCGTCAGCGTCGGATGAACTTCATCCTCGCGCATAACACCGGCAAGATCAGAGGGGTGGCTCATCGGCTCAACGCCCTCGGTATCAACATTCGATACTTTTTGGACGTGCTCGATAATGCCGTCGATCTGGTCAGCGAATTCATTCAGCTCGTCGTCGGTGAGAGAGAGCCGAGACAAGCGCGCAAGGTGCGCGACCTCGTCGCGGGAAATAGAAGACACAGTGGTTCCTTCACCTGGTGTGACAATGATGACTCCCCTAGCTTAGCCGGTTTCGGGATTTATGTGGCCTTAGGGGGACGGCCGCCGACGCTCGCCAGCACACCGGGGCACGACAGCAAGAAATGCACCAATCTGTCTATTTCTATCACCCGGTTCCCACGCTTGTCACAGAGAAGGCCTACACTGTCTAGTTGATCACAGCGCAATGATCACACCGCACCGTCGAATAAAGGGTTTTCTATGTCGTTCCTCCTCCGCGTCTTCCTGCCTGATGCTCCCGGCAGCTTAGGCCGTCTTGCCGCATCGATCGGCGAGGTCGGCGGGGATATCCGCAGCGTCGATATCGTCAGCCACAATTTCTCCGACGGTGCCGTTGTGGACGATATTGTCATCGATCTACCGCCCACATCCCTCCCCGACACCCTCATTACCGCAGCTCAACAGGTCGACGGCGTCGAGGTCGATTCCATCCGCCCGTTCTCCGGGTCGGTGAACCGCTCCGGACAAGTCGCTATGTTGGCATCGATTGCCCAAGCACCATCCCAGAGCAAGGCTCTCCAACTTCTTGTCGACGGACTTCCGACGACGATGTCCGCGGGGTGGGCCATCGTACTGAGCGGGCGGACCGATGTGCATCGCGTTGCCGCCTCTATGGCCGCGCCCGAGGATGATGGGCGCATTCTTCAGTCCACCCCGGTGACGACGGCCCGGTGCCTCGACCGCGAGGATGACGATTGGCTGCCCGAAAGCTGGACAGTCATGGATTCAGCGCTGGCAGCCGCACCGATTAGCGACGAGGACGACGTTCTTGTCATCGGCCGCCCGGGCGGGCCGGATTTCCTGGCAGGTGAAGTTGAGCACCTCGGCAAGCTCGGCACTATCCTGAGCGCGATGATGGACTAGTGGCCTATGACTTGAGGAAATAGGTGTAGCCCACAGAATCCGTGACTTCCTTGAACTGGTACCCCAGCTCTTGCATGTGGTGGTCGAAATCATCGTCCGACCCATCGCCCGCCGGGTTCTCCGTGTCATCGAATCCGCAGAGTACGCGTCCGTAATCCATCCCGTGGCTCCGGTAGTGGAAAAGGCTAATATTCCAGTGCGCGCCCAGGACCTTCAAGAAGTGGAGCAAAGCACCAGGGTGCTCCGGGAACTGAATGGAGAACACTCGCTCATTGAAATGCCTCGGTGCTCGCCCGCCAATCATGTAGCGGACATGTTCCTTCGCGGCATCGTCGCTGGATAAATCGACGACGTCATAGGAGCGCTCCTGCAAGTCTGCGATAATGTCGTCGCGTTCTTGATCCCCCTCGTGGAGCTGAACACCAACGAAGATGCGCGCACGATCATGGTCATCCACGCGATAGTTAAAATCCGTCACCGACCGGCCGCCGAGAACCTGGCAGAACTCAAGGAACGCCCCTTTACGTTCCGGAATAGTGACACCCAAGAGCGCTTCGCCATGTTCACCCAGCTCAGCACGTTCGGAAATGTACCGCAGGCCATGGAAATTCAGGTTCGCACCGGAGAGCACATGGGCCAGCGTCTCGCCATGCACTCCATGGGTCGTCACGTACGTCTTCAACCCCGCAAGAGCAACGGCCCCCGATGGCTCAGCCACCGCGCGAGTGTCGTCGAAAATATCTTTGACGGCAGCACTGATTTCGTCGGAATTGACCGTGATGACCTCGTCGAGGTTATCCCGACAAACCCGGAAGGTCTCGTCACCGATGCGGGCGACTGCCACACCCTCCGCGTACAAGGACACGCGATCCAATGTGACAGGCTCGCCGGCCTTCATGGCTGCGGTCAAGCAGGCCGAGCCCTCGGGCTCCACGCCGATAACGCTGATGCGCGGGTTCAGCTGCTTCAACACGACGGCTACACCAGCGGCTAGGCCACCGCCACCGACGGGAACGAAAACACGATCAACTGTTGACGCTTGCTGGAAGATTTCCAGCCCAATGGTCCCCTGACCAGCGATGACGTGTGGATCATCGAAGGGAGGGACGAAAACCCGGCCCTCGGATTGGGCAATTTCAGAGGCGCGTTCCTTGGCCTCGTCGAAGTTGTCGCCGAAGAGGAGGACCTCGCCGCCGAAGTTCCGGACGGCGTCGACCTTAATCTGCGGGGTCATCGTCGGCATCACGATGAGTGCCGAGACATCCATGATGCTGCCGGACAAGGCGATACCCTGCGCATGGTTACCCGCCGAGGCCGTGACCACGCCACGGCGTTTCTCGTCGTCGGTGAGGGCAGCCATGCGAGCGTAAGCACCGCGGACCTTGAAACTATGGACCGGCTGGGTGTCCTCGCGCTTGACATAGACGTCATTGCCCAGCCGTTGCGACATCCGCGGCATAGGCTCCAGCGGCGTCCTCTCCGCGGCGTCGTACACGGGAGCGCGGACAACCAGGCTCAAATAATCAGAATTGGAAGGGTGGGGATTCTGGGCGGGGGACATTGTGTTACTCCTGAGTGTCGTCTATGTCATCGTTAGCATCATGACCGAAAAATCAGCCAAAGGGAAAGCCGCGGCTTAAGTCGGGTCACTCACACGGCCTGTTTCTAAAAGCTCTTTAAATCCGTCCTCGTCGAGAAGACGCAACCCGAGGTCCCGCGCCTTCGTCTCCTTCGATCCAGCATTAGCCCCGACCACAACATAATCCGTCTTCTTGGACACGGAGCCCGCTGCCCGGCCTCCCCGAGAGATAATCGCTTCCTTCGCCGAGTCGCGCGTGAAATTCTCCAAAGTACCTGTGACGACGACGGTCGTGCCCTCCAAGGTCTGGGGTTGTGTCTGCTGCTGATTTTCCTCCATGCGGACACCGGCCACGGCCCAGGCGTCGACAATTTTTATATGCCAGTCGACGGCAAACCATGAGCGCAACGACGCCGCGATGATGCTACCCACTCCATCGATGCGGGCTAGTTCTTCCTCGGACGCGTTACGAATGGCGTCGAGAGACCCATACTTGGTGGCCAGTGCGCGGGCAGCTGTGGGGCCCACGTGACGAATGGAGAGCGCCACGATAACCCGCCATAACTCGGTGGACTTTGCTTCCTCGAAGTTTTTCAGCAACGCCTTCCCCGTCGCATTGACCTTCCCAGCTTTGGTGGTAAACACCGAAGTCATCAGAAGATGTGATTCATCAAGGTCAAAGAGCTCAGATTCATTAGTCAGCGCTCCCGACCTGATCAGATCCTGGATACCCGACACGCCCAGTGCATCGATGTCGAAGGCGGAACGGCCGGCCAAATACGTCATACGGGCAAGCAACTGACCAGGGCACCCTTGTGTATTGGGGCATCTCCAATCCGCGTCATCAGCCTTGGCCTGCACCAACGGCGTGCCGCACTCAGGGCAGACAGTGGAGAACACGAACGGCTTTTCGGATCCGTCACGCGCATCCGCCACCGGGCCCAGGACTTCGGGAATGACCTCACCGGCCTTGCGGATGGTGACCCTATCGCCGATGAGCACACCTTTGTCGTGGACTTCCGACGGGTTGTGCAGCGTTGCCCGAGCGACCGTTGACCCGGCCACCAGGACGGGATCCAGCACGGCGTACGTCGTCGCGCGACCAGTCCGGCCGATGCCGATGCGAATATCGCGCAGCGTCGTCACGACCTCTTCGGGCGGATATTTGTAGGCAATAGCCCACCGGGGAGCGCGCGAGGTCTCACCCAAATCCTCCTGCTCAGCGAGGTCATCAACTTTGACGACTAGACCGTCCATTTCGTGGGTCGCGTCGTGACGGTGCTCGCCCCAGTACTCCATTTGGGCAATGACCTCGTCGGCCGAGGTCACACGCTTGGTGTACGGCGATACCCGAAAGCCCCACGCGGCCAAAGCCGTGTACGCATCATGTTGAGTCGCAGGCTCCCAGCCTTCGCGCGCTCCGATCCCGTGGCAAATCATCGACAAATTCCGCTTAGCGGTTTCCGCCGGGTTCTTTTGCCGCAACGATCCCGCCGCGGCATTGCGCGGGTTGGCAAACGGCTTCCGGCCCTGCTCCACACGGTCGGCGTTAATCACGGCGAATTCTTCGACACCAATGAACACTTCGCCGCGCACTTCCAGCAACGCTGGTACGGGATACTCGTCCGTCGGAGAAATTGTTTGGGGGATATTGGAGATCGTCCGGGCGTTCGGAGTGATGTCTTCGCCGGTGACGCCGTCGCCACGAGTGGCGGCAGAGACGAGTTCGCCGTCGCGATACACCAGATCGATGGATAAACCGTCGATCTTTAACTCTGTTAAGTACGTCGGCGCGGGGGTTCTATGCAGCCATTCCAGCAACTCTGACTTCGAAAAAACGTTGTCCAGGCTGTACAAGCGCTCGATGTGACGGACCGGGGCAAAGGTCACTTCGCCAGCGCTGGTCTGGGTAGGGGGCGGAACGGGCGCGCCCACCTCTTCGGTCGGTGAGCCATTCTTGGCTAACTCCGGATGGTCGGCTTCCAGGTCTTGGAGGGCCTTAAAAAGTCGGTCGAATTCGGCATCCGAGATCACGGGCTCACTGTTGTAGTACAGGTCACGGTGGTGCCGAACATCAGCAGCAAGCGTGTTCCATTGTGCTTGAAGATCGGTGCTCACGTCAGTGGAATTCCCGGAATTATTCACACGCCCAGCATAGAGGGATTTCACAGCCGGCCCACATCACAGCTGCCACCGCCAGCGCACGCCGTGGATAACGTCGAAGGCGCAACCCGTGGGCGCTACCTCCGCCAACACCCGGCGCGGACCGAACACCTATCCTCGTGTCCGACCCGTCGTCTAATCTATGCCTATGCCGCTTCCATCGTCTGCGCCGAGTCACTTTGATCCCGCCTCTATGCTCAGCTTCGATCTAGAGACCACGGGCACCAATCCTCTACAGGCGAGAATTGTGACGTCGGCACTTGTGTCCATCCATGGCGGATCGGCCAATTCCACCGAGTTACTCGCCGACCCTGGCATTGAGATTCCCGAGTCGGCGTCGAAAATTCATGGGATTTCGACGGAGTACGCGAGGGAACATGGTGAACCTCATGACGATGTTTTGCACAAAACGATTCGTGCGATTTACGACGGATGGGAGCGCGGGCAGACGCTCATTGTCTTCAATGCGGCCTATGACCTCACGATTTTGCGGCACCTGGAGCCGTCATTTGTCTGTAGCGGATTAGTATTCGACCCCCTGGTGATGGACCGGGCGTTGGAGCCACAACGGACAGGCCCGCGTAAGTTGGGGACCTTGGTGAAGCGTTATGGGATTCAGTTGGATAATGCCCACAATGCCAGCGCGGATGCCCTCGCAGCGGCTCGGGTGGCGTGGAAAATGGCACGGATGTGGCCTGATTTGGTGAAGAAAACGTCCGATGAGCTGATGGAGTTTCAGGCCGTTTCTTATTTCGACTACCAAATACATCTGCGTGACTATTTCGCGTCACAAGGCCGAGAGATGACGGACTTCTCCACCTCGTGGCCCATGCGGGATGGTTCACGCACGTGACCCACATGCAACAGTAGGGCTGCTACACAATGATGGGGGCTTTCTTCCCCGCTACTTTCACTCACCACAATTAAAGGTTAGGATAGCCTCATGCCAAGGATTTCAGCGAAGTCAGTGATTGAACACCGGCGTCAAACGTCCGAAAAAATCCTCGATGCCATCGAAGAAATCCTCGAAGAATCCCAAACCGACCAGAACGCAGCCCCGCTGACTGTCGGGACTGTTGCTAAGCGCCTCGGTATGGGCAGGTCAAGCCTCTACCGGTATCACAACAATGTCGACGACATGATCGAAGCCGTCGTCGTTCGGGATTTCCCCCGGCGCGCCCAGGTCATCACCGACCAAATGGACGATGCACCAGGGCCGCTCGACGCTATCGAGGCCTACGCCCGCGCCAGCTTCCGCGAAGCCCGCGAGTCCCGCCACTCGTGGCGATCGGCTCTTTCTCGGGTTCACCTTGACGACGATGCACGAGCACGAATTGGACGTCTGCACGCCAAATTGACCCAGGCTTTAGCGCGTGAGGTCGATAAACTGCCGGACATTCCGGCGGAATTGAAGCCGGAACTAATCTCGAGTATCCAGTCGCTTATTAATGCTGGTGTCACCGCGATGGGTGGTCCCATGAATGGTCACGGTGGTGCCAAAGGGCCACAGGGTCGCGAAGTCACCTCGAGTTCCGGTCGTGAGGATAATGCCGAGTCCGGGCACGATTCTGTCCCCGTGATGCAGCACCACACCGCGGTGGAAACCGAGAACACTCGCGCGGTTGAACCGCTGGATAACACCGAAGTGGAAGATTGGTACGTCACCGCTATTCAGGCTGTGATTACTGCCGCGCAGAGTTCTGTGCAGCGGCCAACTCAATCCAAGTAAACCCGGGGCCAGCGGAGCTGCTAGGACGCTCACGGCTACTGCCGCGACTATAGGTCTCCGCTATCGCGGCGGAGCATATCCCTCACATCGTCAGCTAAACGCAGCGATTCCGCAGTGGACTGCTCCCGCCCACGTCGGCCATGTCCTTCAACAAGGCTCACCCGCTCCCCCATGAGGATCGGGTTAATCCTCATCGCTTTCCACACACGCGCAATGCGTACCGCACGATCGCGGGCGGGATCCTCAGTTGCGTACGCGGTTGTCACGGCAGCCTGATCACGGTCACTAGCATCAGCGCCGGCACGAGCACCAACACCGCCGGCCGTAGCCCCTGGAACGATCCCAGCAGCATCGTCATCGACAGCACCACTGTCGCCCACCACGCCTATCACCATCAACCGGCCGTCCGCGTCGATAAGCTCACCCACTCGGTCGAGCATGTGGTGCGTCGACGACCCATCCGCGGCGGCGCGTTCCAGTTCATCCAGCCCGATCAGCGACATTGCCCACGCTGGCATCTCGAGATCATCCGGTAGTGATGCCCCACAAGACATCACAACACCAGCAACAACGCTCTGAGAGGCGTCATCGATAATAACCCCTCCCAGCTCGTCGAACACGCCCCCAATGGTCCTGTCCCACTCAGTACTCAGAACATCGTTGTGGACGGGAGGAATAATGTCCCAATCAGTGGTCCCCGCGATACGTCCCCGGACGAGCGTGTCCACGTAGGGTTCCTCAATCTGCAAGACAATGTGCTTACCAAACCGGCGGTGGATCTCCGAAAGGTACTCGGCGACACCGCCACTCCACTCGTCATGAAAACCCCGAACCGCCGACTTATCCGACACAATACGGTGACCATCCGATAATTCCGTCGTGACTGCCAGCGACCACGGCCCCATCACCTGGACCTTCATCTCCTGGCTAGAGAGCGCAGAACCGCCTTCCCACGCTTCCTCATACACATCGATGTCGCGATGGATCTCATCATTGCGACGACGTGACGCCACCGTCGGGCCCGACATTTGCCACGATCGTGGCCCCTGAACGTAGGAGGACGACAACAGCGACAATGTCGATCCTGACAAGGACGACCCGACACCGCGGTTAATCAACTGCGGGATGAATGGCAACGCGGCCTCCCCAGCAATAATGCGAGCCGCCTCGCGAGGATCACGAGTTTCCAGGGCTCCCCACCCCGACGCCCACGTCGCGCCGCCCAAATTCTGGTTCATGGCCAGCATATTAGTTGTTCGAGGAGGCGCCCGCGGTGGTCGGATGCAGCTTAGAGACCGAGACTGTGTCACAAATCGTTCCCGAGCCCAACACAATGTCGCCATCAGGGTCGGGACGGTAAATCACCGCAGCTTGACCGCGCGCAACACCAGTGAGCGGAGAATGAAGTTCAATCGTTGCCACACCGTCGTCAATACTTACCGTGGCATCGACAACACCGCCATGGGCACGAACCTGGACTTGGCACTCCTGCGTCGATCCTTCATGCTCATTGAGGCGAATGAGACGATCGGCATACAACCGTCCGACACGAAGATCGTCGCGGGTGCCGACGGTGACAGTTCCGGCATCAGCATCAATATCGGTGACATACCTGGGCTTACCATCAGGCGCTGGACCAGGTAGACCGAGCCCCTTACGCTGCCCAATGGTGAAACCGTAGATGCCATCGTGATGGCCGATCACGTTGCCATCCTGGTCTTTCAAATCACCCGACCGGACACCGATGTGGTTGCCCAAGAAGGCCTTCGTATTCCCATCCGGGATGAAGCAAATGTCATGGCTATCGGGCTTCGAGGCAGTCACGAGTCCAGCTGCCTCCGCCTCTTTGCGGATATCAGGCTTGCGGGTGTCTCCCAGCGGGAATAAACAATGGGCCAGCTGCTCATCGTTCAACACCCCCAGGACATACGACTGGTCTTTCTTATCGTCGATGGCCCGTCGGAGTTCGCCGTCCTTCAACCGCGCATAATGGCCCGTCGCCACGGCATCAAACCCCAGCGCGATACCACGGTCGAGCAGCGCCTGGAATTTAATCTTCTCATTACACCGCAGGCAAGGGTTGGGGGTCTCCCCCATCTCGTACGAATTAATAAAAGGATCGACGACGTCCTCGCGGAATCGATCGGAAAAGTCCCAAACGTAGAAAGGGATTCCCAGCGCATCGGCAACACGACGAGCATCGCCGGAATCTTCCAGCGAACAACACCCACGCGAACCGACACGCAGCGTCGTCGGCGTCGAAGCTAGTGCTAAATGAACGCCGATGACCTCATGCCCCTCGGCGACCAATCGCGCAGCGGCAACGGATGAATCAACACCGCCGCTCATTGCTGCCATTACACGCATGACAATCCCATCTGTTGAATACGAAACTAAGCCACACACTTTAGGTAGTTGTGCTCACCAGGACAACCCTGCTTACGAAGGTACTGTGCCAGGCTGGTTACTTACGCCATCCCGGCAGCACGCGCCTGTTCAACGATCTTCGGGAGGACCGCTTCCAGAGCGGCAACATCTTTTTCCGACGTCGTCCGACCCAAGGTAAACCGTAGCGTTCCGCGGGCGGCGACGGGCTCCACGCCAATCGCCATGACCACATAGCTCACCCGATTCACGCCAGCCGCACACGCCGACCCCATCGACGCGTCGAAGCCGGCTTGGTCCAACAACATAATGAGGCTATCGCCTTCCGCGCCCGGGAAACTCACATGAACATGCCCCGGCAGCGCTGGCTCCGCCGTATGAATTAACGAATCCGGGATTTCTCGCTTAATGAAGGACAGTAAGCGGTCCCGAAGCTCGGTGATCCGAGCACGTTCGGCATACATCTCCTGACAGGCCTCGGTCAAGGCGGCAGCGGTCCCCACCGCACCGGCAACATTCAGTGTTCCTGGGCGAATGGATCTTTCCTGCCCGCCACCACGCAGAATCTTATGAAGATTGGTTGCACGCCCGCACAACAACAAACCCGTCGAGCGAGGGCCACCAAACTTGTGTGCCGACGCCGCAATTGTCGTCGCACCCGACGAATGAAAATCCACGGGAACGTGGCCAACGGCCTGTACGGCATCAGCATGCCACGGGACGTTGTGCTCTGCGGCCAACGATGCAATCTCATCAACCGGTTGCAACGCACCGGTTTCGTTATTCGCCCACTGGAGAGCCATGAGCGTGGCTGGTCCGTCGGTAAGAACGTCGGCAAGAAAATCGTTGCGATAGTGGCCGCTGGAATCAACGGGTACCTCGATAACATCTGCTTCTGGACCCGGTGAGAACGGATCTGTGCCCAGCGCTTTGGCCGGTTCTAACACGGCGGGGTGTTCCACCGATCCGACGATAACACGGTGGGACGATGAATTCTCATGGGCACGTTCAGCATAAAGTCCCTGCACAGCGAGGTTATCGGCCTCAGTTCCTGATGCCGTGAAAATGACCTCGATCGGCTCAGCACCGAGCAAACGCGCGATAGTTTCGCGAGCTTCTTCCACAGCTTTGCGCGCATCACGCCCTGACGCGTACTGGCCCCCGGGGTTCAGAAGATCCCACGAGTCCATGATGGCGTCTTTGGCAACCTGTCGGAAAGGACTTGTTGCGGCATGATCCATAAAAAAACGAGCTGTAGTCACCCTTCGAAGGGTAATACAGCTCGTTCAAGCCTTCATCTAGTGCTCATGCACTTAACGGTGCCGATTCATCTAGCGGCTTTTAATGGCCTCAGTAGCCTGAGGAGCTACGTCGAACAAGTCACCGACGATTCCAAAGTCGGCGATCTCGAAGATGGCAGCTTCCTCGTCCTTGTTGACCGCAACAATAGTCTTGGATGTCTGCATGCCTGCCTTGTGCTGGATAGCACCTGAAATACCGAGCGCCACATAGAGGTCCGGCGACACTGTCTTACCCGTTTGCCCCACCTGGAACTTGCCCGGGTAGTAGTCAGAGTCAACGGCGGCACGGGAGGCGCCCACTGCGGCGCCCAGAGCATCGGCCAAGGGCTCGATAACGTCGGAGAACCCGTCTGCAGATCCGACGCCGCGGCCACCAGAGACCACGATCTTCGCTTCGGTGAGCTCGGGGCGGTCGCCAGCCTCTGCCGGGGAAAAGAAGGTGACCTTCACGGCAACTGGGCCGGGCTCAGGCATCTCGACGGGCTCAATATTTCCTGCGGCTGCCTGGGGCTCGGGATCGACCGAACCGGGACGGAGGAGGAAAATCGGGGAAAATCCTCCGACGGAGAGCTCGACGGTGCAATCGCCACCGAAGATAGAGCTGGCTGCAGTGTGATCAGCGTTAATCTCTGTCACATCGCAGAGAACACCGGATGCTACGCGGGCACCGACGCGCCCACCGATCTCTTTGCCCGTCGCGGAGGACGAAATGATGACGGGCACTTCAAGGCCCGCTGCCAGGGCAGACAATGCGTCAACAGAAGGCGTCACCAAGTAGTTAGCAGCATAATCATTTTCTGCTGCGTAAATGGTTTCCGCACCTGCAGCGGCTAAGTCGTCCTTCAAGGCTTCTGCTGTGCCCTCGGCGCCGACAACTACCGCCCCCACGGAACCGAACACGCGACCAGCGGTAATCAGTTCGTTGGTGTTGTTGGACAAGGCTCCATCAGCATGTTCAACGAGAACTAGTACATCAGTCATGGGAAAGTCCTTTCGTTACCGGCCATTACTGACCGAATATTCCTGTTAGTAAACAAACAACGATGGTGAGTTATGGAATCGATGCCACGTTTAGATGAGCTTTTCGTTGGCCAAGAATTCCACGAACTTCGTTCCGCCATCGCCTTCGTCGGTAATGATTTCACCAGCGGACTTTTCCGGCTTGGGTGCGTATCCGGTCACGGACGTCGCAGCATTCTCCAATCCGACGTTGGCAGCGTCGACTCCAATATCCTCGAGATCGACCTGCTGAATCTTCTTCTTCTTTGCTGCCATGATTCCCTTGAAAGCAGCGAAGCGAGGCTCGTTAGCCTTCTCAGTTACGGAGATAATGGCCGGTGTCGGAGCCTCCAGGCTGTACACGCCCTCTTCGCGAGCGCTTTCGCCGGTGACCGTGCCATTTTCGACGGAGAATGAACGCAGACCGGTCACCGCGGGGATCTGGCGGTATTCCGAGATCAACCCGGGCACAGTTCCCATATTGCCGTCGGTGGACTCATTGCCGCAGATAATGAGTTCGATGTCATCAACCAGGTTGAGGGCCTGCGACAGTGTCCATGCAGTTCCCAGGACATCGGAGCCAGCAAGGGCGTCATCACACACGTGGATAGCTTCGTCGCAGCCGAGCGACAGCGCCTTCCGCAGTGCTTCCTTGGCACTTTCGGGGCCGACGGTCAACGCGGTGACTGTGTAATCCCCTCCTGCTTCCTTGAGCTGAAGGGCTGCTTCCACGGCGTTTTCATTGATCTCGTCGAGAACCTGATCGGTGCTCTCGCGGTCAACGGTGTAATCGTCCTCGGTGAGCTGCCGCTCGGAGTAGGTGTCCGGTACTTGCTTAACTAACACGACAATGTTCGACATTCATTCACCTTTCTCACGGTGTCGGGGCGAAAAACCGGAGGCTGCAGCCGTCGCCGGCGTACCTCACATCAATATCTCGCTCGTTTTGAAGACCACTTTAACGCACTTTTGTGGCCTAGCACACAAAAGTGTGTTCAAACTCCCTAAACCCGTGACCAGTGCCCCCGTTTGTGTGGGCCACAGCACCGACATCATTCCCGCGATCCGATCTGCTTCCCGCGGTCTCACCGGGGTTACTGGCGTCGTCGTTAATGGACCTTATTAATGGAACTCTCGCGGGCCGCAAATGAACGCGACCGAGGAATTCTTCCCCTGCCTATCCCCCACCTGCGTGATCACGATCGTGTAGCTACAGCCTGACACCCCGGCCGACGGTGAATCCGCGGCCGACTCTCTTTGAGGCAGTTGGTCAGCGGAGGTTTCTTTGTTGCGGTTGTTGCGCTGATTACGCGCCTTCTTCCCCGAATGCTTCCGCGCGGCAGACATGATTTTTGCCCGAACATGATCGGGGTTCGCCGCCACACCACGCACGAGAATTTCGATCTGTTCTGGAGCACGCTTCGCCATCGTCGACGTCAGTTTGGGCAGTGGCACAACATCCAGCACCTCACACGCTAAAACACCTGCTGGCGGTGTATCGCCAGTTAAGAAGGCAATATGAGGATCGATCTGACGCATCCCCCACCGATACGCAGCTTGACGTACCAATCCTGCCCGCACAATCGCTCCATCCGGATCGACGATGTAGCGATCAGCCAGGTTCTTCTTTCCGCTTCCGGTGTCCTCGTTGACATCCGACAAAGGTGCCGAAGAACCTGCTGTTTGCGGGACTTCTGGATCAGTGTCAGTGAACATGTCGAGAGATCCATCCGCATGGATCAGGGTTGCCCGGCGCGTAACACGTCGCTGCTGAACCAGGTTGTCGTGATCATCCGTGTTGTCGTCACCCCTGAGTAGCGCACAAATACCCGACGTTGACGCCGCAATTTCGGGCGTCCACAAGCATGCCTCTTTAACAGCACCAGCAACGGAGATAATCTCTACTTCTCCATCCCAACTGGAGTAATCGATCCCAGGGGCGCACTTCACGACGAGCTCCGGCGTATTACCGGCGTGAGAACCCGCTTGCTCTCCAGGCCTCAGACCACGCCATATGTCGATCAAGCCAGGTAGAGGCGGGATTAAATCCTGAGGCTGGGAAATTCGTCGGCCTTGAGCACGTCGTGCAGGATCGGCGACAACAACAGCCGGAAAAGACACAGGACACAAAGCATCAGCGCGGAAAATCAGCGGGCGAGTGAACCGCGCCACATCTACTTGTGCGGTCTTCTCAAGCACGGACATATTGTGCCGGGCCATCGCTACCCTGCCGGGATCGATATCAGACCCGATAGTGGTCAACCCCTCGCCAGCAAGAGCAGCAAGTTCACTGCCAATGGAGCATGTGACATCGTGAACCAGCCCGCCTGCCTGCAACGATCGCACCAATGCCAACCGTCGCGCCCTGTACTGAGCAATCACCAGGGCGGTTGCTTGCTGAACCGACTCCGCGTCGACAAGCCATTCGTCAACAACATCCTCAGATATTTTGGCGTCCACCGGTCGAGCGCCCCGTGCTGACCGTCGAGCAACCATTAATTCAGCCAGAGCACGACCATATTGGCCATATTTCGAACGCAACCGAGCCCCGTCGGCAAATTCAGTGGCCTTCGAAAACTCCAGAGGTTCCGCCTCGGCGCACGCGTCCGGATGGCTCGTTATCCACGCAACGTCGTCTCGGGATAACACCGTTAGGCCCACCCGCGGGCGTAGTACGTGTCAAAAGAGCGTTCCACAGTGAAATATTCATCCATGAAGGGGCGATCTCGAACCGCGCCGGTCACAGGTTCAACAGTCAGATCCGACGCATACCCCAGCACTTCATCAACAGTTCGGAATGTATCCAGCATGCGCAACTGCACCCACGTCGGCGGGAGGAGACGAATTTTGCGGTAACGCCAGCCATCGAGAAGCGTTGATGGCCTAAACCACCCGCTCGACGCGGCTTCTATCGCATCATCGTGCGTGTTCTGTCCTTCCGGCTGCGCGGCCACGAAGAAGTGGGTGTCATAGCGCGCCGTGTCCCCGGGTGGGCTCACCCAGTTTGCCCAGGGTCGCAGCAGGTCAGCGCGGAGATACAGGCCAGTGTCGTCCAGGAAATTAGAAAACGCCAACTCGTGGCTTTCTAGGCGCGAGCGAAAGGGAATGTAGGGGTCGGTATCGCCCACAACATTGCCGTCGTGTAGCCCAGCCAAAAGAGTTCCCGATTCCTCAAAGGTTTCTCGCACAGCGGCACAGACCAGCGCGCGGGCATCGTCCCGCGGAACTTTCAAATGACGTGCCCACCAGGATGTATCGTGACCAACCCACCGAAGCTCCGGTGAATCCACACCGTCACCATCGACGTCCCCGGGAAGATCACGCTGGTCAACGCCGCCACCAGGGAAAACGGTCATTTCCGGGTAGTGGACCATCGTGGAGGCGCGTTCTTGAACGTAGACCTCCATCCCCCACACCGTGTCCCGCAGCAACAGAACGGTAGAGGCACGTCTCTCACCTGTCGGTGTCAGAAACATGACCCTCCCTTTCTGCCAAGCAGACAACTTGTACACCACACTGCTATCTCACAGTTTCGTCCGTGAGCATCTTCTGCGAGCATCGTAGATTAGCTCAAACACTACCGGAATTATCGACGGTGACGCCGCGAGGATTTCACCCGGTGAGCAAAGAAACGGCCGTCGACGGTATCCAACGTAATCGGCTGATGGAACGTCTTCGTTAAATTCTCTCCAGTGAGGACCTCGTCGATAGGCCCGGCGACAACCTGTTTGCCCTCGTCAAGGAGCATTGCGTGGGTGAAGCCCTGGGGAATTTCTTCCACGTGGTGAGTAACCATAACGATCACGGGAGCATCCGGGTTATTCGCCAGTGTGGACAGGCGCTCAACTAGGTCCTCACGCCCGCCGAGGTCAAGCCCAGCGCCTGGCTCGTCGAGAAGAAGTAGTTCCGGATCAGTCATTAAGGAGCGCGCGATTAAAACCCGTTTACGCTCCCCTTCTGACAGGGTCGACCATGTTCGGTCGGCTAAATGCATGGCGCCGAGATCTTCAAGGATGAGCGTTGCTTGTTCCTTATCGACGTCGTCGTACTGCTCACGCCACCGACCCAGAATGTTGTATCCAGCGGAAATCACTAAGTCGAGAACCCGCTCGCGACCGGGAATACGCTGGGCCAATGCGGAGGACGACATGCCGATCATCGTCCGCACATCCCGCACATCGGTCTTGCCCAAAACCTCGCCCATAATCACGCTGCGGCCCGTCGTCGAATAGGTTTCCGCACCCGCGACCTTCATCAGCGTCGTCTTACCAGCACCATTCGGACCAATAATGACCCAACGCTGCCCGGGTTTCACCACCCAGTTCATGGACTGCAGCAGCGTCGAACCATTCCGAACGACGCTCACGTCGTCAAGGGAAATAAGAGCCTCGGGGTCAATCGGAAGTGCATCAAGCTCCTCACGAGAGCGAACCGTCGCATGAGGCTGAGAATCATCGGAACCATGCGTATGGGAGGAAGTGTCGTGTCGAGTCACATCACCATCTTAGGGCTTACCCACGACACGTTCTGTCACTTTGCACAAAGCGTCGTCACTTTCGGTGGCCTGCCGCTGAAACTGACCAGCCCAAAAAGGGGTTCTGTGCTGCGCGATATCTGGGTTGTCCTCTACTCTGTTGGAGAGAAAGAGTGCGGAGCACGACAAAAAGGAGATACCTGTGACCGGACGGCTCGGAACCGTTGGACGACTCGGCATTGACGACGTCCGCCCCCGCGTATCCAGTGGCGAAGTACCCGCCAAGGCAGTGGTCGGAGAGGTCATCCCCCTCAGCGCTGTCGTGTGGCGCGAGGGGCACGACGCTGTCTCTGCCACAGCCATCGTGAAGGGGCCTACCTCCGCGTCGGGGCCCTCCGCCGTTCAGCGCATCCCCATGGTGCCGGCACATGGCGATCCCGACCTGGTCAACGCCATATTCGTGCCCGACTGCCCGGGGACGTGGACGTTCCGTATCGACGCATGGTCGGACCCCTACCGCACGTGGCGGCACGCCATCGAGGCCAAGGTTGAAGCTGGTCAAAGCGCCGAAGAGGTCGCGAATGACCTCGAAATTGGCGCGCGAATTATGGAGGACACCGCCAACAATGTCGCGTCCGTCACCGACCGCCCCCACCTGTTGTCTGTCGCCGCGTCGTTGCGGTCCGATCGCGATATCCGCGCGCGCATTGCCCCGGCACTGTCGGCAGAAACGACGAGCATTTTCCGACGGACACCTCTCCGCGAACTCTTGACGCGTGGCCGCACCTACGAGGTGTACGTGGAACGTCGGCGCGCACTCATCGGATCCTGGTACGAGTTCTTCCCGCGCTCCACCGGAGGCGTGGAGAATGGCGAACCGGTGCACGGAACGTTTGCGACCGCCGCCGAGTCTCTCGACCGGATCGCGCGAATGAACTTTGACGTCGTGTATCTCCCGCCGATCCACCCCATCGGCCATATCAATCGCAAGGGGAAAAATAACACCCTTGACCCCACGCCGGATGACGTCGGTTCCCCCTGGGCCATCGGATCATCTGAGGGTGGCCATGACGCGGTTCACCCCGACCTTGGCGCTCTCGACGATTTTGATGCGTTTGTTGCCCGGGCTCGTGAACTCAATCTCGAGGTAGCGCTCGATTTCGCGTTGCAGTGCGCCCCTGACCACCCGTGGGCTGCGCCTCACTCCGAATGGTTTACCGTTCTTCCCGACGGCACTATTGCTTACGCGGAAAACCCGCCGAAGAAATATCAAGACATCTACCCCTTGAATTTCGATAATGATCCCGAAGGATTATTCGCTGAAATTCATCGCGTCCTGGTGTTCTGGATCAAACGCGGAGTCCATATCTTCCGTGTGGATAACCCACACACCAAGCCCACTGCTTTTTGGGCGCGTCTGATTTCCACGATCCACCAGACGTACCCCGACATCGTTTTCCTCGCGGAAGCGTTTACACGTCGGCCAATCCTCTATGGCCTGGCAAAAGCTGGTTTTTCACAGTCGTACACCTATTTCACGTGGCAGACGTCGAAAAAAGAACTGGAAGCCTTTGCTGAGGAAATTCGGGATGCGGCCGACGCCTGCCGGCCCAATCTCTTCGTGAATACGCCCGACATTCTCCATGCGAGCCTTCAGCACGGCGGAAAGGCAATGTTCGCGATCCGTGCGGCTCTCGCCACCACCCTGAGCCCATCGTGGGGCATGTACTCCGGTTTCGAAATTTACGAACACGTCGCGGTCAAAGAGGGCAGCGAAGAATATCTCGATAGCGAAAAGTACCAGCTCAGGCCGCGTGATTTTGAGGGAGCTCGTCTCCGCGGGGAATCACTGGAACCGTTCGTGGCGGTGCTCAACACGATCCGCAGGGAGCAGCCTGCTCTTCAACAGCTCCGGACACTCAGGCTCGTGCCGTCGGATAACGACAAGATCATGGCGTACACCAAGGTTGATCCGCTTACGGGAAATGCGCTGGCCATCGTCGTCAATCTAGATTCTGAGAACGTCCAAGAGACGACAATTCACCTTGACCTGGAGTCGCTGGGGCTGCCCTCGACTGTTGAGGTTCACGACCTTATTACTGACCAACAATGGACGTGGGGTGAGGACAATTATGTTCGCCTCGATCCGACCTTCAACGTGTGTCACATCGTTAAATTGCCGGAAATCCCCACTGACTATCGCGACCGCAGCGGCTTTGCTCCTCACCACGAGTATCGCTACACCTGCTAAGACCTGCTAAAACGACGGTACCCGTACACGCCGCCCACCCCCTGAGGAGAGACCATGCCAACTATCGACCCTAATGACCGCGCACGCATACTTGCAGGTACCCATTACAACCCGCACTCCGTTCTTGGGGCACACCCGCACGACGACGGAACGACGACGATCACGGCGTTTCGGCCCGGCGCGGAGTCAGTCACCGTGGAGACCCCGTCCGAGACTGTCGACGCGGTTAACGACGGTGATGGTTTCTTTACCGCATCCATCCACGGCGGAGTGACCGACCACCGGCTGCACATCACCTATCCCGATGGTGAGACCGTAACGATTGCTAATGGGTACACGTGGCTACCCACGCTCGGGGAAATGGATATCCACCTCATCGGCGAGGGACGCCACGAACGCCTGTGGGAAGTGCTGGGTGCTCATGTCCGCCATTACGACACCGAGATGGGGAGCGTCGACGGTACCTCATTCGCTGTGTGGGCGCCGAATGCTCAGGGCGTGACAGTCACCGGATCGTTCTGCGCGTGGAACAAGAACCAGTTCCCCATGCGCTCGCTGGGGTCGTCGGGAATTTGGGAAGTTTTCGTCCCCAACGTCTCCGCCGGGGCGTACTACAAATTCTGCGTGACCACGCTTGATGGGAACCGGATCGATAAGGCCGACCCCATGGCGCGGCGGGCTGAGGTGCCGCCGGCTACGGCGTCGATCGTGGCCGATAGTGATTACGCATGGTCCGATGACGAGTGGATGGCCGAAAAGCCCCGGAAGAATCTCCAGGACTCGCCTATCTCGATTTACGAAGTTCACCTGGAGTCCTGGCATAAGGGCCTTTCCTACACAGAGCTCGCGGATGAATGGGTGTCCTATGTTTCGGACATGGGGTACACGCATGTGGAATTCATGCCTGTCACCGAATACCCGTTCTCGGGGTCGTGGGGGTACCAAGTCACCTCGTATTACGCCCCCACATCGCGCTTCGGTACTCCCGACGAGTTTCGCGCCCTTGTCGACGCCTTCCACGAGGCTGGAATCGGGGTCATCATGGACTGGGTCCCTGGGCACTTCCCCAAGGATGAGTGGGCACTCGCCCGCTTCGACGGCCGCGCCTGCTACGAGCACCCCGATTGGCGACGAGGGGAACAAAAGGATTGGGGCACCTACGTCTTCGACTTCGGGCGAGCAGAAGTGCGCAACTTCCTCGTGGCGAACGCGTTGTACTGGGTGGATCAGTTCCACATCGACGGATTGCGTGTCGACGCTGTCGCCTCGATTTTGTACCTCGATTACAGCCGTAAAGAGGGCGAATGGCTCCCCAACCAGTACGGTGGCCGCGAGAATCTCGATGCCGTTCAATTCCTGCAGGAGATGAACGCCACCGTCGAGAGGGCCTATCCCGGGACAATGACCGTGGCTGAGGAATCCACCTCGTGGCCAGGGGTGACGGCCCCAACTTACGATGGCGGCCTGGGATTTACGTTCAAGTGGAACATGGGGTGGATGCACGACACCCTGGAATACATCTCTAATGACCCCATTTACCGCCCCTGGCACCATGGAGATATCACGTTTTCGCTGGTCTACGCGTGGTCTGAAAAGTTCATTCTTCCCATTAGCCATGATGAAGTGGTTTATGGGAAGGGGACGCTATGGTCGCGGATGCCGAACGATACGTGGAATAAGGCAGCAGGGCTGCGTACCTATCTAGCGTTCATGTGGGCACACCCCGGTAAGCAACTCTTGTTCCAGGGGCAGGACTTTGGGCAAACCACAGAGTGGAACCACGATGAGTCTCTGCCGTGGGGGCAGCAAGAAGGCTGGGAAGGCGAATACCATGCAGCCGTATCGCGCCTGGTCAAGGACCTTAACGGCCTCTACTCTGCTACCCCTGCACTCTACACACAAGACAACGAACCCAGCGGTTTTTCGTGGATTAACGCTAGCGATGCTCAACGCGGCGTGCTGAGCTTCATGCGGTACGGGTCGAACGGGCAGCGAGTCGCGTGCGTATTCAATTTCTCGGGAACCACATATCCCCAGTACCAACCGGGCCTCACCAATGCTGGACGGTGGACAGAGATTCTCAACACCGACTCGTCCGATTATGAGGGCGCTGGCGGCGGCAACTTGGGGCAGATCACGGCGAATAGTGGTGAATACGACGGCTACCCTGCCTCAGCGACTATCTTCGTGCCCGCCATGAGTGCCCTGTTCTTCCGCTTCGACGGATAGTGGCGGGGATGATGTTCGCCCGGCTGGCGGGCTAGCGGGAACGATCGCTACCCGTCTGCTAGGCCGACCAGGCTCGGGTGTTAGAACAGGGCGCTCGCCATTTCCCGTCTGGCTGTGGCTACGCGCGGGTCGGCGGGATCACACAACGTGAAAAGTTCGATCAACCGATCTTTAACCTGGGTCTTTTGATCCCCCGCCGATACCCGTAGGAGGTCCAGGAGCACGCGAAACGCGTCCTCTTCCTTCGACGAGATCATGTACTGATCAGCCTGAGCGAAGGTCTTCTCTGGTTCAGACGTCGGGTCGTCGGATGCGTGCGCCTCTGACACTCGTTTGAGGAGGGACACGTTCGCACGCGCAGCCTTGGCCTCAGCATTGTGCGGCTCGGCATCGATAATCTTGTCGTAGGCGGCGAGCGCAGCATCGAAGTCGCCGTTATTGAGGTCCTCTTCAGCGGCGTCTAGCCGTGGGTCCGATGGAGGTTCTTCATCCTGAGCCGCCGACGCTTTATCGGCGTCGGGAATACCAGGCAATTGGTCGCCGACTGCCTGCAGGATTTGGTCGATCCACCCCTGTAATTGTTCTTTCGGCTGTTGTCCTTCGAGAACTGAAATCGGGCGGCCATTTCCCAGTGCTATGACTGTCGGGATAGCGCGAACACCAAAGGCCTGAGCAATCTGGGGAACTGTATCTGCACTGACATTGGCAAAGATCCACTTGTAATTCGCCTGCCGTGCCATGGACTCAAGATTCTGGACGATGTCTTGAGAATCTGGCGACCGCGTCAAACTAATCGCGACAATAACCGGGACCTGCATAGACCGCTTGAGGACGTCATTTTCAAAATTGGCCTCGGTAACATCGACGGTCATCTGCGCTGCGCCGCTCGTAGAGCCGCCACCGGGAACGCCGGCACCGCCAGGTGCATTATTCCCGGCAGATGAACCCGCCGTACTGCCGGTCCCGCGCGCTTGGCGCTGACGTTGTTTTTCCGCCTCCGCCCGAGCTTCGGCTCGTGCTTTAACTTCGCCTAAATCAACTGCACCAGCTATAAACCGCTCAGGGCCTTTTCCCGGAGATGTCATTACTGTCTTGTACCCCTCTCAGTAAGAATGTCTAATTGTTCTGTGTCGTCACTGTGTATTCTTGGCGATGCTGTCGGGCGGTGCTACGTGGCACCGTGTTCTACCCGTCCGTCATTCACTTCTCAGGTGACGATGCGAGACGACGGTTCACAGCGTCCACCTTCTCGGTGAGCTGGTGGTCGTAGCCCGGGCGAATATCGGCTTTCACCACTAACGACGTCCGCGGGCTCACCGAGCTGACAGCTTCCGTTGCCCGCTTCACGACGTCGAAAACCTCGTCCCACTCCCCTTCGATCAGAGTGAACATGGCGTTTGTCTCATTCGGCAGCCCCGAATCCCGAACAACTCGGATTGCCTCAGCAACCGCATCCGCGACACCACCATCGTCGTCAGTTGAAGTAGTCGGAGCAACAGAAAACGCAACAATCATGGCCCCGATTCTAGTCCAGCTCGGCGGACAATGTCGTACAAAATCACACCCCTGAATACGCCTGCGAAAAAGCGATATTGGCCGCGAGGGGCATAGCATAGAAGCATGAGTAACAACGAGTACAGCACCGAAGTACCGCACGAACTAGTCAACTGCCTGGATCACGTAGGTATCGCCACAGCTGACTTGGATGCCACGCTGGAGGGTACCGCACGAACATGGGGTGGATCTGCCACCACGTCGAAACAAATGAAGAGCAGGGTGTTCAGGAAGCCATGGTTGGCCCGAAGACCCTCACGGAGCTGCAGGGAATGATTCAGGTTCTGGCTCCGCTGAACGAAAAGTCGACGATCACTAAGTTCCTCGACAAGAAGGGCCCGGGTTTGCAGCAGATGTGTCTGCGCACGACCGATATTGACGCCCTCTGCGATCACCTGCGTAAGCAAGGTACCCGACTTCTTTACGACGAGCCGAAGAACGGAACCGCCGGTGCTCGCATCAACTTCGTCCACCCGAAGGATGCAGGCGGAGTTCTTCTCGAACTGACTCAGCCAGGAAAGTAAGTTTTCCTGTCACTGTGGGGTCCACGGTGGTGGGCCCCATTTTTGTTGGGTTCGACGGTGACGGCGGGACCTTTGCTGAGCCCCATTTTCACTGGACGAGCGGGCACCCGGACCCTGGCACGCTAAAACAGGCGAAGCTCCTGCGACGGGGTACCGCGCAATTCGTCGTAGTCGACGGTCACACACGTAAACCCACGATCCTCCGCAAGCGTCCGCGCCTGCGGTTTGATCTCCTGCGCCGCGAAAAGCCCCTTCACTGGCGCTAAAATTTCATCCCTGTTGAGCAATTCGACGTACCGCGTGAGCTGCTCAACGCCATCAATCCCACCGCGCCGCTTCACCTCAACGGCCACGGTCTTCCCACTCGCGTCCCTGGTCAAAATATCGACGGGACCAATAGGCGTCGGATATTCGCGGCGGACAAGCGTAAAGCCCTCCCCCAACGCTTCCGGATGCTGCGATAACAGCTCCTGAAGATGCGCTTCCACACCATCCTTCGTGAGTCCTGGATCCTCGCCCAGGTCATACGTGGTGTCAGAAATCTTGTCATGCACCGTAATGCGGAGCTGTTCCCCTTTTTTATTCTCGACGACCCAAAGCTCTTCCTCATGCGCGGTCTGAGCCGAGCCGTCGGCCCCCTGTTCGTCAAAACTGCCGACGGAGCTACTGTCGGCAGAGTCGGCGTCGGGATCATCTATAGCAATCGGGTGGACCGCGAGCGTACACGGCGGAGTCATCCAATTGAGCGGTTTGTAGGCCCGGTCATCGGCGTGGACTGACACTGATCCGTCAGCTTTGACCATGAGTAGACGAGTTGCTTTAGGCAAGTGAGCGGTTAAACGACCAACATAATCGACGGAACACGTAGCGATGACAAGGCGCATGAGCGAGAGACTACCAAATCACGTTCTCTCAGCACCTAACGCGTCTTAGCGTCGAACAAGGCGCTGCGTCTAGCGATGTAGGCGATCAAGCCACGCTCAATAGCTAACGTCGTTAACTGTGGCGATGGAACCTGTGGCCCCGTTCTTTAACCCGCCGAGGGTGCTTACTGAGCCGCTGAATTCTCGTGCTCGGGGCGGATTCCAGCCACGCCACCAATGCCATATCCATGGCGTGTCCCCCGGCTACATCCACTCGTACATCCCCCGCTTGAAGTTCGACTATTCGCGGATCGGCTAATAGCCGTAATACCCCCGTTTTGACGTCTCGTCGGCCAACAATTTCTATATTGTGCCTTTCACACGATAAGTCTGCCCCCGGTTTAAGAGACCGTAGCAAGTAAAGCTTTGCGGCGTCTTCCCCCAAAATGATGACCCCGTGGTGCCAGCGATGTCGTCGACCGTCACGGTAAACAGCGGTACAGACTGGTATGCCACGGGGCCGGATCCACGAAAATCGCCATATGGCGACTCCCATTCCCCATGCGAGGATGGCCATACACGCCATTGTCACGGTGAAGAGAACCATGGGCCACCTCTCCCATTACGTCCAGCGACGGCTCGTCATGCACGTCGTTCCTTGAGCTGAGTATAAACGACGAAACCCCCGTGTTCCTAAGAAATGGCCTTAGAAACTACGGGGGCGTAGGTGAGAGCTATACAGTCGACCTACTTTTCTTTCGCACGCTGGACTGCTCGCAGCTCGGATTGAGCTTGAGCACGGTCGTGTGAATCCGTGTCGGAGCCTTTGTAGCTCTGCTCTGCGCTGGAAACATCCACTTCTGATGACCACGTGGCGTGGTCCGCCAGAATAGATACCTTGTGCTTGCCGACGGACAGGAACCCGCCTTGTACTGCAGCGACTTTCTTTTCGCCGTCGGTGGTACGGATGATGACCACACCGTTTTCTACAAGCTGCCCAAGGATGGGTTCGTGTCCGGGAAGTATGCCGATTTCACCTTCTGTGGTCTGTGCGGTGACAGACGTCGCAGCACCGGACCATAGCGCTCGCTCAACGGAGACTAACTCAGTGGCAATTTCAGCCATGGTGTCCCTACCTTACTTCTCTTGCAGCTTCTTGTATTCGGCTTCGACGTCGTCAAGGCCGCCGAGGCCGTTGAAGCAGCGCTCGGGGTATGCGTCATATTCGCCATCGCAAATACGGCGGAAGGCGCCGATGGTGTCCTCCAGCGGGACGTAGGAGCCTGGCAGGCCGGTGAACTTTTCAGCAACGAAGAAGTTCTGGCCGAGGAAGCGCTCGATACGACGTGCACGCTGGACGGTGATCTTGTCTTCTTCAGACAGCTCGTCCATACCAAGAATGGCGATAATATCCTGCAGTTCCTTGTTCTTCTGAAGGATATTGATGACTCGCTGCGCAACTTGGTAGTGCTCCTCGCCGACGATTCCAGGCTCGAGGATACGAGACGTGGAGGTCAGCGGGTTCACAGCGGGGTAAATACCCTTCGATGCGATGGAACGGTCGAGCTCTGTGGTCGCATCCAAGTGGGCGAACACGGTCGCAGGAGCCGGGTCGGTGTAGTCGTCGGCGGGGACGTAGACAGCCTGCAGAGAGGTAATCGAACGGCCCTTGGTCGACGTAATGCGCTCCTGGAGCTCACCCATCTCATCAGCCAATGTTGGCTGGTAACCCACAGCAGAAGGCATGCGGCCCAGCAGCGTGGAAACCTCGGAACCTGCCTGGCTGAAACGGAAGATATTGTCGATGAAGAGCAGCACGTCCTGGTGCTGAACGTCACGGAAGTACTCCGCCATCGTCAGCCCGGAGAGAGCCACACGCATACGAACTCCCGGCGGCTCGTCCATCTGACCGAACACGAGGGCCGTATCTTGGAGCACGCCCATCTCTTCCATTTCGAGGAAGAGGTCCGTGCCCTCACGGGTACGCTCACCGACGCCGGCGAATACTGACGTACCGGAGAACTCGCGGGCAATACGGGTGATCATTTCCTGGATGAGCACGGTCTTGCCCACACCAGCACCACCGAACAGACCAATTTTTCCACCCTTAACGTACGGGGTGAGAAGGTCGATGACCTTAATACCGGTCTCGAGGATTTCGGTTTTACCCTCGAGTTGGTCGAAAGCCGGTGGCTTACGGTGGATGGACCATTGCTCGCCGTCACGGCCGAGCCCTGGCTCGTCAAGGCAGTCGCCGAGGGCGTTGAACACGTGCCCCTTGACGGTGTCCCCGACGGGAACGGAAATCGGTTTGCCGGTGTCTTTCACTTCGGCACCACGGATCAAACCATCGGTCGGTGCCATCGATACGGCACGGACGATGTTGTCACCGAGGTGCTGGGCAACCTCGAGGGTAATTGTCTTGGCGACGGCCTCTAGATCAACGTCGACGGTCAGCGCGTTGAATAGCGCCGGTAGTTCTCCGCGAGGGAATTCCACGTCGACAACCGGGCCGATGACGCGTGCGACACGGCCGCTGAGGCCCGTCTGCTGCTCACTAAGAGCTGTAGTCATTGGTTAGTCACTTTCTCCGCTGTCGTCGAGCGCTCCCGCGCCACCGACGATCTCTGTAATTTCCTGGGTAATTTGTGCCTGACGAGCTTGGTTAGCTGTACGAGACAACGTCGTGGCAAGCTCAGTTGCGTTATCCGTCGCCGAACTCATAGCTGTACGGCGTGCTGCGGATTCTGACGCAGCTGACTCCAGCAGCAAGGCATACAAAGCACGAGACACGTAGTGCGGGAGGAGCTCCGACAGCAACGTAGTCGCGTCGGGCTCAAATTCGTAGTTGGCACTAATTTCGGAATCGTCTGGGTCAGACAGCATGTCTTCGCCAGTCTCTACTTCCTCATAGTCGATGACTGCTTCCATCGGAAGCATCTGCCGGGCGACGGCCTTCTGAGACAGCATCGACTCGAACTTCGTGTACACGACGTGGAGCTGGTCGAAGCCTTGCACGCTCTCGCCCTCAGGCGCGGTGAGCCCGGGGCGCCACTCTGCTTTGCCCGATGAGCTAGCAACGAATGCATCGATAAGGTGCCGACGCATTTCATGCGTGCCTTCGTACTCGGGGTCCTGGGAGTATCCGGTCCAAGCACCTTCAAGGGCCTCACCGCGGAAGCGGTAGTAGGTCAGCCCCTTGTTGCCGAAGACATAGAGGGCAACCTCATATCCCTGTTTTTCCAACAAAGCGCGTAGTTCAACAACTTTCTTGAAAACGTTGTGGTTGTACCCGCCACACATTCCTCGGTCGCTGGACACCACCAAGATAGCGGCACGGTTTCCGCCTTCGCGTTCCCGAAGCATCGGGTGGTCCAGTGAACTTGCCGATGACAAGCGTTGGACGACCTTGGTGATTTCTTCCGCGTACGGTTGCGAGGCAGCTACCCTGGCCTGCGCTTTCGTGATCTTCGAAGTGGCGATCAGCTCTTGGGCCTTCGTGATCTTCTTAGTCGAGTTGACGGACTTAATCCGGTCTCGCAGTTCACGTAACGTAGCCATTTACACTCATCGCCTCCCTTCGTTCTTATCCATTGCGCGCACCGCCCTTACTTGCCCGAGGACTTACGCGACACAGTGATTTGTTCTTTGCCCAATTCGGATTGCTCCATTGGGTCTACATCGGGCTCGTTGATAACAGGTTTGCCGTCGGAGGCCTGGAAGTTCTGCTTGAACTCATCCACAGCGGAGGAAAGCTCTGCCTTGGATTCGTCATTGAGTGGGGATCCACCCTCGACCTGCTCGAAAACACCAGCATGCTTCGAATGGAGGTGCTCGAGGAGTTCAGATTCGAACCGACGAATATCTTCGACGGGAACGGAGTCAAAGTCGCCGTTGCCAGCAAGGTAGATCGACACCATCTGGTCTTCCACAGCTTGCGGGTGGTTCTCCGGCTGCTTCAGCAGCTCAACGAGGCGAGATCCGCGCTCCAGCTGTGCCTTGGAGGAATCGTCGAGGTCCGACGCGAAAGCAGCGAATGCTTCCAAGTCGCGGTATGCGGCGAGGTCAATACGCAGCGAACCCGAAACCTTCTTCATACCCTTTGTCTGGGCGGCACCACCGACACGGGAGACCGACACACCGACGTTAATAGCGGGGCGAACGCCCTGGTTGAAGAGGTCTGACTCCAAGAAGACCTGACCGTCGGTAATAGAAATGACGTTGGTCGGAATGAAGGCGGACACGTCGTTCGCTTTGGTCTCGATGATCGGCAAAGCCGTCATAGAGCCGCCACCCAAGTCGTCGGAGAGCTTAGCTGCACGCTCCAACAAGCGGGAGTGGAGGTAGAAAACGTCACCTGGGTACGCTTCGCGTCCCGGCGGACGACGCAGCAGCAGGGAGATCGCACGGTAGGCCTCAGCCTGCTTGGTTAAGTCATCGTAGATGACCAGCACGTGCTTGCCTTTGTACATCCAGTGCTGTCCCAGTGCGGCACCAGCGAAGGGTGCGAGCCACTTAAAACCAGCTGAATCTGATGCGGGAGCAGCGACAATGGTGGTGTAATCCAGGGCGCCGTTGTCCTCTAGGGTCTTACGGACACCAGCGATTGTGGAGCCCTTCTGACCGATGGCGACATAAATGCAGCGAACCTGCTTCTTCGGGTCCCCGGATTCCCAGTTGGCTTTCTGGTTAATGATGGTATCGAGGCAAACAGCCGTCTTACCGGTTTTACGGTCACCAATGATGAGCTGTCGCTGGCCTCGCCCGATTGGGGTCATCGCGTCGATAGCTTTAATACCGGTCTGGAGTGGTTCCTCGACTGGTTGACGCATCAACACTGAGGGCGCCTGCAGTTCCAGGACGCGATCTTCTTCTGCCTCGATGGATCCTAGGCCGTCGATTGGCTGGCCCAGGGGGTTAATAACGCGGCCGAGGAATTTGTCCCCAACCGGAATGGACAGGACCTCTCCGGTCCTTTTTACTTCGTCGCCTTCCCGCAAGGTCTCGTAGCTTCCCAAGACCACGACACCGACTTTATCGGTGTCAAGGTTTTGGGCGACGCCGATGACGCCACCTGGGAACTCGAGCAACTCATTAGCCATGACTGAAGGCATACCCGAAACCTGGGCGATACCGTCAGCCGCACTAATGACCACGCCGACCTCCTCACGGGAGGCCTCCGCGGAGTAGCTCGAGGTGTAGTTCGCAATCGCGCTACGGATCTCGTCGGAGGAGATCGTCAGCTCGTCGGAGGAGATCGTCAGCTCCGCCATGTTCTTCCTGCTCTCGGTAGTCTCTTCCAGCATTACTTGTTTATTACGTCGTATTTCTGGTCGCGGTCACGACCGGCATTCCGTCCGCCGTGGGCGTCAGGCAAAGGCTCGCCGTAATTTCTCGAGTTTGCCCGATGTGCTGCCATCGATACGCTCATCTCCGACCCGGATGACCATTCCACCGAGGATGCTGGGATCGACCTCTCCGTGGATGGACATCTTGTGACCATAAATTCGACCGAGCTTGTCAGCCAGGGTGGATCGTTGGGTATCGCTCAATTCGCCGGCAGTCACAACATGAGCAACTTCGTACCCACGCAGCTGTGCTGCCTCCCGCGATAGCGTTTCACATGCTTCGACAGGACGTTGTTTAGCACGAGAAATCGCCTGCAAGGCAAGAGTTTCTGTAATTGAAGTAACTTTGCCGTACAAGACTGAGGCCAACAATTGGCGACGTCGGTCCGCACTAGCTTGTCGGTCTGCCAAAAGCATCTCCAGCTGCGGGGTGTCTTCAAGGACCCTCGCCAACTGGAACAACTCAGATTCGACGGTCGTGAGATTGTCGTCTGCCTCGGCGGCGCGGAACAGAGCCCAGCGGCCAAGTTGAACAAGCCCATTGCGGAAATCGCGCGTATTCGACCAGTCTTTATCTACTGCAGAACGCAACACGCTGCGCGAAGCCTGATTGAGCTTCTCACCGAAAACGCGATCGGCAAGGTCTGCACGTTTCTCGGAGGACGCTGCGGGATCAATAAGCGCCACACGCAAGTCACGGTTGGAGTCCAAAACCTCAACGACGTCAAAAAACTCGGGTCCGATTTGTGCGCCGTCGACGGCGGCGTTGGACTGAGCAACGGTGTTGTCGAGGGCAGTCGCCAACTCGGTCATCGATTCTCGGCTTGCTGCGTGCATACTGATCACTTCCCTGCCGGAATGTCATCCAAGGAAGACAGGAAAGAATCCACTGTCTCCGCGCGCTTGGCATCGTCGGATAGATGAGAGCCGAGGAGCTTCTCCGCCAGATCGACCGAATTCTGACCCATGTCCTTACGCAGGTCAGCGACGACGGCATCACGCTGAGCAGCAAGTTGCTTTTCGCCTTGAGCGATAATGCGGTTGCTTTCCTCCGTTGCTTCGGTCTTCATATCCGCAACGATCTTTTGCCCGTCAGCGCGAGCTTCGTCGCGAATACGGGCGGCCTCTGCACGAGCCTCAGCGAGCTGGTCGTTGTATTTTTGCAACGCAGCCTTCGCCTCGGATTGCGCGGCCTCCGCACGTTGAATACCGCCTTCAATGCGATCTTCACGCTCAGAAAGAACCTCTTGGAACTTCGGAAGAACAAACTTCCAGAAAAGCCATAGGATCAGTACGAAGCAGACGATGGACCAGACGAGGTCGTATGGCAAAGGGAGAAGCGGCAAGTTGCCCTTTTCGAGAGGCAGCGTATCCTCAGCCAAAATAAGTGAGTTCGTCATAGTCTCCAGCTTTCGCTATTTCAAATGTCAGGATGTAATGGAAACAACCTGATTAGAACAGGAAGCCGGCGACGACGCCGATAAGGGCAAGAGCCTCAGTGAAGGCGATGCCCAGGAACATTGTGGTACGCAGCTGGCCAGCCATTTCCGGCTGACGTGCCATGCCTTCCACCGTCTTTCCGGCGACAATACCGATACCGATACCAGGCCCGATAGCAGCAAGGCCATAGCCGATAGCGCCGAGGCCTTTGTAACTGGTGGCGTCTGCAGCGAGAAGAATCTCGTTCATGGGGTGTTCCGTTCCCTTTCAACATGTCGTTGGGTTTCCAACGACGTATTCGTGAAAAACTTCGAGTGGGGTGTTCAGTTAGTGTTCGTCCGCATGCAGGGAAAGCTCAATGTACACCGCAGTCAGCAGGGCGAAAATGTACGCCTGCAGGAAAATCACCAAAATCTCAAACAGCGAGAAGGCAAAGGCTGCCGCGATGGTAAAGCCGGACGCAACAAGCCAGCCGTTCATCTGCCAGAAGAAGAAGTTGGTTGCCGAGTACAAGAGCACCAGCACGATGTGACCTGACAGCATATTGGCCATAAGACGAATGGTCAGCGTGACAGGCCTCAAAATGAAGGTCGAGAAGAACTCAATCGGTACGACCAAGAAATAGAGAAGGAAAGGCAACCCCGGAATTACCAGAGAGCTCTTCATGTACTTCCCGAACCCGTACCGCTTGGCACCTGCATAGATCATGCAGATGTAGGCAACCACAGCCAAGAGCAGTGGCATACCGATACGAGCATTGGGGGAAACGTTCAAGAACGGGATCACCGATGGTGCGTTCATGAACAGCACAAGGAAGAAGATCGTGGAAATAATCGGAAGGAAGCGACGTCCTTCTTTTCGACCAAGAATCTCCTCACTGATGTGGATACGGACGAAATCCAACAAGTACTCAGCGACGTTCTGCACGCCACGCGGAACTAACTTCGGCTTCCGCATAGCGAAGAAGAAGAACAGCCCCATGAGCACCATCACGAGGAGTCGGACGAACATGATGCGGTCGATGGCGAACCAACCATCGGCAAAATTACCGAACCAGAGGTTGATGTGATCACCATGCGCCGTCTCGGGACAGCGTGACTCACCGTCACTGCCGGTCCCACAAACGAACCCCGGGAAAAAGTCGTGATCCAGATCTGGGGCGTGGAAATGCCCCTTCATGGACAAGGTTGTAACGCTCAGCGTTCTCTCCCGTGTTCGGGCCGCTTTCTGCCAAACAGAAAACGGTGCGATGGAGGTCTATGTGCATAGCCCACCGCGGATTCCGTCGCACATCATCGCGGGGGCCCGTGGGTTATTCGGGTATGGCTACGCATAGCGATTTTTCCTTATAACCCGCAGTAGACCATAGCAGCTTAATTCAGGTTTTTCCCAAGCGATCTCTCAACCCGACCCCCCTAAAATTACACCTGATCCACCCCCATGCAGGCTATTGCTGGTGGTTCCGTTCTTCTGCCCATTCTCGGTCAGCGATATAGGTCACACGAGCGGTTAAGACACCCCAGGTTTCTGAGACCAACCCCACTATTAATGCGGCGATCGCCGTGACAGCCAATGCCAGGTGGTCAAAGAAATACATGTTCTTCAGAACGACTAAGACGAGTAAGACAACGACAATTTTGAGCAGCCACGTCCCCATCACCACAGCCATCGTCGTTTGAGGATTAGTCCGGGAGGTGATGAGCACACTCACGATAGTCAATAACACGAAGGCGCCCCCAATGATTGAACCGATGAGCGCTCCCCAGACACCTCGCATTCCTGATTGCCCACCCCAGGCCAACAAAGAAAGCACAGCTAAACAGAGGATCGCGATACCCCCAAGCCGCGCAGCCTTCAACAATGGCCATCGTGGATCCGACACATGCCGGTTCCTCTTCGCAATCACGTCGTCGATAGACGAACCACCGTCTGTAGACGAGTTATCCGACGAGTTCGACGTTTCAGAAGGCTTCTGTCCATCGGGTTGTTCCGGTGTATTTTCGCCGGACTTCCCCGATGCGAAAGTGGAGTATGGGGACGTCGGCTTCGACGAGGCGCTGTTCGGTTCGCCAGAGGAGTGGGAATCAGTCACGCTGGCTGATTGTAGCGGTCCGGGTGCCGACGATCACGCGAGCGCGGTACAGACGTAATCCCGACGGCGATGATGATCGCTAACCCCACCGCAATGAGGGTAATGTCCGTCGGCAAAATTGTTGCTGCCACTGCACTGAATGCGACGACACTCACCCACGTGTAGAGCACAAGGACCACCCGTCGGTGTGTGTGCCCGAGCTGGAGCAGCCTGTGGTGCAAGTGCTTTTTATCAGAGGCGAACGGGCTTTTCCCGTGGCCGACACGACGGATAACGGCCATGATGAGGTCAAGCATCGGGATGAATACACTCGCTGCCACCACGATGATCGGGCTGAGCAGCGCGAAAATGTCAGCAGCACCATAGAGCGACATCGTGATGCGGCCAGACGCTGAGGTCGATGCCGCCGCAAGGAGGAGGCCGATCAGCATGGATCCCGTGTCGCCCATGAAAATTCGGCTCGGCTCAAAGTTGTGGGGCAAGAAGCCCGCGCAGGCTCCTATCAAGACGGCGGAAATAATGGCCGGCGGATAAGCGCTCACCGCTCCCCCTTGGTCGTGGAGAATGGTGAGCGAAAATGCGAAGAGCGAAATTCCCGCGATCCCCCCGACGCCGGCCGCCAACCCGTCGAGACCGTCGACAAAGTTAATCGCGTTGATCAGGGTGACGGTGAAGACGACAGTCAGGACTGTGGACTGGACTTGATCCAGAATGACCGTGGTGCCCCCATGCCAGGGAACGTAGAGGAGGTACCAACTCAACCCCAGCAGACTCATGACCGTCGCGCCAGCGATCTGCCCAACCAGTTTCACCAGAGCCGGAATGTCATACAAGTCGTCGATAATGCCGACAACAACGATGATGAGGGCAGCCCATAACACGGCTCTCAAGTCCGGAGTCATGGGAGGAAATCCACGGTTCAACGCCGGTAATTGGTTGGCCACCAGTAAGGCTGCAATGACGCCGGTGAACATCGCGACTCCCCCCAACCGCGGTCGGGGTTGTTTATGGACGTCGCGGGCACGTGGTATAGCTACTCTCCCGGTCCGCACCATGACGGATCGTATGCATCCTGTTGTCAGGAACGTCACGATGCAGCCCGTGCAGAGAACAAGGATGAGTTCCCGAATGGGCACACCGGTTCCCCCCACCGCTGATTGTGCACAAACGATCATGATGTTTCTCTACCCCGCATTCCCTGAACTAACCGCGCACGTGAGGCCGTTTTCCCCTCGAACTATCTCTGACGCAGCGTAGCAGGGCTCGTTCCAATAACCTCGGAAATACGTTCTGCAGAAATCGCCCCTTCACGCAAAAGATGAGGGGTGGGCGAGGTCAGATCAATGATGGTCGACGGCTCCCCGATCGTCGCCTCCCCGTCGTCCAAATAGACTGATACTTCGCTTCCCAGCATCTGTTTCGCAGCAATGGCCGACGTCGCAGGCGGCTGCCCCGAAATATTCGCGGAGCTCACAGCCATGGGGCCTGTGGCTCTCAGTAGCTCAATCGCGACCGGCTGTAGCGGCATCCGAAGCATCACTGATCCGTTAGTATCCCCAAGGTCCCAGGGCAACGACGGAGCCTGCGTCACCACAAATGACAGTCCGCCAGGCCAGAATGCTTGGACTAATTCGCGCATCCGCGGAGTGACTGTTTGCACCAGGCCGTCGACGGTGTCCCACGACCCAACCAACACGGGAACTGGCATGTCAGGACCACGATGTTTTGCCCGCAACAGCGCAGCAACAGCGTCGTTATCGAATGCATCGCACCCGATGCCGTAGACGGTGTCGGTGGGGATAACGACCAGACGTCCGCCCTTTACTGCGCTCTGGGCAGCCTCGAGGCCGCGACGTCGTTCGGCTTGGTCAGTGCAATCGTAAATTGTGCTCATGAGTGTTATTACGCTTTCCTCGTGTGTGCGGCCCGAATGCCCGTCACAAACCTATCGCGTCCGGCTAAGTCCTTATGCATTTCTGCATCGGTAAAACCGTGATCATTCAAACATTGTGAGGTCACAGGCCCGTTGAGCTCGTCATGTTCCACAGCCACGACGGTGCCGGGGCTAGACAAATCCTCAACCACGGCCATCATCGGCACGATCACGCTCATTCCGTCCGCACCAGCGAAAACGGCATCATGAGGATCGGCCGCGACTTCGGGTGAAATCGGCGTGTTCTCGGGCACATAGGGTGGATTCGAAACGACCATATCCACCTTCAGTTCGTGCGTCGGTTCAGGATTGTCACCGTCGCGCGTATCCCGATCACACGTGTCCCGGCCACACAAGTCCCGAATGCTTTTCACGATAGTGGGATCCGTGGCGTCCCCTGCGCACAGGCTCACCGAGAGCTGATCGGCGTCATCCTCTGACAGGCCAGCATCCAGCGCTTCGGCCTGCCAATTCTGCATGAAGGTCTCGACGTTACGACGAGCGTAATCCAGTGCGACGTCGCTCGTGTCAACGCCAACAATGCGGATTCGTGGGAGCTTGCCGACGCTTCCCACGTGCGGATTGACGGCCGTCTGCTCTCGAAAGTCGCGATGAAGAGACAACAACGCGTTACCCGCCGCGTGCGCAACACCCAACGCCAGGGTTCCGGGCCCGGTACATAAATCAACGATCGTGTAATCCGCCGGCACCGGCTTCGAAGACCCGGATTTCTCGGACCGGTTATCCAACGCCCTGCGGAGTTGTTTCCCCGCCCATTCCACAATCAATTCGGTTTCCGGACGGGGAATAAAAGCCCCCGGGCCGATCAGCAGGTCGATCCCCGCGAACCGCACCGTCCCCATAATGTGCTGCAAGGGTTCCCGCTGCTCACGTCGGCTAATACACGCTTCGAAAAACTCGGCTGTGTCGGGATCGACGTGGTCTTGGCGTCGGAAGAATAATGACGACCGTGTGACCGGTTCCGCACCCGGCGCGCCCTTAACGGTGAGCGCATGTGCCATCAATAGCTCAGCATCAACCCGTGGTGAGTCCACCCCCGCAGCGCGCAGTCGTCCCCCGGCATTGTTGATCATCTGGCGAACCGATGTACGGGGATACGTCATTCTGCCTCGAGCCGTTCGGCGCGCTCCGCGGACTGCAGCGCAGAGAAGAGATCATCCAGGTCGCCGTCGAGGACCTGGTCGAGGTTGTGCGCCTTGTAATTAATCCTGTGGTCAGAGATGCGGTTTTCGGGGAAATTGTAGGTACGGATTCGCTCCGAACGATCCATGGTCCGCACCTGAGCAGCACGATCAGCCGACGCCGCAGCCTCTGCTTCTTCTTCCTTCATCTGCTGCAATCGGGCGGCCAGGACCTGCATCGCGCGCGCCTTGTTCTGGATCTGGCTACGTTCCTTCTGACAGGTCACGATCAACCCCGTCGGCAAGTGTGTGATGCGGACAGCGGAATCGGTCGTGTTCACACCCTGGCCACCTTTACCGGATGAGCGATACACATCGACGCGGATGTCCTTGTCATCAATCTCGACGTCCTCGATCTCATCGGGTTCCGGATAGACGAGGACACCAGCAGCGGAAGTCTGGATACGTCCCTGGGATTCGGTGACGGGAACACGTTGAACACGGTGGACGCCACCCTCAAACTTGAAGACACTCCACGCACCGTCCCGGGACGGCTTCTTGGAACGAATAGACATGGTGATGTCTTTAATTCCCCCAAGATCCGTGGGAGCGTCATCCAAAACGTCGATCGCGAAGCCGTGTTTGTCCGCGTAGCGCTGGTACATCCGCACTAATTCGCCGGCGAAGAGGGCTGCTTCTTCTCCGCCCGCACCGGACTTCACTTCCATCACGATGTCGTCGCCATCATGGGGATCCCGTGGGGCCAAAAGGTCAGCTAGTTTATCCGATAGCTCCTCTTTTTCCGCCCGAAGACGCTCGGCTTCCGCCGCGAATTCCTGGTCTTCGTGGGCCATTTCCTCGGCGGCTTCGAGATCGTCGGTAACGGCATTTAGCCGGTCATTCGTCTGAATGATGGGCTGGAGTTCAGAGAACCGCTTCCCCACCTTCCGCGCGCGAGCAGCGTCATTATGTAAATCAGGATCAGCTAATTGAGCTTCGAGCCCTTGATATTCCGAAACAATGTCGTCGACCGCCGAAACATGCGTCGCCATGACCCAGAGTGCTCCTTTAACTGCTCACTACAAATACCGGTAACTACACGAATATAGCGCGACGGCGGCGGCTCAACCGAACCACCGCCCGCACCGTGACCAGGAGAGGTTTACCTCCTGGCGCCACTACTTCACATCACTGCCTGGCTTCACGGCTTAGCGTCGCGCGTGAGGGGGACGAATTACTCGTCATCATCGTCGGGAACACTCATGGGTGCCGACGATGCGATCTGCATGAGGAACTCGCCATTGTTCTTGGTCTTGCGCAGCTGCTTGATAAGCAAGTCAATGGCCTGTTGCGGATCCAGAGCCGACAAGATCCGACGCAGCTTGTGCATGACGCGTGCCTCGTCGGGAGCCAGGAGTAGCTCGTCCTTACGGGTACCCGACGGATTCACGTCGACAGCTGGGAAGACGCGGCGTTCCGAAATCTTCCGGTCAAGCTTCAGCTCTGCGTTACCCGTGCCCTTGAATTCCTCGAAGATGACGGTGTCGCCGGCGGAACCGGTCTCGACCATCGCCGTCGCGATAATGGTCAGCGAACCACCGTTTTCGATGTTGCGTGCCGCACCCAGGAATCGCTTCGGCGGGTAGAGGGCGTTGGAATCCACACCACCAGACAGGATACGTCCCGACGCCGGGGACGAGTTGTTGTAGGCGCGGCCCAGTCGCGTGATGGAATCCAGGAGCATAACGACGTCCTGACCAGCCTCGACAAGGCGCTTAGCCCGCTCAATCGCCAGTTCAGCGACGGTAGTGTGCTCGCTCGGCGGACGGTCAAACGTCGAGGCGATCACTTCGCCATTAACCGAGCGCTGCATATCGGTGACTTCTTCAGGGCGCTCGTCGACAAGAACAACCATGAGGTAGCACTCTTGATTATTCGTCGTGATGGCGTTAGCGACGTCCTGCAAAATCGTCGTTTTACCGGCCTTCGGCGGGGACACGATCAGCGCGCGCTGCCCCTTACCGATCGGCATGATGAGGTCGATCACACGGGTCGTGAGCTTCTTCTGGTCCGTCTCCAACCGCAGCCGCTGGTTCGGGTACAGCGGTGTGAGCTTGGCGAACTCGGGGCGGGCCTTGGCCTCCTCCGGCGTCATGCCGTTGACCGTGTCAACGCGCGCCAAGGGGGCGAACTTCTGCCGGTTGCGGCCGCGACCATGTTGCGGGCGGCTGGAGCCGTCCTCACGGACCTTAATCTGCCCGGTCACAGCGTCGCCACGACGCATGCCCTGGGACCGAACCATGTTCATGGACACATACACATCGTTGGGGCCGGACTGATACCCCGACGTGCGAATGAACGCGGTGTTGTTGTCGACAACATCAAGGATGCCCGCGATCGGCTGGAAGGTTTCCCCTTCGCGCAGCTGGTTCGGGTTCTGGTTGTCGCGGTTATCCCGGTTGCGGCGGTTGCGCCGATTACCGCGGTTATTACGGTCGTTGCGGTTATTGCGACCTCCGCGATCGTTCCGGTTGTCGCGGTCATTGCGGTTGTTGCGGCCACCCCGGTGGTCCTGGTTGTTGCGGCCACCGCGACCATTGTGGTCGTTGTTGTCACCGAAGTTGTCGTCATTGTGGCCATAACGGTCATCACGGTCGTCATTGGACCGTCGATGATCATTATTGTTATTCCGGTCATCATCTCGGCGGGAGTTGTTGTCATCCGAATCGTCGGAAGAATCGCGGGACGATGAGTTCCGGTCATCACCATCATTGGAATGACCGTTGTGGCGGGCACGGTGACGACGCGCACGACGTGCCTGGGACCGCGATTTGTAGCCGTGATGGCGGGAATCGTCAGAATCGTCGTTGTCGCGGCCGTTGTCATTATCCGAGCCGGAGTCCGAGTGGGAGCCGGAGCCACCCGAGTGCTCATCCCCACGACGGTCGTCGATGCCGTTGTGTCGGTTATCGGAGCCGGAACCGTGTCCGTCGTTGTTTGCCGACGATCCAGCGTTAAATGAATCGGAGTTCGGCGATTCAGAGTTATCCGAATGGTGGGACTCTGCCTTCGGTTCCCCTGCTTTCCGTGTGGATCGACGAGGCCGAGAATACGGCTGACCAGCGTCGGCGGCCTGAATGGCTGCGATAATATCCCCCTTCCGCAGCCCTGAGAGTCCTCGAATCCCCTTTTCGGCAGCTAGCGCCTTTAATCCCGGGATGCGCATAGCGGCCAGGTTGTTCGTGTCCGTATCAGTCACGGATGTCCTTTCGTTGCCAACCCTTCCGGGGACAATTGTCAATATTTGTCAGTAGATACGTGTCTCATCACGCGTTGGAGGGTTAGCCCTGTGGTGTTGTCCTATCGCGACGCTGCTTCATCGCTCTACCGTCGGTGGCCTCACGATGGTGTTTCTCCGATGGTGCAGCATGTCAACGGAATGTGCGTCATTTCGTATCCGCTTATGCCAATGTGCCGAAAGACACGTGACCTGCCCGAACTGCTATCGCGGTTCTTACCATTAGCCATCGCGGGCGATGCAGATTCGCGACACTACGCGCGATTACGAAATGAAGGATTCTTTGTAGTGTCCGGTCATCGGTGTTGCATTCAGGGTGGATGAGAAATCCCCTGGATCCGCCACACTTGCTAGGCCGGAAGCCGATGTTACACATCGTTCGGCTCGATGCCCTAGCGGAGAATACACAACCTGATGAGCAGTCCGAAAACTACAACCAAAGGAATCGCCCATAACCATACCACTTTCCAGCACAAGTCGCTGCAATGGCACGCGGATGGGCTCCACCTGTATTTACGGTCTGTCTGACTTAAAGTAAACGGCATGAAGTCGACGATGATGGACGTGCCTCTTTCTGTCACCCAAATTTTCACCTACGGTGCCACTGTTTTCGGGGATACAGAGGTGACGAGTTGGGGCGAATCCGGGCCAGAGACCATCACCTTTTCCGCACTCGCCGGCCGAGCCGCTGCCTGTGCTCATGCTCTACGGTCGCTCTGCGGTATCGACGCCGACCAACGCATCGGAACCATGATGGACAATTGCGCGGAGCACCTCGAAGTGTTTTTCGCCTCGTCCTGCATGGGAGCCGTCTTTAGCCCACTGAACTCGCACCTTTCCGACGATCAAATCGTCCACATCATTAACTACGTGGATCAGAAGGTCATCGTCGTTTCGCCTCGCAATGCACCCCGCCTGGCCAGGCTGATCACCGAGTGTCCGGGCGTCAACCACATCATCATCGCGTCCGGGTCGTCGGCACAGCGCGCTGAGGCCGTCGCGGCCTTCGATGCCATCCCTGACCCCCATTTTTCGGTCACCGATTATGAGGCTTTTATCGACGGTCAAGCCACCGAGTTTCCATGGCCGGACCTTCCCGAAGACACTGCCGCTGCCCTCTGTTTTTCGACGGGCACCGAGGGGGCGCCCAAGGGGGTGGCTTATTCTCACCGGTCTATGTTCTTGCACTCGCAGTCGTTGTTGGGTGTGGATTCTTTCGCCATCACCAATGGCGTGTCCTTCCTGTGTTGTGTGCCCATTTATCACGTCCTGAGCTGGGGCGTTCCTCTCGCGGCATGGATGGCTGGTGCACCGGTCATCTTCCCCGGCGAGGACCTTTCGGCACCTCGTCTGGCGCAGGTGATTGCAACCTCGATGCCTCGTACGGCACACGGGGTCCCAACATTGTGGGTGTCGCTCTTTTCTTACTATTTCCAAAACCCACCGAAGCGCATGAGCCTTCGGGAGATTTTCGCTGGCGGTGCTCCTGTCCCGCCAGTGCTCATCAAAGTGTGGGAAGAAAAGTTTGGTGTCGATGTCATTCATTGTTGGGGAATGACAGAAACATCACCTGTGGGAACAGTATCGCGCCCACCAGCAGGCTTGAGCGGGGAAACGAGAGATCTCTACCGCGAATCCCAGGGTCGCTTCCCCGTCGCCATGAATTTCCGAATTGCCGACGACGCCGGCCGCGTGCTGGAAGGACACGACCGCAACCAGGGCGAAATCCAGGTGCGCGGCAACTGGGTGACCGGCTCTTACTTCCATTCACCGACGGGTGAAGGCGACGGACCCGCTTCCCGTTTCCGCGGCGAGCCCATTGACTACGCCGATGATCGTTTCACCGACGACGGGTGGTTCCGCACAGGGGACGTCGGCTCTATTAACCGCGATGGGTTCTTAACGGTCAATGATCGTATTCGCGATGTCATCCGTTCAGGTGGGGAATGGATTTATTCGGCAGAGCTAGAGAACTATGTTGTCGACGCTCCCCCGGTTCTTGAGTGTGCAGTTATTGGATACCCCGATGAGACATGGGGTGAGCGGCCGTTGGCAGTAACTGTTCTTGCCGACAGGGTTGAACGGTCGGCGGCGACGGCGGAGCGTCTTCGCACACGACTGCGCGGAGTCATTCCCGGGTGGATGATCCCCGAGTACTGGGCGTTCGTTGACACCATCGATAAGACGAGCGTCGATAAATATGACAAGAAGGACCTGCGGCAGCACCTTGTCGACGGGAAGCTGGATGTCATTTCCCTGCAAGGGCCCCGTCGTAGTGGCGATAGCTACGGCGACAATGGTTCCTCTAGCTCAGCATCGCAGGCCTAGCGTCTGGGCGGGAAAGCCCGCCACGCGCTCATCCCACGCATCTATCCCAGTTCTTTGCGATTGACCTGGATAGGCCCGGCAATGGGGAGCGTCAGAACGCGAAGCCCCTCAGAGGATGCGGTGTCAACGATTTCGGCGGGCAAATCCTCGGTGGAGAGAACCATGATGGTGGGACCAGCGCCCGACAAGTATGCCGCATAACCCCGGTTACGCAGGCGATTCACCCATTCCGCAGAGACCGGCAAAGCATCTGCACGGTAGGGCTGGTGAAGGCGATCCCTCGTGCCCTCCCACAACAGCTCGGGGTTGGTGCGCAGCGCGACCGTCATGACCGCCGTTCGAGACACATTGAATCGTGCGTCAACATGGCTCACATCACTGGGCAGCACTCGACGCACCGCATTCGTCGACGCCGTGAAATCCGGGATAAAGGCCGTCGCGCGAATGTCGGGGTGAACATCCACGCCGATCGCGTGGTACTGGGGCGCAGTTTCACCATCGACTGGCGTATCTGTCCAGGACACCACTGCCCCCCCCAGCACAGATGCAGCCGCATTATCGGGGTGCCCCTCAAAAGAACTAACAACCTGAACAACCTGATCGGTGGTGAGGGCGTTATCCGCTAAGGCATTAGCAGCACATACTCCAGCCGCTGCTGCCGCCGCCGACGAGCCGAGACCGCGCGATTGCGGAATCGAGTTTTCGCAGGAGACCGCCAGGCCGGGCACATCGACATGGGCAACGCGAAGTCCTTCACGAATCGCCCGCACCACTAAGTGCGTTCCATCGAGGGGAACCTCACCGGCGCCTTCGCCCTGCATGTCAACGGTTAAGCCGGACGCAGTGACCTCGACGGTCACCAGGTCATAGAGCCCCACGGCCAAGCCGAGGGTGTCGAATCCGGGCCCAAGATTGGCCGACGACGCTGGCACGCGGACCGTGACCGAGCGCCCCACCGGGATATCGTGTGGCACTTAGCCGTCCCCCTCCATGCGCAGCACGCGTTCGACGGACAGCACCGTATCGATCGATGAGACGTCGGCCACGGTTTTCTCGAGGTCGTCTTCCCGCGCCATGTGGGTGACAACGACCAGCCGAGCGCCGTTTTCGCTGCCCTCCTGGCGGACAGTCTTCAGCGATATGCCGCGGTTAGCGAAGCACTTGGCGACGTCGGCAAGAACACCAACCTGGTCCTTCACGTGCATGACGACGTGGTACCGGGTGTCGATAGAACCGAAAGACGCGATAGACAACGACGCGTACACAGACTCTCCCGGAGCACGACCACCCAAAACGATGTTTCGTGACGCACCGATCACGTCACCCAAGACAGCGGACGCGGTCGGGTTTCCGCCGGCACCATTTCCGTAAAACATCAGACGCCCAGCGGCTTCCGCCTCGACGAACACAGCGTTGAACGATTGCGACACGCTCGCCAACGGGTGATTACGCGACACCAACGCCGGATACACCCTGGCAGAGACAGATTCCTTGCCATCGCTATCGACAAGTCGCTCACAGAGGGCCAGCAACTTAATAGTGCATCCCACCGCTTTTGCCGACGCAATATCCGCCGCGGTGATCTCGCGGATGCCCTCGCGGTAGACGTCGTCGGCGGACACGCGCGTGTGGAAAGCAATGGATGCGAGGATGGCGGCCTTGGATGCTGCGTCATATCCGTCGACGTCGGCGGTGGGATCTGCTTCGGCATATCCCAAACGGGTCGCTTCAGCCAGCATCTCGTCATAGGACGCGCCCGACTCATCCATCGCGTCCAGGATGAAGTTCGTCGTCCCGTTGACAATGCCCATGACCCGGTTGACGCGGTCACCAGCGAGAGAGCGGCGCAGAGGTCCCACCACCGGGATCGCCGCCGCCACCGCTGCTTCGAAGAACAAATCTGCGCCCGACGCGTCCGCTGCTTCGGCTAATTCGTCCGCGTGAGCCGCCACCAGGGCTTTGTTCGCGGTGACGACGGACTTCCCGGCCCGCAACGCCGCCAACACGAGCTTTCGTGGCAGGTCGATGCCGCCGATGACTTCCACGACGAGATCGATATCGTCGTGAAGAACCAAGCTCATAGCATCGTCAGTGAGGAGGTCGGGATCAACGCCTTCACGTGGGCGGGATAGATCGGACACCGCCACACCGCGGATTTCTATTGGCCCACCAGCTCGTTCGGTAAATTCGTCGGCATACTCGTTCATGAGGCGATAGGCAGCCTGCCCGACGGTGCCAAAGCCGAGGAGGGCAACTCCGACGGTTTCCCCGGCCCCTTTTCCGGTGTTGTAGCTAGTTTGCTGGGTCATATTCCTATCCCTTGTACGGTGTTCGGTTTACAATGTTGCTGGCTGAACGTCGTTGTCCTGTATGCGTCGGCAGACAAACCTGTATGAAGGATACTATATCTAGTATTTATGCTGGTCTACTCAGGTTTTAGGTGACCGGCAGATTGGATAGACGGATTCGACCTATCGTCAGCAGTCGTCAGCAATCTTCGTCGAGTGCAAGAAGATCGTCGATTGTTTCCCGACGGATCATCACGCGTTCGTTCCCGTCACGCACCGCGACAACGGCCGGCCGGCAAAACATGTTGTACCGCGACGACATGGAGAAGCAGTACGCGCCAGTGCCTGCGAGGGCGATACGGTCCCCGACCTCGATATCGTCGGGATAAATCCCATCTTCGACGAGGATGTCTCCAGATTCACAGTGCGATCCCACCAGGCGAGTGGGAATCGGCTTTCCGTGCATCAGGCGATTAATCACCCGTCCGTCGTAATGGGCGTTGTATAGCGCGGGGCGGATATTATCTGACATCCCGCCATCAACGGCGAGATAACGCCGCGTGGATCGCTCATCCGTGGGCACATCTTTAATTGTCCCCACCGTGTAGACGGTCACCGTCGACGGGCCGGCAATAGCACGCCCTGGTTCAACCATCAACGTCGGGGGGTCAAAGTGCAGGTCATGGACGGCTTTGTGGACGCGTGCTTTAAGATCGTCAGCCACCGAGCGGACATCGAGGGGAGAATCCGACGCGCTGTAGGCAATACCGTAGCCGCCACCCAGATCCAGGATGTCCAAGGAGTCCTTGACATCTTTTTTCTCGACGCCACCGTCGCTGCCGTACCGCCCGAGTTGGTGGTGCAAGTCAGCCATCAAGCCGAGCAAACGTTCAGCCGCCAGAGAGAACCCGTCAGCGTCGAAAACCTGTGATCCGACGTGACAGTGCAGCCCGGCGACGGCCAGCGAGTCGTAGTCCATCGCCGCGAGGACAGCATCCTTAGCTGCCCCGGATGCCAACGAGAGGCCGAATTTCTGGTCTTCATGTGAAGTTGCAATGAATTCGTGAGTGTCCGCGTGAACACCTGGTGTCACACGAATTAGCACTTCTTGGCGGACACCAGCATCGCGAGCAATCTTTCCTAGCCGATCCACTTCCTGGCGGGAGTCGATCACAATGTGGCCCACGCCTGCCTGAACGCCCTTGGTCAACGTGCTGTCCAACTTGTTATTGCCATGCACGGTGATGCGCTCGGGAGGAAAACCTGCACGCAATGCCACGTCCAGCTCACCATCGGAGGCGACGTCGAGGCACAATCCCTCGCTCGCTACCCATCGAGCAATCCCAACAGTGAGGAATGCTTTGGACGCGTAATGGACGTACTCGGGACCGTCGAAAGCATCAGCCATGGCCCGGCATCGAGCTCGGAAATCGTCCTCATCCACGACCATGAAAGGAGTTCCGTACTTGTTAGCCAAGTCGACCAAGCGAACACCAGCGATCAACACCTGGCCATCGTCGTCGCGGTGCGCGTTCATAGGCCACACATGCGGTGGAAGAGCATTGAATTGGTCGGTTGAAAACTCGGGCAGGCTCGCGTCGGCGTATAGATGCACGAAGCCTGGTCCTTTACTCAGTAGATCCACGGGGGCTCCTACATGCGTTCGGGTGCGCTGACACCGAGAAGGTTCAATGCGTTAGCGATTATTTGGCGCGTTGCCTGCGCTAATGCCAGCCGTGCATAGACAATCGGCGCTGCGTCGTCACCCGTCGGCTCTGTTTTCTTGGGAAGGATTTGGCAAGCGTCATAGAACCGGTGGAATGTCCCCGCCAGCTCCTCCATGTAGCGCGCAATACGGTGCGGTTCACGGAGCTCCGCCGCGGTTCCCACCACAGAGGGGAACTCGCCCAGAGTGCGGATGAGCGCACCCTCGTAATCATTAGTCAGAAGAGAGTAATCGGGGTCCTTGACCGCGATCCCCGCTGCCTGCGCCTTCCTCCCCAACGAGCACAGCCGCGCGTGCGCATACTGCACATAAAACACGGGATTGTCGTTAGTTTGGCGTGCCCACAGATCCATATCAATATCCAGTGTTTGGTCCACTGAGCTACGGATAAGGGCATAGCGTGCGGCGTCGACACCAATAAGTTCGACGAGGTCATCGAGGGTAATGACCGTCCCGGCGCGCTTCGACATCTTGACCGCTTTACCGTCGCGCACCAGGTTCACCATCTGACCGATCAGGACCTCGACCTGGGTGGGGGCATATCCGAGAGCCTGAGCGGCCGCCTTGAGGCGAGCGATATAACCGTGGTGGTCGGCGCCCAACATATAGATGCATAGATTGTGACCACGTTCGATTTTGTCCCTGATATAGGCAATATCTCCCGCGATGTATGCTGCGTCGCCGTCGGATTTGATCACGACGCGATCTTTGTCGTCGCCAAACGAGGTGCTGCGCAGCCACCATGCCCCGTCGGCCCCATACAGGTTGCCGTTGTCCTTTAGTTTTTGTATCGCTTGATCCACCGCGCCGGATTCGAAGAGCGAGTTCTCATGGAAGAAGACGTCGAAATCAGTGCCGAATTCGTGGAGCGTGCGCTTGATGTGCGCAAACATGAGGTCCACGCCTTCTTTACGGAAGAGTTCCTGGCGTTCCTCAGGCGGCAGCTGCGTTGCTTCCGGGTGCTTATCGACGACGGACGACGCGATGTCCTGAATGTATTCCCCCCCGTAGCCGTCCTCCGGAGTGGGCTGGCCGAGGGCCGCCGCGACGAGTGAGCGCGCGAAGCGGTCGATCTGCCGCCCGTGGTCGTTGAAGTAATACTCCCTGGTAATCGACGCGCCACGGAATGCGAAGATGCGTCCAAGAGCGTCACCAACTGCGGCCCAGCGTGTACCGCCCAGGTGGATCGGCCCGGTGGGGTTCGCGGATACGAATTCCAGGTTGATAACCTCGTCGCTGAGTTCTGAGCTGCTGCCGAACCGTTCCCCTTCGGCAAGAATGCGCCCGACGATTTCTCCCTGAGCGGCGGCAGCTAGGCGAATGTTGAGAAACCCTGGGCCGGCGACATCGACAGTGCCGATGGCGGAGTTGGTGGCTAAGTCTTCTGCCAGCCAACCGGCTAGCTCCCGCGGTGATGTTCCCACTTTCTTGGCAATCTGCAAGGCCAAGTTCGTTGCATAGTCGCCGTGTTCTGGGTTACGGGGTCGTTCTACGGTCACCGTCGGCGGTAGTACCGAGGCATCTTTCCCGTGGTGTGATAAGACGGATTCAGCACGCGTGGCAATGAGAGTCGACAATTCTTCGGGAGTCATAGGCCCACAGTGTACGGCACCGCACTGGGGTTCCCTATCACTGCCAAGTGCTGGTCCGGCTCGCTGTCGGTTTCGTTTGGTTGAACCGTTCGTCAGAGCTGAGTGCTGGTGCCAGCTCGTCGATATTCACCCCGAAAGTGGGGAACTCTGAGTTTTTTATTTCCGAAACCTTGGTATTGCGTTAATGCACATACCTTTCTGAGGAATTTCCATGCACTGCGCGAATGCTTAATAAAGTCTCTCGACAATCATTTTCATTCCATCATCGGCTCATTTACCTGCGTCGATACGCGCTGATCACCTCTGAGGAATGAAGTTTTAGTCCTAAACTGATGATGACGACTTTAACCCTGAGGAGGGTTTGTGCGTATCGCACTATTTTCCACGTGTATCGGGGATGCCCTATTTCCTGACGCTTCCAAGGCGACGGCAGTGATCTTGTCCCGGCTTGGGCACGAAGTAGTATTCCCCGAAGGCCAGACGTGCTGCGGACAGATGCACGTCAACACTGGCTATCAAAGAGAAATCATCCCCCAGATCCGCGACTATGTTGACGCATTCTCAGATCCATCCATTGACTACGTCATCGCGCCATCGGGCTCATGCACGGGCGCGGTCCGCCACCAGCACCAAATGGTTGCGGAACGCTATGGCGATAAAGCACTCGTCGACGGTGTGAAGAAGACGGCACCGAAGACCTTGGATCTCTCGGAGTTCCTCGTTGATATCGAGGGGAAAACAAATATTGGTGCTTATTTCCCCCACCGCGTGACGTACCACTCAACCTGCCACTCGCTGCGCATGGTGAAGGTGGGCGACCGCCCCTACCAGCTGCTCAAAGAGGTCAAGAGCCTGGATCTTGTCCGCCTGCCTGGCGCGGAGGAATGCTGCGGATTCGGCGGAACGTTCTCGGTGAAGAACGCGGATACGTCGGCCGCCATGGTGGGCGATAAGGCTCGCAATGTCGTCTCGACCGGTGCGGAATTCGTCACCGCCGGCGACCCAAGCTGCTTGATGAATATCGGCGGTAGCTTGTCCCGCCAGCGCTCTGGTGTCCGAGCCCTGCACATTGCGGAAATCCTCGCATCGACTGAAGAACACCCCTGGACGCCAGAAGGCGCGTTCTATTCCAAGGAGGCAATGCTGTGACCATCAGTCTTGGTATGCCGACGATGCCACCCACCGCCCCTGACGGCGTCGGCAATCTTCGTGCTAGGGAGAGATTCCAGCAAGCTGCCCGCCATGATCTAAAAAACTCGGTCCAGCGCCACAACTTGCGGATGGCGACGCACACGATTCGCGATAAGCGCGCCCGTGTCGTCGGCGAAATCGACGATTGGCAGCAGCTTCGCGACGCCGGGTCGGCCATTAAGCGCGATGTGATGGCTCGGATGCCTGAGCTTCTGGAGCAGTTTGAGGAAGCCGTCACCGCCCGTGGTGGTCATGTGCACTGGGCTCGCGACGCTAAAGAGGCCAATGAGATCATCACCGGTCTTGTTAAGGAGACGGGTGAGAAGAAGGTTGTCAAGATTAAGTCGATGGCGACGATGGAGATCGGCCTCAACGACGCTCTAAAAGAAGCTGGAATTGAGGCGCGTGAAACGGACCTGGCGGAGCTGATTGTCCAGCTTGGTCATGATCGTCCGTCACACATCGTGGTCCCTGCGATTCACCGTAACCGCGCTGAGATCCGGGACATCTTCATCAAGGAGATGCCCAACACGGATGAAAGCTTGACGGATAATCCCGCAGACTTGGCCGAGGCATCGCGGCTCTTCTTGCGCAAGCAGTTTATGGATGCGAAGGTCGCCATTTCTGGCGCTAACTTCGGTATCGCAGAGACGGGCACGCTGTCCATCGTCGAGTCTGAGGGTAATGGCCGCATGTGTCTGACCTTGCCTGAGACCTTGATCTCTGTGATGGGGATTGAAAAGCTCTTGCCGACGTTCAAGGACCTCGAGGTGTTCTTGCAGCTGCTTCCTCGGTCCTCTACTGGCGAGCGCATGAACCCCTACACCAGCCTGTGGTCGGGAACAACTGACGACGGGCCGAAGAACTTCCACATCGTGCTCATTGACAATGGGCGCACACATGCGCTGGCGAATGCCATCGGCCGTGAAGCGTTGAAGTGTATCCGCTGCTCCGCGTGCTTGAACGTGTGCCCGGTGTACGAACGAGCTGGTGGCCACGCCTACGGGTCAACCTACCCAGGCCCGATTGGTGCCATTTTGACGCCACAGCTTGCCGGTATGGAATCCGCTGAAGATCCCAATGCCTCGCTCCCCTATGCCTCCTCATTGTGCGGTGCCTGCTTCGAGGTCTGCCCCGTCGAGATCGACATCCCGTCCGCGTTGCTGGAGCTTCGCCACCAGAAGATTGAGCACCACCGGCCGAAGTTCGAAGGCATGATCATGAGCAGCATGGGGCTTGTCTTCGGGAACAAACAGATTTGGAACTTCTCCGCCCGAGCCGCTGTGTTGGGACGAGCTCTCGGATGGCCGAAGGGGAAGATCACGAGCCTGCCCGGCTTCCTCTCTGGGTGGTCGAATGTGCGTGATACCGCAATTCCGCCGAAGAAATCGTTCCGCGCGTGGTTTGCTTCCGAGGAAGGCAAGAGAACTCTGGCCGCTGCCCGGAAGGAAGGCATTCCGGATAACAGTTTCCGCCATGCTGATCACAACACTGGCGACGCCTCCGAAGTGAAGGTCAGTGAACCTGGTGAGCGGACAACGTCATCGAAGCCTCTCGAGCATGTGCTGGACGACGCTACTTCTAAGTCTGATGCACACGACAGCAGTACTAAGAATTCGTCGAAGGAGGGGAAGTAGTCATGGGATTCCGGTCTACGTCCGCTAAAGAAGAGATCCTCGGGCGAATCCGCAACGCAAACAAACTGGCTGGTGTGCCGTCGGAGCCCTATCCCATTCCACGGGACTACAGGACCAACCGGACCCGGTCCACCGACGAACTGGTCGATCTCCTCGAAGACCGATTGGTGGATTACAAGGCCGATGTTCACATCGTTAAAGAGGCTGACCTGCCCTCGACGGTGGCTGATCTCTGCCGCGAACATGGGTTCTCCGCGATCGGAGTAGCCGAGGGCATCGACGAGTCTATTTATTCTTCAGTCTCAGCTGACGTTGAGAAGGATGATCGCTCCACTGATACTCACAAGTTGGGGCGCTTTGATGCGATTATCACGGAGTCTCACGTCAGTTCCGCACAGACGGGCACGATCTACCTGGATGGGTCGGCAACGAATGGGCGACGTGCCCTGACGTTGGTCCCCGACTGTCACTTGTGCATCGTGCGGGAGGAGTCGATTGTCTACGGTGTTCCTGAGGCTATTGATCGCCTCAACCCGGAGATGCCGATCACTCTTGTCTCTGGGCCGTCGGCGACCTCTGATATTGAGTTGAGTCGTGTTGAAGGGGTTCACGGACCACGAACTCTGATCGTGTTGATTGTTCGGAAGTGACTGGTAGATCGGACATTCTCGCGTGATTGCCGACGCGAGTTACCCCGCGTGTTCGTACTTTCACGGCGGAGTGCTAAGGTAGTTTCGTCGTGCGGTGAACACCCCGTTATCCGTTGAATCAGTGTCAAAGGATCGTGGTGTTTTGCCGGTGATGCCTCCGTAGCTCAGGGGATAGAGCGTTGGTTTCCGGTACCAAAGGTCGCAGGTTCGAATCCTGTCGGGGGCACAGTAAAACCCCGCTTTGATCAGTACAGATACTTGGTCAAAGCGGGGTTTAGTCTTTATCTAACTAGCTTGCTTAATCGTCTCTACCTCAATATCCACGTCATCTTCTTTTATTCCTGCAAGATAAGCGATCGCTTCCCGCATTTCATCCGCGGCATCATCGAGGTTTTCCACCTGGGACACGGCACCCACTTCGGGGCACACGAGGACCCAGACATCACTACTTGTTCCTGGTTCAGCTGTGACAGTAAAAGTAGACATTATTAACCCACCATCCTTCTTTTCCTCGGTCAAAGCCGGTATATCGTTTTCTATTGTATTGCTTTGAACCCAATGGGAATGAAAGTTATTCGGGTTACATGCCTCGGAGGACGGCGGCGGGCGGGTTAAATCAGTAGCTCCCCTAGGACAAAGCCTGAAACAACCGCCGTTGCAATAGCCACCGTACCCGGAATAAGAAACGGGTGGTTAAACACGTATTTTCCGATCCGCGTGGTTCCTGTGTCGTCCATTTCCACGGCCGCGAGAAGTGTCGGATATGTCGGCAAAATAAACAAAGAACTTACTGCCGCAAACGATGCCACCGCGATGACAGGGCTTACCCCCACAGCCAATGCCGCTGGCATGAGTGCCTTCGCCGTGGCGGCCTGAGAATACAACAAGGCCGCAGCAAGGAACAACACCACAGCGAGCATCCACGGATAGTCCGTCAACACGCCCCCGGCTAAATCTTTGATCTGATCCAAGTGGGCGTCAATAATCGTTGTTCCCAGCCATGCAACACCCATGACACATATGCAGGCGGACATGCCCGACTTAAACACCTGGGTTGTCAAAATTTCAGCAGCCGGTAGCTTGCATACAAGTGTAATGATCGTGGCTGTGGCCAGCATCAACGCAATGATGGCTTCATTCCTGGGCAATGTCAGATGTGAAATTAACCCCACCTGGTCGGAAATCAAAGTCGCATAGACCATCACCGCAATAATTGCGACGAGAAAAACCCACACCGAAAGTTTGGAATTCTTTGTGGGGATATAAGCTTTTTGACCTTGTGTGCGCTTCAGAAGCCCTTTAGCTAATCTTTCTTGATAAATCGGGTCATCGCTTAACTCTTTACCAAGGTGATTAGTTATCAGCGCCGCAGGAAAAATAGCCAAGAAAGTGGACGGAATAACCACAGCGAGGAGCGTCAGATAGCTCACCCCATGGGGCTCCATTAGCGACGCCATCAGAACGACCGCAGCCGAAATCGGTGACGCGGTAATCGCTATCTGGGACGCGACAACAGAAATGGATAGCGGTCGAGACGGGCGGACACCTCCCTCTTTAGCTACTTCGGCAATGACCGGAAGCGTCGAGAAAGCGGTATGTCCCGTGCCGGCCAATAACGTCATGAAATATGTGACAATCGGGGCAACGAATGTGACTCGTTTGGGGTTTTTTCGCAAAAAGCGTTCCGCGACATGAACCAGGTAATCCATTCCCCCGGCCAACTGCATCGCGGCAATTGCCGAAATGACGGACATGATAATGCTGATGACGTCGAACGGGATCTGTTCATAGGACACCGGAACTCCAGTCAGCCCGAGGGCAAGTACCCCCAGACCGCCGGCGAAGCCGATTGCTATCGAACCTAAACGGGCCCCCAGAACAATAGCCGCCAAGACAATCAATATCTGCAGTGCAAGCAAAAAATCGAGGCTTTCTACTCACGCGTAAATAGGTGAACCAACGGGCGCGACCGCGTCATCATCGCCAGCGTTTACAACGGGCCGTAACCCGGAACGCTTGTGATCCGTCAACACACTATACCCCTGGATTCACATCCCCAACACTCCAGAAAAAGCTGCAATTTTCCTAACATTCGCTCTCGGTAGAGGGAGAAAAGCATGCCGATGCCTGCCAGCACATGCCTGACACGCCCGATTCGCCGTCGATGATCTATGTATCGACGGCGAATAAGCGCTCAATCTGGTAGCTGAAGGGGATTCTAACGCGCGCTGACCTGGCCAAATCGACTTGCGACGGGAGCCAAAACGAGGGGTCGCGCCGCCATCACAGCTGCTACTGCGACAGCTAGGCCACCGATGAACCAAAGGAAACCGCCCCAGTTCGCTGAGTCATTACCAGCAAACATGTGATTCAGATTTTCGCGGAAGCCTGTCGCGAAGACGAGGAAGACGTGGACGATAACGAAGAAAACGAAGAAGATCATCGTCGGATAGTGAATATGACGGGCTACCGGGGCGGGATATAGCTTGTTCAAGGTTTGTGCCTTTTTCGGCCACCATTCACTCATGCGCACGCCTGAGATCGCAGCTAAAGGGGCAGCAACGAAAATCACCAGGAAGTACATGATTTGCTGCAAACTATTGAAGTTCTCCCAACCATGTTCCGCCGGCCAATCGAACGATGCATACTGAAGCGCCGCAGACAGGGCGTTCGGGAAAACTTTCCAACTAGTGGGTACCAGACGCGTCCAGTGACCCGTGGAGAACAAAAGCACAACGAAAACCACGCCGTTGGCCAGCCACAACACATCAAGTGAGGTGTGCAGCCACAAGAAAATACTGATCTTCTTACCGCCTCGTTTCGATTGCCACACAGCGGGAGGCTTTTGCTGATGACGCACTAGTAAACCAGTCCGGATAATCAGCAACATGAAGAAGAAGTTGAGGTAATGCTGCCATCGAGCCCACAGTGGGAAACCGGGATCCGGCTCCGGCGAAGGATCATATTCGCCGGGATATCTGTCTACCCACTGAGAGACGGCATCCAGACTCATCAGCCACCGCGCGGCAACAACCACAATGACCCCAAGGATAAGCAGTCCAGCCGCAACGAGGCCAGCGAACTTACCCCACTGCATCAGGCTTTTTTCACCGATCATGATCGGTTCGCGCTGCTTCTTCTTATCCTTCTTCCCGGATTTCTTGGCTGCGTCTTTGCCGGTCTTGCCTGTTCCGGCCTTGTCAGTGCCGGATTTCTTATTACCCGGCGCTTTCGGGCCACCGGGTTTATTCGCAGCTGGGGCTTTTGCGCCTGGTTTACCTGGTGCACCTGCGCCTGGTTTGCCCGGCTTACCTGGTGCGCCAGGTTTCTTTGCTCCGGGTTTACTGGGGGCGCCGGGAGCGGCTGCTCCAGCCGCCGATGGTGTCTTCGGCGCACCTGGAGCTGATGGGGCTTTTGGCGCACCGGGTGCCTTGGGGGCACCGCCTGCCTTAGCAGCCGACGGAGCCTTCGCTACCTTTACATCGCCGGATGCCGACGGAGCCTTCGGCGCTCCTGGTGCTACCGGAGCTCCAGGAGCTTGCAACTTAGCGCTGAGCTTCGGTTTTCCGCCCGACACCGCGTCGTCCCCCTGAGTAGTGGCGCTATCAACCTCGCGCGGCTCCACCGCCTCCGTCGTCGTGTTGTCGCTGTCGAACGCGGATGTTGCACGTTTTTTCGAGGCCTCCGATGGGGATGGGCTCCCCGGTGGGGGTGGAGGAACTGGCGACATCGTAGATCTCTCCTCATCAAGTCAAGCTCGTCATTAAGGCGCGGCAATCCTGGTCCCGGTGTCCGAGTGCGACGGTTGTACCCCACCACCGGGTTGTCCACGCTGAGATAACCACCGATATACGGTCAGTATCTTTCGTAGATAGCCCAAGCGAGCGGACTCACAGAACCGTCACGACTGATCGTCGCGATGAAAGAATATCAACAGCTTACTGTGAACAGTGTCACTAAAGGGTGAAAAGCCACAGATCTGAAAATCACCACTCCCCCCGGATGATGCTCGACAGCCATTACCTGTTGCTCTCCCCGACTATTACCCGTTTCTGAAAACGCAAAATACCTCGCCCGGGAAAACGAGTAATCCCAGAGGACCTCTATTACTGTGGCCATAATCTCGATGAACGCACAGCGCATCAAACGACCTATCTCTATACTTGATACATAGCACTGCTTGGTGTTCGGATACGACCGAATTCATTCGGTCGCCTACCGGAATAAGCGTCGTCAATTGATTGAGATGAAAGGACACAGCAATGGCAGATACCGTTATCGAGACCTACAACGAAGCTGGTGGGTGGAAGAACCGCCCTCAGGGTAACGAGCGTGCAACCAGCACCCACGCAACCAAAGAGGAAGCTGTCGAATACGGCCGTAACCTCGCCAAAGAGCGCAAGGGTGACCACATCATCAAGAATATCAAGAATCTGGACGGCACTATTTCTGAGCGTCATTCTTACTCGGAATAGTTCGGAGTAATAAAGAACGAGCCTACGAAGAGCACACGGTTTAATATCCCGCGCCACTTACTAAGGGTGGCAGGGAAAGCATAATAGCCGGTGCTCTTCTCATGGCTCCGTTAATCACACCACAATTCCTAGCAGTACCGCTCTCCCACTGCGCGAGCACCGAGTGAATCTGATGTATCCCAATACAACTGTTATCTCTTCTACTGACCCACTTTCACCTAGTCTTCGCACCGCTCGAGACCAAGCGCGCAGCGTTGAAATATTCACGGGAGCGGGGATGAGTGCTGATAGCGGTTTAGATACTTTCCGCGATGCCGAGACTGGTTTATGGAGCCACGTGGACCCCCAAGCGATGGCCAGTATCGATTCGTGGCGGGAAGATCCCGATCCCATGTGGGCCTGGTATCAGTGGCGGGAACACTGTGCGCGTGAAGCGCAACCTCATGCCGGGCACAAAGCGTTGGCCCGGTGGGGTGCGCGCAATGGGGTGTCGATGCACACCACGACCCAAAATATCGATGACCTGCACGAACGCGCGGGAGCAACAAATGTTGCGCACCTCCACGGCCGCTTGAACGAATATCGGTGCAGTGTGTGCGGAAAGCCCGCGCCTGGTGAAGAACCCCCGGCCCACCCAGTTGAGCGGCTCGCTCCCTCTCGCTGCGTGGAGTGCGGAGGAACAGTTCGCCCTAATGTCGTGTGGTTTGGCGAGGCCCTGCCGTCTAAGGATTGGTCAGAGGCAGAAGCAGCTATGAACGACGCTGACCTGGTTGTGATTATCGGGACGTCCGGCGTCGTTTATCCGGCAGCATCATTGCCGACGCTTGCCGCGCGCCGTGGCACCCCCATCGTGGAGGTCAGCCCGGCCGAGACCGACCTCACTCAGTTAGCTACGTGGTCGATCCGGGCGAACGCCGCTGAGGGGTTGCCCTGGCTCGTCGACCAATAGTCTTCTTCTACTCCTCGAATTCACCGCAGGGATCGTGGACATTCCCCACAAGATCTTTGACTGAGTCAATCACACGACTAGGCCGGTAAGGGAAGTCCTCAATCATGTCGTCGTCGGTAATACCGGACCGGACGAGGATCGTTTTCATACCGGCTTCCATTCCGGCCTTGATATCAGTATCCATGCGATCGCCCACCATGATGGTGTTTTCGGAGTGGACACCGATACGGCGAAGCGCTGACCTCATCATCATCGGATTCGGCTTACCGACGTAATAGGGCTCTTTCAACGACGCCGTCTGAATCAGAGAAGCGACAGCACCGGTGGCGGGCAGCACGCCTTCCGGCGATGGCCCCGTGATATCGGGGTTAGTACAAATAAACTTTGCGCCCCGGCGGATGAGCCGGATCGCTGTCGTAATGGCCTCGAAGGAATAGGTACGGGTTTCCCCGAGCACAACGTATTCGGGATCAGAGTCAGTCAGGATCCACCCTATTTCGTGAAGGGCAGTGGTTAATCCGGATTCACCGACGACGTACGCTGTCGACACTTCTTTCTGACTAGAGAGAAAAGCGGCCGTGGCTTTGGCCGATGTCCAGATACGCTCGGCGGGAATGTCGATCCCCGTTCGCTCTAAACGAGCCGAGAGATCGCGCGGAGTATAGATCGAATTGTTGGTGAGCACCATATATTCGACGTCATTTTCGCGGAGCTCGTTGAGGAACTCATCCGCGCCGGGAATGATCTCGCCTTCTTTGACCAACACACCATCCATATCTGTTAGGAAAGAGATGGGGTCGTCGCGCTGGGACGGAGTATTGAGGACATCGGTGACGGGTACGCGTGGCTTTTCGCCTTGATCGACGCTACTGGAGGTCACGCTTTCTGCTTCTCGCGCATTTTCCGTATTTTTCTTGTCATCTGACATGTTGTCTATTCTCGTCCTTTCAGCTATTGATCCACAATGTAGAACGTGGTGGGGTCGCTCCAACAGCGCTCAGTTTCGGTAATGAATCGGTTCCGGTGATTACTTAGTTCCGGTCATTTCGATCGTTTTCGCTGCTCGGACAGATTTATACCTTTCAGGAACACATGTCATGACGATGATCTGGTGTTTCTTTCCTGATTCCGTCAGGAGTTCATTCATGTTCGTGGCACGCTCGGTATCCGCATAGCCCAGGGCATCGTCGAGAAAGACAGGCACACTTTGATCCCCGACAAGCTCCGCGACTGCCAGGCGCTGGATGATCTGGAGTTGCTCGGCTGCACCACCGGAGAGCTCGGCGAGATTAACTGCTCGACCGTTTAAGACACGCTTCGAGATCGTCGACGCGCTAGCGGCTTGTTTGCCCCTGTTTTTCCTGCCTGTTGATCCGCCGTGAGCGGCATCGTCCTCTGACGTAAATGACACGTCCGGGCCGAAAACGTGGCCAGCCTTCTCAGTAAGAAGGTTGATATATGGCTCGAGGTACTCTTTCTTCGCATCCTCGTAGTGCTTTTCCACCAGCTCGTACAAGCGGCGAATAGCGTTGGCTCGCATCGTGACGGCCTTGAGAGTGTTTTCTTTTTGCTTGAGGATCGTCTTTTTCTCCTGAAGATCTGCATCAGGCGACCCAGATCCTTCAATCTGTCCTCGAAGATGATTTTGCTGTGCCCTCGAGTTTTCGATTGCGTGCAGAAGGTCTCTTTCTCGGCGTTTGGCGTCCTCGAGTTTCTTAGTGTTCTGCTCAGGGTCGAGTGCCTTGAGATCGTGGACGGCTTTGTCGTATGCACCGCGTCGGTAGGCCCACTGTTCTTCCGCTTCATGGAAGTTATTCGCCAGAGTCTCGTCGGACAGAGCCTCCTGCGCTTCGGTTAACTTTTCTAAAGCTCTATCGCGTTCCTTGTTCGCTGAATCGCAATTGGCTTTCTCACCCGATAGCTGGGCGGACACATCTTCTTGACGAAGTTTCTCCAGTTCGCGGTGTGCCACATCACAAGCGTGCTCAGCACGGTCCCTTTCCGCCCTAGCTAAATGAATGTCCTCACTCGACGGCGCACTGTCAACTTTTAACACCTCATGAGCTCGTCCTTTGGACGAAAGGTCACCATCTGAATCATGGTCAGAAGCACTCTGTTCCTCCCGATCGAGGAGTTCTTGATACTGCTCTTCACAGTCATCGGCAGAATGACTCAGCTCTTGTAGCTTCGCTTCGATGGCTTCACGTGGTTGGTTTCCCCAGGCTATTTCTTGATCACGCTGTGCGGCATCACGTTCATTGCGAGCCTGGGTATAGGCATTGTGCTGTTGTTCGGCGTCATCAAAGGATTCCAACTCATGCTTTTTTAACAAACCTTTGAAGACCTCGTGAGCGGAATCGACGTCTTTCCTTCGATCACTCATTTCAGCGGAGGGACGGATTTCCAGTGTGTATTCCCCTAGTTCAATGCGCTGGGGTCTATCCATGGGGTATTCCCCTACAGCATGGTCCCCGTAGGGCCCCTCGATATAGATAGTTCCTACCGCAAGACCTAGAGCCTCTTCTCGGCTACGCCACGCCTCTTGGCTCTTTTTCAAATCATCAAACGCGTCATCGTCGATAATGGATGAGTCGTTATTGAGTTTGTTCTCAGCTTCCTGTCGACGCTTGTTAGCAGCATCTCCTGACAGTAACTTGGTCCGAACCTGTTCGACTCCCTTCGTAGCCTCTGCCCAATCTCTATGAATTTTGAGCTTGTCCAACTCTAAATCCGCACACGTTTTAACCCGCTGCGCATCGTCATACGTATCTTGAGCAGCTTTGAGCCGACCCTCATGGGATTCAGCCTGTTTTGTCACCTGGTTATATTTCTCTTCTGCTTTCACTGCCTGCTGTTTCCGTTCAGCATAGTCGTCGCGAAGCTGCGTCCGGCTTTGTTTTAACTCTCGTTGATGTTGGAGCGCAGTTTCAGCGTCTTTCCGATCTTGTTCCGCCTGCTTCAGTTTCGCTTGAGCCTCATCGATTTTCTTTTTTTCGTTTTTCGCACTATCCAGTAACGCACCCACGTCGATAAGTGTTTTTTTATTGTCGTCGAGTTTGTGGGTGATTCTCTCTAACTCTGCTCGCAAATTCGCTAATTTTTCTGCAGCATCTTCAGCATCTTTCTCATCATTCTTTGCCTCTTCATACTCATTGATAGATTTTTTATGCACACCTGCTCGCGGTTTGCCCGCTGCTGTGAAGTATTTGTCAAACTCACTCTTAATGTCTCCTCGCAAACCAACCGCGTCGCTGTCGTCATTACTATCAGATTCGGAGAGACTGGTTTAAAGTGCAGCATAGTTTCCGACGTCGAGGAAATCCCATGTCCCACTGGTCTGACTGACCGTCAACGCGTCAAAAGGCAATGATTGGT
>NZ_QFRA01000017.1 GCF_003243515.1 Corynebacterium kroppenstedtii
TGAGTGGACTGTCCGCTGGTCGTCATAAAACTAGTCTTCCTTCGGGCGCTTCATGTAGGCAATGTGCTGCTCGCCTGTGGGGCCGGGCATAACTGCCACCAGCTCCCAACCGTCGGCCCCCCATGTGTCCAAAATCTGCTTCGTCGCGTGCGTCAACAGCGGAACTGTTGAATATTCCCAGGTTGTCATGAACCTAGCCTAACAAGAAGCAGCTGCACTGGGCTCAATCAACCCTGCAGACGGGATGGCCTATTATGACCGGCCGGCATACCCCGCGTAAAAGTCCGCCCAACTTTCCACTTCGGGGTGCTCCCGCAACAATGCCCGACGCTGCCGCTCGGTCATGCCACCCCACACGCCGAACTCCACGCGGTTGTCCAGAGCGTCGGCACGGCACTGCAAAACGACGGGGCAATGTCTGCAAATCGCTGCGGCCTGTCGCTGCTTCGACCCCTTGACAAACAATTCCTCAGGATCGATGTCACGGCACTTGGCGTGAGTGATCCACTGGCCACGCTCCGTGAACGACGACGGATCAGTAAGCGAATCCACTTTCTGCTGGATTCGTCCGTCCTTGGTTGTGGCCAACGATGTATCAGCCGGTCGGGTCAGCGATGCAGTCATTGTGCACTCCTCTCCGTGGTCACGTTTGCATGGTCGCGAAGCCGTGAGCGTCACCCTGGTATTCCGAGATACCGTGTTTTTGTGGATATTCACCCTGCTTAGCTGACTGTAAGTCTATTCACACGCCAAACAAACTGTCGACTACATCACATTTCGGGGGTAATCGCACTAACTACTTAACGGAAGAGTAGGTTTTTATCGATCTGCGTTTTCCCAGAGCAGGTGCCCATAATCGGTGAGACTCACTTCACAAGGCCAATCACTGGGTAGGGTGTAAGCGTGAACCGACGATCTGATGCTCCGGCACCTAGCCTGATCCTTTGCGGCGCCATACTCCTCGCCACCGTGCTGGTGGCACTCAGCGCGCTGCCCGTCGCCCTAGCAGCCGGAGCCACGATCAACCGTGGCCACAACGCCATGGACTCCAATTACCACGACATTGCCAGCGCCAAGTTCCCGCAGGTCTCCACCATGACCGACCGGGACGGGAACCCCCTTGCCACCTTCTACACACAGCGCAGACAAGAAGTCGCGTCGGATCAGATCTCGGAACCGATGAAGAAAGCGATCGTCGCCATTGAAGACCGACGGTTCTATGACCATCACGGCGTTGACCTGCGCGGAACTGCCCGAGCGGTCGTCGCGAACATCACACACGGCGGGGTCGCCCAGGGCGCGTCCACCCTGGACCAGCAATACGTCAAGAACTACCTCATGCTGGTCAAAGCCAAGACCGACGACGAACGAGCTGCCGCCAACGAGGACACCGTCGCGCGCAAGCTTCGCGAGATGAAACTGGCGTCGGACCTGGATAAAAACCTCTCCAAGGACGAGATTCTGACCAGGTATTTGAACCTCGTGGAGTTCGGCAACGGGGCGTACGGCGTGCAGACCGCGGCGCAGATGTATTTCCACGTCGACGCCAAGGACCTCACCGTGCCGCAGGCCGCGCTGCTGGCGGGGATGGTTCAATCCACGTCGGCCTATAACCCGTTCACCCACCCCGACACCGCGCTGCAGCGCCGCAACACGGTCATTAACGCCATGGCCAGCACGGGGGCGCTGTCCACTGCCGACGCCGACGCGGCGAAGAACACGCCGCTAGGTATCGTCGACAAGCCCGAAGCTCCCGCCAACGGGTGCATCGGGGCCGACGACGCCGGCTTCTTCTGCGATTACGCGCTGCGCTACCTGGACTCGCACGGGATCTCGAAGGATGACTTCATTTCGGGTGGCTACACACTGACCACCACGCTCGACCCGAACGCGTTGAATTCCGTGAACGCCTCGCTTGAACAATATGCCCCTGCCACTACCCCCGGGGTTGCCGGAGCGATGAACCTCATCAAACCCGACGGTCACGAGGTCCTCGCCATGGGTGCCTCACGGCACTACGGGCTCGACGCCAGCAATTCGCAGTCCGTCCTGCCACTGGCATCGCACCCTGTCGGCAATGGAGCTGGTTCCATCTTCAAAGTGTTCGCTGCAGCCGCGGGGCTGGAAAAGGGCATGGGGATCGACACGGTGATGGACGTGCCGTCGCGGATCGAGGTCTCCGACATGGGCCACGGTGGCGCGCCGAGGTGCCCCGCTGACAAATACTGTGTGGAAAACGTCGGCGCGTACCCGTCGAAAATGACGCTCAAGCAGGCGCTTGCCGAGTCACCGAACACCCCGTTTATCGATCTCGAAAAGCGACTGGGTGTGGGCACCGTTGTTGATACGGCGGTCAAGATGGGGCTACGCAGCTTGGCCGACAAACCCGGGAATAACGACGGCGACGGTGACAACGGCGACAACGATGATAACAAGGACGAGAAATCCCAAGCCGACACGATTAAAGGGACCAACCAGGGGTCATTTGTCCTCGGCCCGGTCGCTGTCGACCCCCTCGAACTGAGCAATGTGGCGGCGACCATCGCCAACGGCGGAACGTGGTGTGAGCCCGACCCCGTCCTGAAGGTGACCGACCACGACGGCAAGAATGTCCCCGTCACACCGCCGAAGTGCGAACAAGCCATCCCCACCGACGTTGCGAATGCACTGGCCAACGGCCTATCTGACGACGTCAGCACCGGCACGGCACACGAAGCCGCCGAGCTGACCGGGTGGGACGGCACCCTGGCCTCCAAGACCGGTACCACAGAGACCAACCAATCGGCCGCATTCATGGGACTGACCAGCGGACTTGCCGGAGCTGTGTACATCTTCAACGATGGCAGCACCAGCTCACCACTCTGCACTGGCCCCCTGCGTCAATGCCCCGATGGCAACCTCTTCGGTGGCAAGGAACCCGCTGACATATACCTCACCGCGGCCAAACCCCTTATCGACGCCTACGGCGGGCACACACTTCCGCCCATGAACCCCTCCTACCAGGCAGGAACCAACCCTGAGGCGATCGGATACTCACGCACAATGCTTCCACAGCCCACCAATTCAGGCTCGACGGGGAGTGCTGGCGGAGGTGCCACCGGTAGTGGCGGCGGTACCGGCGGCGGAGGAGGCGGAGTGCCCGCTCCAGCGCCCGCGCCCGCACTACCCGACATCCCCGGTATGATTAACGACTTCCTGCACACCTACGTCCCGCCCCAGCTGCAGGGATTCCTCCCATAGCGACGGGGCCGGGGCGTAGGGCCACCGGCCGTAGCGCGTTACCCCTGAAGCCGCGCGCGAACAGACGTCGATAAGCGTTTACCGTCGGCAGTGCCCTTGGCCTCTGCGGTGGCAGCCTTCATGATCTGGCCCATCGCCTTCATGGAAACCTCGCCGCCGTCGGCTTCATGCTGCTTGATCACCCGGTCTACCAGTGCATTCAGTTCCTCATCCGAGAGCTGCTTCGGCTGGTAGCGCTCCAGAACAGAAATCTCGGCGCGCTCAGAGTCCGCGAGTTCATCGCGCCCCGCCTTCGCATACACATCAGCAGATTCGTGCCGCTTCTTAATTTCACGAGCAATCACGCGGAGAATGTCCTGGTCCGACGCCTCATGCGCCTTCCCCGACGTTTCCTCCTCCTGAATGGCGGCCAACAACATACGCAATGTGCTGGTCGTTTCCTTATCGCGGTTCTTCATCGAGCGCTTGAGATCCTCGCGGATCGTTGCTTTCATACCCATGCCCTTGAGGATAGCGCCAGCCCGGACACTAACCAGCCGAATCGGAAAAACGTCCCACCACCTTTACCATGGGCGTGTGAGTATTTTTCCCCGGTCCATTGGCAAGAAAATCGCGGCCACCGCGGGTGCTACGGGTGCTGCAGGGGCCGCTACTGCGCTGCTCGGTGCCAGCCGGTTCCGCCTCGCCGTCACAACCATCCCCATGCTGGATAAAGGCACTTTTCGGGGCCGTCGTAACGAATTCCGCATTCTGCATATCTCGGACCTCCACATGCTGCCCCACCAGCAGCTCAAGCAGCTGTGGGTCAGTGAACTAGCCGAGCTGGAGCCGGACCTCGTTGTCAATACCGGGGATAACCTGGGCGATCCGAAAGCCGTGCCTGCCGTCGTTCAAACCCTTTCTCCTCTCTTGACGACGCCGGGTCTGTTCTGTTTTGGCACCAACGATTATTGGGCACCAGCGGCCCCCAACCCGCTGCGCTACCTCACGGGCAAGAAGCAGAAGCACAGCGACCAGAGCATGCCGTGGAAGAATCTGCGTGCGGTGTTCAAGGAGCACGGGTGGGAAGATTGCACACATCAGCGGCATGATTTCGCTGTCGATGGGTTCCGGCTTGCGGTTGCGGGCGTCGACGATCCGCACGGGGATTTGGATGACTATTCGCTGATCGCTGGGGAGCCGAATAAGGACGCGGACCTGTCCATCGGTCTGACGCATTCACCCGAGCCGCGGGTGTTGGATGCGTTCGCCAAGGACGGGTACCAGTTGATTCTGGCTGGTCACACGCATGGTGGGCAGTTGTGCCTGCCGGGTGGGAAGCCCATCGTGACGAACTCTGGGATCGACCGCGAGCACGCCTCCGGTGTCTCCGAGTGGAAGGACTCCATCCTTAACGTTTCGCCCGGCTTAGGAACGTCCAAGTTTGCGCCGGTGCGGACATTCTGCCCGCCGACTGCACAACTGCTGCGCATCGTCGAAAAGGGTGGCGGTGGAGCCGACGATCTCCCCGAACCAACTGTTGACGAAATTGAAGTGGGAGACGGCTTCATCGAGCGAGAAATTGTGGTGAAGGGGCTGTAGGCAGCGCACCTGCGTAGTGATTTGGCAGTACGAAAGAGCGTGCGCTAGCCTTAGTCGAGTTGCACCGGGGTATGGCGCAGCTTGGTAGCGCGCTTCGTTCGGGACGAAGAGGCCGTGGGTTCAAATCCCGCTACCCCGACCGCCACATCGTTGACGCACCGGCATCTCATTTTTTGTTCTGGGGTGCCGGTTTTTGCTCATTCGGGGGTCAGGGATGGGTCTGCTTGGGGTTAAGTAGCAATTAAATACCCGGAAATATCAATAACCCCGGCGATGTACTCCTACTTCCATAGTGCAGGGATCGTTCCGGGGCTTTCGACATAAAGATTAACACACCCATAATGAATAATCCACGATTTTTCCCCTGTACCACTATCGCAGTGGTTTTCAGCGGCACGAATGAGCCGGTACGCCGACCATCCAGCACTAGAAGCGCTATACCTGTGGAATACTCACCTCACGAAAACCTATCTCGCCGACATTGAGCATCTTGAAGTGCTGCTGCGAAATTGCATCCACGCTACCCTAACCAGCAGGTACGGAGAACGATGGTTTGACAACGGTCGAATTGATTTCAGTAATGAAGCAGCAAGGAGCATCAGCAAAGCGAGGAGACGAGCCGGAGGTGGAGGAGCTCTACCAGACAAAATCATCGCGGAGCTCAGCTTTGACTTCTGGCGCTTCCTCTTAAGTCGCCAGTATCAGGCAAGCATCTGGCCTCAGGTAGAGAAGGCCTTGAAAGAAAAACCTGACAACAGACAGCAGTTCGAAGGTCTTGTGGTCATTGTCTACAACATGAGAAACAGGTGCTGCCACGACGAATCAATCGTCCAACAACGCAATGTACCCCGTGAAGTCGCGCATCTCGACTCCGTTGATAACGCCATCCAAAAGGTGGCAAACTTCATTGATCCTGATGCCGCGACATGGATCAAGGACAATTCCCGAGTCCCCGCTATACGAGCGCAACGACCTTAGCCGTATACCGCAACACTAAAGCAGACAACAGGGACCGTCATCAACGTGGTGTGTGACGCAACCAATCAGCGGTCATCGAAGGGCAGGAAGCACTTTTCCCCGGCTGAACACAAGTAGCTCCAAGCTTTGGAGAAGACTGTCGCGGACACTTCGATCTCACGGAAGAGTGCGAGGCCACCTTGGCCGAGCGCATCCAGCTGGAAGTTTTCCCATCTACTTAAACGGAACAAAACCTAGGGTACTTCAGGCATCAATGATCGCCGCATCCGTCATCTTCTTGTCCTCCTCCTGCAACCGATGAGCGGTAGCCAGCGTATGGCGGAACGCGGTTTCATCACGCGCAGCAGGCGTCTCGGTGACCCACAACACCTTCACTCCATCGTTTTGAAGGAAATCTCAAGATGGGGAGCTCACCCATGCAGGGGCATGTTACCCGATTTCTACTCGAAGGATTCCACCCAAAAAGGTAGAAGAGCAGTGGAGCGACTCCATTGCAGTCATTGATCGCATACTATCCAGGCATCACCTTACTGAGCAAGCAACTATTTCGGTGAACATGGAGGAACAAGAAAGTAAACCAGGAGATCTTTCATGGCGAGAAATTCCACCACGCCATACTCTCAGACAACGTCGATAGCTTATCCATAACCTTCCCCAAAAAGAACAGGAGTGTCTTAAAGCCGCTCGACTCGGATTGAAATGAATACGTTCACTAGGCCCGATTAACATCTCGGTGAGGTCAATTTTGTGTGGTGAACCCGCAGATTTTCCCGAACTGTAGAGCCACTGAACAGTGCGCACAAGGTCAGTCACCGCCCGTGTAAACTTGTTTACATTAGCGGGTCAGTGATCAGTTTACGCATTAACGATGAGAAAAAGCAGCGCCTCGACGCTCTATCTCAGCGTACAGGCGACCAAGTTCGTTCTACCTCCGGGAAGCGCTGAATACACATTTATCCGAGCTTGAATACGTCTACCTCCTCGAGGAGGAAGCTGCCGAAATCCGGCAGGGAAACATCCCTACCACCTCCTTGGATGACTTAGAGGTTGAGTGCGGCCTGGGAGATTGAGTTTTCCCCTCGGGCGGTCAAAGCGTTCAAAAAACTGGGGACCACAGAGCAACGATGAATAGCTAAACTCCTCCGAGAAATCTCCACCCTCGATGACCCCAGATCCCGAGGGAAAGCACTGGCCGCCAACAAAACTGGTCTCTGGCGGTGGCGCGTGGGGAACTACCGGGTTATTGCGGACATTATCGACGATCACATCGTTGTTCTTGTTGTCGATGTAGGACACAGATCAACGATCTACACCAGCTGACATACCTACTCTGATCTCACGTCAGCATGGCGCTGGGTGTGCTCTGGTCTCGGGTGGAACTGAATCAACAGTCGCTACACTACCGCAATCCGCAGTACTGCTAGCGGTACTACATTTCCAGGTGTTACCTCTGGTAGGTACCGAGGTAACACCTCTTCCCAGTTCGAATTGTCGAGATAACAGCGCTATGCCTCTACCCAGGCCCAGGATACGTACAACCTAAATCCCAGTCACACGTCACAAAAGATGAACTAAGCATTCCCCACCTCTATAGTGCTGGAGCACAGTTATCGATCAGAACAGTTCGCTAACCACTGAAGATGTTCCCTCATCAACCGCTCAGCCATGATCGGGTCACTGCATCTAATAGCCTCAACAATCCGACGATGCTGAGCGCGGTCCTGTTTTCTATCCGTAATAAATGCGCGCGATGCCGCATGATCTTGCTTTCGGATTGATAACAACCCTTCGACAACATCGACCAATACACCATTCCCAGTTGCCTGTGCCACCAGAACATGAAAACTCACATGATCATCCGGCAACTGAGCATTAATAGCACACTCCGCACACTCCTCTAGCGCACGAAGATCATCCTCCGATCGATGACGAGCAGCTTCAGCAGCAATAGGCGGCTCAATAACAACACGGGCTTCCACCAACTCACGACACTGCGTGGATGTCGGAACCATCAACGCATTGGCCCGCACAAAACGAAAAGCATGCGGGTGCACATACGTTCCAGATCCATGCCGTAACTCCACCACACCCGCAGCCTCTAACGCACGTAACGCTTCTCGCACCGTTGGCGTCGTCACCTGACAGTCCTCAGCTAACTGGCGCACAGACGGAAGCCGTTGCCCAGCAGCTAACCCCTGAGCACTTATTTCCTCCATAATATGACGCTGCACTTTTTCCGCTCTTGACAACACCATAGAGGGAGCATACAACAGAACATGTGACTAGCTCACTTGCTCTCAAAGGTATTATCGCAACCTCCCTCGCTGTCCTGTTCACCATCGGCGGAACCGAATACACACAAGCTGCCGCCACACCCCCTCCATCAACCCAACAATCTTCCGTCCACACAATCACTTCAAGTGGCCATACACGCTCATACCGGATATCCACCCCGGAAAACTTCGACCCTTCCCATCCCACCCCTGTGATCTTCGCCTTCCACAGACACGGGCAAGATGCCCAACAGATGGAAACCTACTCCGACCTCAACCAACTACCAGCAATTATTGTCTACCCCGACGGCTACAAGAGCGCATGGGAATCCGCCCTCTACGCCCGAACCAATTCCCATCACGAAGACTCCCAACTCGTACGAGACATTCTCCGCACACTCGACCACACCTATTCTGTTGACCACTCACGGATCTACGCCACAGGCAAATCCAACGGAGGGGGCTTCGCCGCCAAACTAGGCTGCACCATGCCCGACGTCTTCGCCGCCGTCGCCCCCGTCGCAGGCGCCTACTACCCAGCTACACACACTCACTGCACCACCGGCACGAAATCCCCCGTCTCCGTCATGGAGGTCCACGGCACAAAAGACCGAACCATCTCGTACGACGGTGGCTCATCCCATGGGCAGCACTATATTTCCGGGCGTCAACTCACAGATGAGTTTGCACGCCGTAATCACTGCACCACGCCCCCTCCTGACCGACCACACGACGTCGCAATCACCGACGGTGCTCAATGATTCCGGTGGAGGAACTGCGCAAGTGACTCCGAAGCCGTTCACTACGCTGTTCAAGGCGGTGGTCATAACTGGCCAGGATCATCCCACCAGAAATACAGCGGACCAGGGCCATATAACACACATTTCCCCACAACCACCCGCATATGGGAGTTTTTCTCGCGTCATCACCACTAACCCACCTCATTGCCTAGGAACTCACCACCTCACAGAAACACCCCATCGACATATTCCATAGCCTAGACAGCAACAAAACTAAACATCATGCCTGCGCCCTGACCCGCGACAGCAACAAAGTCTTCGACACACCACTGCCACAACGTAAATCCGACCTCACCGAAGTGTTCCACCAGCTCCAGCAGCGTGGCAGCATCCTCGTGATCATCGACCAGCCCAACACTCTCGACGCAACACCAATTGCTCCAGCCCGTAACTGCAGATATGAAGAGACGGATACCCACCAGGCCAAGCCATACACAAAGCCACAGATCTCTACCCGAGACGCGCGAAGACAAACAAACGCAACGCCTTCACCATCACCGACACCACCCACACAATGCCCCACACACTACATACAATCGACCGCAATCATCAGGTACTTTCCGCACTCAAGATGCTATCCGGCTTCAACGACGACACCACCCGCGATTACACCCGCACAATCAATCAGCTGCACAGCATCCTCACCCAGATCTACCCCAGCCTAGAACGCCTCTTCGCTGGCAGCGCCCTAACTCGTAGCCCTATCGTAGATTTGCTGATTCACTACAAGGGGCCCAGGGACTGACACCAGCCAAGTAGCAACAAGTGCTGAACCGGATGACCAAGCACACACAAAGACCCCACAGTCTGGGACAATGCCGAGGTCGTGGCAGACGTTCCAGACCTGCTCACTGGCATAGTGTTCTCCCCGGTGGGCAGGTAGGTGATATCCGACATCCCCGCCCGGTTGAGCTCACCTGCATCAAACTATCGCTCGACTACATCCGATAGCGTTGATGTGCGGGTGGACTGACTCGGTGTCACCGGGGCATACGCCGGTGGTGAGATCCATTCGATACCCATCTACCGCATCCGTGTCGCTACCGTTGTACGGTCGAGGACGATCTGGGGGCCGTTCTGTCACTTCGACGGTGATCCGTGGAGCGGCGTAGACCTCTCCAGTGCCAGAGCAGATTTGGTCCATCCTGGGGTCAACCTTATCGACAAACCTGGTCTGAGGATCGTGACCAGATAGGTGTTGGTTGCTGTGTGTATGCCTATTTTGTCGTAGTCGGACCGGGAGGCGTTAGGTAGTTGCACTATGCGTGTGATGCTGTAGTTCGCCTTTTTCTGCTGCTGTATTAGTTCGAACTTTTCTGTTCGTGCTGCTTTGTAGCGACGGTGGCTGCTGTGTTTGACTCATCTATCCAAAAGTTCTGGAGTGATGCCGATCTCCTCGGCGGCTCGGTCTATCGGGCGTGGTGTTTCAATCACCATTTTAGCGGCCTCATGCTGGTACTGCCGCGTGTGCGTCTTGCGCTGCTGACGCACAATGAACATCCTCTCCTACTGGCACAGCATCCGTACAAACAGGGCGCCCACTAAATGAAGATAACCTCATCGATCAATAATACACTTGTACCAAATCCTAAGCTAGGATGGAAACATACCAGCATTAGTTACCAAAGTAAGTAACTCTTTCACGCTAAAAAGAACCTCTTCTATTGAGATCATCGCCGGGATCTTCTCCACACTATCCCTTGGGGCATTTTCATTCCGTGCACTCAATGGAAGAATCTACTCAACCATCTTTGTGTTGCTCTCTATGTTACTATTAGGGGCATGGGTGGCTTTTCACTTTAACGCGACATATAGAGCTAAAGTAGGAACTTTCGAGATAACATTAGTTATAGTACCTATAATAATCAGCATATTCAGTATTACAAGCGATAGAGTTTTAGAGATCGGACTATCAGCAGTCTTACCGATCGTAAGTATCGTATACTACACCCTATACTTCGTTCACCTACGGAAACGGTAAATAATGAGCAGGGATAGGGATCTAAATATAGTAATCCACCGCCCGTACTTTCTTCAAATATTTTCCTATCCCACCCGAGTTATGTAGCCATATTATGAATATCATACTCAATAATCTAGAAGTCTTTCGATCGACACGTTCTCGACAGCTAAATACTCGCTAACACAGTCCTCATCCATCCACTCAAGAGATTTATAAAAGGGTAAGCTCGATCTGCTTGACTTTCAGCATTCCGCGCACAGGACTTTAATCGCTATAAAAGCCCTGCACGAAACCGCGCAAGGCTTGAATGTTAAGTAGTCATGCCTCTTTTATTCTGCCCACTTACACCATGCAGCAGCAACAGTAAGGGATGCAGCGAGACCTACACCCCATCTTTAGCAGCCGAAGCGCCAACTGTCGTGTCTATTACTTTAGCTGCTTCTGACCAAAGCTTTTTCTCAATTATCTCTTTGTAGGCACCAGCAAACAATCCAGTTAATCCACCAAATCCAGCCTTATCAAGAACACACTTAGTTTATTCACTCATTTCATACGGCGTTATGTCAGTAGATTGATTCTTCTTCCCAGCTGCAGTTAGACGGTCTATCTCAGCCTGAATTTCATCATCCTGATCTTTACCAAGTTTGTTCTTCGCTTTACTGTAGTCAAAGATATACTGTCCAGATTCGTTCTGACTCATCGCTCCTTGAAAATTTTTCTCAACTATCGGAGTTAGCTCCTTTGCGGTCTCTTTCTACTCAGCGGTCAAATCTTTGTCATCAACTCGATTCACATAAGTGACCATCTCCGCTTGAGTAAATTCCATTCAGATGCAAAAGCAGCTGGGACAGCTCCCGCAGTCATCGACAAAGCAATAGTCAAAGTGAGTGCCGTAATATAGCTTCTCGGCTTACATTTCATCAGTTTTTCTCCCTTAGGTCACGAGATATTTTCAAATAGTCTCACCTAACCAAAATGATATACCTCCACCAAAGAGATGGTCCAGGACTTGTGGTTTTTACCCCCTCACGCGGTGATTGAAGTAATATTTTCACCCGGATTTATCTCAACCTCGGAAAACGTTTTCATTCCAGAGATGAATGAACGAGCAGATGACTTTCATAAGTCGCCTTTACAACGTCTTGCGGGGGAATGACCATCCATCAAGAAGACAACAACTCCCGTAAGACCCACAACCACCCTTTCCTTGAGGTAGTTGTACAAACTTGTGCAACCTATCCCCAGGTGACGTGGGATCTCTGCGTTCGACACCCCAAGTCGTCTCAATTCCCCGCATGAGATCTGCCCCCACCGTGCACGCCTCTTGTACAGACCACGTGCCTCCGCCCGAACACCCCCTTTCCGCCTGACGCTCACAAACAATAGAACACTCAACCTCCGCGACTGCGGCCAACAACCCCACCAAGAACTTTCCCACCGGTGTAAAATCCTCCAACTAGACCTGTCCTTTTTTCATGACTTTCACCGACACTCGACGGTGCAGTAGCTCTTTAGCGATGGAGTGCAGCTCAATCAACAACATTACGTACCGATCCATCAAAATAAACACCAAATAATCACCCGCACGGACATAACAGAACACATCGCTACGTCCCCCAGGAAGCTTCCTAGATTCCCACTACTCTTATCCGTAAAGTAGGGGAAGGCCTTTTCTGCTTTGAGTTAGGCAACCTGCCGATCCAAATTCCTATTCGCCGGGACTCACCCGAGCGCAACCCGCTTTTCTACCCAAAAATCAGCTCAGATTGTTCAACGATACGTTGAGGTGGTGACAGTTCTGTTCATTTATTCATCAACCCCACCCTAGGGAACGGAAGACCCTGCCGTCCACAAAGTTTTCATTTGAAGTGTGCCTAGCGACATACACCTATTTGGGCAGGGAAATTGAAGCCATTGGCGTCTTGCCGCTTGTATGATGAACTTCGGCTAGTCTGGTGAGATGCGCGTCATCGTCGACATCGTAGTAAGGCTCCAGAATTCTGGAAAACAGGCTACAGAGAGCGTTAATGTCGCTCTGGGAGGACCATTCGATGGCGAAGTCATTGGTCATAGATTGTCGTCTTCCTGCGCTGACAGATAGGCGACTGCAGTATTACCGAACTACTGCTCAGCACTTATACATCTTGAACTTGAACAAATTCAATCACTTTCTATCACGGTCGTGACTTATATGAAATGGGTGACACACCTTACCGTTTGACTCAAGTTTCTATCTGATATCTCGGGGACCTTAAAGGGGGTTACCAATGTTTGAACTTTTGGACAAGCTTATTGTCGGGGCAACTAGGGAGCATAGAAAGCTTAGTTAGCACATCAGCTAAGCACGTCCAGAGTCACTCAAGCTGCGATCATTTATCACAAGTGTGATATACTTAGCCTTTATGGCCTACATTAAGGCACAGTCAGTTAGCTACACGTTGGCCGACAGCTGGTTCCTGTTCCGTGATGTCTCGTTTCGTACCGGCTCTCATGAATGGGTGACGGTCCTTGGTGGGAACGGAACTGGGAAATCGCGCTTCATTCGTCTTCTAGCAGTTAGCCGAGATGATTCAGCCCTTGACGGTGTATCTGTAATCGATATGCAAGCAGGCCCGGTGGCACACAGCGGTAGTGTCCGGCTAGGTGCCCGTATTCGTCCGGGGTGGTTTGCTCAAGCGCTTGGACGACCTACATGGACGCAGGTTGGTCTCAATGCTGCATCCAGGTGACACATACCGACATGGGATGCAACAAGAAGAGTCGTCTCGAGTGTTAGCTCGCTACGGACTCGCACGTTCTGCCGAACAGAATTTTGATTCCGTGTCCGGGGGGCAACATGCACGCTTCCAGGTTCTTCTACTCGAGCTTAGTGGTGCGACAATGTTGCTTCTCGTTGAACCAACTGACAATGTCGACTTACAGTCCGCGGAAGCCCTTCAGCGTGCGCTTAGAAGCTAGGACGAACGGTTCTTGTTATTACCCATGATCGGTGGTTGGCCAGCTTCTTGGTGTTTTTTGGGAGTCGCCAGGCGTACGAGACCGACCATCCTATATGGGACGAATCTGCCAATAAGGAAATGAAAGATTAACACATGCCTGCACGAATAGACGCAAAAGAGCGTCGCCAATATGTAATCGACGCTGCGTTTCGTTTAATCGAAGCAGAGGGACTCGAAGGGCTTACTCTAAGAAAGGTGGCTGCTGAAGCTGACCTCACATAGGTTCGATACGGCACTTTTTGATGGGCAAGAAGATTTATTGACCACGGCAGCTCAGGAAGTCGGAAATTGGATGGGGCGACGACTAATGCACCATCCGGTCGAGCAGTTGAGTGGACTCGAAGGTGAAGAAGCGCTAACCGCTTTACAAGACCTCCTCGAGCAAGTCCTCCCCGTAGATGAGGAGCGGCGGAGGGAATCAATTGTAGTAATTGAGCTCATACATGCCTCAAGAACACAGCCGGTATTTGCAGCATCTGCTTCGCAGATGGCGAGCGATCTTTATGACATTATTGCTGCTGCATTAGCTTCTCTCAAAATCCCCAATCCCAGTGCAGCCGCCCGACAAGTTTCAGTTCTCATTGGTGGCCTGACGCTCGACGCTGTCACTCCTCATGGAGCCCTAACCGTGTATCAACTGCGGTCGACTCTGAGGGATGCGTTACGTAACTTTCTTAATGCGGAAAGGTAATTTGATGCCTGCATGACTTTTGACTCTTCTTGCCACGGGGTTCGTTCTGTATACGGATGACTATGTCATCGCCGGAATCTTACCGGAGCTTGCCGCTGACTTGGGAATAAGCGAATCTTATGCAGGGCAGCTCCAGACGCTGAGTTCGGGGCCTATTTTGCTTGGTTTGCTTGCGAATTGTGCACTGATGACTGGGTCTATAATGATGTTGACATACCTTTCTTCCTATCTCGATGCGACAAGCTCAGCTGGAGTTAATGTGCGGGCATTCTCTTTTAGCCTGTCGGGTGTAGCTGGCATTGTTGGGCTGTGGTTGGGTGGTATCGCATCTGATCGATGGGGGCAGGCCATCCCCTGAGTATCGGAATTGGCGGTATTGTCTCCTCGATGGTCGCGTTGTGGTTTCTATGGTTGGGGCGTCCTGCGCCAGTCTCTGTGGTTGTCTTCGTTGTGACCGCGTGGGGTGGTTTAGTGTTCTGGAACTCTCCGGCCATTCAGGCCCGGTTGTATGTACTGGCCGGAGCCGTAGCACCACAGGCGCTGGCATTAAATACGTCGGGGACCTATCTTGGTGTTTCGATCGGTGCCGCTGTTGGGGGGTTTACGCTTGCGGTAAATGGTGTTGGGGCGTTGCCTTTGGTGGCGGCGGGTTGTGGTCTCATCGCGTTGACCTTGATGAAATGTGCACGTTGCCTGGAAAAGCAAGCCCAGGATAACGCAAGCAACTAGTTGCTTTGAGTACCTTTTTCATGACGACGCTCAGCTGCGGAGGCTGAGTTATACGGCTATATGCTAGTGCGGTGCATAGCCTGACGTTCCGGAAAACCGACGTACTTATCATTAGAGAACCCTGTCGTACTTTTTGAACCAATTGCGAGGCGAGGCGCAATTGGTTCTTGACATGTTCGGTGGAAAAAGTCGAGCTCGGCACCGTGCGGCGGATGCAGTGGTCCACCACCAAGCGTCTTCACGAGGCATTGGACAACACCACCCCACACGAGGAGAAAACAACTATTATCTCCCGAGCCCATCCGTATAGGGACATAGAAGAAAAACACAGCACACCTCAGGAACCCTCGAGTATAATTCAAAACATTGACCATATCCCTCACGTGAATCCGTGATCAAGATCAACCATTACTGTTTTCCGCTGTTCCCCTTAATCGCTTGTATTCCGCGTACGTCTTGGGGCCAGGTTGTTTCTTTAGCCAGCGCCACTCTTGCTGAACCTCATCTCGTGTCATTTCACTGTTCACCGGGTCAGCTCTCAGATCCGTAATGAAGTTATTCATCCGTGCAGAAGGAACCTGCGGCAGCCTTCCTTTCTGATGCATGAGCTTGCTCAGGTGATCGACCACGTCCTGATATGTAAAGACCGCTTGACGTTCCTGTTGTTTTCTCCTCCAATCGTTGAGCCAGTACCACTGACCAGACTTCTTTTTAATGCCTGGTGAGGAACTACGCACCGCATCGAGAAGAAACTCCTTGGTTTCCTTGTCATCCACATAGTTTCGGACCTGTTCATCCAGGGCTAGTCTGTCTCTTTCTTCTCCTTTGTTTCTTGGCAAAGTCGGCTGACTAGCTGGAACCACACCTGTCTCAAGAAACGATCTAATCAGATCTTCAACCTCGAACTTTCTACGGTTTCCTACAGAAATGCCGACCTCCCGGGCAAACCGTTTCAGCTCTGCAGCGTAAAAGTAACCATCATCGAATTCCTTTACGCTCATCTTCCGTCGCAGCTCAGCGGTGCCACGCTTCTGCGTTGGTTGCACACTCAAAGGTCTTCCCCTTTCTTAGAATCTTAGGAACAGGTCTCCTTAGTCAAAGGGGTTAAGAATCGATCGTGGGCCACGTTCTTGGAACATGGCTGTCTCACTCCTTCGTATGTTTTGTACTGTTTTCATCCATAGGATGAGTTTAGTGAGTTACTTTACCACCAAGTTTTTATCCCTTTGGGGTCTTCCGGAAAGGGTTTTGCTGTAGCCTTTGAAAAATGGGGCATCGCGGTTTATGGAACTCGATGTTTGCGTCCTCCAATCGACTACGGAAACATTCTGCCGCCTCGATCACGTACCTGCTATGAAATGCAGCTCCGACCCCCGGCACAACGGCGTGTCCAGGCCCTAGGGAGTTAACTGCTAATTCCAGTTCGTAGGTTCGGCCAGAAGAGCCTGCAAAGACAAGCTGGCTAGGCAAATTGATTGAAGACGTATCGAAGTCGACAAACTCTCCGGCAACAAGTTCTAAGACAGCTTCTGTAACAGAGATATTAGGTTGCGACCGTACCCCTATGGAGGCTTGGCCATTAGGAACTTGGGACATACAGCGCCCGCTGTCAAAGGCAATCCAGAGACCTGTGGCAAAATCAATAACCCCGCCGTCGTCGTGGACCTTGCCCTTATTCAAACACATTTAAAAGGTTCACGCTGACAATGACGACATCTACAGCGTGCGCGCAATGTGGCATACTCCTCGCCCCGACAAAACCAATATCAACCCGAAACAAACCACTCAGCCAACACGCCTGGCCAGGCTGGCCGACGTTGCTGACCAAAACAAAAGTTAAGGGCACTCACCTGTCACCACCCGCATACCTCACCTGCCTAATCCACCCCGGACCTGGTCAACAGTGAGTGAAAAACACCGACACACAACAGGCTGTGCACTTTCCGTCGATTATCGCCCGCAAGAGGCGCTCAACGATAGTTCGATGGGAACCCAGAATGAGAGCTTCTACAGTGTGTGATTCATGGGCGCGAGACGCGTGGATTTTCCCTTATTAAAAGTAACCTAACTGGAGTTATCCTAAACCGTCGGGGATGCCTAGGTCCTTGCTTTTCACCCCGTCGGCAGCCACCAAAACTACTGATACGGTACCGGCAATACCCGGCCGGTTTCGGGATCTTGCACGCTCAAGCAGCCGATGCCGAAGACGTCGGAAACTAGCTCCGTGGACATCACCTCATCGGTATCCCCCGCTGCCACCACTTCCCCATCACGCATCGCCACGATGTGATCAGCAAAGCGCGCCGCATGTGTCATATCGTGCACGACCATGACCACGGTGCGGCCAGCAGCATTCAGTTCCTTCACTAGATCCAAAATCGCGATCTGGTAGGCGGGGTCTAGATAGGTGGTCGGCTCGTCCAAAAGCAACACCGGGGTTTGTTGCGCCACCGTCATCGCCACCCACACCCGTTGGCGCTGGCCACCGGATAGTTCTGTGACAAGCTCGTCCAGCAGCCCGGCCACCCCAGCCTTATACGCCGCCTCTTCGATAGCCTCATGGTCACGGTCACTCAGCGACGCAAAGGCACCGGTATAGGGATAGCGCCCATACGCAACCACCTCCCTAACCGTGACCCCCTCCGGCGTCACAGGCTGCTGCGGCAAAAAAGCCACATGGCGGGCAAACTCCCGGGGCGAAAGGTCGCGGATCGAGGTCTCCCCCACGCGCACGCATCCCGCAGACAGCGCCTGCTGCCGCCCCAACGCGCGAAGCAAGGTGGACTTACCACAACCATTTGGCCCGATCAGAGCGGTAATTTTTCCCGCCGGAGCCTTCACACTCACATCCTGTAGGATCGCGGGCCCACCGTAACCAACCGTGATGGATTCCGCGCTCAGTTGTTCCGCTTGGTCCTTCGTCACCGGTTTTCCTCTTTCTTTAGCACCCGCTAGCTTCGGCTGATGCGCTTCGTGCCTAGACTTTCGCACCGCGTCGCCCCTTGTTTGTGTTTACCGCGTGACATTCGCAGCAACAAATACACGAAGTACGGTGCACCCACCACGGCAATCAGCGCGCCTACCGGAATTTCCGTGGGAGCGAATGCCCACCTGCCTAGTGCATCGCACACCGTCACAAGGGTGGCTCCCCCAGGGCGGATACCAGAATTACTCGACGCACGGCGCTACCCACCAGCAACCGTGCTGCATGAGGAACGATCAATCCGGCGAAGCCCAGCACTCCTGCAGCAGCCACCGCGGCTGCACCCAATGCAATGGCGCACAAGATGGCGACCGCGCGCCACAACTTCTCATTGACCCCCACTCCAGCCATGGCGGAAGAATCCAAGTTCAGCATGTCCAAGTGCTTGGCCACGATCACGGTCAGCACGATCACGGCGATAACGACCGGAGCGATGATGTGGGCATCAGTGATGCTCCGCGCGTACAAGGAGCCCTTCAGCCATGTCATGGCCGCCCCTGCCTCCGGAGCTGCTTTGACCAGCAGCAATTTGGTCAGAGCACCCAACCCGAGTGAGACCGCAACTCCCGTGAGGGTCAGCCGGATGGGATCATTCGCGCCCCTCCCGGCCAGCAGTAACACTAAACCAGCGCCCACCATCGCTCCGATAAACGCTACGGAGGTCAGCGCTTGGGCGGGGAGGGAACCCACACTCAGCAACGCGGCGACCGCCGCCAATCCACCGCCAGCAGTCACACCGACGGTATCGGGCGCAGCCAGCGGATTACGCAGCGCTAATTGCAAAAGCGCACCGGAAACTGCCATGGCTGCGCCGGCAAGCATGCCCAGGAGCACACGGGGCATGCGGTAACACCAGACCAGCTTGCCACCGGAGAAAAGTTCCTTGACGACCTCCGCCGGGGGCTTCATCACAGCCCCCAACACCAAAGCCAGGATGACGGAAGCAGATAATACCGCCAACAACAGCGCGATGAGAGTCCAGAATCGACCACGAGTAATCATTAGCGGCCACCCCATCCTGAGCTTACGGTGCGTCGGGGTTGCACACGGTTAATCCCCCACAGCAACAATGGAACGCCGGCAATGGACGTCACCACACCAACCGGGGTTTCGGCCGGAGCCCAAATTGCCTGCGCTGCGGCGTCGGCAACCAAAAGAACTGCCGCGCCCACCAGAGGGGCAAGCAAGAGCCCCAAGCGATGACGGGGTCCGGCCACACGATGAGCCACAACGGCAGCCATAAGACCCAAGAATCCGATCGGCCCCGCAGCAGCAACCGCCGGTGCCACCAGAAAGACTGCGCAAAGCACCGCCAAGATCCGGGTGCGGCGGGGGTTCGCACCCACCGAGCTAGCTAAGGCATCGCCGGCGGCGAGGGTGTCCAACGCGCGCCCCGAAAACCACATCAGGGGCACAATAACGGCTACGGCAATAAGGCAAGGAATGATATCGTCAATACGCACTCCACCTAAGCGGCCGGATAGCCAGGACAGCACGGTGGAAAGCTGGGCTTCATCGATAACCAGGGTGACCGCCGTGAGCGCGGAAAATAGAGCAGAAATGGCGATACCCAGCAAAATCATGCGTTGCACGGCGGCTGCCCCGGTTGGATCAGCGGCGTTTGCCCGCAGCCCAATGCCAACCGTGATCACAGCGGCCAGCGCTGCACCGGCCAACGCACCGGGAAGCACGGCCGCTCCGGAAACAGTTCCGGTGATCGTGGTTCCCACCACAGCTCCGAAAGCCGCGCCGGAGTTCACACCGGTAATCTCCGGATCAGCCAAAGGATTGTGCGTAGCGGTGCGCAGCAGTACTCCGGCAGCTCCAAGCGCTAGACCAATGACCGTAGCGGCCAGCAGCCGATCGCGCATCACGGCATGCACTTCATCGGCGAGCTGAGGAGCATCAGCGGGCACGATACCCCCCTCATTCGCCAGAGCCACATACCAGCGATCACTGCCAGGCAGAGGGCAATAGCAACGGCCGAAGCCGCCCGTCGCGGGTTGCGAGCGCGGCTGTCGGCATTCTTTACTACGGCCATGGCATCACTATTGCGCACAGTCACGATCGCGATGGCATTTCATCCTTACATCGGGATTGATTGCTAGAACTAGTTTTGGGCAGCAGTGGGTTAGCCCTGCTGGGCAGTTAACCATCTAACGCTGCTGAGGGGCTAAATAGTTAAGCCTTCGTCTTCGCTGTCTCAATGATCTGGTCCAGCATCTTCTCAGCAGCCAATGGACCTCGGGAGCGAGACCACGTGTCCTGCTCCACATCCACGATGTTCTTCACAACATCCTTGTATGGGCTGGCCTTGAATCCTTTGATGTCGTTGTAGAGGTACATCGTGTCCAGCTTCATGCCCGGCAGCTTGTCCCCGGTTAACTCCGCAACATCCGTTTTAGATTCTATTGCGGAACGCTCACCTTGGTAACCGTACTCGTATCCCGCTGCGGTCAGCAGAGACCCTGCGAAGGATTTCTCGATCCATGTGTAAAGGGTGTTCTTGGACCAGCCGACGAGCGCGGCGCGGGTGCCGGGCTTAACTTCTTTCTTGGCCTCAGCGATCTTGCCTTCGATACGGCTACGAACTTTCTTGGCCTTATCTTCCTTGCCTAGCTGCTTAGCGATGTCATCCATGGAATCCAAAACATCCGTGTAAGTAGCATCGGAGTAGGCCTTGGTATCCGCGATCTCCTTCAGCTGCGGCATGATCGCTTCTTGACGGGTGGGGCTGGCCAGAACCAGGTCGGGCTCCAACGACTGGATGACCTCTAGGTTGGGCTGCTTCGCCTGGCCGACGGATTTCACACCGTCCAGCTTGCCTTCCAAGGTCTTCGGTGCTGCGGACTTGCCAATGTCAACGACGCCCACCGGTTTCACACCCAGCGCGTCCAGGATTTCTTCGTAGCGCCAGTCCAACGCGACAACCCGCTTCTGGCTTGAGTTGCCCTTCCCCCTGTCGGGGCCATCGGATTGAGAACCGCACGCTACCAACAGTGCGGAGCCGAAAATGACCGCAATAAAGAGGGTAAACGCGCGAATGAGGCCGGAGTGCTGTCCGGCCTCGCGGCTCGCCCGTAGCCGGTGGACGTTCGTCATAGACATGTGCATGTGCCTACTACTACCCGAGTTACCCTCCCCCAATCAAAAAAGACCTAACTCGTTTGTTCCCCGTTGTAAGAGCGACGACCCCGTTACCCTCCTAGAGTCAATTCATCGGAGCCGTCAACCAACAGTCAATTACTCAGCAGCGTCCTTGGTCAGCATGACGTCGTAGTTTCGGACCACAGAATTCATCGAGCCGTGCGGAGGCTTCTTTACCTCTTCTTCTTTGCTGGATTCACGCTCACGCCATCCGTGGTCTTCGCGGAACTTGCGGGAATTGCGCCATCCCAGGAAAGCCTCCTGGTCGCGCCACCGAGTGATCACGATCCAGCGGTCGTCGGCAGGTTCCGTCGGCTTGCACAGCTCGAAGCCTTCGAACCCATCGAACGTGTCCAAGGACTGCATGTTCTGCGAAAAGCGGGAGACAACTTCATCCGCGCGATCTGACGTAATGGTCAGCTGGTTGGTAACTACGATGCTCATGGACTCATATTAAGCATTGGCTGGCTTATAAATAAAGCGACAGAACGTCGCAAGCCAATATATCCAGCCTAACTTACCCCTTAAATAACAGGTGAGACTGTCGCAAAAACGACACAGGTGGAGAAAGTGCTGGTCAGAGGGGTAAAAACCGCGGGCGCTTAGCCCTCCAACAAACCGGGACACCCCCGTGGCCGTCGTCGGAAATAGAGCATAGATAGAGCCGTCACTATTTCACCAGAGGCATATCCGCGTCCAACACACGATCGCATGCCACTACAAACATCACTCAAACGCGATAAACCTCCCCGCCGTCGCCAAGTTTGAGTAACTTAGATCACATGAATACTCGCACTGCAGCCCTCCTCGTCAAACGCGTTCTCCGCTCGCCACGTCTCTTCGCCGCCGCCATGAGCGCGTACCCCCCTCTTTTCGCTGCAGGAGTGAGAGTCCGGGACATCTCCGACGATTGGTCGTCGGCGCATCTCATCCTCAAGGTCAACCGACTCAACAACAATGCACACGGGGCAGCATTCGGCGGATCGCTGTTCTCCATGACCGACGCCATGTTCGGCACACTCGTTATGCAGCGCCTCGGGCGGGAGTACGAAGCCTGGACACGCACCGGCACATTCCAATACATCAATCCCGGCCGCAATAACGCCCACGCCACGGTCCAGATCACAGACGCAATGGTCGAGCAGATCAAACGCGAAATCGCCTCCGACGGTTTCTGCAATATCCCGTACACCACGGTCATTACTAACGACGACGGCTCCACCGTCGGCATTGGCCAGCAAGAACTCCACTGCCGGCTGCGCAAGAGTAAATCCCACCGCGAGCAGGAGCGTGGAAGCTCGTCCCCTCGTGTGGTCAACCGCCGCATTGAGCCCCACGAAGCTCGGGGAATTACTCTTCTTTCCTTGGCGACGGCGGTCGCGTGGCGTGCGTTCGGCCCGGCGTCATCCTCCGGGGAGCAACACGACGCCGACGCATCACACAACGCCGCCACGTTAACCACTCTCCTTAGCGCGGCTCGACGAATCCCCGACCCGGAAGACCGCGCGCGGTACGTCGTCAAGAAAGTGTTAGAGGAAAACGCGCTCACGCCCCAGGACATAAAAGAGATGGGAATTCCACCGCGGCTCATCTCCAACGAATAGAACCGCGGCCCGTGGTGTACCCGCGCCCGACCACCGCGACCACGCCCCAACACCGTTAACCGCTCTGCACCTACGTCGTTACACTGAAAACTATGAGTAGCGCACATTATCCGAACGTGTACCAAGCTGCAGATGACCGCTACGAACCCGAGGCACACTCCCCCATGCCTTACAACCGCTGCGGGGATAGCGGCCTGAAACTTCCCGCCATCACACTGGGATTGTGGCACAACTTTGGTGGGGATCGCCCCCTGGAAACGCAACGAGCAATCCTCCGCCGTGCGTTTGACCGCGGCATCACCCACTTCGACCTGGCCAACAACTACGGGCCGCCACCCGGATCCGCGGAATCCAATTTCGGCCGCATTTTTGCCCAGGACTTCCGCCCGTACCGCGAAGAAATGGTGATTAGCTCCAAGGCCGGCTGGTATATGAACAGCAGCCCATACGGCTTCGGAGGCAGCCGAAAGTACCTGGTAGGAAGCCTGGATGCGTCGTTGAAGCGGATGGGGCTGGACTATGTGGACATCTTCTACCACCACCGCCCAGACCCCGACACGCCCCTGGAAGAGACAATGGGCGCGCTCGACCACATCGCACGATCGGGGCGCGCGCTGTACGTGGGCATCAGCTCATACTCGCCCGAACTCACGCGGCAAGCACAGAGCATCGCCCGCGATCTGGGCACACCGCTCACCATCATGCAGCCGAGTTACTCCATGTTTAACCGGTGGATCGAAGGCCCCGACGGCCCCACCGACCCCTCCGTATCCCCCGCCGCGAAGACATCCTTGCTGAAAACATGCGCGGAAAACGGCATGGGAGTTATCGCGTTCTCTGTCCTTGCCCAAGGCCTGCTGACCAGCAAATACCTCAACGGTATTCCGGAAAATTCACGCCTGGGCAACCACAAGATGAACTCCACATTCCTCAACGACGACACCCTCGAAGGCATCCGCGCCCTCAACGCCATCGCCGAAGAACGTGGCCAATCGCTGGCAAAAATGGCAATCGCTTGGGCACTTCGACGGCCAGAGGTGACGTCGGCACTGATCGGGGCAAGCTCGGTGGAGCAACTCGACGACAGCCTCGGCGCGCTAGACAACCTGTCATTTACCGACGACGAGCTGCGCACGATTAACCGCTACGCGGTTGACCGCAATATCAACCAGTGGCAAGTAGCGACGGACTCCCGTGACTAACCCCGAGCACGACACTAACGGCCGCGACGGGAACGGCGACGTGAGTAACGACGCGGCCCCGGCGGCAAGTGGCCGCCCCCTCACCCGGCGCGAACGCATCATCAGGTGGGCCACCGGGTACCACAGCCTCGAATGATGGAACGAAGCCAAAGAACGCCCCTCGATGTCGATGGTTCCGCTGACCATTACGGCCGTGATGGTGGGGTTCGGCACCGGCATCATTGCGTCCTATTTCCGCGTATGCCTCGAGCACGCGGAAGCGTGGCGGACCACGGTGTTTGGCTGGACACAAGGCCACGGGATCATCGGCGTGATCGTCGCCATTGTTGCTCCCGCGGTGTTGGCCATGGTGGGGGCCGCGATGGTTCGCCACCTGGAACCGGTGGCGGAGGGGTCGGGCATCCCCCGCGTCGAGGCCATCGTGAAGGGCAACGCCAACCCCACCCACATGCGCTTGCTGCCCATCAAGTTTGTCGGCGGGCTGATGTCCATCGGCGGGGGTTTGGCGCTGGGGCGCGAAGGCCCGTCGGTGCACCTGGGTGCGTCGGTAGCGACGATCTTGGGGCGGACGTACCGCAATAACCGCGCCGACCTGCGCTTATTGATCGCCGCCGGTGCGGCCGCCGGGCTCACGACCACGTTTTCCGCTCCTCTGGCCGGTGCCGTATTTGTGCTTGAGGAGTTGGTCAACGCTTCGAGGCGAGAATGACGGTGGCGGTTCTCTCGGCGTCCGGGGGCGGCGTATTCCATCGCGCATGTGATCGTCGGGGATGATCACGTATTCCCGCTGCCCGAACCTGCCCCGCCGACGCTGGATAACGGCCCATTTTTCCTGATCGTGGGCCTGATCGCTGGGTTCACTGGGCTGCTGTACAACCGCACGCTCATGCGGACCCTGGCGGTGGTCGACGCGTCGACGTTCCCTGTGGAACTCCGCGCGGGCATGATCGGAGCGGCCATCGGTGTCGTCGGTTATCTCGGCCCGAATCTGGTGGGTGGCGGAGATTCCCTGACGATGGATGCTCTCATGGGGCGGGGCACCGTCATGGTTCTCCTCGGCCTGCTGATCTTGCGTTTCATCATGGCGATCGGTTCGTATGTCGCGCTCACGCCGGGCGGTTTGTTCGCCCCCATGCTTGTGTTGGGCGCCGAGTTGGGGCTGATCGTTGGGCTTGTCTGTCACGCGCTGTTCCCGCAGGTCGAGCCGGATCCGTCGGCAATGGCAATCGTCGGGATGGCCGCACTATTTGCCGCGAGTGTGGGCGCGCCGGTGACCGGGCTTGTTCTGACCACCGAGATGACGGGCGCCGTGGTGCTCCTCCCGCCGCTTTTGGGTGCGTGTGCAGCCGCGATGTTCATCGCCGTGGTGTTTAAGTGCCGTCCTATTTACGACGCTTTGGGTCTGCGGTCGGCACGAAACGTTGCGAAGAATGCTGCAGCCATTGAGGAACGGACGCAACGGGCGATGAAAGCGGAGCATGAGCAGTAGGGAGAGGGTGGCCACCACCGAAAGATAGGTTTTGCAAAGTTTTTACTTTGTTTCCTATCGACGTTGATGTGCTGGGACTATAGTTCTCAAAAAGCTCAATTCCCAGGAGGAGGTCCCATGCCCCGCACTGCTCCCCAAACGTCTCAACCCGATCGGTTTTCTCGCGCGCACACGACGAGACGTCAGCGCTCCGTTCTTGCAGGCCTAAGCCTCAGCGCTTCTCTAGGAATCACCTCGACACTCGCTATTCCCACTGGGATCGCGTATGCTGGTGAGGCCCAGGGCACTGTGAGTCAGCCCACCGAATCCATCCCCGGAAGCAATGACCCGCACCTGATGGATGCTGCAGTTGGTGGCACGACTGAGCCTGGCACGCTCACGAAAGTCGAACCACTGAATCCGGCTATTGCTGTGCCGCATGCGGGAGCGTCGTATCGAATCACGTACTGGACGGTGAATTCCCAAGGTCAGCCAGCGCTGTCTACCGCAGCCGTTTATCTTCCCCAAGGCAAGGCGCCTGAAGGCGGATGGCCGGTTATGGCCTGGGCACATGGCACAGTCGGCCTCAACGACGTGTGCGCCTACTCTACAAACGGTCCAGCCGCATGGGAGAGAGATTGGGATTATCTGAATTCGTGGATGGACCAGGGCTACGCAATTGTTGCCAGCGACTACGTCGGTCTCGGAACGCCCGGCAACCATCCTTATTTGGACGGCAAAGTAGAAGCCCACAGTGTTGTTGACGCAATTAAGGCGTCCACAACACACTTCACGGAGTTAGCCAAAAAGTGGTTCGTCGCCGGACAGTCGCAAGGCGGCGGCGCTGCAATGTTTACAGCGCGGTATGCAGAAGAATACGGCCAACAGCGGCGGATTGTCCTACCGCGGTGCCTTGGCCACCGGGGTTCCTGCCTACATTGAAGACTTACTACCAGTGGTGTTCCGTCCGGGCGTGGTCCCACCAGGAAAATTGGGTGAACAAAACGTGCTGCCGACCCTGACCACCTATCTTCTTTACATTGTTTCCGGGCTTCGTACCGCGCACCCGGAGTGGGACGTCAATTCCTATCTCACCGATTACGGAAAGAAATGGGTTGACTATGCCGAGGGGCCAATATGCGACACCCTGTCGACCCCATCGCATCCTGCCCCTGAAGGAATTACGGATGTCGTTAAAAAGGAAAACATCCGCATTGAAAAGGTATTTTCCAAGCCCTTAGACACCATGCCAGGATTCAAACAGGCCCTCAAGGATTACATGAGAATACCCGAGTCGGGGTATAACCAACCTGTTTTTATCGGCCAAGGAGGATTGGACACCGACATATTTATGCCCGGCGCTGTAACTCTTGCGGAGAAGATGAAGGCTAGCGGCCAGCCAGTCACGTTCAAGTTCTATCCCGATAAAGATCACAGCGGAACGGTGAACAGGTCTAAAGAGGACAGCATCCCGTTCGTTAAAAATGTGATGAGTTAGTTACTCAACGGCGACACTTTAGGATGCCGCGCCATGATGCAACCGCTCGTGCCCGCTGTGGCCCCTCGCTTCCAATTGGAATGTGGTGTGTTTGATGGCCACCGGGAAGTGCTGCGCTGTGCAATCCTCCAGAGTGTGAAGAATCCGGTGGTGCTCGGCTGCGGACAGGCCACTATCCACCGCCACGTGCGCGGTTAATGCCACCACACCCGTGCTGATGGTGTTGATGTGAAGGTCGTGGCAATCCTTCACCCCATCGACACCGCAAATATGTTCGCGCACGTCATCGAGGTCGATTTCGTCGGGGGTGGCCTCCATCAGGATTCGGATCGCTGTGCGGAGGAGCGTAAACGCCCGCGGCACCATCAGCGCAACGATAAACAGGGACGCGATCGAGTCAGCGCGCACCCACCCCGTCGCTAATCCAATAATCGCGGCAAGAATGACAGCCAGCGAGCCCAGCGCGTCGTTAACCACCTCGAGAAATGCGGCCCGCATATTGAGCGAACTTTCGCGCCCACCTGCCAAAATGATAATCGATGCGGCGTTGGAGACCAGGCCAATCGTTCCGATGATGAGCATGGGCACGGGTTCCACATCGGGCTGGCTAATGAGGTGAGATATGCCCTCTACCGCGACGACTCCACAGATAATAATCAGCATCCCTGCCTGCAGTGCGGCGGCAAGTACCTCCGCTCGCGACCATCCCCACGTGAAGCGGTTATTGCGCGGCCGCTGCGATAAATGCACAGCAATCAGGGCGATAACCAGGCCCGACGAGTCAACCAACATGTGGCCTGCATCGGCCGCGAGGGCCAACGACCCGGAGATCCACGCACCGATGAGCTCTGCGATCAAGATTGTTGCGGTGACCGCGAGGGCGGCAATCAGGCGGCCCCGCGACGAATCACCATGATCGTGGGAGTGGCCATGAGAGTGCCCGTGGCCGTGTTCATGCACGTGGCCCGCTCCGTGCTCATCATGTTCGTGATGATCCGCCTCCACATGGTCGTGTGCGTGGGGCATATTGTGAGCCATGATCGTCTCCAAAAAGTATTCGGGCACCAGAAGAGGTATTCAAGCAATAGTGAGCGTTATGACATGGCAGCCGTCATCGGCCATAGCGCTCGCCACCGTCACGCTCTCCGTCGCGGCCGTATCCACCGCGCGAGTTTGTTTTCAATAGCGCCATCGTTGTTTTCAATAATTCTGACCCTAACACTCAGCCACCCGATACTACAAGGCTTTTTCCTAAAACAATCTCAACTTACACCCCCACATCATCACCACAACGATGTCACCACATTTTCATTAAGCATCCACAGTCACCCACTCACACACCGCCCCACCCCGACATTCCCCACTACAAGGCCAATTCGCGCAGCGTGGAATTCTCACCTGCAACTGATACCCTGAGAAACTGTTTATTGTCTGTTTATGTCCACTTAAACCCCCAGGTGTTGATGCTTCGTGGAGCTTGTCGCGATCCCCTTGTTCGTGGTGCTCGCCCTCATCCTGGTTCCCCTGCTTGTTCGGTTACTTGATCGCAACGCAGGGTGGCCCCTAGCCCTTATTTTCATCGCGTCCGCCATCCCGCTCCTCCGGAAGTTGCCCGACATCATCGATGGTAATCCCTGGACCTGGAAGGTCACATGGATTAAGGACTTCCTACCCAACGGCGCCGATGTGATCTTCTCACTCCGCGCCGACGCCCTATCCACATTCTTCGCCCTGCTCGCGTTGAGCATCGGTGCAGCCGTGTTCATCTATTCGACGCGGTATTTACATGGTGGCCGCGGGTCTATGAGCTTTTACCTGCTCATGACAGCTTTCATGGCCGCCGTAGTCACCCTTGTTCTTGCCGACGACGTCATCCTGATGTTTATCTCGTGGGAGCTCGTGTCACTGGCGTCGTTCTTCCTGATCGCGCGGTCTGGCCCCGGCGGCGAGCTAGGATCAATGCGCACCATTATCCTGACGTTCTTCGGTGGGCTTACGCTGCTGACCAGTTTGGGTATTAGCGCTGGTGTGACGGGAACGACCAGCCTGTCGGGGATTATTCATTCGCCCGAGTGGGCTCATCACCCCGCGTTGCTGTCTGTTATCGCCGTGTTGATTGCGACGTCGGCATGCACGAAGTCGGCGCAGTTCCCCTTCCACTTCTGGCTCCCCGAGGCGATGGCAGCGGATACTCCGGTGTCCGCCTTCCTCCACGCGGCAGCCGTCGTGAAAGCGGGCATTTACCTACTCTTGCGTTTTTCCGCGCTCTTCCATGACGACGCGTGGTGGCGCAGTGTGCTCATCATCGTCGGCATGTTTACCGCGATTATGGCGGCGCTATTTGCTCTGCAGAAGAATGATCTGAAGAAGCTGACCGCGTACTCGACGGTGTCTCAGCTGGGCTGGATTGTGTGCACCATTGGTATTGGCACTCCGCTGGCCATGGTGGCCGCGGTGGTGCACACGCTGGCGCACGCGTTGTTCAAGTCCAGCTTGTTCATGCTGATCGGCGTGGTGGGCCACCAAACCGGGACGCGCGATATTCGCCGGCTGGGGCCAATTTGGCGAGTCATGCCGTGGACATTCAGCATGGCGCTCATCGCCGCGACGTCCATGGCCGCGGTCCCGCCACTGTTCGGCTTCATCTCCAAAGAGGGCATGTTGGACGCCATGATGGAAGGTGAACTAGCCACCCCGGCCACCGCCTTCCTGCTCATCTGCGCTGCTGTGGGCGCGATCCTGACCTTCGCCTACTCCTACCGCTACATTTTCGGCGGGTTCGTCGACGGAACACGCGACGTCAGCGATGTCCACGAAGCACCGCTGTCCTTGTGGCTCCCCGCGGCGATCCCCGGTTTCCTGTCCCTACCGCTGGGCTTTGTTCCCGGCTTCATGGATTCCTTCGTGGACGCCGCAGCGGATTCCGCACTGAGCACACACCACGCGACGCACACTCACCTCGCCTTGTTCCACGGCATCAACGTGCCGCTGATGATCAGCGCCGTTGTCATCGGCGTCGGTGTCACCTGTGTCGTGTTCCGTAAAGCTATCGCGCGGGTTCTCGTCGGCAAGGAACTATCCCCCTTCACTGGAGCGCATGTGCTCCAAGGGGTCATCACCGGTGGTTCCCGCTGGGGCAAGGTGGGTGGTTCCATGGCGGATTCGGTTTCGCCAACGCGCCACCTGGCCCTCCCGTTCTTGGCGGTCATTACTCTCGCGGGTTCCGTGGCTATCGGGGCGCTGTTTAACGGTGGCGCCATCGATGGCGTCGATATGGGTTCTCGGGTGGGCGGAATTGACCGCCCGCTGGATTACGTTGCCCTGGTCACGGTCATTATTGGTGTGGCCATCGCGGTCGTGTCGCGACGTCGTCTGTCGGCTGTGATTGCGGTCAGCGCTGCCGGTGTCGGTGTTACCCTGCAGATTCTGACCCTGGGTAGCCCCGATGTGGCGCTCACCCAGATTCTGGTTGAGCTGCTCACCACCGTGGTCCTTATGCTGGTCATCCGGCTGCAACCGCGCGAGTTCACGGAGCGGTCCGCACGTCGTGATCGCTGGGCCGGGACGATCGCGGTTCTTATGGGATTGACGACGACGGTCGGCGTGATCGCGCTGGTCGGCTACCACGGAAAACCGTTGATTTCGCAGTGGTACCTAACCAATGGGCCCACGATTTCGCACGGTAATAACGTCGTGAACACCATCCTTGTGGAGTTCCGCGCTTTCGATACCATGGGCGAGCTTTCCGTGCTCGGCATGTGTGGTGTGGCGATCGCCGCGGTGGTGCTCTCCGTGCCGCGTGTGCGCGATGACATCCGCGGATCCTTGGCCGCCATCCCGCGCCCGGAGCTGAACTCGTTACCGATGAGGTGGATGGCGAAGCTTCTTATCCCCGTCCTTATCCTGATCAGCGCGGCGGTGTTCTGGCGCGGCCACAACCACCCCGGCGGCGGGTTCATCGCAGCCCTGATCGGCGGCAGTGCGCTCATGTTCTACTACCTGTCGCGTCCGGCGGATAAAGCGCCGACCAACAATCGGCTCCCCTACATCCTGGTGGGGTCGGGTATTTCCTTGGCGGTCCTGGCAGGTCTGGCCGGTTACCTCGGCCACGCCTCCGGTGAAGAAGGCGGGTACGGTTCCCGCGGTTCCTTCCTCCAGCCGCTCAATGCCCACGTTGGTGGCGAGCTCTTGACGACGGCGCAAATCTTCGACGCCGGCGTTTACCTGGCCGTTCTCGGTTTGGTGGCCATTGCGCTCCTGCAGTTGGGCGGCTCCATCCGGCCCGGCGCGGAAGCACCGTTAGGGCCTGTGCGTACGCATGGTGGTTTCTCCCCCGTCGGCTCTAATGGGCCTGATTATACGCCGTCGACGGCGGGTACCGACCGCGATACCGTGTCTGAATCGACATCCGATAGTGGCGGCGATACATCCGGCCGGAAACCCGTCGACACCGTGGAGGTGGAAGAATGATTATCGCAATCACGATTGGTGTGCTAACCGCCGGCGGTGTGTTCCTGGTTCTCCAGCGGGGAATGGTCCGGTTGATCCTCGGGATGACGCTTATTGGCCATGCCACCAACTTGACTCTGCTGGCTGCGGGCATTGGAGCGTGGCGTTCGGAGCCCATTATGAGTGGCACGAACCCCCAGGACGCAGCCGATCCTTTGCCGCAGGCTTTCGTGCTGACGGCGATTGTTATTTCGATGGCCACCACCGCGTTCATGCTGGCCTTGGCCGCGTTGGGGCGCTCCGATGACACGTTGAGCGACCCGGTCAAGGAGTTCCCCGATTTGTTCGCAGCGTTCAAGGACTCGGTGTGGAGCACGGAGGAAAAGTCCGTGCCCGCTAAGAAGAAGGTGGCACAGGACCAGGCAAAGGGTTCGCAGGAGGAGCACGATACTCCTACCGACGACGCCTATGTTTTGCCTGATCACGTCACCCATGAGGTGACAGCGCTGCAGACGATGGGCCGCAGCGCGCGGCGGATTTCCACGGATTCGAACCAGTATCAGCGGCGCCAACAGCGCGAGGAGGGCATCGAATAGATGGCAACGTCAACTATTGCGGCGCTGCTGCCGCTTTTCCTTGCCGGGCCTCTGGCGGCCGCGGCTCTTGCCGCCATGTCGCCGTGGAAAATAGCACGCATTGCTTTGGCTTTCGTGGTGCCCGTCCTCGGTTTTTCGGCGGGCCTGAGCCTCATGATCTACCACTGGAATCACCCCGCGATCGCCGAGAATGTCGGCGGTTACGCTGCCGGTATCGCGATCCCGTTCGCGTCGGATTCGTTCTCGTCGCTCATGATCACGATGACCTCGATTGTGTGCCTGGTCTCTGTGTGGTTTGCGACGGCTGTTGGGGAGATGAATGCCCGCTTCTACCCTGCCCTGGTGTGCATGCTGATGGGCGGCGTGTACGGCGCGATGAGCACGGCGGATCTGTTCAACCTGTTCGTGTGCATTGAGGTCATGCTTCTGCCGTCGTACGCGTTGCTTGCGATGACGGGTACGTTGCAGCGTCTCCGCTCTGGTCGCTTGTTTGTGCTCGTGAACTTGATTACCTCGGCTGTGCTGGTTGTCGGGGTCACGCTCACCTACGCGACGGCGGGGACGTCGAACTTGCCTGCGCTGGCTAGTGCGGCTCGGGGCAATGGGCCAGTGGTGGTGACCGGTGGTCTGATTCTTCTGGCGCTGGCTATTAAAGCAGGTCTGTTCCCTGTTCACACGTGGTTGCCGCGCACGTATCCGAACACGTCGCCGGCTGTCATGGCTTTGTTCTCTGGTCTGCACACCAAGGTGGCGTTCTACGCGATCTTCCGCATTTATGCTGTCATGTGTGGTCTGGATGACCGCTGGTCATGGCTTATTCTTGTGATTTGTGTGGCGGCCATGCTTGTTGGTTCCTGGGCCGGATTGGGTGAGCGGACGATGCGTTCGGTTCTGGCCTACCAGATGGTCAATGGTATGCCATTTATGCTGGTGGGCCTGGCATTTGTGGGGCATGATCCCCGGCGGATGCTGGCAGCCGGAGTGTTCTACGCGGTTCACCACATGACGGTGATTGCGTCACTGGCCCTCTCCATCGGCTCGATTGAGGAAACGTACGGAACTGGCCGTTTGCAGCGACTGTCCGGCTTGATGCGTCGTGACCCCTTGGTTGCGGCCGTGTTTGTCGCCGGGGCGTTGTCGATCGTCGGGTTGCCACCATTTTCCGGTGTGATCGGTAAATTGGGTGTTGTGATGGCTGTGGCCAGCGACTATTCGGTGAAATCGTGGATTGTGTTGGTGGCAATGGTTATTGCCGGCATGGGTGCGCTGCTCTCTATGCTCCGGCTGTGGCGCGAGGTGTTCTGGGGGAAACCTATGAACCCGCGGTACGTTGACCACCGACTGGCTGTTCCGGTGCGTTTCATTGTGCCATCAGCGTTGATGGCCCTGATGTCGGCCGGCTTACTGGTGGGCGCTGGACCCGCAATTTCCGCGACGAACCACGCAGCTGATTCGCTGCTCGATGTGAAGGCCTACCAGAGTGCAGTTCTTGGCGACGACGCGGTGGGCGTGGCGAACACCGGTGGTGCTGGCCTGACTGGCGATTCCCATGATCCGGCCGAGGTTCCCGACGACATGATTGTTCATCACGACCATGAGGATGGCCACACCGATTCACATCAACGTTACGCGTCGGCAATGATCGCAGGTATCACAGGAGGGCAAGAATGAAAACACTCCGTCTAACTCTGCATGCCCTCCGGTATGGTGCATGGCTCATTGAGCAGGTGTTGCTGGCCACGTGGTCCATCATTGTGGATGCCCACAAGCGCCGTTCGGAGATCGATCCGATCATTGTTGCCTACCCGTTGCGTGTACACACGGACCGCGAGGTCGGGCTATTTACGACGTCGATCACCATGACGCCGGGGACGTTATCGTTGGGCCTTCTTGAGGTAGGGGATGCCCTCCCCCAGGACGTGTCCGATTACCCCGGCCCCCATGAGCCGATGCCGGCCGATGATGCCCCTGATGGGCGGATCCTCCTAGTCCATGCCGTATTTGGTAGCGATCCAGAGGCCATCATGCAGGAGCTGGCAGAGATGGAACAGCGTCTTGCCCCGCACGTGTGCCAGCGCACGCATCCTCGGTGCGCTCATGGTTACACCAGCAAATTGTATTATTCGGATGATGCGCCCAATGGCGGTCCCGGGCCAAAATCCTTCACCAAACCCGGAGGGCCGAGCATTCCCCCTGGTTACGCCGGTGGGGATACGGATGCTAGCGGGTTCTCTGTTGAACCCATTGTTCCAGAATCTGTCGAGCCGTCGCAGTCGGGCGGCGAGGCTTCACAGTCTGCCGACCCGTCACGCCAAAATGCTTCACAGAAGGAGAGCTAGCTATGATATTCGTCTTAATTCTTGTAAGCGGGGTTATCATTGCCTCCTTGTTAGGAGCGTTAGTGCTGATGGCACGGTGCGATGATTTGTCCCGCACGGTGTTATCCGATGTTATTTTCTTCGGCGCTGTCGGATTATTCCTGGTGTACTCGTTGGGGAACCGAACCACCATCACCTACGAGGTCGCAGTCTTCGCCGGCGTGCTGAGCGTCCTGAGCTCGGTTGCCAACTCGCGCATCATGGTGGGAGGCCAACGATGATCGTCAACATCATTATTTCCATACTGATCGTGATCGCCGCCATCGCCTTCATCGACGAAGTCATCGAAATGTGGCGGGCGCCCGATGCCCTCACCCGCGTCAACCTCACCGGCCCCATCACAGGCGTCGGAGTCCCCCTGCTCATCATTGCGAACATGATCCATTCTATTGCCGACGGCGACGAATGGTACGTCGTCCTGGTGAAGTCCGTGATCGCGATTGTCGCGTGTCTGATGGTAGCTTCGGTGGGGTCCTTCGTGATGGGACGTTCCGTCCACGCCGAACAAATCAGGCGCGGGCATAGCGCCACGATGGGCAAAGGGGCAGGCTACACGGGCAAAGCCACAACAACGACAGGAACTCCTCTGGACGGCCAAGCCGGCGGAGACTAAGACTAAGCGAAGGGCCTAGTAGGCCGGACATTGAGGTGGAGTAGGTTCCCTCGTCGGACGACGCTAATCATGGCGTACCGTGATTCCACCTCAACGCACCGATCTCATGCCTGCACCCTGTCGGCTCTGGACACAGTGAAACGGGCACCACACAGGGTGAAAATCATCCCAGCCATCAACAAAATCGCCGCAGCTATGAAACTCAAGTCGATCGAATCACTAAATGCGATGGCGACGACCGCAGGACCCATAATTTGCCCTAAGCTGTACCACGTCGTCAATGAAGCAGCCGCAACTGGACTCCCTGTTTTGATCCCTGCTTCAATAGTGAGCATTGTTGCCCCCATGAAAGTAGCGCCAAATAAAGCCGCTGCAATGAACAAGAGAGTTGGCCCAGAGATGAAGACAGCCACTACAGCACCAGCAACTTGTAGTGTGTAACATGCCGCAAGAGCTTTGAAATTTCCCAACCGGTTCGCTACAAAAGACCACAATAACGGAGATGGGGCAGTAGCAATGCCCGCTAACAACCACGTTGAGGCAGCAGCTGTTTGCCCAAAAACTGGCTGCGCCAAGACCACCAGGTACGTGCCAATGATGATATAGCCTGCGCCTTGGAAGAGATATCCAGCCGATAGCCACCCTAATGGTCCAAACAAAGACCTCTGTCGTCGGTCATTTCGTCGTTGATTTGACGAAGAACCCGAGCTAGCTTTGTGTATGGGCCAATTCCATGCAACAAGTGACAGTGCTGCACTCACTCCCGCGCAGATAAGCCACAGCGCTTGCCATGAGATGGCACTCCCGCCCATCAGCACAATGGCACCGGAAACGAGGATCCCCAACCCGACTCCGGCATAAACTATTCCACCATCATGGGCCCTGCGTTTAACCACGGGAATGTTCTGTGTAACGGAAACGAAAACTAAAGCTGAGCTGATACCAGCTAAAAAGCGGATCACTACTTGCCACCACGGTGAACCAGAGAAAGCAACCGCTCCCAAGAGCACTGCCGTTAACACGAGCGCCGACTTGTACAATTTTTTAGAAACGGGTACCCACCCTCGCGAGGCTGCTAAAGAGCCCACAAAATACCCGGCATAGTTGGAGGTGGCGATCCAAGCACTGGATTGTCCCGTCCAGCCCAGGGAAGCTATCATCAAAGGCAAAATCGGGGTGTAAAAGAACCGTCCTAAGCCCATGGCTACTGCTAGGCCAGCAGTACCACGCGCCACGCGCGGAGGTAACTTCACAGAAGAAGCATTCCGTCGGATATTTTCAGACGCAGCAGATTGGGCGTCGTTTTTATTTTTCCTCACTAGTTTCCTCTTCCGCGATACGTTGAGCGATTTTTGCCCCCTCCACTGCTGCCGGCAAGCCAGCATATACCCCAGCATGGAGAATAGACTCAATCTCTTGAGGGGTGCCACGTTTAGGACAACGTTTTCCTTCTTCTTGGAACTTGTGGATCAAATCATCGCTAGGGTAGCCCAAAGTGAATGAAAACACTTGAGCTTGCGCCCCGCGGCAATGTCTACCTTTTCATGATAGAAATCGTCACTACTGCAAGGCTCGTCAGGCAACCCATCTAATATTTGAGAATCGCTTTCAAGTAAATTGCTCGTGTACTTTCCGAAGGTTCGCGGGAGACACCACTGTCCTCGACGGGAGCAGCCAACACGCTGTCGGCCTCTACATCTTCTCCTTTGAGACTGGAAAACCTCGCTCAGAAAGAAGACAAACAGGGTACAGGTCACCAGAGCGCTTCTGAGGCCTCTACCGCCAGCCCGCCGTCTGAGGTTGCGTGCACCGTTGCGCTCACACCATAAACCTCTCGCAACATGTGTTCTGTGATCACTTCCCGCGGCGTACCCTCGGCATAAACAGAACCACCGGAGAGCACCACCACGCGATCACCAAAGCGCGCTGCGTGGCCCAAATCATGCACCGTCATCATCACCGCCGCTGGGATTTCCTGGGCACAAGAGCGGATTTTGCCCAATAGCATCAGCTGATTTCGCAAGTCGAAGGCACTTACGGGCTCATCCAGTAGCAAAACTGCTGGGCGACGAACCACTGCTTGGGCGAAACTCACTAGTTGTCGCTGTCCGCCGGAGAGTTGCGCCATTGTTCGCGAGGACAGCCCCTCCAAACCCAGCATTTCAATCGTGTTTTCTACATCGCGCCGTGCTACCCGGCCCACGCGAAACCCGGCAAAGCCCCTAAAGGATTGTTGGCGGGCAACCAGAACACTCTCAAAGACAGTTAGAGAACTCATTGGTGGCGGATCTTGTGGCAGATAAAGAGCTCTTTCGGCATCCACCTCGCCTTCATGTTTTTCTAGGCCGGCGATACAACGCAGCAGCGTGGATTTACCCGCACCGTTTGGCCCCACCAACGCTGTCACTGTTCCGACCCGCACGTCGGACAAGGTGACATCTGACAAGGTGGGAGCCTGGCCTTTCACACCATAAGAAAACCCAACATGCCGTACCGTGACCGGTGTGCTTTCAGTTAGCGCACCCACGCGTTCCTCCTCTGACCAGCGATGATGAAAATGAAAGCAGGAACACCAACAATCGCTGTGATGATGCCAACTGGCAAGATCACCCCAGGCTGGATCACCTTGGACACCGCGGAGGCAGCCACCAACAGCAGGGATCCGACCAGTGTGGAAACTGTCAGGAAGTATCGTTGATCCTCCCCTACTAGCATGCGCGCAACGTGTGGGCCGACCAGACCAATAAACCCAATGGTGCCCGCCATGGAGACGGCGGTTGCAGCCATAAAAGAAACCACCACAAGAGTCAGTGCGCGCATGCGATCAACCTTGACACCCAAGGCGCGGGCGCGATCATCACCCATTCGAAAGGCGGTAAGTGTCCATGCATTGCGATAGAAAAACAGCAGACCCACCGTCATGATCACCGCGAGCAAAGCAATCTGTGTCCACGTGGAACGCGTGAGGCTTCCCATTGTCCAGAAGACCACCTGCTCCAGCTGAGTTTCGCTAGCCAAATACTGCATCAACGCGAGGAGCGCATCGAAGAAGAATACGATCGCGATCCCCAGCAGGATCATTGATTCTGGGCTGGGGTCGCGCCAACGGGAGAACGCCAAGATAATGCCACAGGCCAGCATGGCAAACAGCCACGCAGTTCCCACCATGCCCAGTGCCGCGCCTATACCCACCGCAGTAAAACCAGTGACCGTCGCTAATGCCGCGCCAAAACCTGCGGCCGCTGAGACTCCCAAGGTGTACGGTTCCGCTAACGGATTTCCCAAGATGGTCTGCATTTGGGATCCGGCGGCGGATAGCGCACCACCAACCAGAATTGCGGTGACCGTCATGGGTAGACGGATATCAAAAACGATCTGCCGATCAATTGCCCGAGACTCTGTGGGATGGATCAGCGTGTACAGGACCTCCCCTGCAGGCATACTGCCACCGCCGAGAAGAAAATCCACTAGCGCTGCGCCACACAATGCCACCGCTATAGCGAGGATGAGCAGCCATTTCCTTCGAATGGCGAGCCGATACCAGCGCGGTGCTTGCTCATTTTTCACTGCAAACCAGTCCAGAAGGTGCCAGTAGCTTGGATTGGAAGAAATTGCTCGTGCAGTTCACGTACTTCCTTTGCCGGATCAACATCCGTGAACAAATCCGGGTGCATTGCCTTGGCGAACATCTCGACGGCAAGGAAGTTGTATGGGGAATCGTAGAAGTGATGCCACGCGGCAAAGGTGCGCTTGTTTTTGACGGCATCGGTTTCTCGCACAGCTGGTTGCTTATCCACTACGTTGCGCAGATTCTCAGCTGCCTGTTCCGGTGCTTCGCTGTAGCCCAATGGAACATAGGCCCCTGGCTTCACCGGAGTTTTGCCTTGGGCCCAATCGGCTCCGGTAGCAATAATGACCTCTGGGTTTTTGCCAGCCAGCGCCTCGGGTGAGACTTGTCCCTGTTTGGCATTGATCATGTTGTTGCCTATGTTTTCACCACCGGCGAGCTCCACGATCTGCGCTAGGTTCGACTTGGCGAAGGTCGAACAGCAGTCAAAGTAGCCAGGGGCTCGCCACAAGAAGGTTGGAGTCGGCTTTGCTTTTGCCTTTTCAAGCCGCTCGGTCACCATGTTCACCTTCTTCTGGTAGTAATCAATGAAGTTCTCCGCCTCCTTCTCTCGGCCCATGAGTTGCCCCATCATCCGGATACTTGGCACAGTGTTTTTCACAGGGTCCACGAAGTAGTCAACAGTGACAGTGGGCACCCCAACCTTCTCCAGGCCATCAATAATTCCCACATCCTTAGCCGCATCAAAAACTCCGGCATTCACGACAAACACATCCGACCGAGATTCCAACGCCTGTTCTAGCGACATCGTGTTGTTGTAGATCTCACCAGTCGTTGCGATCTCTTTGACCTGCGGGAGCTGCTGCGCATAGCGATCAAATGTCGCTTTATCGTTTTCCTTGAGGTCTTCTGGCCACGCAGCAATTTTGTCTGTTGGGTTCTCCTTGTTGAGGATGGCTGTGGTGTACAGCATCTTTTGCCCACCCATCAGGATGCGATCCACCTTCTGTGGAACTTTTACTTCGCGTCCGATGGCATCGACGACAGTGCGGGTTGCACGATTGTCCTTCCCTTCGCTGGGCCCCGACCCGGAGCATGCAGAGAGAAACAGAATTGCTAACGTCACCACCGCCGCAATGAGTGCGCGTAGTGGTAACGAAACTCCTGGGCTTGGCCGATTGTCCAGGGCCGTTGGAGAAAGTGCTGGTTGCGGTGTAGAAGGCCGGAACCCATGGCTCAGTAGCAAGGCAATGTTATTCATAATGACGGCAGGTCTTTCTTGTGAATTGTGCGCAAAACTGCCGCACGAGAACGTCAAATAGGGCCCGTACTAAGCACTTCTGCACGAAGTATTAAGGAGAAGAAGAATTAAGTAAACATCAGGTTTTCACCGTCTCCACCTCCGCATTCCGTTTATCTGCAACCGGTGGAAGCTCTGTGAGCCGCTGACGGAAAGCTTTCGCAAGCAATAGCGCAGTGGTGCCAAACCCTAAGATCAAGCCCGTCCACACTCCATAGCCTTCCCAATGCAAACCAAGGCCCAGAATGAGGAGGGTCGGCACACCCACCAGCCAATACCCCCACAAGGTGGCCCGAAGGCCAGATTTTGTATCTTTGACACCACGAAGCAAACCGACAAGGACATTCTGTGAACCTTTAGCGAACTGCTGCAACACGGCTAAGCACAGCAGCAATGTGGCGATCCGAACAGTGGCCGGGCTGGCGTCAGTGAGGAAAGGCCAGACGACAAAGCGACCCAAAGCTAACCACACTACACCGATGGCCGTGAGATAGATGCCTACAGAAATCAGCACCCGGCGCGCCACCAGAGCTACTGATTCGCGACCTTCAGTTCGGGCGCGACTAATCAATACGGAACCACCGTGAGAGAATCCGATGCACACTTGGTAGACGATGTAAGCCAGTTGGTTAACCACCGTATGCGCCGCAAGCATGGCGGGACTGACTAGTCCCATGGTTAGACCAGCAATAGTGGTGATTGCAGCTTCGGAACCATATGTAAGTGATACGGGGATGCCAAGTCGTATCAAGTAGCGGATGCATTCAGTGTCTCCTCGACGTGGGATAACGGCGAAGAACTGACTCAATTCGCTATCGCGGCGCAGCGTACGGGCAAATGCTCCTAGTGTGAAGATTTGCACCAATGTAGTGGACAAACCGATTCCCGCCACTCCCCATGCTGCGCCCCAACCCACCTTGTGGACTAGCCACAACAAAGCGGCATTAGCGCCGGCATTGACAGCAATGGAAATCACTGTAACCACCAATAATGATCCTGGCCGGCGCATGCCCACAGCGAATTGCCGCAACACATTGAGCCAAATCATGGGAATTAAGCCCGGCGCGAGGGTCAGCGTCATAGCAAAGGTCAGATGCGCAACTCTGCTATCGACCGGTAAGGCCAGAACCAACGCTCCAAGGGCCACCACTAACAGACCGCCGACTAGGGCTGTGACAGTGCCCACTGCCATGCAGCTACGTACGGCTTGGCGGATTTTCTCTGCACCGGATGTGGATTTTGTCTTTTCCCATTCAGCAGCGGCCTCGGCGACGAGGTTTCCCCCAGCTGTCACCATGCCCACACACATGGTGCGAATCTGGTTGTAGAACTGCATGGCTAAGCCTCCACCGGCAATAGCCACCACACCCAAGGTTTGGAGCATCAGTGCATCGGTCGTAGTCAAGGCCACGCCGGCTAGCTGAACACCCGCGATAGGCAAGGCCAGTGAATACACCTCGCGGTAGGTCACAGTCTCCACGGATTTGTTGTTTTCTACGCTCACGCGGCAACCACCCCGGGGGCGGGTAATAAAGTGTGAGTCGCGGTAGGCATCAAACATACCGACTACATGGCGCTCCACTAACTCTGAGTGTAGCTGGTTAGTCTGCAGCGATGCATCATTGAAAATGGTGTCTAGGTATTTTTCTCCGGCATCACAGACGATGACGACCATGGTTATGTGTGGTGGATAGTCCTGTAGATGCCGCAATCCCTCGTAGACAGCTGCACCCGCAGTTCCACCGACCATCAGGCCGTAATGACGGGCCAACACGCGGGCCGTGGCGAAAGCTTTAACATCGTCGACCTTTATTTCATGGTCAATGAGGTCATGGCGCACATTACAACCAACCTTGAAGCCGGCGGGAGCACCCGCGCCGGACTGTTTGTAGCTTCCAGCTGGTCCGCCGAAAATGACCGATCCCTCGGGCTCTACACCGATGGTTTCCGCGGTGTGGCCCATTTCGCGCAGGCTGTTAGTAGTCCCGCAGAGTGTACCGCCAGTTCCCACAGCAGCCACTAGCACATCAACACCTTCTGGCAGCTGTTCCCCCAGCTCGTGAGCTAACCCGGCGTAGCCGGCTGGGTTATGAGGGTTATTGTGCTGGTCGGGCCACCAGGCGCTCGGATCTTCTTGTACGATCCGCTGAGCCGTTGCCCGGCGCAAGACGGTGGAGGGACGATCAGAGTTCTTGCTGCCCACAAACACCAGTTCCGCCCCGAGTGCTGCCATGCAATCTAGCTTGTCCTTCGCTGCATGGTGATCCACAACTGCTGTAAAACGATAGCCGCGCTGAGAAGCAACAATCGCCAAGCCTAAGCCAGTGTTTCCGCTGGTGGGTTCGACAATGCGTCCTCCCGGTTGCAACTGCCCGGAACGTTCCGCGCCGAGTACCATTTCCAGCGCCATTCGAACCTTCACGCTGCCGGTGGGATTAAAGCTGTCCATCTTGAGGAGTAGCCGGCTGCCCGTTCCGGTAGTGCAGAGCTGCAGCAATGGGGTGTTACCAATCATCCCGCACACCCCGTGTGTGCAAACACTCTGTTGTGCGCAAGTCATGGCATCACCTCGTGCAAAGGCCGATCGATCCGAGGCAGCGTGCCCTCACCGTCATAAACGAATCGCATAGGTAATCGGAGTTGATGAAATTCGCTCTCGTTTTTATCCATTTGATAGCCCGCGGTGTTGTGGTAAATAAGCAGGTCACCGCGCTGAGGGCGTCGTGTCAGCGGAACGATACGCCAGGTGAGCATGTCGTATTCCATACAGCTACTCCCACCCACGCAAGCTGCGGTGGGTTCATCTTCCCGTGCTTCAGCTTCGATTCGGCGTGCGTCGACTTGTTCTCGTCTGTCCTGTCTTGTCTCAACCGGTGTTGTCTCACCTTTGGTTGGGTCGACGCCACGCTCTGGGCGCCATAGCGTCATATCAGGTAAGAACTCGCTGCCCTTCCACTGTTCAGAGAGGCTCATGCTGAGGCCTGCAGCTGTGATAATGCTGTAGTTTTCCCGCTCTTTAACCCCCTGTACTGGGAAAACACTCATCCCACATCCGTTAAGTAACGCACGGCCCGGTTCTAGGCCTAGCCGGATATGCCCAACGCGGAGACGATCCACAACGGTGCCACAGGCGGCGTGCTCAGAATCCGGGTGCGGGGTCATCAGTACTTCACTGAGCATCGCTGGGCCATTATTCCTTTGGCCACCGTACGGGTAGGTGGAGCGTGGCATGTGCCCATCGTGGAAGGCGTTAAACCTCGATGTATCGCCAAGGGTGGCACGAGAGAATTCTTCCCATGCAGTGTTATCGCAGTATTGGATAGAGAAACCACCACCAATATCCACGGTTTTTACCTGCCAACCATCTGCGCTTAAGGTCTCGAGGAAATCGAGTGCAAGGTGAGCTTGATGTCCGCGTTCTTCTGCGCTGTATCCGTTGAGGTGAAAGCTGGCTCCGGCGCAGTTGATGCATTTGCGGTGGTATTCGCTCAGTGAACGGAGCGCGGTTATCCACTCGACAGCGGTAGTTCCAAAGCGGCTGTTGGTTTGAGTTTCTGGCAGTAGACGGAGTAACAACTGGGCTTGGCTACCCTTTTCGATTCTGGCTGCCACGGAGCTGACACGAAAGAGCTCACTTGGGGAGTCCACCACTAATAAGGAGCCGTGACGTACCGCTAGTTCCAGCAGGGCTTCCGGTTTTTCCGCACCCGTCACTACGAGATTGCGAGCTGGCACTCCCCCGGACAATGCACCAACAAACTCTGGGCCACTAGCTACATCCACTCCCTGCGCTTCTTCAGCGACAACTGGGATCCAACACTCCGACTTATTTGCTTTCCTTGCGAAGAAGATAGTCGCTTCGACGCCGACTGCCTCGCATACCTTCGCAAATTTGCGCAGGTTAGAGCGAAACTGTGCGGGATTTAGGACGTGGAATGGGCCGCTGGCAAGGGCAGTTAAACGTTCTAATTCAGTTGCTGTTCTCTGGGCACTATTCCCTTTCATTTGCTGTTGCAGCAGCTCCCGTTCCCACGGATGAATGATGGGAGGAAGACAGGGCAGTTGCGCCAATTCAAACTCACGAGTTTTTTGCAAGGTTTCTACGACCACAATGGCACCTCTGTCCCCCGTCCCGCAGCGAAGACACGCACGGCGAGTTCCTGAGCCACCGGAATATCAGTGATGATCATTCCCGAGGAAAACGCAAAGATCCGCTCGCTTTCGTTGGTACGGCCTTGTTTTTAACTGTTGCGGCCAGTTGGACATCGCGACCGCGCAATAGGCGTTCGCCCACTAGATTGAATTGCCCCTCACTGGTGGCAATCACGCGATCGGCTTCGGCAACAGCACCGTCGGCAACGCCCTTTGATGCCACGGAGATCAGCAGGCCGCCCTCTGGTATCCACTCGGTATGAATTGGTGGGTGCCATGCTCGGCCAGAGGATACGACGGTGATGTCGCTGGTTTCTACAGCCTTCCGTACTGCTGAATCTTTTTGCTCTACCAATTCGATCTGGCGGTCGGGGAACCATCGGGTAAATGTTTCCTGACATGAACAAAGACCCACTGGGTGAGTACCGTGAAGGCGCAGCGTAGTCAGTTCTGGCAGTGCAGTTAGCAAGTACGGCAAGGTATTGACCGCCTGAATGCCTGTTCCCAAGACAGTCGCAGAGGTAGCTCCTGGGCGAGCGCATTCCCGAGCAATGAGCGCGGTAGTTGCTGGGGTACGGGAAGCCCCGACTTTTTGGCAATCCATCAGCACATATGGTGTTCCATGTTCATCGTCATACAGACTGATGGTGGTGTAGTACTTTCCAGGGTTGTCGTTGCCGTGACGGTAGGAAGTTTTATATCCCACGAGGTCACGATGCCCATCAAAACCGAGCATGGAGAACGCGATGGAATCCCGACTTTCAACGGGAAGCCCAATCATCATCTTGGTGGGGCAATCTGATTTGCCCTCTTGCAAAGCCATGTATCCGTCTTCGACGGCTTGAATCACGCAGCTCGGTTCTAACTCGATATCCGCGAGATCAGAACGCGTGAGCAAACGAAGCGTGGGAGTTTGAAAGTTCGACACAGTTTTCCTTATGCGTTGAGAGAGTTCTCTGTACATGCAACACCGATTGCATTGCAACCTAACCACAAGCGACGCAACCTTAAAGTTAGCCTTACTTTACCCATTTACAAACACGCAGGTAAGCAACGTTTTCCACCCTCACTTTAGAGAGGACAATGGAAGTTTTGCCGAGCAGTTATCCGGAAGATCTTCACCAACTCCGACCGCAGCGACCTCGAAAGAGACGGATGGAAGCAGGACTATCCCACCTTGAGTACGCCCTACTAAAAGCTTGGACAGTCGGGTTGTACAGCTAAACTGGGAAATCTGTTCACATTCTTCAGGAGTTAATGATTAACAAGAGAATAAAGAATAAATAAATTATTAAAAACTACTCGGTTTTTCGCACCGAAAATCGACCACAACCTGGAAAATGATGTAATACACCGATGAATACCAAGATTCATTTCACAGCCCATCATAATATGAACAACGTTGAAAAATAATTACGTAGCTGACTTCATTACCTCGCTCGGTTATCGTGTCAACATTCACCAAGACGTTTAGAGAGCCTGAGAATTATAAACATGAATCGATAAATTAGTGAGGTCACACCCCCAGCCAAACACTCATTAAAGCATGATTAGTTACGATTGCTTTAGTGCTAGTAAAATTTTTTATTTTCCATTGTTTGGTTGAAGATTCGACCCTTTCGCCAACCCTTGTATCTTCTATTATTACAATTCTTACATCCTTGAACCTAATTCAAGCTTGGGAGCGTTCAACTATTTAAAATAACGGTACTGAACATGAAGAAACGTCAAAAATTGTAGTCGCCTGACTATTAATAGCAATGACGGCACCACCCAGTACCGTAGCTACTACTAAAAGATTTATTGAAGGTTCCATCGAAGGCTCGGCACTGCACAAACAAAAGAGCTCAAGTTCCATAAGCATGCATAACCAGGTTCGAAAACCCCTTAAGCAATT
>NZ_QFRA01000018.1 GCF_003243515.1 Corynebacterium kroppenstedtii
ACTCCTCATTTTCGTTTGTGGAACAGAACCCGCCCCACAATGTGATATTCGGATTCTCGGAGACGTCCTCCGAGGACCTACTGCATGGTGTTTTATCGTGAGTCTCGATCGTCAGAGCTTGAGTCACGAAGACGTCGTAACGCAACCACGAGAGCACCGATAATGACGATGATAACGGCGATAGATAGCCACAGGGCTTTCGATCCAAATGGCGACGACGACGTCGAGGATGATGAGTCTGTGTCTTGGGAGGATCCGTCGTTAGCATTCGCGGAGGGGGCAGAAGAACCGCCGGATTCATCCGTGTTCTCCTCCGACTCCCCCGTCGACGCGGACTGCGCTGCAGATTCTCCCTTGTCAGAATCCCCAGAATATGTGAAGGAAATTGACCCACGTGTCGAATGCCCATCAGAACTGGTGATCTGGAACCCCACGACGTATGTGCCCGGCGAGGCATCGACATCCTCAGGAACTGTGAATGAAATAACATTCCCCGAGATAGTGGGTGTTCCTTTGGCAATGACTTTCCCCGACGACTTGTTCGACACCGCTATGGTGTTGAAATTATCTCTCGGGTTGCCTGACATTGTCAGCTGAATGTCGTGAGGAAACTCCGATACTGTCGAACCATCCTCGGGTGACGACGACACCACGCTGTCATGAGCCCAGGCCTGCGGGGAAAAAGCAACCGCCCCCACCACGATAAGGATGAGGGATACGATAAGGCCACCCGCACTTCGGAACCGTACAGTTCGACTATCGCTCATCTCAGCCCTCCCAGAGCTGCGTAAAACCAACTACTTCTCTCCATCGTGGCACACAAAATCTCTTAACCTCTACACGCCACGCTGCCACCTGGTGCTCAGGCACGAAACCACCACGGATGTGGCGATATATAACGCTTCCAAGCTGCCCGGTGCGCACTCGCGAACCGCGTAGACACTAGTCGTCGAAACACGTCAGGAAGTTCCCCGCTATCCACGCCACTTCACCCCCACTACGTTTGCGCCGGCCACCAGCGGCAGGACCCGGATATGCGAAAACCCGGACACGACGTGGTGACCGGGCTGTCTGTGGTCTCAGCTGGGATCGAACCAGCGACCTTTCCGGTGTGAACGGAACGCTCTTCCACTGAGCCATGAGACCGACAAGCAAAAAATTTAGCACGATAGGAAGTCTCGAACAAAAATGACGTTGATACGCCCCCACGATCCTATATGCCAAACGCGGTGAGGCTCTGTAGAGGCTCATGGGCTCGACACGGTCGGTCCACGTAGTTTTCCATCAGCAACCCCCCGAAATGATCATGCTAAAGCCTGTTTTCCTGGAGATTTGTGCATTACCTATCGCTACGGCTAGTCTTTCTTTCGCATGTTACGGGCTTCCGAGCCCAACGCAACACGTCATGCGGATGTAGCGCAGTTGGTAGCGCATAACCTTGCCAAGGTTAGGGTCGCGGGTTCGAGTCCCGTCATCCGCTCAACTGAAATAGATATTTCAGTTATCTAGGTTGACTTCTCGACGATGGATCTATCGAAGTTTCATGGTCTGGTCGACTACATGCGCGATTAGCTCAGCGGGAGAGCGCTTCCCTGACACGGAAGAGGTCACTGGTTCGATCCCAGTATCGCGCACCACTTATCGCAGCAGATTGAGAAAGATTCTTTCACACTTCTGCTGCACGATGAGTCTTGCGGATGTAGCGCAGTTGGTAGCGCATAACCTTGCCAAGGTTAGGGTCGCGGGTTCGAGTCCCGTCATCCGCTCCATGCACCAAGGTGTAAAAGGGCAGATCACTGCCCTTTTGTGCTATCGTGCATCATGATGCGTGAGTGAAATCCTTTCCTCATCATCGTCGTATGGTGGAATGGCCGAGTGGTGAGGCAACGGTCTGCAAAACCGTGTACACGGGTTCGATTCCCGTTTCCACCTCAAGCTCAACATATTTATTTCAACGGGGACGTTCCACAGAACTCAGGGCGCACTTCCGCCTACTGTGGAGCCATGGCACCATCACCCACAGTTACGGTTTTTCCGCCCGAAAACGATCCTGATACCGACAGCGCATTAGAACGCTTCCTCCCCTTCCCTGCGCCACAGACACTGAACATTCGAGCAATCATGGTATCGACCATCGATGGCGCTTCCGTAGCATCAAGTGGCACATCAGGAGAGCTCGGCGGCCCGATCGACTCCGCCATGTTCGCCCTGCACCGACGGCAAACCGAAGCCGTCATAGCCGGTCTGTCCACGGCCCTCGCCGAAGGCTATGGCCCCATCGAGTTCAGCGCGCATGAAGTCCAGACCCGAGCCCACCATGTGCTACCACCAACCGCAGACTTGGTCCTCACTACCCATCAGTTGGATGACAAAAAGCTCTCAGACCTCCTTTCTTCTCCACTTGCCACCACTGACGACGCCAATGACGATCAGTCGGAATCGGTAGACGGAGACGAAGATTCTGGGAACCATTCGTCCGAGGAAATCCAGCACGGGGGCTCAGTTATCATCCTCACCGATCGAACTGCGCCAGAAGCATCGACTTTTAGCAAGAACCGGACAATTCTGCGGAACCACGGCATAAACGTCGACGTCCTCGACAAACTCGACGGCACACATATCCGTCAATGGTTAAGCGACCGCTACAGTATCGTCGATTGTGAAGGCGGGCCTCGCTTTCTGGGATCACTCATATCATCACGCGCCATCGATGAAGTGATCTTGACAATTCATCCCGGTGTACAGGCCGGCAATGCTCCGCGAATTGCCTACGGAACCTCCGACGGAACCGACGAAGATGCCAAAACGATCACCGGCACCCCCACAGATGGTGAACTCCTCGCAATAGGGTATGACCAGGATGGAGCTGTGTTCCTTAGGTACGGTCTATGCAATAAGCACACCTAGACCACACGGATGGTGGTGCAATTAGCCCCTTTTCGGAGATGGCGAACTAAAGCTTTTATACGGCCCTCGTGAAATAACGAACCATAACGCGGTGTTGAAATGAGTTAAAACAGTAACCTCTGTTAACAATCTCTCACGACGCCGAAAGGAAAGAATGACTGACAAGGATGAACAACACGAGGACTTTCGTCGCCTTACCGATGATGAATGGCGAGCCCGACTCACCAACGACGAATACCGGGTCCTTCGAGAAGCGGGAACCGAAGCTCCTTTCACGGGTGAATACACCGATACCGAGACTGAAGGAGTCTACCGGTGCCGAGCCTGCGGCTCCGAGCTCTTCCGGTCGCGCGAGAAGTTCCATAGCCGCTGCGGGTGGCCATCATTCTTCTCCCCCCTCGCTGGAGACCGGATCATTGAAGTCGCTGATAATAGCCACGGGATGCACCGAGTTGAGGTGAAATGCGCGCAATGCCATAGCCATCTGGGCCACGTCTTCGAAGGCGAGGGCTATGACACTCCTACGGATTTACGCTATTGCATTAACAGCATCAGCCTCACACTAGAACCCGCAACCAAGGATTAGCAGCCAAAGATCAAGCAAGGCCGTACCGCTCCCCCCCTAGCAGTACGTCCTATGCCTTCATAACAACATCTCGTCGACGAAACGATTGACGAAACGATTATGGCAAGAGATCGGTGATCTCAGCGATATCGTCAACTCGTCGTCCGGTGAAGAACGGAATCTCTTCACGGACGTGAAGCCTCGCCTCTGTGTAGCGCATGTGGTGCATGAGATCAACGATGCGGTCCAGCTTCGGTCCTTCGAAGGCCAGAATCCATTCGTAGTCGCCCAAAGCGAAAGCCGGAACGGTGTTCGCACGGACGTCGGGGTAATCACGGCCCATCTTTCCGTGGTCAGCCAGGATCCGACGACGATCCGCAGGATCCATCACGTACCAGTCGTACGAGCGGACGAACGGGTAAACAGCAATCCACCGCTTCGGTTCTTCTTCCGCGATGAATGACGGCACGTGGGACTTGTTGAATTCGGATGGGCGGTGGAGTGCTGCCTGTGACCACACGCCAGTACATGCACGTCCCAACGTCGTCGTCCGCAGGAAACGATTGTAAGCTTCCTGCAGATCTTCCATCTTTTCAGCGTGCCACCAGATCATGATGTCAGCTTCCGCACGAATACCGGAAACGTTGTAGATCCCTCGTATGGTGAGATCTTCGTGCTCATAGGAAGCAATAAAGTCACGCATTTCCTGGGCCACTTTGTCCCGGTCCTCACCCAATTTACCGGGGGCAACCTTAAAGACCGACCACATCGCGTACCGAACAGTCGCATTCAACTTCTTATAATTCAGACGATGCTTGTGCTCAGGGCCAGCGGCTTGTGCAGGTTGTTTGGAAGTATCACTATTTTCTTGACGAACGTCGTCCTGGTTTTCAGCCATGGTCAACCTCTTCTTTTCTTCGTAAACTACCGGAGCTTCGTGATGTGACGACGAAGCTCAACGAACACGACATATGTGGAACTTGGTTCTTGACTCCACGCGAAGGTAAAAGCCTCCTGATCACTGTCACATAACCGTATCCATCACCTTCTTCGCCGCCTCACGCGCTTGCGCGATACACGCTGGAACTCCTACGCCGTGCCAGATGGCACCTGCAACTTCTAGTCCTTCGACTTGACTGATGTCCTTAAGCGCCACATTAATGAGTTCATCGTGGCCCATGCCGTAACGTGGCAAACCACCCCACCACTTTTGAAGCACCGTCTCTTCGGGGTGTAGACGTTGGCCCGTAATAGCTTCGAAATCGTCGATAGCGTATTTCACCAGCGTGTCTTCGTCTTCCCTGACGAGTGAATCGTCGCCCCAATGGCCGAATGAAGCTCTGATAAAAGCACCAACTTGATCATCAACGTGGGGCCACTTACGGGATGAGAAAGTAAAGGCTTTAGCGTGAAGACCTGCATCAGATGACACGAGAATGCCCGTTGTCTCCGGGATAGCCTCGTCATTCGGCAGACGTAGACCAAGAACAACACTCGACGCCAGATCCATCGACCCAAGGATGTCTGCTGCCACGGGGGCAATCTCAGCGAGCTGCTGGCCCGTGACATCCGCCGGAGTAGCGACAACAACAGCGTCGAATTCTTCAGTCTCTGTCGACGACGAACCAGTCACGACGTAGAAACGATGGGAACTTCCCGCCCCCGCGGGCAATACCGCAGCGGCAGGGGTATTCACACGAATGGTGGCCGACGATTGCTCAATCAGCGCATCGATCAAATCACGATAGCCTCCGACGAACGACGCAAACACCGGCGGCTTTTTCGCCGAGGCAATCGGAGACTCCTCATCTGCCGCGCCCCCGGCCAACCGTGCCTCACGCGCCTCATCCCGTTGCTGTAAAACAGCAGCTGCAGCTCGCGTTAATGTCACAGGTTCGCCATGATTGGCAAGCTCATCCATGGCTGCAGCTAATTCCGGAATCGTCGCTCGTAGACCAAGATCTTCAGCACGAGACGAGTAGACCCCACCCAGCAACGGAGAGACCACGTGATCCACGACCTGCTGGCCCATCCGCTCGGCAACCAACGCGCCGAGTAAGGCATCTTCGCCTTCCACCCACGGTATTGCGTAGGCCTCTCCCTCAGCATCAATCCGTGCGCAGGTGTCGGAATCAACGAGGTCTTTCACAGAGGAACTCTCGGCGGGAATTCCCATCACGGTTCGCGACGGAACTGAGTGCAAGGTACCGTCGCCAATCCATAACCCGGATTTGAGGTCGGACGGATAGCGGAGCCGGTCTTTTAGCCCCAAGGATGTAAAGAACCGAGTGGCATCGGCACGGAAGGCGAGGTACGCCTCTGCCCCCACATCAACACTGCCGGTAGCTAGGTCAACGGTCTTGAGTTTCCCACCTACCGCGTCGGATGCTTCAAAAACAACGACGTCGGCATTGGGGTCGCGACGGCTGATTTCATACGCCGCGACAAGTCCCGACAGTCCTCCACCAATAACCGCAACACACGTCTTTACCACGAATGCACCTTTTCTACGATGTGAGAAATAATGTCCGGGTCAGTGTCTGCGAGAACACCGTGCCCCAAGTTCACAATATGACCTGAAATCTTTCCTTCGGAGATAAGCTGATCCGTGGTGGTCAACAGCCGATCTATTTCCTTATCAACCGCTTCTTCACCTGCAAAAAGTAAGGCTGGGTCAATATTCCCCTGAAGCGCCAACGCACCAGGACCTGGTTCCCCGTTTTTGTCCGCTAAAGCTACGTTAATGCGCTGTGCCGCAGTAGCCATGTCCACCCGCCAGTCAACCCCCATGACATCGGGGCCCGTTTGCACCATGGGGCCGAGCAGCTCCCCCGTCGTCACGCCAAAATGAATGCGCGGAATAGGCTGACGGCCACCCCGTGAGGACCTCTCGGACACGAACCTAAAGATTTCGGCCGAATACGGGGCAACCAGATCGGTATAGTTCCGTGCGTGCAAGTATCCTGCCCAGGAATCGAATAGCTGCATGGCATCAATTCCCGCGTCGATCTGTACCTCGAGGAAAACCTTGATGTAGTCCGTCAACACACGCATGAGAGCGTGCCATGAGTCCGGGTCAGCATGCATCATGGCTTTCGTGTGTTGGTGGGTTTTCGACGGTCCCCCCTCAATCAAATAAGACGCAATGGTAAACGGAGCACCGGCGAACCCGATTAAAGCCTGATCATCGCGCAGTTCCCCGATGATTTCTTGGACTGCCTCGCCGATGGCCGAAATGGAATCCGGATCCAATTCAGGGAGCGAGTCAATGTCCGCCCGTGACCGAATCGGACGATCGACGACGGGGCCACGGCCGGCAACAATCTCCACCCCGATTCCCGCAGCCTTAAGCGGCACAACGATGTCTGAGAAGAAGATCGCAGCGTCGACATTATGTCTGCGCACAGGTTGCAGAGTGATCTCAGCGGCGGCATCAGGGGTAAAGCATGCTTCCAGCATCCCGATGTTCTCCCGGAGCTTCCGGTATTCCGGAAGTGACCGTCCGGCCTGCCGCATAAACCAGACAGGCCGATGATGCGGGGTGGCTCCATTCGCGGCGTCGAGTAGCGATGACTGCGACAACGTGCGGCGCGACGAAGCTATATCTGGAGAATCGCCGGAATTCGTACTCATTCCATGCATACGGTTCATAGTGCCAGGTCTCGATCCGAATCGAACACTCGCGACAATCGCCCCTACCGAGTGTACCCCACCGTCGCTAAAATTCCACTGGCACAGGCGATTTCGCGGTCCCCCCGTCGTTAAGTATTTTTTGCGACGCAGTAACCCCCACCAGCGTGCGACATTAAACCGCCCGCACCCAAGCATCCCGTGCATTTCAGCCGACACAGGCTCTTTACCAAGCTAAACCGAGCTGGTGTCCGACGGGAAACGACGCACAGGACTCATCGCTAGCTGGGACTTTGACATCGAACCCCCGGCGCGCCTCCTGAGCAAACACGGCAGAAAACTGTACCGTGCCCAAGTGTGAGCATTGATCAGCCATCGCACGACGACAATTCTGCTTCCCACCGGTTAAACACTGCTACTCCTCGTAAGGAGACCTCAGCATCCATGAATCATGATGGATTCACCGACGAACCCCAGGTTTTCCATGACGCGGTGGCTTCCATGCATGCGGCTTCATTGCGTAAGGAAATATCCATGGGGTCAATTCGCCCACCCCAGCGTTTAGCTCCATATAGCTACGCGGTCGGGTTAGAAGTAGATCATGAGCAGTCACGCACTATTCCGCGTGATACGGATGGCGATGCTTTTGGGCGGCTGATTCTCCTTCACGACCCTCGGAGCGATGGGAACTGGTCCCAGGCTCTTCGCCTTGTCGCGTATATCCAGGCAGACATGGATCCGGAGGTCGCGTCGGATCCGCTGTTGCCTGATGTCGCGTGGCAATGGCTTTCTGAGGGTTTAACCAGTGAGGAGGCGCATTATTCGCAGCTCGGGGGCACGGTGACTTCCACGTCGTCGGCACGGTATGGGAATATTGGGGGCCCTGGGAAGGCGTATCAGATTGAGCTGCGTGCGTCGTGGACAGCGGATGATACTAATCTTGCTTTCCACGTTGAGGCATTCGCTCACGTTCTCGCGTCGGTGGCAGGACTTCCTCCTGAAGGAGTCGCTCAGCTTGGACAGTAGGATGCTGCGTTATGGCTTGTCTGGAGACAATGATCTTCACGACGACGGTGGCGAGGCTCTACTAGGCGATTGGTACATCTCCCCAGCTCCCAAGCTCTCTCCTACTTTTCCTTTATCGCCACAATCTGCTTCTGTGCCGTTATCGAAGCCATCGGGCGGAACTCCGTCGTTAATCTCCACCGAGGACGAGCTGAAGAATGCCGCCGATGTGTTGGCAAATGGCCACGGCCCGCTCGCCGTCGATACTGAACGGGCGTCAGCTTACCGTTATGGCGATCGCGCCTTTCTTCTCCAACTGAAACGTGCTGGTAGCGGCCTATTTCTTGTCGACGCTGAAGCCTGCCGCTCCGATATGGGCCTCCTAGCTCCCATCGTCAATCGACTAACGTGGATTATCCATTCTGCTCGGACCGACTTGCCTGCTCTTCTTGATATGGGGCTCACTCCTCATCGCCTTTTTGACACCGAACTGGGTGGCCGCATCGCTGGGCTGAAGAAGGTCAACTTGGGCGACATGGTGGATGGTTTAGTCGGCTACCGCTTGGCTAAAGAGCACGGGCATGAAAATTGGTCCCGACGGCCCCTTCCCGACGAATGGCTCGATTACGCGGCCCTGGACGTCGAATGCCTCCTTGAGCTTTCTACCGCTGTGGCTGGGTTGCTTTCGGAATTAGATCGTTTCGCGTGGTGGACCGAAGAGTGTGAATATATTCGCACGTCTACCTTGGCTGATGCCCCCTCAGTGGAACCTTCACTGAGGGTGAAGGGACTCAATAATCTGTCTACCCCTGCTCAACGTGAGCTTGCCTTTACCTTGTCACGCGAACGGGACCAGCGAGCGCGGGCGGTAGATCGCTCTCCTCATCGGGTGTTATCGAATTCTGACCTGATAGCGATTGCTCGGAAGAATCCTCGGACGATTCAAGAAATGATGGATGCGACACACTTCCGATCGATGCGAAACGCGCGCTCATGGTGGAGCGTGATTCAAGGGGAACACGACAAGACCACAGCATCCCCATCAGGAACCGCGCGCTCTCATTGTGCAACCGACGACAACCGGGGACATCACTCAGATACCCATTATGCGGGAGGACGGCGATTCCCCAATTCTGAACGCGGGCAGAAAGCTGAAGGACTGTATTCCCTGTGCTCAGAGGCCATCAATGTGGTGTCTGAACAAACCGGTATCCCCCATGAAGTGATTATCACCCCGCAGATAGTGAGGCTCATGGCGTGGCATTTTTCGTCGGAACCACAGGCCCATGCGACGGATATCGACATGTTCTTCGCCCGACATGGGGTTCGACGGTGGCAACGACGGATTGTGTCCCCTGTGTGTGCCAACGCTCTTGGAGACCATAAACGCTAAACACGGCGTGTCTGGCCACCGCGCAATTCACGGAGAACGCACAATCCACGGTCTCATTTTCTCCGCTTTCACCAGCACCAGGTCCGGGGCATTCGCGGATCTACGACCTCTTGGTAAAAGCAGTGATGATCTCCATGTGATGGGTACCGGGGAACGCATCAATGACCCTCATGGAGGAAATCTCATAACCGTGGTCTAACCAGGCCGCATAGTCACGAGCACCTGTCGCCGGATCGCAGGCGATGTGAACCACAGATTGGGGGTGCGCGGCGGCTATCTGACCAATCACCTTCGTGCCTGCACCTTTTCGCGGAGGATCAAGAACAACGAGGTCCACTCCTCCCTTGTTGTTTCGCCGGAGCGACGACCATGCGCGATCAACTCTGGAGGTCAGAAATCTGATCGACGACGGACTGAATGAGGGATCAGCCAGGGTGTTCAAACTACGTCGGCCCCACGTGCGCGCATTTTTATCAATCTCCACGGAATCAACAGGACCTCGTGTTTTTTCGGCCAAAATGTCGGCGAACAGCCCGATCCCACCGTATAAATCCCATGCAGCCCCACCATGAGCCTCGGGGAGGAGCTCACGAACAAGCTCGCGATACCGTGTCGGAGCACCACTATGGGCTTGCCAAAAGGCGGTTGGTGGAAGGACGAAGGTTCGACCCTCCGTGGAATGGGCAGCTCCCTCCGCAGCGCCATCGTTCTCAGCCGGGTTATTACTTGGTCCCGACGGAGTTGAGGCGGCATTATCGGATATCCGTTCAACGCAGTAGTTACCGCCCTCAATTACCGCGCTGCGCCCCCGTCGTCCACGACGAGACTCACGTGAACGTGTCTTACCGGATCGTTGTTTCGACGACGCACCACCATCTACTTCGACAATATGGCGGATCCCATTGGAATCGAGCGCAAGTATCGCTTCCGCGCCCGGAGTAAAACGCATGGCATCCAGGCCGTCCATCAAACCCGGCGCAGCTTGGGAACATACCGCATTTGTCACAACACGATGGCCGGACTTGACGCGGAGACCAGCGTGTCCTTCGTCGTCGACGGCCAGCCGCATTCTCGTACGCCACCCGCGATAGGGCGTCAACGTCTCAAAGGTCGGTTCAACGTCGAAATGCCCAATCCGACGCATTTGATCTGCCGTGATGCTGGCTTTCACCTCAGCCGACTTATCGGGCGCAACCTCTAAAAAGTCACAGCAGCCAGCACCTTTCTCGGCGGCTGGACACGATATCGTTCCATCACCCCGTAGAGGCGAGCGGTGACCAATTGTTCGGGCTTCACCCCTCCACAGGGATGCTGAACTGTGCTCGGCATCAATATCGACGGCGACATCACGGTCGCCAGCTACGGCACCGTCGACAAAAACCACGTGATTGTCGACGCGACCAATCCCCTGACCGCCATAAGCAAAATCGGTGATATCCATCGTGACATGTGATGGAACACCATCGTGTGGGTGATTCTCAGTGTGCGTCACTCGTCTACCTCACTCGTCTGTATCGGACGCTGTTTCATCGATTTCGTCGATCGCGTCATCATCTTTGACTGCATCTGCCCTGCGTACCGCCCAAACGGTCACAACCATGACGAGGATAGTGAGCGGCCACCCCATCGCAATCCTCGCGACGGCCAGGATGTTCGTCGTCGACGATCCGTAAAGATGATTCTGAACGAAGAACCGCGCCGCAAAAACACAGGCCCACGCAATGGTCGCAAGAACGAAATAACGGCGTTCCGACGTATTCTTACGCCATCGCATACCGCGACCATTGAGCCCGCGCCAGATCACTCCCACAGCAGGCCAACCGACAAGGCAGGAGATAAAAAACACCAACCCCACAACAGCCGAGTACCAAATCCCGTACAGGAAGTAGCCTTTCGCGGAACCGACGTACCACGCAATGGCCGCAGCGATAAGCACACCCATGACACCGGAGATAGCGGGCTGCATGTTTTCGTGCCGAACAAGGCGCCACACGCAAATCAGAAGTGAAACCGCTAGTGCGGAGATCAAAGCCGGAGTGAGTCCCCACCACGAATTCACCGGGACGAGAACAAGAATCGGCACAGTCGATGACACTAAACCGGAAATCCCGCCCAGCTGTTTAAGAAGAGTCGGGCTATCACTCGAGGCCGACTGGTCTTGCTGTTTTATCTGGCGTCGGTCAGTACTTGTCATCATCTTCTTCACGGTCGAGCTCATCCATTGCGGACTCCATTCGCGCAGAGACCTCACCGCCAGTTGAATGACGACGACCAGCGCCCTCTGAATCAGCACCTTCCTGCCCCGCGTCGGATGATTCTTGGTTTCCGCCTGGGAAGCCCGCGGAATCGTCGGCAATATTCCCTGACGACGCTGCACTCTGCGGATTACCTTGTGCTTGCTGAGCCTCGGCGGCGCGCTGAGCCATTGCCTTCTGAAGCTCCTGAACCATGTCTTGAGGCAACGCGACAGGAAGCGTTTCACCGGCCGGCATTGGGCCGTCGCCTCGTTTCACAATGGTACGAGCGGCGATCCCACGCGTAAGGGCGACCAACTGATCGTGAGACTCCTCTGGTCCTACCGCCGTCAGACGGAGCATCCACCCGGGCCCGTTGACGCCAATCATGTGCATCATTCCATGGGGCCCCACGCCGGTGATCTCTATTCCCCACGGACCAGACTCATGATGGGATTCGAGCCCATCGTTAGTGATCTGCTGTTCAACCTCGTTCAGCTGTTCTTCCCACAGACCACCGGAACGAGGAGCAGCGAAAGCAACTGGCGTCACACGGCCATATGGGCTGGCAACGTGAACAGCGCGTGGCCCCTCCTGGCTAACCTCCACCTGGATCTCAGCCTCATGAGGGATCGGGACAAGAAGCGACCCCAGGTCAATGTCACCCTTGGCGAAGTCGCTGAAGTCAAAACGGTCGAGATCCTCGCGTCGAGAATCGAACGGACCCGATTCGCCCTCCATTGCATCGAACGTCGAATCTGAGGGCGCTGCCCCGGATAGGCCGTTATTGCTGGTGGTATCAGGTCCTTCATCACTAAATTCATTGCGTTCATCGCGTGAATTAGTGTGAAAATCCGATTCATTAGTTTCGTCGGGTTGCTTATTTTTCTTCCCAAAGGGCCACATAGGCAAACTCCTTACCAAGAATTCATGTCATGGCGGCATTGACGAGAGCGTGATCGCCTTATTTTTCTGGGCACCGCTCTGAACTGCTCGTATTAATTACTCATTTTCTCTGCCTTGAACGTAAGGCCTCTACTGCTGCGATCGTAGAACATGATCTACGCCATCTGTAGCTCCAACGCCCGTAGATCCGTATCCGCCCTGGCCTCGTTCTGTCTCATCAAGATGGTCAACCTCGACGACGTCGCTCAGTACAACTTCCTGGACGACAAGCTGAGCAATCCGGTCCCCTCGTGAAATGGTGACCGCTTCATGCTGATCAAGGTTGATCAGACACACCTTGATTTCGCCGCGATAATCGGCATCGATGGTGCCCGGGGTATTGACGATAGAAAGTCCCTTTTTTAGTGCTAACCCGGACCGGGGATGAATGAGCCCCACCGTCCCTACCGGTAAACCAATTGCGATACCAGTTCCGACCAGCTTCCGCTCACCTGGCTGGAGTACGACATCATCGGTCGACATCAAATCAATTCCCGCGTCGCTGGGATGAGCGCGTCGCGGAAGATCAAGGCCGGTATCTAGTCGTTGTACGCGAATACTGGGTGTCTTAGTCACGTCTTTAGACTAACCGAGTGGCGGACGAACATAACCATTAGCGTTTGCGCCGACTCAGGTCATCGACTCGCCGCATTGACGTGGGTTACGAGCTTGGGTGATGCCATATTGTGGCTCATCTTCCCGTTATTACTGGTCATTGCCTTGTTCATCCGCATAAAGACACATCAAGACTTCACGATAAAAGCACAGGGGACGACGAAACCGCGAGTGAAAATATAGGCACGCTAGACTAGGGAGCTGTGAATGAACAGCGTGATACTCCCTCACAGAAATCAACCCGCAGTGGCGACGTTCTGTACCGAGAGCGCCAGTGGATCCCGTTTTACTGGTGGGTTGCTGTTCTAGGCCTTGTTGTGCTGCTGTCCTACGAATTAGGACTCAATCGCCCCTGGTATTGGACACTCATCGGGGCGATCGTCTTCGGAGCGGCGGCGTTATGGTCCCTCATTTCCCTATCGGGGAACGTCATACGGGTTGAGAAAACGTCTCACGGGGAGCGCTGGCTCTATGTGGGACTAGCGAAACTTCCTGCGTCGGTAATTGAACGAACACTTGCCGTTCCTGCCACAGCAAAAAGCGCCGCTATGGGAAGGCAATTAGACCCGGAGGCTTATGTCGTTTCCCATGCCTGGGTGCCCGAGATGGTGATGTTGGTGCTGAATGATCCGCATGATCCGACGCCATATTGGCTCATCAGCACTAAAGACCCCGACGCACTTCTCGAAGCGCTGGATCGTCCCATCTACTAAGCGGTAGCGGGGCATAAACGACGGATCACGTTCAGGAATAACCGTTATTCACACAAGCGTGTGGGCATGCTGAGCCGTCAACTCAGCGCACCGTGGCTACAAAGCATGGTGGTAACAAAGTGCTACCGGTGACAGGTCTGTGAAAGGTCAGCGACTAAGCGCAATCGCGGCACACCATCGTGCCGTCATTTTCGGTGTAGGCCAACCGATTCCTGTGCTGAACTAGGTAGCACACGCCACAGGTGAATTCGTCTGATTTCTTCGGCACAACATCGACCGAAATCTCTTCATTGGAATAGTCGAAATCAGGGAGATCGATAGGCTCAACGATGTCGCCATCGTCGGTATCGTCCACTGGTCCTTTTTTATTCTCAGCTGCTTGAAGTCCTTCAAGCGAGTCTGTGTCGAAATCTTGTCTGTCCCCACGAGGGGCGTCATAGTCCTTGGGCATGTCAAGCGACCTCCGAAATGATGAAACTGCCGGTCGGACGCGCACTTTAGACTAATTTCTTAGCATTGTCACGTACTACGCGGCCGCGCCATATTTCACGGGTCTGCTACATCCGGCTCAATTCACAAAACAGCTGTTCAGGGGGTATGCACCAACTGGAATTTAAAGAGGCGAGAGGGAGGGAATTTTGGCGTCCTCTACTCCCCCACCCCCAAAATTCGCTTACTAAAGCACAGCGCTTTCAGGTCATCTGACATGACACACTGAGACCGTCGTTACTTCGCGTACTACTCAGACGGTATTGGGTCGAGTCCACCTGCTCGGGCTAACCCGTCCTTCAGCTCGTCAAAAAGCTCAGGATGGGCCACCATCAGTAACTCACCGTCACTCCCCGGGCTCGTCCGCTGAGGCACAGAAATGCGTGCACCGGCCTCACGAGCAATAAGAACACCGGCCGCATAGTCCCACAAATTCAATCCATGCTCGTAGTGTGCATCAACACTGCCCTCTGCAACATGACATAAGTCCAGGGCCGCCGACCCCAGCCGCCTGATATCACGAACAATCTCAAGCATCGCGCTTACCACTGTCCCCTGCACGTACCGTCGAGAAGCTGTATAACCAAAGCCCGTAGACACGAGAGCGTGGGACAAATCGTGTTTACGCGATACCGACAGCTGCTTATCAGACGCGACGACGCGGGGCTCGGTGGTCTCGTGCTCCAAGGCCCCCTTCCGCACGTATGCACCGCCGTCGCGTGAGGCGAAGTACGTTAAATCGTGCGCGACATCGACAACAACCCCTGCGATGGTTTCGCCATTCACCTGCGCAGCTAAGCTCACCGAGTAAAAAGGTATCCCGTACAGGAAATTGACGGTGCCGTCGATCGGGTCGACAACCCATACAGTTCCTTCTTCAGGCAGTTCTCCGCCCGATTCCTCGCCAAACACGGTGTCGTTGGGCCGGACCGTCGACAATAATCGCCGGACTAATTGTTCGGTCGATGTATCTACTTCTGTCACCGGATCGTTATCGGATGACTTCGTAGCTACCGAAGCGGAGAGTTCAGCGATCTTTGCCCGCTGGTCACGCACATGTCGTCCTGCAGCAATGGCTACTGACAGGGCTACATTAAGCTCTGAGCTCGCTTCATCGGTCAACGTGGATGGGTTCGACGTGTTCGGATCTGCTAATTGTGGGTTGGCATCCAAAGGATCATTGGTGCTTTCGGCGTAGTTTTCTGGAGAACTCATACGAACCACGGTAACCATTTTCGCCCCTTGCTGCAGCCCAGCACCCCGCAGTTCCACTGACGATGGCACATTGCAAGCCGCTATTTCCTCAGGCGAATACTCCGATAACGGCTCGATCGTCGAAATCATCCAGAGTTGCCGTCATAAAATCCGCTACTATCAAAGTTATGAATAATTACGGCTTTGGTATAGACGTCGGCGGAAGCGGAGTAAAAGGCGCAATTGTTGATCTCGATAACGGGACTTTCGTCGGAGAGCGAATCAAAATTCTTACACCAAAGCCGTCGACTCCCGACGCTGTCGCTGACACATGCCGTCAGATCGTCGAGCAGGCAGAATGGACTGGCCCTGTCGGGATTACCATTCCCGCAATTGTGAAACAGCAACAAGCTCGTAGCGCGGCAAATATCGACAAATCATGGATTGATACCGACGTGTCGGAGCTCTTTCATCGCTATATTGGACCAACCCGCGATATCGCTGTCCTCAATGACGCGGACGCTGCCGGAATAGCAGAGGTGGCCTACGGGAACCCTATTGCACGAAAAGGCTCGGTCATTTTCCTGACTTTTGGTACAGGAATCGGCTCCGCCTTGCTCATTAACGGGCAACTGTATCCCAATAGTGAGTTAGGTCATTTAAACATCGATGGTAAGGAAGCTGAACGACGCGCCTCCTCTGCTGTCAAAGAGCGCAAAGACTTGTCATATAAAGAATGGGCAAAACGCGTAGACCGAGTACTCAAAGAGTACGAAAAACTCTTTTTTCCCACGACGTTTGTGGCCGGGGGCGGCATATCACGCAAGCATGAAAAATGGATTCCACGATTGACATGCGAAACGACAGTCGTGCCCGCTGAGCTTCTCAACCGAGCCGGAATTGTAGGCGCGGCGATGGCAGCGCGTGACCATATTTGCCCATAAAGTACATACGCTTAAGAACACAGAGTCGGAGCCGCTCGACGTGAAGCGAGGTACGTAGGTTATACTGGGCGGTCGATCCAGCTCGTTGCGCACATGAGTGACTCTGGCTGCACTACACCTTCACCACGCTCAGGCCACATCCTGGGCGTGTGACGCGATCGTCAATTGCCATCTCGCGGGGTCAACCCGCGTCGGCGACGCGCTATCTGGGGTAGGTGCCGGCGCTTGACATGCGGAAACAGTCAAATCTGTGCGCAGCACCAATCGAAATCTTCATCGATCAGGAAGGGCCATGTGGACATTATCGAGCAACCCCGAGTAGTCGCATTGACGTCAATCGGGAGATCGCAAGATAGGGAGACCACCTCTGTCGGCCAGGAACCGAGTCTTCATGGAACTCTAGGAATAACCACGGCGCGCACAAGGTTTAATGACGGTGAAGGGGCAAAGCGATAGTGGAGACAGCGAAAACAGGCATGACTGAAACACCGAAAAAGGCTGTAGCCAAAAAAGCGGCCACGAAAAAGACGGCGGCTAAGAAAACTGCTGCGAAGAAGACCGCGGCAAAGAAAGCCACAGTGAAGAAGACTGCTGCGAATAAGGTAGCCAAGAAGCAGGCCTCGGCATCATCTGCCCTCCACGAAGATACGTCGGCAGCTGCGGACGAGTCTTCTTCATCGTCCCAGGGAAAGGCTGCTCAGAAGAAGTCCACCGCAAAGAAGGCAACTAAGCGGACAGCAGCTAAGAAGTCGTCGGCAAAGAAGACCGCCGCCAAGAAAACGGCTGCAAAGAAGACTGCAGCTAAGAAGTCAACGACGAAGAAATCCACCGCTAAGAAAACGCCGTCGAAGAAATCAGCTGCGAAAAAGACCACAAAGACTGCCAATAAGCGATCGTCCGCAAGCCGTAAGTCCACCAAGGACACCGCCGCCGAGAAGAATACCGACGTAATCACGTCGGATGATCAGGTTGTCGACGAACATCCTGATCAGGATGCGTCGAATGGTGCGGATACTGATCTCCATCACGATGGGGACGATTTCGAACTGCATGATATCGATGATGATGACATCGATACGGATCACTCCGACCTAGATGATGATCTCGCTGACGACGTCGACCACGATGATCTCGAGCACGATGATGACCTCGACAGTGACGACTTAGACGACGAGTCGGGACTGGACGAGGACGAGATGGACGACGACCACTCGAGCTCGCCTATTAAACGCACTAATGATTCGTCAACTGACGACAATGATGACGATGACGATAGCGATAATGGCAACTTCGTGTGGGACGAGGATGAGTCGGCAGCGCTTCGCCAAGCTCGGAAAGATGCTGAGCTGACGGCCTCCGCGGATTCCGTCCGCGCTTACCTGAAACAAATCGGTAAGGTCGCGCTGCTTAACGCAGAACAAGAGGTATCCCTCGCGCAACGTATTGAGGCTGGCTTATACGCGAACCACAAGTTTGAGGAGCTCAAGGCGAGCAACACGAAGCTTAGCCCGGCGCAATCGCGAGACCTGCGCTCTATTGCTCGTGATGGCCGCAAAGCAAAGAACCATTTGCTGGAAGCCAACCTTCGTCTTGTCGTGTCCTTAGCTAAGCGCTACACGGGCCGTGGAATGGCCTTCCTCGACCTTATTCAGGAAGGCAACTTAGGTCTGATCCGTGCCGTCGAAAAGTTCGACTACACGAAAGGCTACAAGTTCTCCACGTACGCAACGTGGTGGATTAGGCAGGCCATTACGCGCGCGATGGCTGATCAAGCTCGGACAATTCGTATTCCCGTCCACATGGTGGAGGTCATTAACAAGCTTGGTCGTATCCAGCGTGAGCTTCTGCAGGACCTGGGCCGCGAACCAACGCCCGAGGAATTGGCCCGCGAAATGGACATTACCGAGGACAAAGTCCTGGAAATCCAGCAGTATGCTCGCGAACCGATTTCTCTGGACCAGACCATCGGCGACGAAGGCGATAGCCAGCTCGGTGACTTCATCGAAGACTCCGAAGCCGTCGTGGCTGTCGACGCGGTCTCCTTCACCCTCCTCCAAGACCAGCTTCAGGATGTTCTCAAGACCCTGACTGAGCGAGAAGCAGGAGTTGTTCGGCTTCGCTTCGGCCTCACGGATGGGATGCCGCGAACATTGGATGAGATCGGCCAAGTCTACGGCGTGACCCGTGAACGCATCCGCCAGATCGAATCGAAGACAATGTCGAAGCTGCGTCACCCGTCACGTTCACAGGTTCTCCGGGATTATCTCGACTAGTCTGCGCACATTAACGCGCGCACATTGCTTAGTGTCGCCCGCATCCAACCCACAGGATGATGCGGGCGACAAGGTATATCAAGCCTCAAAGCACCGTCCATGCAGGCAATATACGACGGCCTAGCGCCACGCAGATCACCACTTGCGCAGATAATTAATTCGGCTCCGCAGCTGGTCAGCGGTGCATAACGCTGTTTGCGGTCCCCCGCATGCCTGCCGGACTTCGTTGTGCACCTGCCCGTGCGGACGGCCGGTTCGCGCGGCAGAGATAGAGACCAACGCGTTAAGTTCTTTCCGTAGGCGCGGAAGATCGTCAATCACACCGCGACTGCTCTCGGGGTTGTGGCGATTGTCATCCCCCTCGCCATCGCGCGGATCGTGGAACCGCCGCCGTGCTTCATCGGCTTTCTTCTTCTCCCGCTCCCGAGCTTTCAACTGCTCTTGCTGATGGTTTTGCAGCAGTTGCCTCATCTGGTCCGCATTCAGCAGACCCGGGAGCCCCAGGTACTCTGCTTCCTCTTCAGACCCCGATAATGTACCGGTGCCATAGGATGAACCGTCATAAATGAGGTGGTCCAGTTCAGCGTCTGCGCCGAGCGACTCGTACTTCTTAAGATCGTCCGGTTCGGACTCAGTTTTGTTAGCTTGCGCCACCAACTCATCATCCCAACCCTCATTGGGCCGGTGGGGTTTTCCCAAAACATGGTTGCGTTCAGCTTCCATTTGGGACGCCAAGTCCAAGAGCACCGGGATCGATGGTAAGAAAATTGACGCTGTTTCACCGGGGACGCGAGCGCGAACAAATCGCCCTACAGCCTGCGCAAAAAATAGAGGGGTCGATGACGATGTCGCGTACACGCCGACAGCGAGGCGAGGCACATCGACGCCTTCTGACACCATGCGAACAGCAACCAGCCACCGCTCAGTAGATCGAGAATACTCTTCGATTTTACGAGAGGATCCGGGCTCGTCAGACAGAACAACAGTCACCGGTTCTCCCGACAAGCGCTCAAGAATCTTCGCGTAGGCACGCGCCGTCTTTGTGTCCGTGGCTATGACGAGCCCTCCAGCGTCGGGAATGGCACGTCGGTACTCTTTGAGACGGATATCGGCGGCACGCAGAACCGATGGAATCCATTGCCCCTTAGGGTCAAGAGCAGTTTTCCACGCCTTGGCCGTGTGCTCGGCGCTGAGGGGTTCGCCTAGCCTGGCTGCAAACTCCTCCCCTGCACTATCTCGCCACCGCGCTTCCCCGGAATACGCCATGAACACGACGGGACGCACGACACCGTCCCGCAAGGCGTGGGAGTATCCGTAGGTGTAATCCGCCCGGGATACCTGGCGGCCTTCTCCGTCTTCGATATACCGCACAAACGGGATGGGAGCATCGTCGGAACGAAATGGCGTACCCGTCAGCTCGAGGCGCTTCGCGGAATCGGAGTAGGCATAGCGGATTCCGTCGCCCCAACTCTTCGCATCTCCGCCATGGTGGATCTCGTCCATGATGACCAGGGACTTTGTCCTCGTCGCCAAGGAGTTGTGTTTAAACGGGTGCATCGAAACCTGAGCGTAAGTGACCACCATCCCGTCGAAAACAGGGTTGAGGGTCCCCGCCGAGTTCGTGAAGTTGGCATCCAGCGCAATCCCCATCCGCGAAGCGGCGTCGGCCCACTGATGTTTCAAGTGCTCCGTGGGAACAACCACGATGATGCGGTTGACAGCTCTCCTATCAAGGAGGCGCCGAGCAAGGGTCAGTGCGAAGGTTGTTTTGCCTGCTCCCGGCGTTGCTACTGCTAGAAAATCGTCCGGATCTGCGTCAAAGTACTGGGAGAGCGCAGCTTGCTGCCATTCGCGGAGTTTCACCGTCGGCGCAGCCCCCGATAAATGCGCTCACATTCCGGGCACACCGGCGAGCCCGGCTTGGCTTGCTTGGTGACGGGAAAAGTTTCCCCACACAATGCCACCACGTAGTTACCATTCACAGCTGATTCCACTATCTGATTCTTCTTCACGTAGTGAAAGTACTTTGGTGTGTCCGAATCAGTTGTTTGCTCTTCGGTCTTGGTGCGTTCAATCGTGGTTGTCTGCGGTGTTGTCACGGTTCAATCATGCCTTATACGTCAAGTCAGGTGGAGAGTCCCGAGCCACCCCATGTGAGGTCCGGGAATCCAGATTGCCGGTTAGGAGCTATCTACCCTACCGCTAACGCTTCGTGATCGCAGTCGAGGGGCTACGGTGGGGAGTATGTTCCACCGACGCAAGCACGTCGCACTTATTACCGACGCCCAGAGGTCGCCAGTTGAGGATTGGCACCGTAGGCGGCGTGAGTATGCTGTCTTGCAGGGATCGCGTATCCCGTTCCTCTTGCTCGCCGCGTTGGCATACATGCTGTTGCACAACTTGGTGTTGGCGGCCATTTTTACTGTGATCTCTGTCCCTCTTCCATGGATCGCGGTCGTGATAGCTAATGCCGTGGGTGAAACTCACGATCCGAGGAAGCCACAGGTGTATAAGCCTGCGGTGAATAGGGACACCTATTACGCATTTAACGGTCTTGTCGACGGAGAACGCGCCCGTGAGTTGGTCGCGGGAAGCGAACAAGCTGCATCACGTGACTCCGATGAATCAGGGGCAGCCGTTGATTCAAGGACAACGACGGTAGATGTTGACCCTGGCGAGACCGAGCAGAGTAACGCTGATCCCAACACGACCATGTAATCGTCCAGCGCAGCGTGCGATATCCACGTTTCTTCACTTAGGATTTTCACTTAAGTTTTTTCTGATCTACCCGCACTTTAAGTGCTCATATGTAATCCGCTCGCACCGTTAGCGCTTCATGTGCTTTAGGTGCTTCACGCTCTGATGAAAGGTTGGAGAACAGACCACAATGGTGAGCACGCTACCTGATATCTCCGAACTGCCGCGCTACGCCACATCCCTCGCGAAACGGCTGAAAGAACTCGGCTATTCGTCGTCGGGCTTGCACCGTGTTCTCGGCGATGATGGTCTGGCAGCCTTGGATCGGCACGAACCCGCCGCTGTTGCTTTCGCCTGCAATCGCTTTGAGCATCAAACCCCGAATGAGCATGATCGCCGCCTCGCCCGCGCGGTACGGTTACTCATTCTTCGCGAACCACAACCGCGCGACATGTTCGTCGACACTTTCGTCGACAGTTTCTTCGCCGACGCTCTCTCTGCCGGCGTTATCGTCGGCGAACCCGATACAGATCCAGAGCATTTTCGCATTGCAATTGATATCCGCCCTCTGCACGTCGGCTCGTCGGAAAGCTCTGACTTCCTCGTTTTTAGCGATGCCGACGCCTCGATGGTTGATCATTCGGCCGGTCCCGACCACGTCGTGGGCGTGGGTGCTGCGTCGCGGTCACTTCTTCAGGCAACGGGTACGTCCCGCGCCGGCTCAGTTTTAGATTTAGGGACCGGGTCCGGTGTCCAAATTATGGGCCAGTGGGGACAAGTCGACTCGGTGACGGCAACGGACGTCAGCCCGCGCGCTCTCCTCTTCGCTGAAGCTACGTGCGCTGCGGCCGACGTTGTTTCGACCGCCGAGTCACGTACGAAGGTGGAGTTCAAACAGGGCTCGTGGTTCGACCCCGTCCGTAACCAGACATTCGATCGCATCATCGCGAATCCGCCTTTTGTGGTGGGACCACCAACGTTGCGCCACGTCTATCGCGATTCTGGAATGGAGCTCGACGGCGCCACCGCTAAGCTCGTTCGCGGCATTCCGGAGCACCTGGCCGCTCATGGTCAGGCATGTGTGTTGGGCGCGTGGATCCACTCAGATGACCAGGCCTGGCAAGCACGGGTAGCGTCGTGGATTCCGGACCATGGTTATCGTGCATGGGTGTTGGAGCGTGATTGCGTCGATCCCCTACATTATGTGGGCACGTGGATTAAGGACGAGTCTCTCGATCCTCGCAGTGAGCTCGGCCGATCGCAATCAGAGGCTTGGATTGACTATATGGATCAGGCCGGCGTGACAGGAATCGGTATTGGTTTTATCGCGATGACTCCGATTGATCCTGAGAAAAACTCTGAGGTTGTGTGTGAGGAATTCACTCAGCCGTACACTGGCCCTCTCGGCCCGGAGATTGAGGAGTATTTCCGACGCTGTGCTTGGCTTGATGCTCGTACTCCCGACGAGATCCTGGACAGTCGGTTTAGTGTCAGGCCCGGTCTAGCCCTGGAAAAAGTTTCTCTCGCCGAGCCGGAGGCGGACTCCACGTTTACCGACGTCGTCACGCGAGTCACGAGGACCGACGGGCCACGTTTCTCCCACGAGATCGATGACGACGTCCTGCGCATCCTCCGCGGTTTAAATTCGAATGGATTGTCGGCGCGCGATGTGTGCGAGATTGCCGAACTCGTTACCCCTACTACAGAAGCCCAGAACCTGGCCGACCAATTTCTCCCTATTCTTGTCGACGCCATTCGCCACGGGCTTGTTATACCTGGAGATCTTGAATGAAAGCCGTAGTCACGCGTGTTCGTTCCGCGTCCATTGTTGTTTATGATTCAGTGGTTGGATCCATCCCAGACTCGGATGTGGGAGGACTCCTTGTTCTTATTGGGGTAGCCACCGGAGATACCTCAGCCACAGCCCGAGCTATGTCAGAAAAGCTGGCTCGGCTGCGGATCTTTGAGGGTTCGACGGCTGACGGGCGCCCCACTGAGGTCTCTGCGCTCGACGTCAATGCGCCCATGCTTGTTGTGTCACAGTTCACCTTGATGGGTGATACTTCCCATGGCCGACGCCCGTCGTGGTCTGCTGCGGCGAAACCAGCCGAGGCTGAACCCATCTTCAACACATGCGTAGAGGAGCTTCGCGACCGTGGGCTTAGCGTCGATACGGGAGTGTTCGGCGCCTATATGGCCGTCGAGTCGGTCAATGATGGCCCGTTTACCGTTCTCGTCAATATTCCGAGTGGAGATCGCTCGTAGTCGGTTAATCACCATGGAAGCCCAGTCACGCCGGCAACCCCAAATTAGGGGTAGGCGGAAGCGGGGGAGTCAATTCTGGCGTATAGAGCATTTACCAGCACTTTTGCGGACGTAAATCACACTCATGTGACTTCAAACCCCGTCACACACGATGCCTATCCGCCCCCAACGGTGGACCAAGAGCCACGCGAAAAACTGCTTATGGAACCTTTTCACCGACCCATGCGTTGGACTAACTGAATGCGATCGTGACAGCTCGGCATTCTGTAGGGACGTCAATCAGGTGGCGTTCGACAATATACGTCGACATCCCCACCCCGTCTCAACCGGCCGTCACATTGCACCGCTATCGCGACACCGAGCGCAGTTAAGGAGCCAGCACATGGACGAAGCGCACGTCAGTACGACAACCGAAGTTAATGGTGATCCTGGCCGGCGGGCCAACAACAATGAAAATCCTTCAGCTGATTTAGTTCGGGTTTATCTCAACGGAATTGGCCGTACCGCACTTCTTAACGCGGAAGACGAAGTCGAGCTTTCGCAACGGATTGAAGCTGGCCTCTACGCACAACATCTCCTTGAATCTGACGAACAGTTCACTCCGTCGAAGAAGCGGGATCTCAAGGCTATCGCTAAAGACGGGCGCGCTGCACGAGCTCACCTTTTGGAGGCCAACCTCCGACTCGTCGTCTCATTAGCAAAGCGCTACACGGGGCGTGGAATGCCTCTCCTCGACCTCATTCAAGAGGGGAACTTGGGCCTCATTCGCGCCGTCGAAAAGTTCGATTACACCAAGGGCTTTAAGTTTTCGACGTACGCGACATGGTGGATTCGACAAGCCATTACGCGCGGGATGGCCGACCAGTCCCGAACAATTCGCCTTCCTGTCCACCTCGTCGAGCAAGTGAACAAGCTCTCCCGCATTAAGCGTGAGATGTACCAGCACTTGGGCAGGGAAGCTACCAATGAGGAGCTCGCGGAAGAGTCTGGTATCGACGAATCAAAGATCGATCTTCTTCTGAAGCAGTCCCGCGACCCGGTGAGCCTGGATATGCCGGTCGGAACGGATGAAGAGGCACCGCTGGGAGACTTCATTGAGGACTCCGAAGCAACTGATGCGGAAGAAGCCGTCGTAGCATCTCTCCGCCACTCCGACATTAGAACTGTTTTGGCCACCTTAGAGAAGAGGGAGCAAGACGTCATTCGTCTCCGCTTTGGTCTCGACGACGGTGTCCCCCGGACCCTTGATCAGATTGGTCGCGAGTTTGGGCTCTCTCGTGAGCGGGTCCGCCAAATTGAACGTGAGGTCATGGCGAAGCTCCGAAAAGGAGAGCGTGCGGATAAGTTGCGGTCTTATGCTTAAGTGCTGGGATGCTTATCTCGCATTCTGGCTTTTAGCGTACCCACATTTATTGTCAGCGAAAGTGGGTAAAAACGCCCCGGGGAAATATTTCCCGGGGCTCTTATGTTAAGGGTAAAGTAAAAACTAGTACCGTCGTCTTGTTTATCGAACTACTTGAGAAAGGCGTCCATCATGAAGGATCTCGTCGATACCACCGAGATGTATCTCCGGACTATTTACGAGTTGGATGAAGAAGGTATCACTCCCCTGCGCGCGCGCATCGCGGAGCGCTTGGAACAATCAGGCCCCACGGTCAGCCAAACGGTAGCTCGCATGGAACGTGATGGACTCCTCCGCGTCGCGGAAGACCGCCACCTTGAACTTACCGACGCAGGCCGCCAGGTTGCGATCGCGGTTATGCGTAAACACCGCTTAGCAGAGTGTTTACTGTCTACTACCCTCAAGCTTCCCAAAGAGAAAGTGCACGAAGAAGCCTGTCGTTGGGAACACGTCATGAGTGACGACGTTGAGCGCCGTCTTTACGATGTCCTTGATGCTCCGACTCACAGCCCCTTCGGAACGCCGATTCCGGGACTTCCGCAGCTCGGGGTCAATGGCAGTGAACCGCAGATGGAGGGCAAACGACTCACGGATCTTGCTCGCAATGAACTCGTCACCGCGAAGATCCTCATGTTTAACGAAGTACTCCAGACCGATTCCGCTGTGATGGCAAACCTACGGAACGCCGGAATTGTTCCTGGCAAGAAGATTCACGCGGTCGTCAATGACCGCAATGCCACGGTCTCGGTTGGTGATGAAACAGTGGCCATTCCTGTCAGATTGGCCCACGCTATCGTCGTCGAGTAAAAAATCGAGTCCGGCATAGTCCGACCTAGTCCAGCCGAGCCGGACCTGGCCTGACCTGACTTAAGTGAGTGGAGCCTAGCAGAAGTAGAAACCGAGTAGGGTGGTGTGCCATCAAGCGCCCCACCCTACTGTCGTATTTACGGGAAAACTCACATATCCATCACTGGAAAGTGACCGGAATATCCGCAACATCGACGAACCCGTTGCTATGGTCGCCGAACAGCTTGATGACACACTCTTGGGTTTTACAGTCGATCTCGTCTCCACCAGTACTGACATTCTTCTGGTTGACGGTGATCTCTTCACTGAACGAGCCATCATCAGGAATGGCTCCGTCCTCATTTTCATTCGAGATCCACTTTTGTGCATTCGGATCCCCGTGAGCCCCCAGACAATCAGGAACATCTCCGGTTTGCTCTTTCGCACACAGGGCGAGGTAATATCCCATGTCCGGGTCAGCGTCCTTAACATCTACCGTGACTTGCTGCCCGTCCCGCAGATCCTTTGCTTGCGACACTTTCATAACGACAATGTCATCGGTTCCGGTAACTTCCGTACTGGCACTGTCATCAGTGTCGCTAGCTTTGGCGGACTGACCACTCGACTTGGCGGCAAACGCTGCACCGGATGACGAGTTATTCGAGTCGTTATCATTGGAGCACGCAGCCACTCCGAGTGCACACCCCAAAGTGATGACGAGTGCACCAGCCCGCATACCCATCGTTAGTGCCGGTCGAGTGGAATGAGTGTTGTGTTTCATCGCGGAGGGCTCCCTCGTAGGGTTCGTAAAGTCGTACCGTGGTTAACCTTATACAAGAAAAGTATAATCGTCGGCTAAGACAAATAACTTGGCTACCATCTGTGCATCTTAACGCACACGTCAACACCCCCTCACTGCATAAGTGATGTGGCCTTTTCCGCTACCCCACCTATAGGTAAGCTAAAGCCTCGACGTGGAGGCTCAGGCTTCCAGTTTTGTCTGTAGTTCGACTCTTCCACGATCGCTGTACTGATCGTTGCCCGTGAAAGCTGTGACCTTGCATTACCCCTCAGGTTTCTTATCGGCCAGCCCTTGTAAAGCTGGCCGCCACCCCTTCAAACCCCTAACCATGCTCGTGGGCGCCATGCTCGTCATTGGTTTAACAACCACCGCGTGCGACGTCCCGTCACGCGACGGAGAATCGTCGTTCAGTCAGTCGGATAGTTCGGCTCACCCGGTCCATGCGGAAGGACTCGTCAATGCGTCATTGAACACTGGTGATCCCCAAATCCTTGCCCAGATTAAGCCGAATCTTCCTGCGGAAACGACGTCGCAAGGCAAGAAAGTCACGGTGAAAAAAGCCGATCGCATTCTCGGCCTCGACCGATCCGGGGCTATGGCAGCATCTCTGTGGTCCATGGGCATGGGCGATAAACTCGTCGGAAGAGATATCTCCACTGATTTTCCGTCGGCTCAGACGCTGCCCTTAGTAACGCCGGGTGGGCACTCTATTAATGCGGAGGCCGTTCTTGATCTCAATCCCGACGTCATTTTCACCGACGGAACAATCGGGCCGCAATCCGTTTTCCGTCAATTGGAAAAGTCCGGGATCACAGTTGTGCGTACCGATCGAGACAGGAACCTTGATAACGCGGACAACCTTATGAAGGAGATCGGGCGTGCCTTAGGCGACGAGGATGCTGGCAACCAAGCAGCGCAGAAGGTGCGGGAAGGTATTGAGTCTGCAAGCAAAGCTACCGAGGCAGAGTCTGATCATCGTCGCATGATTATGCTGTACCTACGTGGAACGAATGTGTCGATGATCGCCGGGCCAAAGTCTGGGGCACCTGACCTCATTAAATCTCTCGGTGGCGTCGATGCCGGTGAGGGGCTCGGGTTAGATAAGGCCTTTACTAACCTGACATCAGAAGCATTGGTCAAGGCTGCACCCGATACGATCATCGTGATGAAGGAAGGGCTTGAGTCCATTGGAGGCTTGGATGGCCTCCATAAACTCCCTGGTTTTGATCAGACTCCTGCCGGGGCCCGTAATAGCGTGCTGACTGTTCCCGACTCTCACCTGTTATCGTTCGGCCCTGACGCGGGCAATGTGATCACAGCAATGGCTCAGGCTTTGTATGGCGATTCGAAGTCGCCATCGTCAGCTGCGCCGTCCTCGAACGCTACGCCTGAGGCCTTGGAGCGTCAGTCATGATGAAACGCTCACGCACACAGTCGTTCCATCAAACGCGAGTTGTAGCGACCGTCATCTTCTTCCCGACGATTATCGCTCTCCTCGCCATCAGCCTGGTGTGGTCAGCCACCGCCGGACAAGTGGAGACAACCCCCACTCAAGTGCTGGGGTCATTGCTCCACTCCATGAGAATATCCTGGTTAGACGGCCCCGATCACGCTAATGCCGAAGCCGCCTTATGGTACGTCCGCTTCCCTCGAATCATCGTCGGAGCCATTGTGGGCGCAGGACTAGGAGTATCGGGCGTTCTTCTGCAAGGCGTGTTTTCTAATCCGCTGGCTGAGCCGGGCATCATCGGTGTGTCCTCCGGAGCAGCCGTCGGGGCCTCCACAGCCATCGCTTTGGGGGCATCGACAACCGCAGCTCACCAGGGGCTCGGTCCGTGGATGGTCACGCTCGCGGCTTTCATTGCGGGCTTGTGTACTACCGCGTTTATATACTTCGCGTCCCGACGGAATGGCCGAAGCGAAGTTGTCACTCTCATTCTGACGGGTGTCGCAACCAATGCCATGGCCGGCGGTATTATCGCGTTCCTTACCTTTATTGCGGATAATGCAGCTCGCGATCAGATCGTGTTTTGGCAAATGGGGTCTATTGCTGGCTCATCATGGACCGCAGCAGGAATCATCTGCATCGTCACTATTCCGGTCAGTCTTCTGGCCTGGACTTTGGCTAAACCGCTTGATCTGCTCTCCTTGGGCGAGAGTCAGGCTCACCACCTAGGTGTCAATGTTGAGCGTCTTCGCGCGTCGATCGTCGTTATTGTCTCCCTGCTCGTTGCGGTAGGTGTGGCCTTCACCGGCATCATTTCATTTGTGGGACTTGTTGTCCCCCACACTCTCCGGCTCATCGTCGGGCCCGGCCACCGCATTCTTATACCGGCCTCGGCATTGGGCGGTGCGCTAACACTAACCATTGCCGACGTCGTCGCCCGGACGGCTATTCGCGGCGCTGACCTCCCTCTCGGGATGCTGACAGCGCTTATTGGTGGCCCAGTGTTCTTCTACCTACTCCGACGTTCTCGTGGCCACTCTGGTGCATGGCGCTAGCGTCCGCGACAAAGAACGATCCGTTAGGAAGGTTGTCCATGCTATCTCTTGACTCAGTGTCCCTACGCCGAGGATCACGCGTCGTTCTTGATGCAGTTAATGTATCGATCAGCCAAGGAGAAGTTGTCGCCATCGTCGGGCCGAATGGTGCTGGTAAATCAACATTATTGGGCGTCGCTGCCGGCGATCTCACTCCTGATTCAGGAGCGGTCCGGATAGGAGACCACAACGTATCGACGACATCTGCGCCTGATTTAGCCCGACTGAGGTCGGTATTGACGCAATCGAACACCGTCGGTTTTTCCTTTACCGCCGGCGAGACTATTGCGATGGGGCGCGCGCCCTGGGCCAAAACTGAGACTGCCGACGAGGCAGCTGAGGCGATGGATACCGCGATCGAAGAGACTGGCGTACGCGAGTTTCTTTCCCGCGAGTTTCTTTCCCGCGAGTTTCATCACCTCTCTGGTGGTGAGAAAGCTCGAGTCTCTCTTGCTCGAGTTCTTACTCAAAACACTCCGTTAATCCTCCTTGATGAACCAACTGCTGCCCTCGATATTCGCCATCAAGAAGATGTCATGAAGATTTGCCGACACCGGGCTAAGAACGGTGCCGCAGTGGGGATCGTTCTCCACGATTTATCTCTCGCCGCAGCGTGGAGTGATCGAATCATTGTGCTTGACCACGGCCGGGTTGCTGTGTCCGGAAAACCCGATGGAGTATTACAGCCCGAGTTGCTGAGCAAAATTTACGGCTGTCCGATGCAAGTTTTTCGCGGGCCGGACGACGCCCCCATCATTGTCCCGCTGAGAAAAACACAATAAGTTTCTCCCCCAACTATCGCGCACGGTCGGTGTTTGGCACGGCTCGTGATTGCTGGGAGCATCACTGTTGCGATGTGGCTGGCGCTGGCTGTTATAACTGAACCCCACCTCACGGTACAAACCATGAGATGGGGCTAAGACACAAGCTGCTGCTATCCATGGGATGATCCCATGGACGGCGGGTTAGCTATTCGTTGTCTGCACTGTCATCATTCGATGAATGCGGCTGGTGGGCTGCGGCGTTCCTCCGCTTTTCGATGCAGAATAGTGCAGCAAACACGATGGCGAGTGTGCCAAGGATGCCGATGATAATTCCGTAAAGCCATCCGTGATCTGAACTGGTGTTCTCGGAGTCGATGGCCTGGTTACCGTCGGAATCTTTAGAACTCTGAGAGTTCTTGTTCTTCTTCTTGGCTTCGCGGGCTTTCTTCCGCCCTTCTTCTGCCTTCTTCTTTTCCTCAGCCTTCTTCTCGGCCGCCTTCACCGCGGACGCTTTTTCCTGCTGAGTACCGGTAACCGTAATGTCTGTCACCGTGTCTTGGCTGCGGTCCGTCGAACCGTGTGCTGCAAAGGTGAAGATAGCGCACTGGTTCTTAATACAATTACCGCCATCAAAGATGGGCTCGATGTTCAGCGTGGTGCTGAACGATCCGTTTGACGAAATCTGTTGTGGCCGCACCCAGTTAGTCGCTCCGAAGACAGAGGCATCCGTGAACGAGAACTTCGACTTTTCGGCAACCCCAACATAAACGCCGTTTCCGCCAGTCTTGAAACCTTGACCGGTCACTGTGACAGGAGTTTTTCCGGTCGGCGAAATAGTGGTTCGTGATACCGAAACTCGCGCTCCACTGCGTGACTGACCGGACGTGCCACTTGCACCCGAAGCTTGGCTGACGCCATATCCGCCGCTCGAGCTACCTGAACCCGAGCCGCCACTCCGGCTAACACCCGAGGCAACCGACCGTGCTGCTTGCTGTGCGCTTGATGCAGCAACTCCACCAGCAAAGCTGACCGGTGTAGCCGTATCTTGGCTACGGTCGCTCGACCCATGTGCGGCGAAGGTGTACACCGCGCACGCGTTGGTCAGGCAATTCGCGCTTCCGAATGTGGCTGACACGGGAAGGTCAACAGAGAATGATCCATCAGAATTGAGGTTGCCTTTTTGGTTGGAGACCCAGACCGTCCCGGGGCCAAAGACATCAGCATTGGTCGTACTGAATTGATTCTGCTGAGCAATCCCGACGTAGACACCATTGCCGCTGGTCTTGAACCCTTGACCACTAACCCGGATCGTGTCTCCACTCGGGTTAAGGTTCTGAGTCTTCGACAAGGTGACTGCCGCGCCACTCGAGGAATGTGCCCCGGTAGGTGCCGGTGCCGGTTGAGCAGGCGCTCCTCCCTGAGGAGCAGCAGAACCCGAGTTTCCGTTGTTAGACTGTCCTTTCCCACCTGGGTTCACTGCGGGAGCGGCCTGACCGTTGTCATTTCCGCCCGATGCTGCCCCGTCGCCGGAGGTAGCAGGGGGCGTCACAGCTCCGTCTTCCTTCTTTGCTACCCCACCTTTGAAGGAGACAGGCGTTGCTGTGTCCTGGCTCCTATCCGAAGATCCATGTGCAGCAAGTGTAAAGATCGAGCAGTGGTTGTCTTTACAGTTCGCGTTACCGAAGGTCGAGCTGACGGGCAAATCGATGGAGAACGAACCATCGTCGTTCAGATTCCCCTTGCTCTTCGAGACCCACTTCGTATCGGGGCCAAAGGCGTCAGGATTAGTGGTGCTGAACTGGTCATCCTGGGCGATGCCTACATAAATGCCAGGCCCATCCGTTTTAAACCCTTTACCTTCAACTCGAACAGTATCTCCGCTCGGATTGAGATCAGTGGTTTTATTTACTGAGACAGTTGCTCCACTGCTTGATGTGCTGCCCAGGGAGCCGGAGTTTGGCTGGGAATTGCCGCCATCATTCTGGCCAGAGTGTTTGTTGTCGCTGCCACCATTGCCGTAGTGACCGCCCTCGGTGTCAACAGTGACTGGGCTTCCGTTACGGAAGCTAATGGGTGTCCACGCATCCTGGGAGCGGTCGAAAAGCTTCGGGAATGCGGTGAATGACGCGACATAGCACTGGGTGGTGGTGCAGTCGACGTCCCTAAACTTGGTATCGACGGTCAAGTCGGTCGTGAAATTACCCTGGTCATCGGCTTTTACTTTGACCGCTTTGCCATAAGTCTTTGGATATCCGGACGCGGGCTTTTCAATTGTCTGAGTGACGTAGATAGATTCGCCAGGCTTGTAACCCTTACCCGTCGCTTTGAGGGTATCGCCACCACTGATGTCTTTATCTTTATCGAGAGTCAGTGTCGGTGATTGGGCTTGCTCATCTCCCCCACCACTATTGAGGAATCGGCCAAGATCAGGCGATCCCGGGAATCCCAAGTCATTGATCGCGTCACTCAACGAAGACAAATCAACTGCCGACGCAGCAGGGGCAGCAGCTGAACCCATCCCAATGAGAGACACCGTTGACAAGGAGGCAACGAGAGCACGAGCCGCGGTACGACCATGCTTTTTCTTACTCGTGTTGCGTGAGCCACTGGGTGCGTGGGTCTCGGAGTGGTCTCCGGTGGGAAGCATGAACTCTCCAGTTAATCGAGGGGGCATTTCGAACTCGCCCGGCGCTGCGATCACAACGATGCCCCGTTAACCAATCCGGTGTAAGGGCGGGCGTCGTTAGGGAACGCTGGTGCATCAAGAGGTAGCGTTCCATGGCTATCACTTCCGATGCTCAGTCGTGCAAATGACAGCCAAGGTTACGCATCTATCCTGATGTGAAGGTAAAGCTTACTTGCGGTTAAGTCAATATTTTCTGCCCTGTGCCTCCCCATTATTTCGCACTCCTTCAGACGGAAATGAAAATGATCACATAACCACGCGATTAGTGGGGCACGTGTTAACAATGTGGCGTAAAAGGCCAGTTTTCGCGCCCTTTTCTCAGCCTTTTTAGGGGGTAAAGTGTTTAAAGAGTTGTCCTCCTCGTGTTGTGAGTAACATCAGCGACTTCTCAGTTTTGTCGGAAGCATGTGCCATTCATATGAGGGCTAGACTGAGGACCCACGCCACACGGCACCCGACGACGGCGACTGAACCTCACCCCGTTCCCCTTGCAGTGAATACACGGATGGGCCTAGCCGCTGGTACGTCGTGTGAAAACTGGGTGCTCCGTAGATACAAATCAACAGGCCGAGAGTAACCACCACATATGAAAGGTGAAAGACAATATGAAGATTCTCGTAACAGGCGGCGCAGGATACGTTGGCGGCACCGTCGCCAAAGTACTCCTTGAACAGGGCCATTCCGTCACCGTTATTGACGATCTCACGACGGGAAACACCGATCTTATTCCCGATGGCGCAAACTTTGTCCGTGGAGATGTTCGCGATGTCGCCGCAGATGTCCTCGCTGATGAAAATTTCGATGGCGTTGCACATTTCGCCGCCCGCTCGCTCGTCGGCGAATCTGTTGAGAGTCCTCAAGATTATTGGCACCACAACGTTGTGACCACATTGACGCTCCTGGACGCGATGCGCCATTCTCATGTGAACAACTTGGTTTTCTCGTCCACCGCGGCCACATATGGAGAACCGGAGATAGTTCCCATTACTGAAGAGCTCCCCACGCGGCCGACGAACCCGTACGGTGCGACGAAGCTCGCCATCGATCACATGATCACGTCGTACGCACACGCTTTCGGCTTGGGAGCAACATCGCTACGCTACTTCAATGTCGCCGGAGCCTACCACGGTCAAGGCGAAAACCGCCCCGTCGAAACCCACATCATTCCCATCATTCTTCAAGTAGCTCTAGGCCACCGCGATGGAGTGAAGATTTTTGGCGACGACTGGCCGACGAAGGATGGCACGTGCGTCCGGGACTATATTCACGTCAAAGATCTTGCCGACGCGCACCTCCTGTCGCTTCAAACCAACAAGCCCGGTCAGCACAGGATTTACAATCTGGGATCCGGCGACGGGTATTCGGTCCGTGAAGTCATCGAGATGTGTCGAAAAGTGACTGGCCATCCGATTCCCGCGAAGACTGCCCTCCGACGGGCCGGCGACCCCGCGATTCTTATTGCGTCCAGCGACAAGGCTCGTCACGAACTCGGGTGGAGTCCGACGCATACTGACCTCGAGACCATTGTGTCTACAGCGTGGGACTTCGCTCAATCCCTCGGAGATCGTGCGCACTCTTTGCCCAAGACGACGTCGTAGGGAGCGCGCTATCCCGAGACGGCGCGTTGCGTAGTGCACAGGCCATGCGGCCGCGTCACTCTCTCCTAACCTTTGCGTTGTCTTCGACGAGATCGTGGCCCCACCGCTGTAAACGCCGAGCTGCTTGTACACCCTCAGACAGTGTTGATGCCCATGGCTCGAAGCGGAACTTATGAAATTCGTCGATGATGGCGTCGAAATCGATTGCTCCGAGGAGCGTGCCTATCACTTTTCGTTCACTCGTGACATCGACACCACGGGCGTCGAGGGCGTTAACGGTGGTCACGAGATCATCAAGCGATTCGACGCTCATAGCGGTCAACAGCGCGATACCTGAATCGGTTTTCTGTCCTCGATGAAGAGCGAGGAGCGAATAGGGCAACGACGCTCCCTCGTCGAATTTCTGTTCCTGTAAAGCGCGACGATAAGCCACCCCTGCCAAGGATTCATGTTCATTCCGATCCATGATCCCCCACATACACAGGGCAAATGAACGCGACTGGGATGGGAAGGCCTGGGCTGCACTCAAGAAAATATCTCGAAGGGTGCGCCGTAGTGGCGAATAGCGAAGACCATGGCTGATGTCCCGCAAACTGCCAGTATTGAGAGCTCGAATCCAACGTTGAGCGACAACGGGATCACTAAAGTCGGGTTGCTTTCCTTCTGATGATGCACTGGCAGCAATATCGTCGGCTATCTCGCCGATGAGAGTGATGAAATCTCGAAAGCTATCAAGACATAGTGAAATCAGCGCACTACTGTCTAGACACTCGTCGCTACCGAAAGCCGTGTTGAAACGACTTCCGGTCTCCCATGGACAAGCGGTGTATTCGCCCCTGGGAGATTCACTATCCATGTTCAGATCGGAGTCGAATTCGGCACCATCGGTTGAAGTGACTAATGAATTCGCGAATGTAGATATCGCTGAGCTGCGCCTCTGCAGCAATTTCATTGCCCGCCTCGGGCGGAAACGGGAGCACCGATTCGTCTGCGTCAAAAATGCTGGCCGCGTCAGTGTTCGGTAACGACGGATCTGTACTAGCACAGCGGTCAGAGAACCAGCTTTTCAGAGCTTCGCCGTGGCCAACGCTCCCAGTGTCGTAAAAGCCGCCTCCGTCGAAAGGCATCACGGCAAATGGCTGTCCCGCCCGGAGCGTATCAACGCCAACGAGTGCGGTGACCTCGACGCCTTTCGCCCACAAAGTCGACATAATCGTGTTGATGGCTCGGATCGTGTCCGCAGATCCGTTTTCAGTGTGATCATCGACAGTCACCGTTGCGCCGGGACCATCGTCGCCGACGTGCTTTGTGACGTGAGGAGACGTGAATGTCGCGCCGGGCAGCTTGACGTTCGCTGCTCCCGTGGTCGTCGTCCGTCGTCGATGATCATCATGGGACATCCCGGATTGGACCCCCTTCATCATCGACGCCACAAGATCGACGGCGCCAGGTTCGTCGATAATTAACCAACATCCTGACGAGAGTGGGATGTCAAGGGAGCCCAGCGCACGGTCGAAGCTATCTGCGTTATCGACTGGAGTGGCGAGTACACACGCTCCGCTAGACAATTGTTCTGACGAAGATTCTCTCTGGCCAGTGGATGTCTTGGGAGCACCACAGTTTTCACAGTGGGAGTCACCAATCAGGATCAGGTTTTTGTTGGTTGAGTTCTCTCCGAGGATTCGTGGCAACGCTCCTAGAACCGCGCCGACGGTGGCAGAGGATGGGTGGGGGCGGGCAAAAATGGAAAACACATCGGACATACCGGTGCTACACGAGGAATGGCAATCTGTCATGGCCGCTAGTTTGGCAATTAATGTCGCACCATTACCGCCGAGACGAGGGTAAAACTGCGCACGCTGTGGATAACTATTACCCTGTGAATAACCGGTAGAGCACCACCGGTCGCGACCTCCCACAGAGCACTGGAAGATATCGCTCCCATCACTATTATTGTGAACTAGTGTCGATACGGAGCAATACGTGACGATACACGGAAACAGGCATGACGGGGCTAAATTCGTGGAATACCACTACTTATCATGGCGTTGCGGGTAGTGTCGCGTTAATATCGACCCTTTTAAATAACGACCAATTAAACGACAAAATCAACAAATGATATCGAGGACTAATAATGACAATGGACAATGATGAAACGATGTACGAGCTTGAATATCCTGAGCCGGAAACACAATCCGACGCTAGTAACGGCCTATCACTCGTCGTAGCGCTCCAAGGCTATGCTGACGCTGGCCAGGCTATTGATAACGCAGGGGAGCACATCAAAGCAGCCTTGGAACATGCCCCATTAGCGACATTTAATAACGATCTGCTTATTGATTATCGCTCACGGCGTCCTGCCGTGCATATCGTCGACAATGAGTTAGCACCTGCCGAAAAGACAGAACTCTCTTTAGACGTTGTGCGTGATAATTCAGGAATTCCGTTCCTTCTTTTATCCGGGCCGGAACCCGATTTAAGGTGGAGTGCGTTTACTGACGCCGTCACCGACCTATCTAAACGTTTTAAGGTGACAAAAGCGGTGAGCCTTTATTCCGCTCCGATGCCGGTTCCCCATACCCGTCCTCTTATCGTGACCCAACATGGCTCATACAAATCGGACCCGCTCCGGTATCCCCGCTTTGACGGGCGTATTACCGTACCGGGGTCTGCTCAGCTCGAGCTCGAGATGAAAATGGCCAAAGAAGGTATTGAGACGGCAGGGTTTACGGCCCATGTTCCACACTACATTGCCGCCTCAAAATACCCCTCTGCAGTGGTCAAACTGCTCCAAGCCGTGGAAGAAACAGCAGGTGTTTCTATCCCCTTGCAAGCATTGGAGCGGGAATCAGAAAAGGCTGAGCGCGAACTCGAAGAGCAGGTTGAGGAGTCGGGTGAGATAGCTGCCGTCGTCCATGCTCTCGAAGCCCAGTATGACCAAGAAACCGCACGGTATAGAGAGCGCCATGACCGGGGTCTGCTCAGCTCTGATGGTGAAGTACCCACTGGGGATGAAATCGGAGCAGAACTAGAAAAGTTCCTCGCGCAGGTTAACCGCGATAAAGACACTCAAGATATCGATGCCGGGGATGACGGTACGGAGGCCTGGGACGAGTCGGATACTCCCCGTTCTAATGACGATGACGACAATGGCGGCGACCGTCGGCCACACTCCGATGGAGGCGATGACTCAGACGAAGCCTAGACGAGACGATTAGGATAGAGCCGTGAACCTAGCTAGTTATCTTCCCGACCTTGCTGACGTCCCCGAATCCTTATACGACGAAGCAATTTCTGATTCATTTCGAAGCTGGGTTCGCTCGCGAGGAATTGCCCCCTTCCCTGCCCAAGAAGAAGCAATCCTCGGAACAGAAGCCGGTGATAATGTCATCGTCGCAACACCCACCGGTTCTGGAAAATCGCTTGTCGCCTTATATGCGCATTTCTTCGCCCTCGCGCATAACAGGCGAACATTCTATACAGCACCAATTAAAGCGCTGGTCAATGAAAAATTCTTTGCCCTGTGCGACGCCTTTGGCGCGAAAAATGTCGGGATGATGACAGGAGATGCCACTGTCAATGGCAAAGCTCCGATTATTTGTGCAACCGCCGAAATCGTAGCCAATATTGCTTTACGCGATGGTCCTAATGCTGAGATAGACCAGGTAGTGATGGATGAGTTCCATTACTATTCTGATCCCCAGCGAGGGTGGGCATGGCAAGTTCCACTCCTTGAACTTCCATCGACACAATTTATTTTGATGTCTGCCACCTTGGGAGACACAACTTTCCTGCGCAAAGACT
>NZ_QFRA01000074.1 GCF_003243515.1 Corynebacterium kroppenstedtii
GACGCTTTGAACGCTTTGGCTTACGTGTGATTGGGGGTGTGGTTCATGTTTCTTCCTGACCCGTCTGATCGTTCTGGTTTGACTGTTACCTGGTCTATGTTGCCGTCTATTGGTAATGATCCGGAGCGTGTGCTTCATTTGACGGATTATACGGGGTCGTCTCCGGTGATGTTGTTGAATGATTCGTTGCGCGGTTTGGGTGTTCCCGAGGTTGAGCATTTTTCTCAAACTCATGTTGGGGTGCACGGCTCGGAGTGGCGCGGGTTTAATGTGAAGCCTCGCGAGGTGACGCTACCGGTGCTGGTGTCGGGTGTGGATCCGGATCCGGTGGGCGGGTTTCGTGACGGTTTTTTGAAAGCGTATGACGAGTTTTGGTCTGCGTTTCCTCCCGGGGAGGAGGGCGAACTGTCGGTGAAGACTCCTGCCGGCAAAGAGCGTGTGCTAAAATGCCGGTTTGATTCGGCTGATGACACGTTTACGGTTGATCCGGTGAACAGGGGTTATGCGCGTTATCTGTTGCATTTGACGGCTTATGACCCGTTTTGGTATGGGGATGAGCAGAAGTTTCGTTTCAGTAACGCGAAGTTGCAGGATTGGTTGGGTGGCGGCCCTGTCGGCAAGAAGGGTACAGCGTTTCCTGTGGTGTTGACGCCTGGTGTGGGTTCGGGTTGGGATAACTTGTCTAATAGGGGTGATGTGCCGGCGTGGCCTGTGATTCGTGTGGAGGGCCCCCTGGAGTCGTGGTCTGTGCAGATTGATGGTTTGCGTGTGTCTTCGGATTGGCCTGTCGAGGAGTATGATTGGATCACTATTGATACGGATCCTCGTAAGCAGTCTGCGTTGTTGGATGGGTTTGAGGATGTGATGGATCGTTTGACGGAGTGGGAGTTTGCGCCTATTCCTCCGGGTGGTTCGAAGAGTGTGAATATTGAGATGGTTGGTTTGGGTGCCATTGTTGTGTCGGTGCAGTACAGGTTTTTGAGGGCTTGGTGAATGGTTGATGGCTGGTCTTGTTCCGCATGTAACGTTGTTTACGCCGGATTATCGCCGTGTGGCGCCTATCAATTTTTTTGAGTCGTTGAAGTTGTCGTTGAAGTGGAATGGTTTGTCCACTTTGGAGTTGGTGGTGTCGGGTGATCATTCTAGGCTTGACGGGTTGACTAGGCCGGGTGCACGGCTGGTTGTTGATTATGGTGGTGGCCAGATTTTTTCTGGGCCTGTGCGTCGGGTT
>NZ_QFRA01000019.1 GCF_003243515.1 Corynebacterium kroppenstedtii
CGTAACCACATATCGTCCATCCAGGTCCTGCCATGGGTGAAGAGAAGAACGACACCCCATCGGTGTTATAGTCTGTCCATCTTTTAGATCGCGCAAGCGAGGAACGGAAATCATGTCCGGATATATACGTTCTCTTGAACATTCCATTGCTTTTTTCTTTACATCATAATTCGGATCTCCTGGACTATGGTTAACCCCGTTATCAATCAAATACAGTAACTTCGGAAAAATTGCCGTTTTTCCATCCATCCCTTTTTTTCGAACATCTAACAATGAAGACTGTATCTGTTTACAAAGCCAACTTGTTCCTAGACCAAACGACACTGAAATAAAGGGAGTTTGCGCTGCGGCGGTGGTCAAGGTATTAATTTGATATTCAAAAGCCTGTATGGCATCATATATATCCTTAGAGGTCTTTTTGATTGCGGCACTTGTAACATTGTCTCTGTCTTTGATGACTTCTTCATATAACGCTACATTCTTCCGGAAGGTCTTCTCAGCATACGGTTCAAGCAGTTTATCGATCTCATGGATCGAAATCCCGCCATATTGTTCGCCGCTGATTGCTCCAATCAACTGTACCAATAGGGTAGTAGCGACACTGACCGACTGTGGTGTTGTTATACGCGCGTTGCCCAGCTGAAATCCATGAGAGAGTAAGAATTCAAAGTCGGGTAGAGAGCAGTTTGGCATCGGGAGGAAAGGGGATCGATCCAAGTCGTGGATGTGGATAACTCCACGTTCATGAGCGTTTCGTACCTCATCGGGAAGCATAGACACCCCCAAAACTCGTGAAATAGCACCACACAACAAGTCACGCTGGACAATAAAGGTACGAGAATCCTTATTGCCATTCTCGGACAAAGTTTGAGGGTCTTTATTGATAATCTTATTTACAGCAATGCTAATTTCGTGTGCTGATGCATGACTAGTTGTCTCCACGGCTGGCCTCCTAAACTCAAATTACAACACTGAGATTTGCTAGAGGCTACATTAGTCATCGAACTCGGCTAGTCAAGCGGTTATCTGTCAATCTACACAATAAATGCTAATTTTGTAGCAATCGGACACTACATATAGTGATTGATGGAAAGAAAAACCAGGAAAGACCATCAACACGAAGCATATCTAGAAATATGGTCAGATGATGTGTTTTTTGTCACACATCATCTGTAGCTCGCCATGGTTATTACGCAAACCAGATTAAAAGCCGCTAAAGAATACTTGTTATTGGTTCTCGGCACAGTTGACCACCTGTAAGTTGCTGGAAATACTACTTCTAAGAGATTAGAGTTGGGAAAAAATTCTCGAGATAACCTCTGTGTATTATCAGAAATTCGCGTTTTGAAGCGTTCGACTAATTGAGTTGGCCGACCGCTGTGGCCGTACAAATGTGGAAAGGGGATGCTGATTTTGTAGTTAAGTCTATACTGCACAATGGGTTGCCGGTTGGGTGATTTTATTCTAATCGAATATTCATGTTGTTAAAATGAACTTGTAGAAACTGTAGGCAAAGTGAGTAGATAAGAGTTTGCAACATGTTTGACAACTTGAATGTGTAAATATGAGAGCATAGGAGTTCTTAACAAGATTATATATAAAACTACCCGTAAATCAACCAATTAAAAGCAAGCTATTAATTCTACAATTAGTTTGCGTAATAGTATAATACAAATGATAGAAACATGGTTACTCAAAAGTTGAGCTAGAGACTAACGAATTAAAGTATAGAAATCTCGAACGTTTGTTTTATATATTTTGATTTGTTTCTATTTTATAGATTCTCGATTAGAGAAGAAAGATAGGAACTGATGAAAAAGTTTAACAAGTGTATCTTTTATCATGTCGTGAGCATGCTCGAATAACCGTTCAAGCTCAAAAACAATGATAACACCAGTGCCGGGGTAGCGCGTGAACTATAGCTCTGTGAAGCCCATTGCTCAAATCGGTGTAACAAGCGCTATCTTTACTTAGCGTCAGGCTTTAAGACTGCCGGAGAAAGACCGCAAACAACGATAATTGGAAACCACTTAAGTCATTCGGCACGAAAGCCGAACTGTTCCACCGGTGATGTCGTATCTGTGATATTCTTTCATGGCGGGATTGGATGACTCCGGTCATTAATAGTGATGTCGACCCATTATGATGATGCTGATTGTATCAGTGAATTTTCCAACCCTCGGCGCCGCTCAGGCGTGGTTAGCCAACTCCGCCGGATTGGGGCAGTGGATAGGCCTTTTCCGGGTATCGGTGGGATAGCTTAGCCACGCTTCGGAAGGATTGGGCAACTCGTAGGAGATGCGTTCCGCTACGTTTTCGCCACCCACACCGTAGGGACCTGAACCAGTGGCTATGACGTGCAACAAGGCAGGCTACCGACTTTGTTCACACCTTTGCTGCCCAGATATCATGGGGACACCTCCTAGAAGATGTATCGCATACCGCCCAGTAGCCTCTACCGCGTAGTGCGTCTGGGACACCGTGGCAGAAGACCATCCGCGAGAAGTGGACGCTTTGAATCCTGCTCATTTTACTCAGGTACTCACCGCGTAAAATGAGCCTTTGACGTATCCCAATACGGGAATTTCGCCAATCGATTCTTGACCGACTGGTCAACCTCCCGCGTTCCTAAAAGACTGGTCTTTACTTGTAGCTGCGCTATCGGCGGCAGTATTATCCGCAATAGCTTAGCAGTATTCGACGCTGTTAATCTCACCAAACTATAAATACGGCGGCTCGAGATCAGCTTCTCGCAGGACCTCAGGCTGCTCTATTCCAGCTGATAGCCCAGAGTACTACTCGCCGGTCTCACGGGTGTGATCCAGCCATCGTTGTGATGGCCGTCTTTATTAACGTTAGTTCTTTTTGCTTGTGGTCAGCCCGTACTTGCTGTCCCGGTAGCATCGGGCACAATGACGTCATGGGTGGCAGCGATGTCATCGTTATTGCACTTCTGACTGGCTCTCCTAACAGTTTTGGTCCAAGTCTGTATACTTGAGTCGCCACTGCTTGCCAGCTTCTATTTTATGTTAGGTGAGCCAGTTTCATTGATGTACTCGAATGCCTTTACATTCGGAGTGCCGTGTGCGTATTCTTGATCAACCAAACGTATAATTCTCAAAAGAAAAGGACTGTTGATTTTTCCATAGATGCAGCAGGCTCGAAGATTAGTTTCCGTCAGCTATCTGCTTGCTTCGTCTACTCATTGATTTACAACATCGCTAAAACAGAAAGGATCTTCGATGCGAAAACTCATCAAGCTGGCTACTACCGGCGTATTTATTGCGACGCTTGTCATCTCCGCACCACTTGCGACGGCACATCATGCTCTAGGTCCGGTAGTGTCGGAAGCTTCTATTCAGACACATGTTGCGGGAGATCAAGTTACTATCAAAACCGACACGGGCGAGTCTACTTGGACCGTCTCGGACTTTGAGGTTGATCCCATTGTGAGCTCGGGTGGCAAAGTTACATTCACTATCAACGTCACTAAGGGTGAATTTACCCTAAGCTCGAAGAATATTGGCTTTTTCTCCGCCGGTGGAAAGCTGATTCAGCCAGCGCAACTTGTATACGTCGACACTGGAAATGTTCATCACCGCCTAACTAGGCTGGAGACGTTCCACGAGGGGGAGACTCTTACAGTAACCGCAGGCTTCAACCCATTCTCTTCTAATCCGGGAAACCATGAGCCCGCGGCGAAAGATAACTTCTTCGGATATGCTAACAATGGGATCAATCCTGACGTGAGATGGAAACTTAACCTGATGGAAGGAAACCATGATCTCGAGGGATAAAATTCTCTAGATTTCTTTAATCTTTTCCGTGCTGGCTTTCTGAGCTGGATTGTGAGTGGTGTCACCAACATGGTGAATTATGTGTGAAAGGCGGGACATGCTTGTGTTGGCACCTAGGCACGGCTATATGTGATCTCTGGTTCACCCACTAGTCTTGGTTTTGTCTCGTAGCTTTAGATCACTTCCGAACTTAATAAGGAAATTCAGCTGATTTTGGTAGAAATGTAGCGTCCGGGAGACTTAAGCACTGTCAACCGAAGGGACGGTGTTGTCTTGCATCATATCACTATGCCCAGGGGGTGGGTATCCGACATATGAGTGTGGTTCGGTATAGAACAAAGCAAACTAATTGATGGTCTGTATCCACCTGGGTGCTCCTAGCCTTTCAATATACCCGCGGGCTTCGGTGACCTGTTTCGATTTTTTCACTGTCGGTGTCGCGTCGCTACGCTATTCATCCTACAATCCTAACACAGTACTTTCATAACCTACTTGACACTTAGTCGAAGATGAGTGTTGTTGTAGCACAACACCGATTATCAGAAGCTGATATTATGTGTGTGAAACGTGTCTGAGACTCTGTATAAATGGTGTCGAAAGGGGTATAATATTCCGCATAGAGGCTACAAACGTCCGAGTACATCTGATGGATTTAACTGATGCAAGCCGTTGAGTACGTCACGTCTTATATAGATAAAATGTGTGCGTTGGACTGACTGGGTCTTCTCCATAAGAGTGGTGGGAAAGGTTCTGAAGGTGTCGTTCAACTGAAATGATGTACACGTAGTGTATTGACTCAAATTTATTTGATTTGTTAAGAGAATCTGGAATCATACTGACGCATTTTAGGACAGATGCTAAGGGATGTATGGCGCGTTTTGTCGGTGTTCTCATCTTGGTAGGGGAATTTCTATACAGGCTGTCTGCAGGATAGCAACCTAGAAATAGGAGGTATGCACTGTATATTGCTACTCTTAATAGGGTCAGCAAACCCTTGAGGGAAGGCTGGGGTGAGCGAGCTGAATGAGTCTACCTAATAATTAGTGTTTCAAACGACATTAGGTTAGGCTTCTGGGAAGAAAGACGGAACTATTATGGCTATGTGCCTACACGCCGCATTGATGACCCGCTGAAGAATTGAAATTGAATTCTGACACCATGAACACATGGGTAGAGTCTCATATTATAGGAGCGCCTTCCCTATGCGAAGGAATTTCCATCGAGAAATCTCTGTATTCTGTACGGCAATGATTTCTACGATGATGACAAGGCATCCGCAAGGGTAGCTGAGTTCATGAGTGAAGAGAGCTCCTTCTATAAGAAGAGCGTAGATGAATATATTGTTGATGGTGAACAAGTAAATGTTTTATTGACCTTCACTTAAGTAATTTAACAAGATAGATGAAAATTATTGCTATGTTACATAGGGTAATTCAACGTAGATTGTCAGGAAAACTCTGTTCGCAACACGACTATTTATCGATTGAATCAAATGGATGCCGACCATTTAACTGTAAGGAGCAGGGATGGTAAATTATACAGAATACCTGTGGAACGCTATATAAAAGCTAGAATCAGCGAAAAGTCAACAAATAGTAGTCGTTATTTTTTCACGCTTCCCAGGCCACCATGCAAAGAGGCAGACGATGTTTGTGCATATGTGACTAACAGGAAATAAGTTAATGTGTAGCATTGGTTTATATGGCACAGTTTCTCTACAAGTATCAGTGTGTTGTTTTGGGGAGCTAATCCCATCACTAGTTCGAGTAAACTATGATCATGAAAATATAGTAGTTTACTCCCTGTTGATTACCTTATTGGTGCTTGTCGGCAGATTTTGTTGTCTATATCAAGTTTGGATGAGTAAAATACCTCGAAATATGTGTTACGTTCTGCATCTTTGATATGGACGAATGTTGGTATCTTCATCGGTGATGTTTTCATAGATTTGTGTTTTTAGTTACGAAGAGCTGAGCGCTTATTCGACCGAGAAATCTTTTTACGCGTCGGTTGATACACACTGCGTGAGAGCCAGAGGTTTTGATACACCGACTCTTGCGAGTCATTCCGGTTTGTACGTTAGTTGGCTCATGGCACTATGACGGCGAGATAGTTTTTGAGAACTCTTCATGTTTTAGATGCATTGATCCTTGATATTACCCTTCTGGAATGGATAAAGAATCGCAAGAAGTGGGTCACGATGGAGACCACAGATCCTGGCGGTATTAGTGTGCCGTGGTCGGATAAGAAGACCCCAGCTCATGTGGGTGTTGGCGATAATATGCGATTCGTTCTCAGCGGACGTGAATTGTCGTCGGTTGAAAGCGCAATGATTGAGGCACACGGGGCACGCGTCACGGCCATTATCGACCGCGAGCAGATTGATGCTATGCGCCGCCACGCCACGGCTGCCCTGGAAGCTCTGGAAACCGACAAGTACAGCCCTTTTGACAGCGGAATCTCATGACCTGCGTACCCCATTGGCGAGCATTAAAGCGTCGATTTCTTGTCTGACCACGGAGGACATGGAGTTGGATGCCGATTCTCGGGTACTTTTAATGGAGACGATCGAATCCAGCACCAATCGGCTGAAGACAGTCATTGGGAACCTGCTGGATATGGGCCGTGTGAACTCGAATACTGTGATGATACGACGCAAGCCTGTACAGTACGCAGATATCATCGATGCCGTGTGCGGGGAATTGCCGGAGGCTGCTCACTATATTGACAACAAAGTTGCGGCAACGACGCCTCTGGTGACCGCCGATGCTGGTCTGGCGCAGCGTATTGTGGCAAATATTGTGGTTAATGCACGCACCTATGCATCCAATTCACGTATCGAGGTTCGCGCATACAAGGAGACTGATGCGAAAACCGTTCAGTTGTGGATTATAGATCACGGCCCAGGCTTCCCACCTGAGAAAGTTAACGATGTGTTTACGCTGTTTCAGCGGCTGGGAGATCAGTCTGCTCGCACAAAAGGTTTGGGTTTAGGTTTGAGTGTGGCACGCGGGTTCGCCGAAGCTATGGGTGGTACGCTCAAGATAAAGGAAACGCCGGGTGGCGGGGCAACACTTATACTCACATTACCCGCGGTGGATGTGGTACCTGAACTCAAGGAAGCATGATGAGCAGTGAGAAGATTTTGATGGTTGAGGACGATGTCGCCTTAGCCAAGGTGGTCCTTGTAGCGTTGCGGGCTCGGGGATATAGCGTGAAAATGGCCACAACGGCGAATGCGGCCGATCACAATAGCCTCACAGTGGCATCCACAAGCGTTACTTCTGGATTTAGGCTTGCCAGATCTGAGCGGCCTAGATGTGCTGCGAACGCTGCGCCGCTGGAGTGATGTCCCTGTATTAGTGGTATCTGCGCGTCACAGTGAAGTCAGTAAGATTAACGCGCTGGATGAAGGTGCGGATGATTTTCTGACGAAGCCGTTTTCTGTGGGTGAGTTGTTGGCACGGTTGCGGGCATCATTGCGTCGGGCCAATCATGACGACATCCCAGAGGAACCAGTGGTGACAACGCCCGATGGACGCGTGAAATTTAATTTGTCGGACAAGAAGGTTACTGTGGAAGATCAGGACGTGCACTTAACCCCCCTCGCGAATGGGGAATCATAGAGTACATGATACGCCATCAGGCACGGTTAGTGACCAAGGTAGAACTACTTCAGGCTGTGTGGGGTGAGTCATATAAGAAGGAGACGAACTACCTGCGTGTGTACATGTCTCAGCTGCGGTTGAAGTTAGAGCGAGACCCAGCTACCCCTCGTTACTTCACCACAGAACATGGAGTCGGTTATCGATTGATGCTATAAGGAGCGCCAGGATGAAAGAACTAAACTGAGTGAAGATTTGGTTGAGTCCATGCTACAGTCATGACGACACCTTTTACTGAGTGTTGTTGTGGGGTTGGGTTGGTGCCCAAATAGAAAAACCACTAAAATGTTGCACTTTTGCCAACTTTTAAGGTACACATACCGCTACGCCAGCATCAGAAATTGATGTATGCAATTCCTTTAAGTTGAACCCCTCGTTTGTTGAAATCCTTCCGGGGATTTGCTCTATATTATTATTCTTGGCGGTAATTTTATTCCTTACCACTAGATAGAAACCGAGTACTATCTCACCGAGCCCATCAACACAAAGTCGCCAAAAGAGCAGAATAAAACCCAGGACGCTTCAATACCTGTTGGTCAACTAACTCAACGATCGACGGCACCAAGAAAGTAACGCGTCGATGAGCGCGTTCAATGAAAGTGATGATCGCCAATTGTAAAAGGAAGTGAATCAAAACAACGAATAATACAGCCAGAGCCGCTGCTAGCATAACTCAGCATGAGTAATCACCCCGCCGGTGGACACAAGCGAACGACGCATATCTCACAGGTTCCAAACTGAGGAGTCTCCGTCCGGATAGCATAGGAGTTGTCATGGTTTGAGGAGCAACTTAACACAAACTCTATTGACGACTAACTACCGACTACAGTACAAATTATGTGTCCTCCCACATGGCAAGCGAATAAAGTGAGCAATAAGCAGTGCGTTACTCCGGATGTAATGCACACGAACAGAAGAAGTTGGCCGCCCCATAAAGGCGCACGCGTGCAGAAGAAGCTAAAGGCTACTTTTAATTACAATTGGCGAACAAATGTAATTTTACCCGTTTCACGCAACGATTTCTGATATCTGCTCTGATTGGTGGATGGTATGCGGCAAATGGTATCCATGTCGAGGACATGCCAGGTGGTTGCGGAGGGGAGAACGCTAGAATGACGTGGATAATGGCGCGACCGGAAGAAGGGCCAGTACAGGTAAAAGATGACTTTTTCAGTGGCCCGTGACGATCAAGGATACAATTCGACACGAGATATCTTACCGCCGACTGGATCATCAGGAATCGCATCACTGCAGATTATGCCGATCCGAGATCGGCGGGATAAAATGTCCATCCCAACGGATTAGAGTGAAATTAGGTCTGGTGGTCAGTTAGTGTGGTGGCATATTGGATGGGATCGTTCTGCTGTTCCCAATTCCTCAGAAGAAAACTGTAAAGGGTAATTCGTGTGCATATCATTCACACAAGACCGTGGACCGTTTACGAATCTTCATTAGTGATGTTATATTGGCTCTACCCTACAGGAGTGAAGTCTATCATGGCCAGTCGCCTTCACCAAGAAATAGATTACAACATCCATTTATTCTAGTGTATCTGCGCTCAGAAAGTCGGGAATTCATTGCCTTAACCCTTTGTGGACTTACCCAGAGGTTGACGATATTCCCTTTGTGGTTTATCATCGTCGCTGTCATTATTCACATCGGGTGATGAAAGGACTCTTGCCGAATAGTCTTTATCCACCTTTCATTCACACGGATGACCGAACACGTATTTCACACTGCCTGCCGGTAATAGAAAAACCTTTTATGTGCTTCTATATCATGGCGGAGAAAATCATCCGTATGATACATGGATCCTGCAATTGCGTACATAAATTATAGTTGTTTACCTTGCACTCAGATCTCCCGTACAGGTGCAGATACGACGACAGGTTCGGGATGTGATGTGTACCCGAACCTGTCACCAAATAGCCACATTCACAGACGTGACTAGAGTTAGCGGTCGACAGTGACGGAGTAGCCGTTGAGTTCTAGAGCCTTCGAAACTTTTACCAGGGCATCGTTATCTTTCTGGAAATCATATTGCGGTGCGAAAGAAATGTGGGCGCGCTTGCCGTCGAGAAACTGGATGTTCATGAGTTTGTGGCCAGCCTTTTGTTCCTCGAGGGCGAGGACGCGTTTGACAGCGTTCTCGCCGGTGGGCAGGATTGTCGGTCGAGTCGACTGAGTATCTTCCATGAGGTCGAATTGCGGGTGGTCAATGCCTAATAGACGCTGGATGTTGGCGAGAATGCTGGAAGTGTTGGGAGAGGGCTGTGTCGTAGTTGCAGCAGCACTGGCGACGCCTGTACCGGCGCCGAGGGCCACGATTGCAAGGGCTGAAGCAGCAGCGAAACGACGGATCATCATCGATGTTTCCCTTCTATGCCCGGCCTGTGTAGTCACCTCAGGTAGAGCACGTGTGTCAGAATCTGACTATTGCAATGATACAGTGTATCACTGTTCTCGAGGCTAGTTTCTTCGAGAAGAAAAGTTCTGACACACTTTCCAAATTACACTTCCGTTTCAACCCATGTATGAATTTGACCTGTAGTAATTGGATGCAACTCGTCAGAAGGAAGAAGATCTGAGACACCTGAGCATCAGCATGACAAGGCCACCCGCAAGCAACCTCGACGAACGGAACAACCTGCAGAGTCAAAGGTTTCTGTCAATGCAACCGGTTTCGTCCGTATCAAGACTGAGCTTCGACCAAGACGATGGCGCACCAGACAAGTTGAAAATGTCACGTGGTAGCCTAAAGGGGGATGTGAAAACACACCGTATCACGGGATCGTCAGCTCTGTTGATGGGGATCACAACGCCTCAGTAGCAAGGAGATTATACAACTTGCTCAACATGTCGCTGAGACCTCTAGTAGTGAGTTAAACATTATAAGTCCCAAAATAAAACCACCAACCTCTATAACGATTATAATCGCTAGATAATTCGAGCTAAGGAGCTCGTCATCGCTAATATTGACGAGAACATGGGTTCACTGAGATTTATAGCTACGAGATAGATTGTGTGTTTTGTTGGTGAGGCGACACCGGCTCGCTCAGTTGATCTGCTCGCATACACTGGTGGTATGAGTTCTTTTCCGGTGAAGACTGTTCGAGATTTGTCGATTAGGCTAGGCCAATTCATTAAGCTGGCCAGCCTCGTTGAGACGGGTGGTGAGGCGAAAGAAATGATTTCCACAGGGCATGTAATGGTTAATGGCCGTGTTGAGACTCGTAGGGGACGCATGTTGTACTACGGTGACGTCGTCACTATCGGATCTGTGGGGGTAGAAGTAGGTGGTCCCGAGGATGGCTATTCTGATGAAGCCGTCGCCAATGATAATTTCGCCCCGGAAAAACGAAGGAATATGTAATGCCCGCCTTTTTCGCTAGTGAAGGCATGCCTGTCTGGAATGAGTTGCGCACCTATGACTTGGACCGCTCCTTGGACTTTTACCACGGCTTGTTCGGTTGGGACATCGATAGCGCGGATAACAGCGGCTATTACTACGTACGCAAGCAGGGGATGCCCATTGCAGGCATCGTCTCGGTGACGGCAGATACCGAGACGATACCGATGAACCAATGGATGCTGTCTTTTCTTACCGACGACGTCCGCGCGGTAGCACACCGTTCACATGAACACGGCGGAACGGCCGGTGAGCCTGTAGATGGGCCGCGAGGGCCGATGGTGGCTGCTACGGATATCATTGGCGCCCAGCTAGGGTTCATCCAACCTGCGTCGGAGCCTTTCATCGCGGGCGGGGAACCGGGTACACCCGTGTGGCACGAACTTGCGGCTATTCTCCGTGACGGAGTGAGTATTGATGACGTCGCAACATATTACGCACAGGTGGCACGGTGGAACACCATGCTTCACGGGGAGGGGCCCCAAAAGGTAATTACTGCCGTGAGTGAGGGGGGTGTCTACGCCGGGGTATGGTTCCCCGCAGAACAAGGAGCCGCCGAACTGAACGCCTCGGGATCCCAATGGACGACGTATTTCGGGGTTAAAAATATTGTCGACGCCGCGAAGAACGCGCAGGAACACGGTGGGGACATCATCGTCCAGCCGCAAAACACCAAATTTGGCCAGATCGCGATCCTTGCGGACCCCACTGGCGCTCCGCTGACGGTGTGTGAAGCTCCGGAGCCTGTTGAGGAACCGCATGAAGGAGACAATATTTTCGGCTAAAAGAAAGTGCGGGAAGCTTGTGACTGCCGCTAGCTAAGGCAGAGTCCCAGGCCAGACCCCACCTGAGAATGACGGGGTTTAGTACGCCCGTCGGATGTGAGCACCGTCCATCCCGTCTTCCACAGGATCATAAGGTCCGTCATGAAGCTCCAGTTCTCTACGTAGTTGAGATCCAGTGACACTGATTCTTCCCACGAGAGATTAGACCGTCCCGATACTTGCCACAGGCCGGTCATTCCGCGAAGCATCAGCATCCGGTTGCCTGCCAGTCCGGTGTACTCTCTACCTCACAGCGCAGCGGGGGACGTGGCCCTACCAAGCTCATATTGCCCTTCAGCACATTAAATAGCTGCGGCAGTTCGTCGATACTGTAGCGACGCAAGAACGAACCCACCCGCGTCACTCGCGGATCATTTTTCATCTTGAATAGCACGTCGTTGCCGTCGCTCTGATCCTTCAACTGGGCCACCATTTGATCTGCGTTCTGCACCATCGACCGGAACTTGATCATCCCGAACGGCTTGTTGGTCTTGCCCATTCGCTCCGCGGTGTAGAAAACCGGGCCGCCGTCGTCAAGCTTGATAGCCAGCGCACAAACGAGCAGCAGGGGAGAAGCTATCAACAGCAGAAGGGCAGCCACCACGCGATCGAACACGATTTTTGCAACGCAGTGCGTGCGCGCGTGATGGGGTTGCTCCAGCTTGAGCAGCGGAACCCCGGCAATAGGCAGCATCTGGACGCGTCGGCCCGTGACATTGGCAACCGCCGGGGCGACCAGCAGTTCAACATTAAGGCCATCCAGGCGCCACATGAGTTCGCGCATATCGTTCATGCCAATCTGGTTACTGACGGTGACGATGACGGAATCGGCCTGTAGCAAGGACACCATGACATCAAATTGATGTCAGTTATCGTGGATCTCCGCGTCAGGGAAACGACGCTTCAGTTCCGCGAGCTGCTCCTCACTGTGCTCATCCGACTGTGTACTGCAGAAACCGACGATGTCGAACCTATTGTCTAATTGCCGACGGAGCGTGCCGTACACCTCTGAAATGGAATGCGGATCGCCGATAAAAATGGCCCGCTGGCTGAGTTTCTTGTGGTCCAACTGCCAGCAGTAGAACCGACGCCACCCGTACCGGATGAGCAGCAGCGTCACCAGGCCAACAGGGTAGGTAAAGACGAGGAACCGGAAGCCGGAGGTGTACTGAGTCAACTCGCAGACAATGGCGAAGAGCCCGAACGCGAACGTCGTCGCCCGTGCAATGTGGGAGTACTCCAGAGCGCCCTGGCCCAGGACCGCGATGTCTGTCGTACGCATCATGTGCCCAACCATCGTCCACAGTACGAAAAGTATGATCCCGGGGACGAACATCGGGACTGTGCCCGTGTACGACCCGAGAGTAAACGTGCGCGCATTATGAGCCGTGAAAGGCAGGAAATCGGCGGCCGCAATGAGCGTCACCATAGCGATTCCCTGGCTGATCAGGATGAATGTCTCGATTCGCGATGCGTGTGCGCACCGGATCGACTCCCGCTCAACGCGAGTATCGGCCTCGACGGGAGTGCCGGCACTGGACGCTGGAATGCTTTGGTGGTTCACATCGTGCAGCACAGGGCTAGCGGGGTGTTTTGTCGCAGCGCTGCAGGAATGCTCGTCGGTGTGGCGTTCTCGGTTGCGGGTGGGTCGTTCCGCGAGACGAAGGCCAGTGATGTGTAACAGGCTCATGGGCACTGCCGATAGGGGGAGTAGGAATCAGGGTAGTTGCCATGGGGAGCGGTGGGTTGTTCCTCATAACAATTTGATAACGCCCATATAGTAGGACCTGTTGGCTGACTTTTCATGCTTCTGGTCCGTTGTTAACCAACCCTTTACATAGGGGCAATATAGCGACGAAAGAATAATGGTTCTGGTGCTCCAACTGCACGTCGCAGGCTATTTTTGCGCCATTGCGTCCTATGTAGTTGGTGCTGTTAATGCCGATTTTTAGATGCGGATTAGCGGGCTATCGAGGAGCATTTGGGAGAATTATGAAGGTATTCCTATAAATTATCGACGCTCATTTGTGAGGTTAGTCACAGTGGTGGTGTGAGGCTGTAATATTAGGTGAAATATTCACCAAACCCTACATACGGAAGCTAGGTACGCTGGTACACGTGAAGGGCATCATTTTGGCGGGCGGGACCGGAACCCGTCTACATCCAATTACGTTGGGCACGAGCAAGCAGCTCACGCCCGTCTACGACAAACCCATGATCTACTACCCGCTGTCCACCCTGATCCTGGCGGGTATCACCGACGTCCTCGTCATCACCACACCTCACGACGCCACCGCGTTTCACCGGCTTTTAGGCGATGGATCCGCGTTCGGCATCTCAATTTCCTACGCGGTACAGCCCTTACCAGCAGGTATTGCTCAAGCGTTCGTTCTTGGGGAAGAACACATCGGAAACGAGCCCGTCTGCCTCATCCTCGGGGACAATATTTTCTACGGCCTGGGCATGGGCACTCAGCTCCGGCGGCACACCGCGCCCGACGGCGGCGTTATCTTCGCCTACTGGGTGAAAGACCCCACCGCGTATGGCGTCGTCGAATTTGAACATCAGGGTGACGCGCCCCATCAGCACACGTCGACTTCACAATTCCGCGCCCTGGGGATCGAGGAAAAGCCAGCGCACCCAAAATCTCACTATGCCGTCCCTGGCCTCTACTTCTACGACAACGACGTTGTTGACATGGCCAAGGACCTTGCTCCGTCGGCCCGTGGGGAGCTTGAGATCAGCGATATTAACCAGCGGTATCTGGATGCGGGGCGGCTTACCGTCGAGGTTCTTCCTCGGGGAACAGCGTGGCTGGACACGGGCACTCACGATTCACTCCTGGATGCCGGGAATTTTGTGCGCACCATTGAATCGCGGCAGGGGCTGAAGATCGGGAGCCCGGAGGAAGTGTCGTGGCGCATGGGCCATCTGACCGACGATCAACTCCGCCAGCGCGGCGAAGCGCTGGTTAAGTCCGGATACGGTTCTTACTTGCTGGACCTATTGCGCAGGTAGGTCACGTGCGGATAACGCGAGGTTGCACCCGGTTGCTTACGCGGATAACTCGCGCGCGGGAATGCCCACGAGCACGGCACCCGGGCGTACGCAGGACTTTGTCACCACAGCATTTGCTCCGACGGACACATCGTCGGCAAGTGAAAGAGGCTTAATAATCCGACAACCCGCACCTAAACGGACATTATTGCCCAGGACTGTCTCCTGCCCGCGAGGTGCCTCGGAAATAGTGACAGAGGACTGCACCTTCAGATTGGTGCCGGCTTTCACCCGACGCCCCATCACGACGCCGGTGGGGTGGTACAACATAAAACCAGGTCCGACGGACACTTCCCACGCCAGATCAGCGCCCGTCAGGACATGATTAATTTGCTTAACCACAGACCCCAAGAGAGGTAGACGCTTCCCCGCAACCTGAGAAAGCCGAAATATCACGATGGCAAGAAAACCGACATTGAGCAGGCCGTGCAACCCATTTTCGGCCCTGCGTGCTGGCGCATCCTGGAAGATGAACATATCGAGGATCATACGTGAGCACGTACTGCACAGCCGCAACTATTAACACCGAGATCAACACCGCCATGAACGCGGGGATCAGCCCCGCCATCTGCTCCAGACCGTAACGAGACCCCCACGAACCAGAGAACATGAAAATACTCCACGTCACAGAGTGCTTCGCCGGAGGCGTCGCCATGGCCATCAACATGTACACCACACTCGTGCCCGAACACGAGCACATGGTGCTCTACACCGCCCGGCGCGCGAATTCCCCAGCTGACACCCGACCCGGAACTATTCAGCACGTCGTGGCGCCTTCCGGACGAGCACCGGGCAGCCATCGACACTGTCCGACGAGGTCGCACCGGATGTGATCCACGCCCATTCCAGTTTTGCTGGCGCGTACGTACGCCTCGCTCGCTTGCGCGGAAGCAGACGCCGGACGTCCACGGTGTACACACCCCACGGTGTGGCCTTCGCGCGGAAAGACATTTCGGCGCTACACCGCGCAGTGTTCTATTCCGCCGAATGGGCATTGTCATGGGGAACCACCGTCTTCGCGCCATGTGGCCAGTGGGAGGGTGATGTTCTCCGGCGGCTCAACCGTCGAATACCGCAGGTAGTGATACCCAACGCCACGATGCCGACCGGGGTGATATGGAACCCCACCGGGGCCCCCACGGTGGCGATCTCCGGACGTGTCACACCCCAGCGCAGCCCCGAACTCTTCGCCGCCATTGCGCGCCGGGTGCATCAAGCGCGGCCCGACGTCGAGTTCCAGTGGCTTGGTGGTGGGGACGCCGACCTTACCGCGTCGCTGGAGCGCGTCGGGGTTCACGTCACCGGTTGGCTGGACAAAGACGATCTGTATTCGCGGTTGGCGGGGGTTAACGTCGGTCTTCATACGGCTTTGTGGGACGGGTACCCCATGGCCGTGCTCGAGATGAACGACATCGGCGTGCCTGTGCTGGTACAAAACATCCCTGCTCTTCGGGAGTGTCCGGCGGAGGCGCGTTTCGATGGGGTTGACGACGCTGCGCGCAAAGTTATCAGGGCGATCGATGAACCCGAGTCACTTCGGAATGCGTGGGAAAAGGTCCAGGACAATTACAGCGTGGCGACTCTCACGGATGCGCTCCATGAGTGCTATTCGAAAGCGGGGGGAAATTAAGGGTAAAATTACCATCGGTTTTCAGGTAAATAAAACTTATTAATTACCGCGTACCGACGTTACCGATCCAATTCACCCCCGATATCGGCGACGATCCGAACCTACGCGCAAGTACGACGCGTGATATCCGCGGTAATAAATATCCATTAATAACCGAAGGACACGAGAATGCGGGCTGCTCCCTTCACTGATCTGAGTGGTCGCCGCAGCGCTACGCCCCGAAGCCGCGTTCGCGAAAATCACACGTTTTTTCGCCCGAGGACATTATTGTGTTCTGGTTCCTTGGCCATCAGTGGTTTGCATTCACATTTATTACCGCCGAAATTCGACCGCGACGCACAAGTCATCCAGAACCTTCTGGCGAAACCAGGCCTCGTGAGATATGAGGACTACGGATCGTTCGCCACCATCACGTCGGTGTATCACGCGCTCGGCTTGGCGAACTCACCGACGCTGGCCGGATTCTTCGGCGTTATCATTGCGCACTGCGCGTTTGCCGTCGTTCTCTGGAGGATGAGGCCAATCCGCGTCACCGCCTTTAGTGTCGGCGCGCTCGTCCTCTACTCGCTCCTTGTGGGCGTCTACCAGGGGGTTTATACCAAGGAAATCATCATCAGCGCTGTGGTCATCGTTGTCGCGGCCGTGCCGACGGGGATACAGTCAGCGTGGATATGGGACTGCGTTCTCGCCGCCGTCATGGCTGCATTGGGCCATTATTTCCGCCCCTATTGGGTGCTCATTGCGGTCTTCTTCTTTGGGCTCCGACTCTTCGTCTCTAACACCGCGCTGTCCCGTTGGTGGATCACAACCCGCCGATTCATTCTGCTGTTGCTGGCCTGTTCGCTGGTGGCGTCGTTAGTTATCGTGGCCCGTGGTTTCCCCGCGGACCACTACCGCACCTTGGTTAACGCGGGCCGAGGAGCTGACACTGGCTCCCTGATCGGTCGCTTTATCGAGCACCCCGAACCGATCGCGGGAATAGTCAATGTTGTGCTCTCGACGGTCATGCTGATGTTTCCCGTGACCCTGGCAGCCAAACTATCGTCCTACTACCTGGTGATTTTCGTAGTCATCGCCAGTTTTTGGGCGACCTACTTCCACGCGGTCCGGCAGTGGCTGCGCAGCGACCACCGGCCCCCGCTCGTGGGGCGAGCAGTGTGCCTGATCGCCGCATTTGCCGTTGTGCAGGGACTTTTCGAACCAGACTACGGGTCCGCACTCCGCCACCTCACGCTACTGATCCCGTTGTTCTTCATTGTTGCGGCAGGGGAGCGAGGCACTGAACGTGTGGCAGAGCGCGGTGATGCCGGGCGCGGTGTGGCAAGTCCACCATTGCCGACGCCAACTCAGCTATCGCCACCATCCCATCCTCCTTCAGCATCCAACCGACCGTGTGACCACCCTTCAGCCCGTCAAAGTGAGAGCTAAATGACTTACCCGCAGTACAGTGACCACGCCGATGCCTACCCACACCCCGCGGGTGTCGCTATGCCTCCCGAAGAAGATCGGACTCAGATCGTCCGACGAATATGGGCAGTAGTCCGGCGTAACGCCTGGATCCTTGCACTGTTTACCGTCCTGGGTGTCGCCGGCGCATGGGGTGTCTCCATGCTGATGCCGACGAAATACACGTCGACAGCGTCGGTTTTCGTCTCAGTGGATAGCGATGGATCTATTTCCGACGCTTACCAAAGCACCCAGTTCGCTGAGCAAAGGATGCAGTCCTATGCGCAGCTCGTCAGCGGTGACGTCCTTGCCGAGCAGGTCATCAAAGACCTCAACTTGGACATGACGCCGCGGGACCTCACCAAGGAACTCGAGGCGACCGTCGTTCAAGACACCGTGGTCATGGAGATCTCCGCCACGGACACCGACGCGGCCCAGGCGCAAAGAATCGCGTCGGATGCCGTGAAGGTTCTTTCCAACCAGGCCGAGCAACTCGAAGCGCGCACCGACAACAACGACAACAAGGGGAATTCGAAGTCGCGCTCGTCGTCGAACCAGCAGTCCACGACGGCTCCCAGGATCTCCTTGATCAATAGCCCCGAAAAAGCGACGCAGCCGTCGTCGCCAAAAATGGCCATGAACCTGATTCTCGGTGGTGTGCTCGGGTTCCTGGTGGCCTGCATCCTTGTTGCGCTGCGGTTCTTCCTGGATCGCTCGGTGCGGTCGAGCGAGGAACTCGTGCGGCGGACGGGCCTGCCCAAGCTTGGGCGCGTACCGGTCATTCCGGAAGCTCAGCGCACCAAGCCCCTCGACTTTAACGACGATCGCGTCCGGTCGGCCGAGGCATTCCGCGAGCTGCGCGTCAACCTGCGTTTCGTCAACGTGGACAACCCGCCGCGCGTGATTTCCGTGACGAGTGCGAGGATCGCCGACGGCAAGTCCATGACCAGCCTAAACCTCGCCGGGGCTCTGGCCGCTGACGGCGATACCGTGTGCCTGGTCGATGCGGACATGCGGCGGTCCAAGATGACGACCTACTTTGGTGGGGCCATCCACAGTTCCGTGGGCCTCTCGACGGCGCTGGCTGGGGACGCCGACGTGGCCGATGTTCTGCAGGAAACCGAGATCACAGGGCTGGACGTCCTTGCTGCAGGTGTGACACCCCCGAACCCTGGCGAACTCCTGGGTAGCCAAGCATTCCGCCACATTCTCGACGAACTACGAGAGCGCTACGACTGGGTGATTGTGGATACGCCACCGATCCTGCCTGTTACTGACGGTGCGTTGGTCGCTACCACTGTCGACGCTGTTATCGTTGCTGTTCGATACGGGAAGCGTAACTACGATGACGTCACCCGCACGCTTGCATCACTGCGGGCGGTGCACGCGCCGATCATCGGCACTGTTCTGACGGGCGTGCCGCAAAAGTCCGACGAAGGGCGATACGTGGGGTCCTACTCCAGGTATGAATCGGAAAGCGAACATAAGGCTGTGGCTGCGGCTGCGGCTCCTGCATCTTCGGCGACGAGCGGGAGTTCGACGACCAGCGTCGGTGATGAAGAGAAGGCTGAAAAGGATAAGTCTGGGCAGGATGATGCCGGTCTGAACAAGGCCGACGTTGCTGAGCAGCAGGATGTCGACGAGGTCAGTACCTCCGAGGACGACGCTGCAAAGGATGCGACGAGTGGCGACGAGGACGAGGACACCGTCGACGACGACACCAAGGCCGCTAAAGAAGACGACGGGAAGGGCGACTGACTAGGGTAGAGGCCTATGAAGATCGTCTTCGTCTGCACTGGCAACCAATGCCGGTCACCCGTGGCCGAATATGTCGCGCGTTCGTTTGCCAATGAACTCGCTGCCCAGGCGAAGACAAAGGGCCCACGACCAGCCGATTTGCCCTCACTGGCACTCGAATTCGCCAGCGCAGGAACACACGCTCATCGCGACACGCCCATGGACCCACGATCGTTGCGCTTCCTCGCCGAAGAGGGCATTAACGCCGAGGGCTTCTCCTCAACACGACTCAACAGGGCAGTCCTCGCGGGCGCGGACATCGTCGTCGGTATGGAAACCGCCCACGTCGAGCACACACTCCGCATCGCACCCGCCCTCCTCAAGAAAGCAGCCACACTGAGGCAACTCGCAGCCTGGTCAACGATCGATTCAGTCCACTTCCCCGACGACATCGCGCACCTTCGCGCTACCCGTGCAGGCAAAGAGATACCCGACGCCCACGGCCCGGACATCCCAGACCCTGTGGCAGAGAACGACGACGACTTCATGCGCATCAGCCGTGAAGTCCGCGACAATGTTAAAGCACTGGTCAAGGCCATTATTAATGCCCAGGATGCCTAGGTTTACGTCCGCTGTTTCACGCCCGCCCCAAACACCAAGCCGAGGTTGAATGCGCCCGTCTCACCGTTCCCACATACGACGGCACCACCCCGTACGTCGCGCTATCGCGGTGATCGCTGCGATCGTCGTCGTCGCATGGTGCGTTTTCGCATCGCGCTTTTTATGGTTCCCCCACGTCGATAAACAACCCGCCCACGTCGACGCTATTGTGCAACTCGGCGGCCCCCACGGTGGCGTCGATACTTATGAAACAACACGAAATCTAGCGCACAACTACACCACCAACCTCGTCATTTCAGACCCCTACACCGAGAAACCTGACCTCGGCGCCCGGATCTGCGCGCCCGAACCCGGCGTCGCCGTGTACTGCATTCATCCCGACCCGAGTACGACGCGGGGCGAAGCGCAGGCCATCGAACAGCTCGCCGAGGAACACGGGTGGTCGCACATCATGGTGTACGCGACCGGGAAATACCACGTCGCCCGCGCCCGGATGATCATCGGGCGATGCTACAACGGCGATCTAAACGTCGGATATCATAAAACTCCTCTGAGCTGGAAAGACACGATCTGGGAGTGGGCATATCAGACCGGGGGCGTCGCGAAGGTGCTTGTTCAACGCGGGTGCTAATGTGTGCTGTTGGGTACCGCCAGAATGCGTGACGACGGCACACCGCTGTGCCTACCGTGCCGTGCTAGCGCGATCGATGCCGAACCGATGCCGCACTGATCCCGCTCGATGTCGCCCCAAGACCGGATGCGAGGTCATAGTGCCACGTTGTCTATGGGTAAGCTGACAGAGACAAGTCTAAGAAGGCTCACTTATTCAGGAAGTAGACACATGACCGATACTCCTTCCGAGCGCCCCTCCGAGGACGTCACGGCATCGCAGACCGTGCCGCATAAAAGCGCGACGGGGGAAGACAATGTCGTTGAAATCGTTGCTCCCGTGTCCGGACGAGTCATCCCCATTGAAGACGTCCCCGATCCCATGTTCTCCGAAAAAGTCGTCGGAGACGGACTAGGAATCTCCAAGCCGAAGAGCGGGAAGATCCTAGCGCCCGTATCGGGGAAAGTCATGATGGTCGCCAAAACCGGCCACGCATTCGCGCTCAAAACCGAAAACGGGCTTGAAGTCCTGGTCCACCTAGGGATCGACACAGTCGAGCTCAAAGGTGAACCCTTCGACATGACGATCTCCCGCGGCGACCAGCTCCACGCCGGGGACAAAGTCGGCATCATGGACGTCGACGTCATTAAATCGGCGGGTAAAGACACCACCGTCATCGTCGCGATCACCAACACAGTGAAGAAACTCGACGACCTCAAAGTCACGCATAAGGCTGTCACGTCGGGTGACCCCGTTGCCGCTGCGACCCTGAAAAAGCCGAAGTCTGCCAAGTCCGCCGAGAAATCGACGACGAGTAGTGCGCAGGGAACTAGTGCACAAGGAAGCAGTGCTTCCGGTGCAGCTGGGGGAACTGCAGCGGGTTCCACTCCGGCGTCCGTACCTGCAGCTTCCGGCGAGGGTGCCGACGCAGGTCAAGGCAACACTACCGAGGGGAACGCTGCTGCCGAACGCCCGACCGATCTTTCCGGTTACGACGCCACCGCATGGGACGTCATCAACAACATCGGCGGCAAAGAAAACGTCAGTTCGCTGACGCACTGCATCACACGCGTGCGCTTCTACCTCAAAGACGAATCTAAAGCGAACGATGATGCTGTCCGTGACACCGATGGCGTGATCGATGTCGTTAAAGCAGGTGGGCAGTACCAAGTTGTTATCGGTCCCGCCGTCGAAGATGTCTACGATGCTGTTACCAAGCAGCTCGGGGACGTCGAAACGACAGATGCAGCCGATGCCGAACCTAAAGAACGCCCCACCACCCTATGGGGCTGGGCCAAGCTGGGGTTCAGCTCGCTGATCGGCGTGATTACCGGGTCCATGATTCCCGTCATCGGTCTGTTGGCCGCCGCCGGTATTTTGAAGGGCATCCTCGCACTATTAGTGCAGGCAGGATGGGTAGATGACAGTACCCAGGCCTACATCATCATTGATGCTATGGGCGACGCTGTCTTCTACTTCCTGCCCATCTTCGTCGGATTCACCGCCGCTCGAAGACTCGGATCAGACCCCATCATTGTTTCCATTGTTGGTGGTGTTTTGGCCTATCCGACGTTGGTAGACATGGCCTCAAAGCCGGGGGATAAATCTCTGCTAGGCATGTCGCTTAACGCCGAATTCTTTGGTTTGCCCTTCCACATGGCGTCGTATAGTTACTCCATTTTCCCGATGATCGTCGCCGCGTGGCTGGCATCCATCGTGGAACCGTGGCTGAAGAAGGCCATCCCGACTGTGCTGCGCATGATCTTCGTCCCGTTGTGTGAAGTCGTCATCGTTTCGTTGGCCATCATGTTGATTCTCGGCCCGGTCGTCATGTTTGTGTCGGAAGGCATTGCGTCGACGCTGATGTGGATCTACCACATCTCGCCCACGATTTCTGGGCTTATCATCGGTGGTTTTTACCAGTGCCTCGTCATTTTCGGTCTGCACTGGGCTGTTATTCCGATCGTTACGGACCAAGTTTCCGGCCCTGGTGGGGATTCCCCGATCAACGCGATCATTTCCGCGACCATGGTTGCCCAGGGTGGTGCCGTGCTGGCCATCTTCCTGAAGACCAAGCTTCTCAAGATCAAAGAGCTTGCGGGCCCCGCAGCGATCTCCGCGTTCTGCGGAATTACCGAGCCGGCCATGTACGGTATCAACCTGAAATACGGCCGCGTGTTCATCATGGCTTCGATCGGTGGTGCAGCGGGCGGAATCTTGACTGGCATGTTCCACGTCACCATGTATGCATTCACGGGTTCGCTCGTTGGGTTCCCGTCGTTCCTCCCGCCGGGAGTGGGCATCGGCGCGAACTTCTGGGGTTACCTCATAGCCTCGGTGACGTCACTGGTCGTCTCGTTTGTGCTGACGTACTTTTTCGGCTTCAAGGACAGCGACGTCGAGAATGGTCGCGAAGTGAAGAAGGTGCGGCTTGGTCGTCGCGACCCGGTGCAGAAATAGCGCGGTACTGGAATAGCCCGGCGCCGGAGCGCAGCGTGCTGAACGAAGGAAACGGATAATATGACCGTTCCCCGAGATAGAACGACACTTCGCCGCCGACTCGTGGGCCTTTTCCAAGATTGGCGGTGGGACGGAACATGGTCCCTGCACACGATCCCCACTGATGGGCGCGCACCTTTATTTGGCGACGATGACGCACAATGCCAACGCCACCGCCGTGTTATTACCGACATGATCACGGAAGGTTTCCCGGAAACCGACGTCCACTTTGTGAACCTGGAGGATTCTGCAACGGAGCCGGCTGGTTCCGATGACCCAGCTGCCCCTGCTCGCCTCATCACCCTGATGTGCCATGACCTCGCCACCAAGGACGAGCGGCCGCTGACGCAGATTTTTGTTCATCAACTCGGAGCGTGGCGAGGGTTCGCTATCCATCACATGTGGGGCGACGGACCCACGATGCGGGATCGGCTCGGGAGTGTGTACGCATATGTGGGATCTATATGGCCGTGTGGGCGTTTTGCCGACGACAGTCGTGGGCAGCGAGAAAACGGGACGTCCAAGGTGGCCCCGCGACAACTCACCCGTAGCGACGCCACCTTCCTCATGCAGTTTGGTGCGTGGGTGGAAACGCTGATCAAGCGCCCGCGAGCAACGTTGCGCAGCGTGAAAGATGTTCTCAGCGCTGAAAAAGCGTCGTCGGAGAACCACGATGACCAGCAGGCCGTGAACCGGCAGCCGGTGGACACCGCTCCGGCGGAGTTACTCACCACCACCTTGACGTACACATGGGAAGGCCGGGATGACGATAAGCCACGGGCTATCCCCTTGGCGTGGGATTGGTGGAATGAGCTCAACAGCCAGATTGATAAGGGCGATGGTTATCTCGATCCCAACGAGTTTTGGCTCATCGTCGGGCTGCGTCGCAACAGTAAAATTCTGGCTCACCGCGGTGGGAATCTCCTGGTGAGATCCCGTATTACCGTTGGGGGGTCGCGCGATACCGACATTGCCGCGACGAAAGAACGCTTGAAATCGCCGTTCGCGGTCACGCGCGCAGGTCTGAGCGCCGCGCCGCAATTAGTGAAGCAAATCCTTCAGCTGCCGCGCACGGTTTCTCTTCCCCCGATGGATATTCGATCTGCCACTAGCCCGTCCTCGATATCCACCATGTGGACCTATAACCGTTTGGCCGCCGATGAACCCCAAGAAATCGCCGTCGGAACACAGGGGCTCGGTACCCTATTGGTCGGCAGTTTCGAAGAAGGCCGCATGTATCGCGTCATCGTTTCCGGGTTCGTGTCCCAGAAAGTGCATCGCGCCGGGGTAGAGGCGCTGGATCGCGTCGTGAAAAACGCAGGATATACCCGGTTATAAACCGCCGCGGTACGCTTCCCGTCAGACCCGAGCGTGCCGCCCCTGCGTCGACACTGGGGAACACAGGTACGGCACCGCGACAATGCTCACCGTCATAATCGCGCAGAACAGATACACGACCGGCCCACCGCGGAAAATGAGCGGAACAAGCATGAATAACACGGCGCGGGCACCGCTCCACACCATGTATCCCCGCTGTTTGCCCACGATAACCGGGTACTTCGAAAGCATTGCGGAGACCATCCCCGTCGTCGCGTACAACGAAAGCGCAACAAACAGCGGAAGATAGTCCGCACCCAGGTACGCACGATCATTCCACACAATGGCCGCATACTGGACCAAGGCCGTCCCGACACCGAGCACCACAGCCACAACCGTCGCGATGCGCAACTGCACGCGGTAGCCATTGGGATCGTTGTTACGGATCGCTTTCGACGCGGGAGCCTCAAAACTGGGGGAGACCACCTGCTGTGCCAGCGTCAAGAACCCACCGTAGAGACGCACAACAATTGCCCACGCGTTCGCATAGGAACCCAGGACGGGCGTGACCATTCCCTGAATCTGGAAGCCGATATCGCCGAAAAATGTGCCCGTTGTCGCTTCCTTGTGTTCCCGGATGTAGGACCTCAAGGGTGAGGCAAACACCGATGGGAACGCCACCAGTGACGGCCACTCCCGCTTAATCGCTACCCCCACCTGCTGGTTCGTCGCCCGGGCCAGCAACACCGCGCCCACCACGTAGTTCAGCGCAGCAACATAAATGAGGCCTTCACGGGCGGGGACGAGGAACACGACCACGCAGGTCGCCACAATGTTCACCACGCCGTAGAGGAAACGAACCCGCGAATATACGTCCATCCGGTCTTCGCGGATCGTGATCGCCACGTACATGTTGTACACAGTGATCGCCACTGTCGCGAGCATCGCCCACAGCACCCGCGCTGACCACGCAGGATGGAGCCACATCAGCGCCACGCCCACAATGCCCAGCACGACTGTGCCTACCATCGCCATAAAACCCGAGGCAGCCGTCGAAAATGACAGGCGGTCGTCGGGAAGACGGAGATACACACTGTGGTAACTCAACGTCATCGTGCGGGACACGATCATGCCCAGTGACACCGGGAACAGCATGTAGGCCACCATTCCCGGCTGCTTGGCCACCACCGGCACCACCATGGCCACGAAGTTCAGCGCCTGGCCGATGAGGGCTGGGCCGAAGCGTGAATACAGTTGCCGAAGACGCGTTAAGGCGTTCCCCATCCGTCACCTTATTATTTCTTCACTCGCCATCGACAACCGTTGAGCTCACAGCGGTACGCCACCACAGACGGCTACCAAATCTGGACGCGGTCCTTCGGATCCAGCCACATTCCATCACCCGGGTGGACATCGAAGGCCTCAGCAAATTCGTCGATATTTCGGGCGATGACATTACACCGGAACTCAGAGGGCGAGTGGGGATCGATCGCCAAGTACTGAGCGCTCAGCTGCGGGCGGATTGCGGTGCGCCACACATTTGCCCAGGCCAGGAAGAGTCGCTGCATCGCCGTGAAGGTGGGGGCGTCGTCGTAATTCATGCCCGTGTCCGCCTCCGATTCCTTACCCAGGGGTGCCAGGGCAGTGCCGTCGGTCAGAAGGAACGGCATCGTCGGGGAGGTTTCGGGCGTGAGCCCCTGGTCCTCGAGGTACAAGCGGTAGGCCACCACAGCAATACCCAAGCCACCGAGGTCGCCGATGTTCTCGCCGAGGGTGAAACGACCATTGACGTGCTGCGCAGTCAGTCCGCGCTGCTCGAGTCCCTTCGGGATGAGCGGGTTGAACTGATCCACCAACTTCCCCGTCAGCTTTTCAAAGGCCTCGCGATCCTCCGACGTCCACCACGAGTTCAAATTGCCCTCGCCATCGAACTGGGAGCCTTGATCGTCGAAACCGTGGCCAATCTCATGGCCGATCACCGCGCCAATACCCCCGAAGTTCTGGGCCATGTCTGCGTCGGGATTAAAGAACGGCGGGCGAAGGATCGCGGCGGGGAACGTGATGTCATTGACTACCGGGTTATAAAAAGCGTTGACCATCTGGGCCGGGGCCACCCACTCGGACCGGTCCGTCGGATTCCCCACCTTGGCGATCTCATACCGGTGGCGCCACGCCGACGCGCGTCGGGAGTTAGCCACTAGATCCTCACCATGAGGGGAAAACTCCAGGTTGTCGTAGGTCTTCCACTGATCAGGGTAGGCAATCTTCGCGCGGAAAGTCCCGAGCTTCTCTAGCGCGCGATCCCGCGTATCCGGCGTCATCCAATCGAGGTTGCTAATCCGCTGGCGGTACGCCTTCAGCAGGTAATCCACCAGGGACAGCATCTTCTGCTTGTGCTTCGGCGGGAAATGGCGCGCGACGAACTCCCGGCCGATATCGTCGGAAATGGAGCCATCGAGGAACGACACCGCGCGCTTCCACCGGGCACGCTGCTCGGTCGAGCCCGACAACACGCGCCCGTAGAAGTTAAACGACTCGCGGCTCACGTCCTCGGCCAGCAAGGACGCACGCTGCGTCAAGATCTGCCACCCCGCCCACAGTTTCAGCACGGACAGATCCGTTTCCTGGGCCAGCGTCGCCACATGCTCCAGGTAGCTCGGTTCGCTAACCACGATCGTGTCCGTCGACAATTCCGTCGCTTCCACCCATGTTTTCCACGGGAAACCGGTGGGCAGATCGTCCACGGAGGTGGGGTTATACGTCTTGAGGGCGTCGCGGGTGTCCTCCACATTCCAGTGGCCCTTCGCGAGGCGCGTCTCGAACTCAATGATCGTCTCCGCCAACTTCTCATTCGACTCGTCGGCGAATTCTGCCGGGACCAGGGGAGAGTCCTCCCATTCCGGGCCGCTGGTGGCATCGCGAGCCATCGTGAACATCGTCGCAATGTGCTCCTTGAGCTTGTCGACGATGGGACGGTGCGCGTCTTCGCGGTAGTAGGCCTCATCGGGAAGGGTGAGCCCGCCTTGATTCAGATAGGCTGCGTCGATGGGAGAATCCGACGCCTTCGCCACGTAATAACCAGCCAAACCACCAATCCCGACGACGTCTAACTCGCCGAGTGCCCGCGCAAAATCTTCAAGATTATCGACGTTGATACGTGCGAGGTCGTCCTTCAGCGGAGCAAAACCGGCCTGGTTGACGCCCTTGTCGCCGTCGACGTCCATGAAGCTTGCGAAACCCGCGCCGATCCGTGTGGTGGGGTCGGCGTCTTTGATAATCGCGTTGACATCCTCTTCTGCCTGGTCGCGAAGCGTGTGGAAGGTGCCGTCGACGGGGCGGTCGTCGGGGATGGGGTGGTGTGATAGCCACGGGCCGGACACGTAGCGGTAGAGATCGTCGCTGGGTGAAGGGCGAGCGGCTGGGGCCTCGGAAATATTGTCAGGGATTGATGTTTTGCCTGCGTGATTGGTGTTTGATGGCTCGTTGTTTGATGGTGTGGTGGGCTCGGGATTGTTCACGGTTATGACCTTCCTTTCATGTGTGAGGAATGATAGCGGGCGGGTAGGACATGCAGGTACGCAACCATAGTGGGTAACGGGGCCGGTGTGGGGTTGGCGGGATCCGCTTGTGGTGATGTGTGGGCTGCACAACCCAGGTTAATTTGGTCACAAAACAGATGTTTATTAGTTATAAGAAGTGGGTAAATGGGCAGGTCATCACCCAGATACTACCCACTACTCATCATTATGTGGCCCTTTCCATACCAAAACTACGTGAGCTGGCACCCTGATAACTCGCTGTGCTGTTATTGTCTTTCATCATGAGTGACGAGAACACACACGACATACCGCCGAGGGAGGATACACCACAACAGGAGCAGCCACCCACGCGCAGCACCGTCGCAGGCGACCACACTGGAGTCGACGCGGGCCACACCCCTTCCTCAGCCGACGACTGTGACACGGTCCGGGACCTCGACACCGACGAATCCCGCTATCAACCCCTTCCGCAGGGATCAAAGAAAACCGTTATTTGGGCAGCGTCATTAATCGTTGTCGGAGGCCTGCTCGCCGCACCGGTTATTATCGATAAAGATGCGCCCGGTGATTACCCGGGCGACAAACACGGCGGGAATATCACCGTCGGAATGAAAGACAAAACGAACTTTACCGGGCCTAACCTGGGAGAATGCTACGACCAGTCGGATGATAACCCGTACGGATCCACCTATACGTGCGGCAACGTCAACATCGAGACGGTTACGATGACAGGCAATGATGATGTAGACCACGTGTTCCGTCGTGGAATCCGAGCCACCGCTCACGTCACAATCGACGGTGACCTGCCCATCACGGAGATATCCAATGATGAATGGGATGCCCGCGTGACTGCTTTGGAACCGAAGAAATCCATCACCAATCCGGACGCAAAGAAAGTGATGTCGGCAGCCTTTACCAAGAAGGATGATAAGTCGACAACCATTATCGCCACCGTAATCAGCGACGACGACGATGCCCTAGCTACCACGATGAGCAAAATTGTTTCCGCGCGTGGCCTTAAAACCGATGCCGTGCGCACGGCATTGACCAAGTCCGCAACCAGTGACAATGACTCGCGCGGAGAGTCTGACGAACATCTACCAAATACGGGGAAGGTGTAATGCGAAAAGACATATTCACCTGGACATACATCGTTCTTGCCGTAGTATCCCTGGTCGCGGGCAGTTTCATGACGGCCATGGCTCTCATGGAAACATCCGACGCTTTTGAAGTAGGTGTGGTGGGAGCCGTGGTCTACTTCATCGTGTTCTTCGCCATCATGCGATTCCTGCCAATCTGGAGAAAAGGCAGCCTGATCTGGGTGATCGTGAGCCTCTACTGGGGAGCGTTCATGGGTATCTCCACGGTCATGATAACGGAGCTCGCGTTCTCCGACATCTTGAAGGAAGCGGGCTGGAGACAGCTCGATGCCTCCGCAACCGGCGCGATTCCCGAGGAACTCAGCAAGGCGCTGGGTGTCTTCGTTATTCTCTTCATGGCGCGGCGCGTGTGGGATAGACCGTGGCATGGCCAGTTGGCTGGTTTTTCCATTGGCATGGGGTTTGAGGTCATGGAAAACTTCGTGTACGGCGGTCTCGGAGCCCTCTATAACGCCACCTCAGACGTGCAAGGAGCCACCGAAATGTGGATGTCTCGTACTGTATTAGGGCTCGGGTTACACCCCATGTGCGCCGGTCTCGCCGGTGTCGGAATTGCCAGCGCCCTCATGCTGACCAACAAATCTACGGTGTGTCGGTTTATGGTGGGCATCGGCGGCGTGCTCGGCGCGATTGCATTCCACGGGTGGTGGAACTTCCAATGGCCAAGTTCGATCCAGCTGGTTGCCGTCATCGTCGACTGGCTTGCTCTGCTCGCTGTGACCATCCTCATCCTGGTTAAAAACTGGTCGAAGGCGAAAAGGGATAAGAAACGTCCTGTGCCTAGCCATAAAGAAGCCTGGGATCTGATTCCCGTGCGTGACACCGCATATCCATCAGTACCAACGACCGCTGCGCAATGAGGCGGAATAACGCGGCCATTCTGTGCGGGGCAGTCCTTTTGTCGGCAATTGTCATGCCATGTGGAGCACCCGCTATGTCATGTAGAGAAAGCGATGATACGCAAGTAATCGCATGAGTAGCGTGTTTCGCCTGTTGTTTATGTGTCTAATGAGTTAAAGTGTGGCCATGTCTGACTTGCGTAAGCCCTCCGCTGCACGTTCGCGTACCCGGTTTCGTCGAATCATCCCGGGACTCAACCCGTTCCCGAAAACGATGAAACACCGGAAGTTCGCCGGCGCAGCCCTTATGACAGGCTCATTACTGACGACGGCCGCCCTCGTGTCCACGGCGACAGGGTTTACGCCAGCCGATGCCCTCAACGGCATCGACGTCTCGAGCAATAACCACTTCGGTGGGCAGGCGATCGACTGGGATTCAGTGGCCAACGACAACCAGTCGTTCGCGTTCATTAAGGCCACGGAAGGTACGAGTTACACCAACCCGTACTTCTCATCTGACTCGAAGAAAGCCAAGGCCGCTGGCCTGACGATTGGTTCGTATCACTACGCTCGGCCCGGCGGGGACCCGCGCCAAGAGGCGCAGTTCTACACGAAGGAACTAGCCAACCAGCCGCAGCCGTCGCTACCCCCAGCCCTGGATCTGGAGGAGACCGGCGGTCTGAGCCCATCCCAGCTGCAAAAGTGGGTCCGTGACTGGGTTGAGGAGGTCGAGAAGCAAACCGGCCGCACACCCATCATGTACACCTACTACAGCTTCTGGATTAACAACATGGGGAACACCACGGAGTTCTCCGACATGCCACTGTGGTTGGCGTACTACGAGGATTCCCTGCCATCGACCATCCCCGGTGGCTGGAACCACGTGACATTCTGGCAGCACTCCGGTTCAGGATCCGTCGACGGCGTTAACACCGAAGTCGACTTGAACAAGTACGACGGATCGGACTCCGAGCTCGCCTCGCTGGCGAAGAGCATGAAGGAGGACACCCCGGTCGGCGGCGTGGCCACCACGGTGAAACCAGCCGTGGACGCTGATGTGGCGTCGGCAAGCGTGTCCAACGACATCCAGCATCAGCTGCAGACCAGCTCGAACCCGGTTCTTAAGACCATTGGTAATTCGTTTAACGTCCCCATTCCGGATTCGGTTCTGGTGGCGACGTTGGGCGTTGCAGCCGGAACGGTGTCCCTGTCACAGCTGTGGGACACGATCCGCGAAGAGGGCTTCGGTGGCCAATTGGCCGATCAGCTCGTGCGGGCCGTGAGCGAAGTATCCCAGAACGGCGGGCTTCCGAAAGACCAGCTCCAAGGGCTGTTGGGTGACAATGCTGGAACCACCTTGGGACAGCTTGAGAAGGCACTGTCCGATGCGATGGTTGCCCTGGGCAGTGGCGGAGCGCCTGCTAGTGACGGTTCCGATGCGAATTCGTCGGGATCGTCGGGAAGTGCGGGAACGAGTTCCAGCGGTTCGAGCGCGGAAAGCTCGGACGCTTCAGGTAGCAGCCAAAGTTCCAACTCGGGTAGTGCGAGCGGATTGACTGGTTCGACCCAGCTTGACCAGGGACAGCAGGTTCAGTCCGTTCCTGACTCGAATTCATAGCTTCGCCAGCATTTGATAGCGGCCGGTAGCACCCGATACCCGGTTGCACCCGGTTTACACAGGGGACGGCTCTTATGCGCGTACTGATAGCCCCGGATAAGTTCAAGGGATCGCTCACTGCCGCGGAGGCAGCGGAGGCTATGGAACGTGGGGTGAAGCGTGCTTTCCCGCGCGCCGAGTGCACGACAATTCCCGTTTCCGACGGTGGCGAAGGCCTTATCGAGGTTGCCTTGTCATCGTCCCGACGAGGTCGTCGTAGTGGGGACGATGCGTCCGCTGGTTATGATGGCGATCCGTACGCTGACTATGATGCTGACCTGCGTGTAACGAGGGTACGCGGCCCACTTGGCGACGATCATGACGCACGGTGGGTCCTCATGAAGCCCTCCGACTCCACTGTCGCTCACTCGCGCCGAATGGATGAATTCACGGCGCGCACCGGTGATAACGAGGGGGACGAGGGCCACGACGTCATTGCCGTAATCGAAATGGCGGAAGCCAGCGGGTTGGCATGGATCACCCCGGGACCAGAGGCATCCCTGCGAGCGGACAGCTACGGTACGGGGCAATTAATTCGCGCCGCGGTGGACGCCGGCGCCACAACCATTATTTGCGGCATTGGCGGATCTGCCTGCACCGATGGCGGAAGTGGAGCACTTCGCGCACTCGGCGCCCATATCCTCGACGCCGACGGCAATGACGTTGCGCCCGGAGGTAAAGGCCTGTGCCATGCGCACGCGATTGATACGTCGGATCTCATGCCCTCCCTCCGCCTCCGGCATTCTGACTCTGAATCTGATCGTGCCCAATCACACCGCGAGCACCGCGTCCGCATCATCATCGCCACGGATGTCGCCAATCCCCTCCTGGGAACGGACGGCGCTGCAGCCGTTTATGCACCTCAAAAAGGTGCAGGCCCCGAGGAAATAGACACACTGGAGAAAGGGCTAACCCAGTGGGCCGCGTGCCTCTCTCGCCTCAACGCAGATCTTGTGACCCTGCCAATGAAGGAATGGGCGCAGCGGGCGGTTTCGCCTCCGGCTTAACGGCAGTGTGTCGTGCTGTGACTGTTCCCGGTTTTGATGCCGTTGCCCAGCTCAACGGTTTTGACGATGCTTTAGAAGCCGGAGCTGATCTCCTAATCGTCGGGGAAGGCTCTCTAGATAAACAGACGTTGTCCGGGAAAGTCCCCGTCGCAGCAGCGCGCCGGGCAGAGGCGCGTGGCATTCCGGCGGTGGCTGTTGCAGGAGCAGTGAACGTTCAGAAGGACGAGCTCGCGGACGCCGAAATATCGGATGTTATCGGACTCGCCGAGATATCAGACCGAGCAGGCGACACGGACGACACCATTCAGCACGCCGCCAAATACGTCGAACGCGCTACAGAAAAGCTTGTCCGACGGTTCCAGTAGGCCGGGACTCACCCGGCCTAGGCGGACGATCCCTGGTCTTTGTAATTCATCGGGCCAGGATTCCATAGACCGGAACGAGTCTCGGTCTTTTCGGTAATGTGCCCGGGTTTAATCTCTTTCTTCTTCGAGTTAGCAGGTGGCAGGAGAAGGTCGAGCTCACCCCAGTCGCGTCCCCAGTCATCCCGGAAGTAGGTTGGCAGAGCCATGGGGACGGTGGTTGTTTCGACGAGGCCGAGGGATCCACCTCCGCTGTAGTCCATCCATCCACTGTTGGCGCGTTGCGAGTCATAGCTAGGCGCTATCCGGTACTTCGGCAACTCTGCAACTCCTGCCCAGTGATCATATTGACGCTGGCAGGGGAACTGCAGCGGTGTTTCCCACTCGAGGAACACGGGGTCCTTGCGGCCCACATAGGAATTGAGGGTCTCAAGTTGCGGCATCCGGGGCGGCGTGAACGCCAACCAATCCCGCCGCGCTAGTTCTTTATCTTTAGCGTGCAGGCGGAGCACGTTAGCGTCGTCGGGAATGTCTGAAGTGAGGAATCGAAGGTTTCGCCACATGGGAGCGGGGCCGGGATCAATGGGGAGGAGTTCACCCGTGTTGGTGACTTTGCCACTGTCATCTCTGTGGCCGTATTCCAGCACCAAGTCGAGGCCCGGCTGGACAACTCCATTGCTGTCGATGTGCTTAATAGATCCCGCAGCCGACACGACGATCAGTGGTGATGTGCGCTGGTCCAGCTTGTACCACGAGGTCTTAGTCTCGGCGGGCACCTGAATGCCGCTGCTGTATGAGCCGACAACAGGGACTTTCTTGGGGTTAAGCCCGAACGGAAGTGCAGCTGCAGAATCGTTGATCCCGCGCGTGTGCTGGGTACCACCCTTTGTTCCAGCGGAACCGGTGGTATTGGAGCTCGAGTTGCTGGATCCCCGGGCATTCGCTTTTTCAGAGTCGCCGGCACCGGCTTCTCCGCGGCTTGTTCCTGATGTTTGTGAGCCGCTGGTCGAGTTGTTCGTGCTCTGGTCGGAACTATCCGTATCGGACGAGTTGTTAGTGGAGTTCCGTGACTTGTTGTTCTCCGCTTTTTCTTGTTCCGCAGCATCGACGGTGTCGACTGTGTTGAAGTCGATGTCAGGGTAGATGGCTGCCGGGATATTATTCGCGCCGAAGTTTTGGTTATTGTCGGCGGTCAACGAATCCTTGAACTTGCTGCCGTCGGCAGTAGAGAGCATGTTGCTCGACGGGTGTTTTTCCACCTCAACATAGTCCGCCATTTGGCAGGTTTTCCCTGCTAGAGTGCGGATATTTCCTAGCCCGACGGAGTATGCGGGGTATTGCTTGATAAACGCTTTCCCCATCGCTGCACAGTTAAAGACGACGACGAGAGCGCAGAGGACAGCAATGGGTGACGACGTCAAAGCAGCGAACCGTTGTGCCCGCGCGCGTTCACGTTTTTCCAGAGCTTCGCTCTCTGAGTTGGTTTCGGCCAGCGTCTCTTGGATGTCCAACCGGAAGGATTGAATAACTCCCCACGCCATGATGAGAAGCGCGATGACCAACACAATGGTGGACACTTGGGTGTCTTTGATCGAGATGGGTTTGTCGTACCACGGGACACCCAGCGAGGAGACATACCACCAGCCGTTAATACCTGCCAGCGCGAGAGCTCCCAGGAAAATGGTGATACCGAGGTAGAGGAACCGATTGCGGACGGATCGCGCGGCAAACTGTGACGCGGCAACCGAGGCCAACGCGGCAACGGCAGCTCCCACACCTGCGTAGACGCCGAAGTGGTGGGTCCATTTCGTCGGCGTGAATGCCATGAAGAACGCCGTTCCGATAACGACGAGGACGAGCCGCTGCGTTGGCCCAGGCCGCGCGCCCAGCACGGTTTTGTGGCGCAGCATGGCGGCGAGCACGGTGCCCAGTGCCAGAATCACCATGAAGATGGGGAATCGGCGGGCGAAGGACCCGTTTTCCGTCGCGGAGAAGAGCGCTTCGTAGCGAATCGACTCTTCGTACCAGTGGAGTGATGGGCCGATAAACCCTCGCAGTTTGATCGATTGCATCACGGTGGAGAGAGTTTGATCTCCGAAAACTGCGACGAGGATCGCGGTCCCCACTGCGAGGAATGGGGCTAGTAGTGCTGTGACTCCTCCAACAACCGCTTTCTTACTCGATGACTTCGGGGTGCCCAGCACGTCAAGGCGGTGGATGACGATGCGGAAAATGCCAGACAATGCGGCCAGGAGTGCAGCCACAGCCATGAGTCCGGTTGGTCCCGCAGCGAGTGAAATCGACGCCACGATAACGGCAAGGGCTGCCGGGGCCAGTCGGTCCGTGCAGATGGCCCGTTCCAGAAGGACCCATGTCAGAATTGCACCGAGCGCGATGACTGGCTCGGGGCGCAGACCGTTGTTGTAGGCCATCCAGACGGTCAGGAACACGAAGCCCGTGGTCCAGTAGGGGACTTTTCGGCTCGCGATTTCTGGCCCGAATCGGGGGATGACACACCGTGAGAGCAAGAACCAGGTGAGGAATGCGGCAATAATTTCGGGTAGCCGCATCCACGTGGATGTTGTACCGACCCGGGCCATGAGACCGAGAAGGTCATAGTAGGGTGCTCCGAACGGAGATTCCGGTACACCAAACCACCGGTAGTAGTTGGCCATGTAGCCGGAATGTTTGGAGGTCCTCGCCATCGTGAGCAGGTAGCCGTCGTCCGACGTATTCGCACCGAAGAAGTACCAGTAGATCAGTACGGTGCTGACTATGCCGTCGAGGGGGGTGAACTTCTTCCAGTTCTTCGGCAGCAGTGGCACACGGTTGCGTGTGCCGACCTTGTCTAATCTCCAGAGCGCGACAAGGGAGTATAACGCCGCGATAAGCCCCGCGATCATCGCGACGTACTTCACCAGGGTCGGCCGCGACGTAAACCGCGAATCGATAGTCGCGTGCGCCTGGAACCCGGCGTTAATGGCGTCGTCCTTGGCGCTCGACGAGACCTCGGTGTAGACACCGGTCATCTGCGGACGCCTGTCTCCTTCGACAGTTGCTGAGAGTTTTTTCCCACTCTTGTCGGTCTGTCCGGGCACATCAATGGTGGTCGACGTCGCGTCGGAGTGAACCTTGAGCGTGGCGTCGTCGGGCAGTGAGTCAAGCGTCGAGTTCGTAATCTGCAGAATGACCTGGCTGCGATTGATGACGTCGACACCGTCGTCAGTGGTTCGAACAATGAGCCCTCGGGACGCGACGAACCGTGAATCGTGTGGGAGGGTGGAAAGAAGGTCCGTCTGGTTGTCGTTGAGGTTGTCAGCCAGGGATAGCGGGACCGTGAAGTCGAGCGACTCAGGGGAATAAGAAATCAGGGGTGCGACAACGGAATTGATGTTGTCATTTTGTGGCCAGTCAATGGACGATTGTGTCTGTTTGACGGGCAGGAGGGGGGTGAGGATGAACAGCAGGAAGGCACCAATACCGGTGATCGCCGCCACCATTTTGGTACGCCGAATGCTGGAGTCTCCACCCGAGCCTTCATTGTGGGGCTGTTGCGGGGCGGGACTGCTTCCTTTATTGCCGTCAGTTTTCACCCGTGACACGTGTTGGGAGTCTACGTCACGTTCCTGTGAGGAGACCATTCTGGTTACATCACCTGACATCTATTGGGGTCTAACAGCGACAATAAATGGTCCAACCTGCGTCACTGTCCAGTCGCTGAATGCTTCGGGGTGGAAGCGGATAGAACGGAAATGCACATTGGGGTCGCTGGGGTACACATCATCAGCGACGTTCAAGGCCCAGTCATCATCGTCGACGGAGCCACGGAAGAGGATGGCGTCGGGTTTCCGCCAGGGCATGTCGTCCATGGCGGAGTTGAGTTCCTCGGGGGTTTCCGCCTCTGACCACTTCTCGATGGCGGCGTTCCGTTGCACAAATTCGCCGAGCGGGTTGGCGTAGTGGGCGGTCAGCGCCTGGAACTCGAGGTAGGGGCGGTACGCCATGAAGGCCTGTTCGTCGGCAAGAAGAACGGTGTCAGTGGGTTCGCGCCCGATGGTGTCGGCGATTTTCTGGTAATAGGTGCCAGAATCTGCGGGGACTCCGTCATTGCGATGCCCGTCGCCGTCGGTGTCGGAGTAAGCGGAATTGATCGAGTGGGAGATGGACCAGGGGATTGTCGCCGCGAATTCGGTGGCAGCAATCCCGACGAGTACGCCGATGACCAGTGTGATCATGGGTGCTGCCGTGGCAAACCGCTCGGGGTACAGAGCAGGTATCCCGTGCGCGAGGGCATCACGCAGTCCGAGCACACCGGCGGTGGCGAGCAGCATCGTGATCGGCGGTTCCAGGCGGAACCCCAGCAGCGTCGTCCCATGGAGTGTGGCGGCCATGGAGAGCAGCACCCAGGCGTAGTAGGTCAGCACAGCGATGGCGATCGGCATCGCAATGGGATGGCTGAACCGCACAATCAGCCAGATAACACCGACGAGGCAGAGGAACCCGAGGACGGTCATGTGGAACATGGGTGTCGGGATTTGTGTCCCGTCGGCAGGTAGATAGTGCTGCGCTGTATCTGTGCTTCCGTGTGGTTTGGTCAGCAGGTCCTTGATATAGGGAGCCCAGACCGTCGCTGCGATCAGGAGGGCGCCGAGGCCAATGCCCGCGAGCCGGATGATCGGTAGGAACGATTTCCGACGGATGGCTATGACGAGCCCAATGACGACGATGGCGAGAGCGTTAACACCGGTGAACAGGGTGTAAAGGGTTGCCGATGCGCCGAGGAAGATCGCTGTTGCGAGTGCAGCAGGGATCCCCATGCCGACGATGGCCGCGTAGGGCTCTAACGACGACATGGACAACATGATGGCCGTGGTGGTGAGCGCAATGGTGGTGGCGAGTGGCAGACTGCCGGTGATGCGCTGCCATACGGGCACGAGCATGCACGCTGCTGCGCTGAGCGTAATGATGGCCCACGGTTGGAATGCGGCCCACCCCACGAGTCCGGTGTAGTGGGCGAATCGCCCGCCCGTAATGAACCAGCCGGCGGGATAGAAGGTGGGGATGTCCGGGTAGGCCATGTCGTGAAGGCCGAATTGCGCGGTCATCCTGGTGAGGAATTGGGTCCGAAATGCCTGGTCTACGGAGATTCCGTCGAGGTACAGGCGAGTTGCGGACAGGGGGACGGTGAGCACCGTGCCTACCAGTCCGGCGGGGGACATGTAGATGACGATGTATGTCAACCAGACTCGCCATCGAGGACGACGAATAGCGGGGGAGGCAGCTCCATTTTTTGCATCGGAGTTCTTCGCACCGTTGTTCTTTCCGACGCTGCCACGTCCGGCTTGTTTTTCGTCGTGAACCCACCAGATAAGGAGGGCAGCAACGACGACAATGAGGATGGCCGAGGTCAGCGTAGAGAGCGCCTTGAGAACGTTGGAGTTGCTAAAAGCCGGATAGTGCGTGGTTTTCATGAGGCGCCAGAAAACCAGCGACATGATCGCGCCCCCAGTCACCACCAGAGCCATGTTTATGATGGTTCGCCTGAGCCCAATGTGGTCGGCGGTGCGGCTTGTAGCAGGCAGGATGGGATCTGCGGATGCGGCTGTGTCGGCGTTGTCGACACTGTCCGTGTCATGGGTTGTCGTGGTGGAATCCGCAACTGGTGTGGATGCTGGATTCTTGTGCGACGTATCGCTCCCCTTTTTCGATGCCATGGGGTAGATCATGGCATATCGGTGGGACAGAGGAGATATTGCGACGCGTCGCCGTCGGCAATCCCCCGTCAGCGATTAGTCGTCGCCAGTGATCAGGATCGCGCGGATACCGGTGTGGAACCCGTCGCGCAGGCTGACGCGCTGCGATTCGCTCAGCGTGTATTCGTGCAACGATTCGCAGGCGAATTGCAGGAGCGGGCGATCCACATTCGGCGGGAGTCCTCCGCCGGAGAGGACGTGCGCGCTGTCACGTTGTTCCTCGGTCGCGACGTGGTGGAACCACCAGGTCGCATACTGTTGGCCGACGTCAAACGGGGTCTGGAATCCCGTGGTCGTCCAGATCTCGTTGGGCAGCGGCACGTACCGCGACCGGAGTTTCCGCCGTGGTGCCATCATCGATGGCTTCGGCGCGGGTTTCGGCTGCGGCGCGGGCGCTGCAGCCTCGGGAGCACTGCCGTTGCTCGAGCCATCGCTCGAGTCATCGCCCGCTGCGGCCTCATCGGTATTCTCAGCCGAACCCCCATCCGATGCTTGCTGTGATGCTGCAAGTTGCGCTGCTTGATGGCGCGCAGCAACAATCCCCGGAGTCGCCACAGTGGTCGGCCGATCCGCCGATCGCGGGTCCTCGGGCTTGCTGTCGTCCTTCGGCGCCGGGTTATCGGCTGTCTCCGTCGTGGAGCCTTCATTCGCCGCCAGAGCTCCCCCGACTGCTTCAGCCGGTTGAGGGGTTCGTTGCTTGCCGACGCTGGACTCCGGAATTCTCGTCGCGGGTGATCCTCCCGACGGCGAATGCTCTGTTTGCCCAGGTACCGCCTGGTCGGCATCGGTGGGACGGGTCTGCGACGTCGTGTTGCTGGCGTTGGGTCCGCGGTTCCCATCTCGATCTCCACCGTGCCGACGATCTGCTGCGTTAGCGCTCCGTCGGGCGCAGGCCATCATGTCGGCCGGCGTAGGACGCGATGGAGCTGACTCCGCTGAGTGGGATTCGTGAACGGACGTTGATTGCCCGCCATGCTCACCATCGGCGACATTGTTGTTTCCGCGGATGCGCCGGGATGTCCATGTGTCTTCGCTGGTGTTTCCGGGTTGGCTGGCTGCTCGATGCCGATCCGCTTCATGAGCGTTCGCTTCATGGGCATGGGTGGAGTCTGCACGTGAGGAATGGTCGTCGCCACCCTTATTTTGCGTCGGCTGACCGTTGCCGACGCTGGCCCCAGCTGTGGACGCTGTCCGCTTGTCAGCCGATGAGGCAGCAGAATCAGCCACGCCGGTTCCACCACCGGACGTCTCATTTTCCGCTGTTTGTCCGTCGACAATGGGATCCTGCGCTTCCAGCGGACGCGGGGGAATCGACGGCGGAATGGGCCCCTCGAGCGGCTGAATCTGCATGGTATCGGCGAAGTCTTCGCGCGGATCCAGCACGGTGATTGAGTCGCATTTGTGCCGGAGCGCGTTGGACATCGAATCCCAGCTGAATCCGTAGAGGTGGACCCGCACTCCCATCGCTGACGCTTCGACAACACCGGGGATCATGTCTTGGTCGCCGGACACAAGCACCATGTCGGAGCACTGTTGGCGGACCGCCGCCAGAATCATATCGGCAACGAGCCTGGTATCAACCGCTTTCTGTGTACGCCGCTGCCCAGTTTCGATCAGCAGCCCTGCGCGCAGCTGAACCCCGTCGACTGTCCGAAGTGCGCGTTGGTACCGGTGAGGACCGGAATCCGGGATGCCGTCGTACCAGTTTTGTCGCTGCACAGGTTGGCCAACATGTTGGGTAATCATTCGGTCGAGCACTGAACATACTTCGGGTAGATCAATTTCGAGCTGTGTTCGGGCACCTTCCTCCCATGAATTGTAAAAGCTTGCTAGAAGATAAGAGGTATCGACGAAAACTAAGGTGCGTTCGAGCATCGTGCACGGTTTCCTAACTAAAATTTATCTAACTTTTTGTAAAAGGTTCTGGGGTTCAGGTTAGCGATTTCTAGTCACTAACGCCGACTCACGCGCCCGCATTCTAGTGCATTTTGCGGGGAGCCCCCACTGTATTGGTTCCCCCAACTATCCAATAGTAGTTCGTTATGGATCACCTTAACGGGGGCTTGTCGACGCTCAATGTCGGGTTTCACCGCGCGCCCGTAGTGGACAAGGTGGTAAAGAATAGAGGGTATGGACTTGCATTCGACGGACCCGACGGCAGATGCGTTCGACCGTTCTGCCGCTGCGCGCGATCGTTCTGCTGGAGAGTGGCGGGAATGGGATCCCGGCGACGCTCCGATCGCGTGGATGCGGAAGGCAACGGTGGTGGAAGCCCGCCGCGTGTGGTCCGTACCTTGGGGGACTCGACGCCGCAAGAATGCCTCGATCCTTGTCCGTGATTGCAATTTAGCGTTGCACGAGGGCTTGATTTATTCATTCGTGGGGGAAGCAGCACCTGAATCCGCTGGTAGCCGGACCGCCACCGCTGCTACCTCTGCCACTTCCACCGTCAGTGCCACTCCGAACGTATCTACTCCTAGCCCGTCGGCGTCGGCAGCCAGTATCTTGCATGTTCTCGCTGGTCAAGAGCGCATCTCGGGCGGAATCGTCTCCGTGTTTGGCGAGTCCCCCTACGACAACGCCCGCACAATGGACAGCACCGTCCTGGCCGGGGTGTCGGTTCGGTACCCCGCCCAGTGGCGTGCCGACCGTGTGCTTCGCACTGCCGCCCGTCGTTACCCAAACTGGGACGACGACTACGCGGAAATGGTGTCTCGTGCTTTCCAGCTGGATCTCTCTACCAAGGTCAACCACTTATCGACGCAGGCCAGGACGCTGTTGTCGGCGGTTGTGGCGGTGGCGGCACGTGCGCCGTTGACGTTATGGGATAGGCCGTGCGAGGGGCTGAATCCGGAACGTCGGAAGTTAGTGATGCAGACTCTCGTGGCCGATTGTGCTGCACACCCGAGAACGGTGGTGATGAATCAGGCAGATCGTGGCACCGACAACCTGGTGCATGCGTCCGCGGATCGGCTCCTCGTCGTCTCTGGTGGCACGGTTGTCGAAGATTTTCCGACGGAGGACGCGTAGGGGGTGTGTGATGTCAGTCCGTGACCGTTTGTCCTTGGCCGATGTGTCAACCGGTAGCCGCTGGTTAGTGGACCTGATGGTTGTCCTGGCGTTATGGATGGATGCGTCGCAGCCCGTGTTCGGCGCGGCGACGGCGATGGTGTGGTGCATCGTCACGCCGTATGGGAATCCCCGCTTGTTGGCCTATCGGACGTTCGGCCTGACCATTGTTCGCTATGTTCGCGATTATGTGCTGGTTGCCCTGGTCCGTTCAGTGGCGTTAGTCCTGGTTGGCGGTCTGATCGGTGTCCTCGTCCGGCGCGGCATCGCAGGATGGAGTTTGCCGCCTTTCCTTGGTTCTTCCAGTGCGGAATCTGTGACTCCATTTATCGTGACCTGCTGGTCGTGGCGTTTGCCGGCATTGTGCTCGGGCTCGGTTTTAACGCATTTGCGGGGTCGCGGACGATGTTTCTGCGGCAGTATTCGGGGCTCGGTGGCGCTCATATGTTCGACGGCGACCATTATGCAGAATCGACATTTGTAGGTGAAGGTGCCGGATTGTCGGATCTGATGGTGGAGCTGTGCGGTGGACGTTCCTCGGCAGAAACGCCGCGTACAGAGGAAGAACAGCACAACTTAACCTGGCATTTCCTCCTCACGCGTGAAACCTGGTGGGGAGTTTTCGCTGTAGCTCTGCTTCTATGTGGCATCAGTTTCGCGACTAGCTCGATGATCGCTCTCGTTGTCGGCCTGCTTGTGACCTGCGCACTTGTGGGCTTTGTGCTCGTCGCCATCGCTCGGAACGCGACTAGCTTCGGTGTCCCGCGAGCCATTATGTGGCGAAAGAACTCAGTTCTCGCCCTCGGTCAAGCAGTGTGGATAGCTGTTCTGTTCATCATCACCGCAGTGTCGATCGCAAGCTAACTCTTTGCCGCCACCTCACCGCTTGCCCGGCAACCAGTTCACAGGTCACCCTCCGTCTCTAGCTCACGGTCTTAACCCCTGGACTCACTGTTTCATTGCCGACGGTGGTCTTGCTCGGTGGATGTTTGTTGGCGTGTTTTGTGGTTGTGTGCTGGGGGTTTGTGGTGTGTGGGTGGGGTGTGTAGTGTTTTTTGTCGTCGCCGAGACAGCCGCCCGGCAGCTGGAAGTTAGTTGT
>NZ_QFRA01000020.1 GCF_003243515.1 Corynebacterium kroppenstedtii
ACTCCGCCCTGTCGGATGCTTCGTTTTCGTGAGAGAGGAAGGCGCTATGAACGACCATGCCCCCGGACCAGAGGGTCAGACTCGTCAACGCATCATGTCTCTCCTCCTTCATCACGGAACAATGAGCGCATCCGAGCTAAGTAAAGAGCTGAAGTTAAGCGCTGCAGGAATTCGACGCCACGTCGATAATCTGGTGTCAGACGGCTTAGCGGAAGAGGCCCCAGCAACAGGTGGAGCGCCTCGCGGACGTGGCCGCCCAGCCCGCGTTTTCCGGTTAACGGATAAAGGAAGAGGCAACTTCGGCTACGACTATGACCGCGTCGCGGTACTAGCTCTCGAAGCACTACGAGATGCCGGTGGTCCTAACGCTGTTATTCACTTCGCCCAGCAGCGGATGAGCGATATTCTTCGCGAAGCCGGGCTGGATGACGAGGTTTCTGACCTCACTGACCCCGACGATGTCGAGGCCATGGTCACCAAAGTTGCCGATGCCCTGAGTAAACACGGGTATGCAGCAACTGTGGACAAAGCTGGCGGTGGAATCCAAATCTGTCGCCATCATTGTCCCATTCAAGGAGTCGCCGAGCACTTTCCTGAGATGTGTGCCGCTGAGCATCAGGCGGTTCGCGAGGTCTTGGGCCACCACACTCAACCTCTAGCCACCATCGTCGATGGGAACGGGGTGTGCACAACGCATATCCCCCTGGAACCCGTTATCAACCAGAAGCGCGACAAGGGGAGTGGCGGTAAACGCCAGCCAGCTGCGTCGACATCATCATGAGTCCATAATCTGCCGTAATTTTCACTTCCGGAAAATTGACCATCATCACACGCAACATAAGAGGAGTCACAGCTCATGACCCAAACACCGACAGCTTCTGCCGGGCCACAATCATCACCTCAAAGTGATGAAGAGATCATTGAATCCATCGGAGGTGGATATAACTACGGATGGCATGACAGCGACGTAGCCGGAGCCTCCGCGCGGCGCGGCATTGATGAAGATGTTGTTAAGGACATCTCAGCAAAGAAGAGTGAGCCGGAATGGATGTTGAAGAACCGTCTCAAGGCTCTGTCCATCTTCCAAAAGAAGCCGGTGCCCAACTGGGGTGCGGACCTGTCCGGAATCGACTTCGACCAAATCAAATACTTCGTCCGCTCCACAGAAAAACAAGCCGCGACGTGGGATGACCTCCCTGAGGACATTAAGAACACTTACGATCGCATTGGTATCCCGGAGGCGGAAAAAGAGCGCCTCGTCGCTGGCGTTGCTGCACAGTATGAATCTGAGGTTGTCTACCACCAAATCCGCCAGGATCTGGAAAAGCAAGGCATCATTTTCGTTGATACCGATACGGCTTTGAAAGATTACCCCGAGTTATTTAAAGAGTACTTCGGGACCGTTATTCCAGCCGGTGACAACAAATTCGCTGCGCTGAACACTGCGGTGTGGTCAGGCGGTTCATTCATTTACGTGCCGAAGGGCGTTCACGTCGAAATCCCTCTTCAGGCCTATTTCCGCATTAACACGGAGAACATGGGCCAGTTCGAGCGCACGCTGATCATCGTCGACGAAGATGCCTATGTCCACTATGTCGAGGGATGTACGGCACCTATCTACAAGACGGACTCGTTGCACTCAGCTATCGTCGAGATCATTGTTAAGAAAGGCGGTCGCTGCCGGTACACGACCATCCAGAACTGGTCCAACAACGTCTACAACCTGGTCACCAAGCGCACGAAGTGCGAAGAGGGTGCCACCATGGAGTGGATCGACGGCAACATCGGCTCCAAGGTTTCGATGAAATACCCGGCTGTGTGGATGACTGGGCCGTACTCCCGCGGCGAGGTTCTCTCCGTCGCGATGGCCGGTGAAGGCCAGTACCAGGACACTGGCGCCAAGATGGTGCACATGGCTCCTCACACGAGTTCCAATATTGTGTCGAAGTCGGTCGCTCGCGGTGGCGGACGCGCGGCCTACCGTGGCCTCGTCAAAGTGAACCCGAACGCGCATCACTGCACGGCCAATGTCGAGTGTGACGCTTTGCTCGTCGATAAGATTTCGCGGTCGGACACCTATCCATACAATGACATCCGCAATGACCATGTTTCCCTTGGTCACGAGGCTACGGTCTCCAAAGTGTCTGAGGATCAGCTCTTCTATCTCATGAGCCGAGGCCTCGCTGAAGACGACGCCATGGCGATGATTGTTCGTGGCTTTGTTGAGCCCATTGCGAAAGAGTTGCCCATGGAATATGCCCTCGAACTCAATCGCCTCATTGAATTGCAAATGGAAGGATCCGTGGGATAGATGACTGACGTACTCAAGGCCGAGGATGTCGAAGCTGCCGCCGACAAGGCAAAAGAAGTCGGAGCTTTCGACGCCAACACAACCAACACCACAGGGGCAAAAACAAAAGGCGATGTCTTCACGTCGTTCAATGTTGACGATTTTTCCGTCCCCCGCGGCCGTGACGAGGATTGGCGTTTCACTCCTTTGCGACGGCTCAACGGGCTTCACGACGGGTCGTTCCCCGGTGAACACGCGCCGAACCCGGTCACCGCAGATATCCCTGAGGGAACATCCGGCGTACACGTAGAAGAAGTTCCGGCCGACGATGACCGCCTTCGGGCAGCCGGAGCCCCCGTCGATCGCGTCGGTGCGCAGGTCTTCGCAAGCCTCCAACGCGGAACCGTCCTCACCATCGACGACGACACAGTTGTCGACGGCGACATCACGTTGACGTTCACGGGTACTGGCCCCGACACCACGTCTTTCGGCGCGCTCGCCGTCGTCGCTGGTGAACACGCCGAAGCCAACGTCGTCCTCCGATTCGAGGGGCACGGCAACTACGCAGATTTCCACTCGTACTCGATTGGAACAGGTGCGCATATCAACGTCGCCATTATCGACGACATGGAGGAGGACGCCGTCCACCTGGCCAATGAGCAGCTCCGACTGGATCGTGACGCCGTCATGCGCCACGGATACAGCGCCTTCGGCGGCTCCGTGGTGCGCAATATCTCCCACGTAGCGTTCAAAGTGCCCGGGGCTGACTGCGAACTCTCCGGTGTGTACTTTGCCGACGACGGGCAATACTTCGAGCAACGCCTACTCGTTGACCACTCTGAGGCGAATTGCCGCTCCAACGTGATGTACAAAGGAGCACTCCAAGGCGATCCCAACTCGGACCTCCCCGAAACACGCACAGCGTGGGTTGGCGACGCACTCATCCGCGCACAAGCCGACAACACGGACACATACGAGAAAAACATGAACCTCGTCTTGTCCGAGGGCGCGCGCGCAGATGCCGTCCCGAACCTCGAAATCGCCACCGGCGAAATCATCGGCGCTGGTCACGCAGCCACCGTTGGACGCTTCGACGACGAACAGCTCTACTACCTGATGAGCCGTGGGATCCCCGAGCCCGTTGCCCGACGCCTTATCGTCCACGGATTCTTCACTGAAGTCATTTCACGAATCCCGATACCGGCCGTCCAAGATGAACTCGAAAAACGCGTCTCCGAGGAACTCGACACTGTCAGCCTCGACGAGCTGAATTCACTGAGCTAATCCAACCACCGTGCGTAACTAGATGTATCTCACGGATTATCAAAAACAAGGAGAACAATGAGTACCCTCGAAATTCGCGACCTCGAAGCCGTCGTCAAGCCCACCGAACCCGGGGAAGAGCCCAAGCAAATCCTCAAGGGCGTCAACCTGACCATCAACTCAGGTGAAACCCACGCGATCATGGGCCCCAACGGATCGGGCAAATCGACCCTGTCATACACGATTGCCGGCCACCCGCGGTATGAAGTCACCGGCGGGGAAGTGCTGTTAGACGGCGAAAACATCATCGACATGTCCGTGGATGAACGAGCCCGAGCCGGTTTGTTCCTCGCCATGCAGTACCCGGTTGAGGTTCCCGGCGTGTCAATGGCTAACTTCCTCCGCACCTCAGCAACCGCGGTACGTGGAGAAGCTCCACGGCTACGTGACTGGATCAAGGAAGTTAAAGACGCCCAAAAAGAGCTCAAAATCGACACCTCATTTTCCGAGCGTGCCGTCAATGAAGGGTTCTCCGGCGGCGAGAAGAAGCGTCACGAGATTCTGCAGCTTTCGTTGCTCAAGCCCAAGTTCGCTATTCTCGACGAGACGGATTCCGGGCTCGACGTCGACGCCCTCCGGATCGTGTCGCAGGGGATCCACGATTACAAAGAGCAGAACAATGGCGGAATCATGCTCATTACGCACTACAAGCGCATTTTGAACTATGTGCGCCCTGACTTTGTGCACGTCTTCGCCAACGGCCGCGTCGTTACGACGGGTGGCCCTGAGCTTGCCGACAAGCTCGAAGAAGAAGGCTACGACGCTTTCGTAGGCTAACCAGCCCCTTAGTGAATGGCGATCATGACGACGTCGCCATTCACTTTTTATTCACACACTTTTTAGATGCAACCAGCGAAAGCTTGCAGGAGGAAGGTTACTGACGGTGGAAATTCCAGAGCTCACACGAAACGGGGTGTTGGATGTCGACGCAGTGCGCGCGGAATTCCCCATACTGCACCGTACTGTTCGCGACGATAAACCCCTCATCTTTTTAGACTCCGGTGCGACATCACAACGACCGGAACGTGTGCTGCGCGAAGAATTCCACTTCCTCACCCACACCAATGCGCCCGTTCACCGCGGCTCCTATCAACTCGCAGAAGAAGCGACAGAAGCCTATGAGGATGCGCGCGAACGCATCGCTCACTTCGTCGGGGCCGATGAGCCAGAAATTGCGTTCACCAAAAACGCCACGGAGGCACTCAACGAAGTCGCCTACCTCTTAGGCGATGATCGCGCCGGGGAGTTCCAGGTTAAAGAGGGCGATGAAGTCGTCGTCACGGAAATCGAGCATCACGCTAACTTGATTCCGTGGCAGGAATTGTGTCGCCGTACGGGTGCCCACCTGAAGTGGTATTCGGCGACCGACGATGGACGGGTTGACCTCGATTCCCTGACGTTGAGTGACCGCACGAAGGTTGTCGCGTTTACGCATCAATCGAATGTGACTGGTGCCCAGCCCGACGTCGAAGAGCTTGTGTCGCGTGCGCATAGTGTTGGGGCCGTGGCGGTGCTCGATGCATGCCAGTCCGTACCGCACAAAGCAGTGGACTTCCACGCACTTGACGTCGATTTTTCGGCGTTTTCGGGACATAAAATGCTGGGCCCAAATGGGGTAGGGGTCATGTACGGTAAGGCGAACATCCTTGCCCAGATGCCACCCTTCCTCACTGGTGGTTCCATGATTACGACAGTCCAGATGGACCACTCCGGATACACAGAGCCACCACAGCGGTTTGAGGCTGGAACACAGATGACCAGCCAAGTTGTCGGTCTCGGGGCTGCCGTAGAGTTCCTTCAGGCCATTGGGATGGACGCTGTCGAAAAGCACGAGCACATGCTCACTAAATATGCTTTGGAGAAACTCAACGATATTGATGTGCTGCGCATCATTGGCCCAACAACGCCGGAGCACCGGGGTAGTTCAGTGAGCTTTTCCCTTGATGGGGTCCACCCTCACGATCTCAGCCAGGTTCTTGACGACGACGGCATCGCTGTCCGCTCTGGTCACCATTGCGCGTGGCCTATCCACCGTCGGATGGGGATCCAGGCTTCGGCGCGCGCGTCGTTCTATATTTACAACACTCTCGACGAAGTGGATAAGCTGGCAGAATCTATTTGTCGTGCACGAGACTTCTTTGGGGTGACGCGATGAGACTCGAATCCATGTACCAGGAAGTGATCCTGGACCACTATAAAAATCCGCAACATGCAGGCTTGAGAGAACCTTTTGATGCAGAGGTGCACCACGTCAACACGTCCTGTGGTGATGAAATAACTCTGCGTGTTCAGCTCTCCGACGATGAGTCAACGATCCAAGACATCTCCTACGAGGCGTCGGGGTGCTCGATCAGCCAAGCGTCGACGTCGGTGATGGCCGAAGAATTAATCGGCCAAAGTGTTGACGACGCGTCGAAGAAACTGGCTGAGTTTGAACGGATGGTGACGTCTCGTGGGCAGGTTGAGGGCGATGAAGATCTCATTGGAGACGGGATCGCATTTGCCGGTGTTGCTCAATATCCTGCTCGCGTGAAGTGCGCGCTGTTAGCGTGGAAAGCTCTTCAAGCTGCCGCCACTGAGGCGATGGTTGATGCGGGCCACGACAAAGCCGCAGCACAGCTGAACTCATCGTCGTCAACACCAAGTTCCTAGTTTCGGTTGATAGCGGCTAGTGGTTATGTCAAGCCGGGCATCATCGATGCATCATGGGACAAAGCAGTAAGTGGAAACAATGACAGCCGGGTAATCCCCGTAGACAGTGCACACTCAGGAAGAACGAGGAGTTCCAATGGCACAAGACGACACGACCACACAAGATCAAGCTGCCGGTTCGTATGAATCCTATGACGACGCAGGTTCGGTAACCGGACCGGGCACGGGAATGGACGGATCTATCCCGAGTGTTCCGGATTTACCGCCGATGAGCGGTGACAAGCAGAAAATTGCTAATGCCGTCCAGGACAGCCTGTACGATGTCGTCGACCCTGAGCTGGGCATCAACGTTGTTGATCTTGGGTTGGTTTACGACATTTGGGTCGACGAGGATGGCAATGTTGTGGTCTACATGACTTTGACCTCTCCTGCCTGCCCACTCACGGACATGCTGGAAGACCAGTCAACGGATGCCGTTGTCGGCCGCGGTATTGCTGACAATATGCGTATTGAGTGGGTGTGGACTCCGCCGTGGGGACCACACATGATTACTGAAGAGGGCAGAGAGCAACTCCGTGCCCTCGGGTTCGCTGTCTAGCTCGGTTTAAGCTCGGGCATTTCTTACCGACGTGGGAGCGGGGTCGCACTCCCACGCAACAAAGACATAAACGTGCGTCGGGCCAGTGCGCGTTTGGCTTTACGTTCCTGCCGTGAATATCCGTCCGGTTTAATGATCACCCTCACGAGGCGAGCGACATCGCACACCATGGATCGGGCGATATCCAACCCGTGAGAGGACGTCAGGTAATCGCGAATCCGTAGCGGGGACATGGCGAAAAATTCGCGGTAAAAAAGCCGCATTTCATCTGGCTTCAGTTGGAGGGTTGCGCCCAAACCACGCCGTTGGAGCCATCCTGCTACCCATCCTCCGGGTGGCCCATGTACTGCTCCGACGATGAGTTGAAGAAGGCTCGGGTATCGGGCCCAATGCGCAACCCAGCTGATTTCCTCATCAGCGCGATCTACCGCAGATCCGATACTGTATCCAGTGCCAGCGTGCATCAGTCCCGCGGCCGCACCCCATGGAATAACGCTTTTCACACCATTGTTTCGACGTGCTACGTGTGGGATTCGTCGGTGTAGGGGTGCAGCGGGAAAACTCACGACTTCCTCGCGAACAGCGTGTCGACGCGCGATTTCTGGATCAATACCGAGCTGCTCGAGTCTTCTATCGAGAATCCGCCGTAAGTATTCGATTTGCGCTGTTTCAGAATGGGGCGAGTTCTCGGGACCTCGGCACAGTGTTGCGACAATTGTTTCTTCGATTAACCATTGACCGGGCCCCAGAGGCATCCGATAGTTGAACGTCATACGAGAAGGTACATCAACGCCTGGATGGGCCGTCGTCGATGCACCGTCATCGGATGTCGGGCGGGAAGACGAAGCACTGTCAGGTAATGTTCGCATGTCCATCAGCACTGGCCGACGGTGATGGTGGGGAAGAAGGCGCTCGGGGAGGACTAGCCCTACGGCGAGTTGCCGAACTGGGAGGAAACCACCGCTCGACGCACGTGTGTCAATGACTACGTGCGCGTCGTCATGCCTGGATTCATACCACTCGTCATGAATAGAGAGAGATTGTGTGTCGCCCGCGTTCCGCAACACCTCGCGTAACGCATCCGGATTGAGAATGACATACGTTTCCGGGAGGACGGATTCCCAGTCGTTTCCGAACACACGTGGCCGAGACTGGGAAAGATATGGATGCGGATGCTGACGTAGCCATTGCGGTATTTGGTGTGCCCAGGCACCCATCGTCGGCGGATAATGCGGGCCATGTGGGTCCCAGCATTCAACGGAATAACCGGAACGGAGCGCAGCAACAGACGCTGCTGTTCCTGCAGGACCTAGCCCGACCACCGAAAAATGCATAACCTCACTGTATCGTCAGAGCGGCGTCGAAACTGGAACGAGAGATGACGAGGGACGGCGCCTCTCGTAAATCACTAAGTAGTTCGCCCAACGGTAAGGCCATAGTCGGCGGTGTGAACAAAGCCGGTTCCACGCGATATACTGCCGGCTTGTGATTACCACCGAGGATCTTGACGTTCGCGTTGGCGCGCGAACACTTCTGACAGCACCTGGACACCATCTGCGCGTCCAAGCAGGGGATCGCATCGGTCTTGTGGGCCGCAATGGTGCAGGCAAAACGACGACCATGCGTATTTTGGCGGGAGAAACACAGGCTTACGGTGGAACTGTTATTCGGTCCGGCGATATTGGGTACCTTCCCCAAGATTCAAAAGAAGGCGATATCGAACAGTCGGCGCGGGATCGTGTGCTATCCGCCCGTGGGCTCGATCGGCTTCGCTCTTCCATGGACCGGCAACAGGAAATCATGGAGACCGGTACCGACGCTCGCCGCGACGCAGCGATCCGCAAGTTTTCGCGCCTTGAAGAGCACTATCACTCGTTGGGCGGGTATGAGGCTGATGCTGAAGCCGCGCGGATTTGCGACGCTCTCAGCCTTCCCGCACGCGTGTTGGACCAGCCACTCAAGACCCTTTCCGGTGGTCAGCGGCGTCGCGTCGAATTAGCTCAGATCCTCTTCGCAGCGTCCACCGGAGGTGGAAAATCCGACACCACGCTGCTCCTCGACGAGCCAACGAACCACTTGGATTCAGACTCCATCACATGGTTGCGCGATCTCCTGTGTAAGCATGACGGCGGTTTAGTGGTTATCTCCCATGACGTTGAATTGCTCGAGGCCGTGTGTAACAAAGTGTGGTTCTTGGATGCGACGCGGGCTGAAGTCGATGTGTACAACATGGGGTGGAAAAAATACCAACAGGCACGCGCCACCGACGAGACTCGTCGTCGACGTGAAAAGGCGAATGCGGAAAAGAAAGCCGCAGCACTACGGGCTCAAGCTGCACGGTTCGGGGCGAAGGCAACAAAAGCAGCTGCTGCCAAGCAGATGTTAGCGCGCGCAGACCGCATCGTCAGCGAGCTCGATGAGGTTCATGTTTCGGACAAAGTTGCGCATATTTCATTTCCTGAACCTGCCCATTGCGGTAAAACTCCGCTCAATGCTCACGGCTTAACGAAGATGTATGGCTCTCTCGAAGTGTTCGCTGGGGTGGACTTAGCCATCGACAAGGGTTCCCGCGTCGTCATTTTGGGTTACAACGGTGCTGGAAAGACGACCCTCCTTAAGCTCCTCGCCGGGGTCGAGCGAAGCGATGGGGAAGGGGGAATTGTTACTGGTCACGGGCTCAAAGTCGGCTATTTCGCGCAGGAGCATGACACGATCGATCCCGACGCTTCCGTGTGGGAAAACACTGTTCAGGCATGTCCCGATTCCGGTGAACAAGACCTGCGTGGTCTCCTCGGTGCTTTCATGTTCTCGGGCGATCAGCTTCAGCAGCCGGCTGGCACCTTGTCTGGTGGTGAGCAAACCCGACTTGCGTTGGCGGCTCTTGTTGCGTCCCGCGCGAACGTCCTGCTCTTAGATGAGCCGACGAACAACCTTGACCCTGTTTCGCGTGAACAAGTCCTTGCGGCTTTACGGACGTACACGGGTGCGGTTGTCCTTGTCACGCACGATCCTGGAGCAGTCAAGGCTCTTAATCCGGAGCGAGTCATTGTCCTTCCCGATGGCGACGAGGACATGTGGAATGACGAATACATGGAGATCGTGGAGCTCACGTAGACGGTCGCCTAAACAAGGCAGCCATCGAGCCAGACGCACCATCCTGGCAGAATCAGAAGATAGTCCTTAGAGTGGATGTATGTCTGATAAGAAGAATGTACTAATCATAGGTGGACACGGTAAAGTTGCGCTGAAACTCGCGCCCCTGCTGGTGAGAGATGGTTTCAGCGTTCATTCACTCATTCGGAATCCAGATCAGCGTGAGGGCATCACCAAAACCGGAGCAAACCCGATTGTTAAAGACGTCGCCTCTTTGACTGCCGAAGAGTGGGATGAGCTTCTCATTGGCGTCGACGCGATCGTGTGGAGCGCCGGAGCTGGTGGAAAAGGTGGCACCGAAGCGACCTATGCCGTCGACCGCGACGCAGCGATAGCATCGATCGATGCTGCTCAACGGTCAGAGAGCTCCCCGCGCTACATCATGGTGAGCTTCTGGGGCTCGACAACCGTCGACCTACCCGAGGACAACTCGCTCTATCACTATTCGTTAGCCAAGCGTGCTGCGGACCACCATCTGTTGGATTCCGCATTAGATTTCGCCATCCTGGCACCGACGGCCCTCACCATGGAGCGGGCCAAGGGGATCGACGTCCACACCGTAGAGGACACCGCAAACCAGGAGCGCCCCGCCGACACGTCCCGAGAGCTCGTCGCTCACGTAGCAGCGTATGAGGTTGAAGCACCGACCGCGCCGAATAAGATCATTCCGTTCGCCGACGGCGATTCGCAGCTAGGCGACGCTCTGGGATAGCTCCCGGGAGTATAAGCGGCAGAAATCGACGAAGTTTGCGAGAATCTGCCGCGCGGGGGATACGTCGACTTTCGCCGTAGCGTTGACGATGGACGTGAATTCATCGACGCCGAAGTAACCGTAGTTGCGATAGAACTCCATCCGCTGACGCAGCCCCGACGCATCCATTTCGGCGTGGAATTGCGTCGCCCACTGTGTCTCACCAACCCGGAAAATCTGGATTGGGCAGGCATCGCCATATGCCAACAGGGTGGCGTCCTGGGGGAGGATCTCGATGTTTTCCGTGTGGCCGGTAAATGCTTGGAACGTGGATGGAAGCGACCGGCACAGTGGGTCCGACGCGGCAGCGTCGGTCAAGCGAACCTGCGTTGGCCCGGAATCTTCGGGGTGGAGGCGGGCAATAGTTCCGCCATGGGTATCCGCTAGGACATGGGCGCCGAAGCAGATATTTATGACAGGAATCCTGGTTCCCGTGAGCGCTCTCAGAAGGCGCTCGACGTGCTCCTGCTCCTCGTCCTTGTGAGGATTAGTCACTGTATGGGGCGATCCACCAACGAAGATGCCGTCGATACCGTGAAGATCTCCCAGTTCGGCGGATTCGCTATCAAGCATTCGCTGTTCAAGCTCGTGAGGTTGAAGGCCGCTAGCACTCATGAAGTCATGAAGTTCGCTTGCGGCAACATCAGCTCCGTGACGAGGCGAGAACAGCACAAAATTCATAGCAGACAGCTTAGTCTATATCCGTCGATCTTGTAAACTCGCTTTTCAAGGCCAAACAATGCCAGAGATTAATTCCTAAAACCATGAACAGGCGCAGGGAGCTGACCGCCGCGACGAATAAACGTTGCTGACGATGCTCCATGAACTGGCATGATCGGGGCTCGTCCCAGAAGACCACCGAAGTCAACGTCGTCTCCCACGGTCTTCCCGGGAACCGGAATAACTCGTACAGCAGTTGTTTTATGGTTCATCATACCGATTGCAGCTTCGTCGGCAATCATCCCTGAAATCGTCTCTGGGGGAGTATCACCGGGGACCGCAACCATGTCCAACCCCACTGAACAGATCGAAGTCATTGCCTCGAGTTTATCGAGGGTGATAGCCCCTTCACGGGCTGCATCGATCATGCCAGCATCTTCGCTAACCGGGATGAAAGAACCTGATAACCCACCGACATGCGAGCAGGCCATCATCCCGCCCTTCTTGACCGCATCGTTCAGCAAAGCCAAGGCTGCCGTCGTGCCATGCGTCCCGACCTTGCCAAGCCCCATTTCCTCAAGAATGTGAGCGACCGAATCACCGATTTCAGCAGTGGGGGCGAGGGAAAGATCGACAATTCCAAAACGTTTGCCTAAGCGTTCTGCAGCTAGTGTCCCCACGAGCTGTCCCATCCGAGTCACTTTAAAGGCGGACTTCTTAATGACTTCCGCCATATCATCAAATGAGCAATCAGGCACCTTTGCGAGGGCACGTTGGATAACCCCGGGGCCTGATACGCCGACGCTAACTACGCAATCGGGCTCTTCAATTCCATGAAACGCGCCGGCCATGAAGGGGTTGTCGCCAACAGCGTTGGAGAAGACGACGAGTTTGGCTGGCCCCAACACCGAGTTCTCTGTGTCGGAGTGTGCCGATTCAACGATCACTTCACCCATCCGCCCGATGGCGTCCATATTCAGCCCAGCACGGGAGGAGCCAATATTGACCGACGAACATACCAACGCGGTGGATGCTAGGGCTTCGGGAATGGAATCGATAAGCGCCCGATCGTATTTCGTCATTCCCTTTTCGACGAGGGCAGAATAGCCGCCCACGAAGTCCACACCGGTGGTTTTCGCCACTTTATCCAAGGCGTGAGCAAGGGGTGTCGGATCCACACAGTCTGAGGCAGCGGCGACGAGAGACACAGGGGTGACTGATACGCGCTTGTTGACAATAGGTATTCCGAGTTCTCGGGAAATGCCTTCGGTCACCGGAACGAGATGCTCAGCGCAGCTCGTAATGGTGTCGTAAATATGAGTGGCAGCCTTCTCGATGTCAGAATTCGCACAGTGGAGAATGTTGATTCCCATGGTCACGGTGCGAATATCGAGACGCTGCTCCTCAATCATGGAAATGGTCTCGAGAATATTATGCTTTGTATCCATACCAACACCGGCCTATAACTCGTGCATGGCACGGAAAATAGCTTCCGACTGAAGACGTATCTTGAGTTTCTGCTCTACCTCTACGGGTTTCATAGCATCCTGTAGAGCATCGAGACTTTGAGAATTCTCATCAAAATCTGCTTGCAGAATCATGGTGAAATAATCACCCATAATTGTTTGAGACACGTTAGTAATATTTGCGTCTACTTTTGCCAATTGCGTGGCCACAGCAGCAATAATTCCGGTGTGATCTAACCCGGTGACGGTCATGATCGCGATCATGTAATACAGAATAGCGGGAACCCATAGCAGGAAAACAACTGCGCTTCTACCCCTCATACGTGCCTGATACGTGGCGTTCTTGCTCGCACGTGGAAGTCTCACGTAGCACCTTCACAAAGCACAAAGGCATGAAGGTATGAAAAAGAGGCGCTACATAGCGCAGCACCTCTGTGAGTGGCCTATCACGACCTATTTGCGCAAGCTGTCTTCCAAGACATCAAGAGCGAGGGGTAACTCCGGAGCAGTATCACCTACACCAACGGCAGAGAGCACCCCATCAAAAACGACGATCAGCAACGAACAAATGACCTCAGGGCTGACGTCGGTGCGCATGACACCGTCGTCTATCTGCTGGGAAACCCTTCGCCGCACCGCATCGTCGATACGCTTGTGTTCGCTATTCCATCGACAACGAAATGATGGGTCAGTTCGGACGAGCCTTCCCACTTCGAGCTGGGTTAATGCCCACTGGTATCCATCAGGATTGTCGACGATGTTTCGCATAACGTCGATCAATCCGTGAGAGGCCGCAATGTCTGCCATGTGAATCGCGTCTTCGCGCGCTAGTTCAAAGAACAAACCTTGCTTATCGCCAAAGTGGTGGAAGATCGCTCCGCGGGTTCGTCCGGTCACCTCCTCGAGCCGTCGTACTGTTGCGCCTTCGTAGCCGTATTCGGCGAAACATGTACGCGCGGCGTCAAGAATCTGTGACCTCCTTCGTTCGAGGTCAACGTCACTGACTTTAGGCATGACCAATACCTGTTGCGAAGGCAGTCTGCCTTAGCTGTCTTCCTTCATCATCCGACGCAGGACGTACTGGAGGATGCCTCCGTTCCGGTAGTAGTCCGCCTCACCGGGTGTGTCGATACGAACAACTGCATCGAAGTTGACGGTTTCACCGTTTTCCTTCGTCGCGGTCACCTTGACTGTCTTCGGAATGGTGTCATCGTTGAACTTCTCGATACCTTCAATGTCGTAGGTTTCCGTACCATCGAGACCCAGCGACTTCCAGGATTCGCCCTCTGGGAACTGAAGCGGGATGACGCCCATCCCGATCAGATTCGAGCGGTGAATACGCTCAAAGGATTCGGCGATGACAGCCTTAACGCCCAACAGCAGGGTGCCCTTAGCTGCCCAGTCACGGGACGAACCGGTGCCGTATTCTTTACCGCCCAAGACGACGAGAGGAGTCTTTTCCTTCTCATAGTTCAGCGCAGCGTCGTAAATGAAGGACTGCGGTCCGCCTTCTTGGGTGAAGTCTCGGGTGTATCCACCGGAAACCCCATCAAGGAGCTGGTTCTGCAGGCGAATGTTGGCAAACGTACCGCGAACCATGACTTCGTGGTTACCACGGCGAGATCCCAATGAGTTGTAGTCCTTACGGGCCACACCCATGGAGTCCAGGTACTGGGCCGCCGGGGTACCGGGCTTAATTGCCGACGCCGGGGAGATGTGGTCAGTGGTCACTGAGTCGCCCAACAGCGCGAGGACGCGAGCGCCCTTCACGTCCTCAACCGGATCCGGTTCGACGGACATACCATCGAAGTAGGGAGCACGGCGAATGTAGGAGGACGCATCATCCCACGCGAATGTTTCGCCATCCGGGGTATCCAAGTTCTTCCAGCGCTCGTCGCCCGCGAAGACATCTTGGTAGTCAGTCTCATACATTTCGCGAGAAATGCTGGACTCGATCGTGGATTCGATCTCATCCGTGGAGGGCCAAATGTCTTTGAGATAGACGTCGTTGCCATCCTGGTCTTGGCCAAGAGGCTGCACGTCAAAATCGAAATCCATCGTCCCGGCAATTGCGTAAGCAATAACCAAGATAGGCGATGCAAGGTAGTTCATTTTGACGTCTGGCGAGATGCGGCCTTCGAAGTTCCTGTTACCGGACAGAACAGCCGTTGCGGCAAGGTCGGCCTGGTTAATGGCCTGTGAGATTTCGGCGGGCAGCGGGCCGGAGTTACCGATACAGGTTGCACAACCGAAGCCGGAGAGATAGAAACCGAGGGCTTCGAGATCTTTCCAGAGGTCAGCGCGCTCGAAGTAGCCGTTGACAACCTGCGAACCAGGGGCACAAATGGTCTTGACCCATGGCTTCGCGTGCAGTCCCTTTTCAGCAGCCTTACGCGCGAGCAAACCTGCACCAACCATCACTGAAGGGTTGGAGGTGTTAGTACACGAGGTAATCGATGCAATCGCCACCATACCGTGGTCGAGAGTGTATTCGCCACCTTCAGGGGACTTCACGACGATCGGGGACGAGGGGCGACCCTCAGCACCCTCGGCGGCAGATTCGCCATGGCCAGGCCGGGACTCGTTGTAGTCGGCGACATCTTCCTTAGCAGGAGCATCTGCTTCGACGACGTCCTTGACTTCGCCATCACTGTAGTTGTGAAGATCCTTGCGGAACTGAGCCTTCGAATCGGTGAGCTCGATGCGGTCCTGCGGGCGCTTAGGTCCTGCGATGGATGCCACAACCGTCGATAGATCCAACTCGAGGTACTCGGAGTACTCCGCCTCCGGAGTGTTCTCGTCAAGCCACATGCCTTGTTCTTTAGCGTAAGCCTCGACGAGAGCGCACTTCTCTCCAGAGCGGCCAGTCAAGCGTAGATACCTGATTGTCTCCTCATCGATCGGGAAGATGGCCGCTGTCGATCCGAATTCTGGCGACATGTTACCGATGGTTGCACGGTTAGCAAGCGGCACTGAAGAAACGCCTTGACCGTAGAACTCAACGAACTTACCGACGACTCCGTGCTGACGGAGCATGTCGGTAATAGTGAGGACCACGTCCGTCGCGGTCACGCCGGCGGGAATTTCGCCCGTGAGCTTAAATCCAACAACGCGTGGTACGAGCATCGACACCGGCTGGCCAAGCATGGCAGCCTCAGCCTCAATACCGCCGACGCCCCAGCCCAGAATTCCGAGGCCGTTTTCCATCGTCGTGTGGGAGTCAGTACCAATACATGTATCCGGGTAGGCAAGACCGTCACGGTCGAACACGACGCGGGCGAGGTACTCGATGTTTACCTGGTGAACAATGCCTGTTCCCGGGGGGACAACCCGGAAGTTGTCGAAAGCACCGGTGCCCCAACGGAGGAACTTGTAGCGCTCGTCATTGCGCTGGTACTCAATTTCGACGTTCTTCTCAATGGCATCTTCAGAGCCGAACGCTTCGATAATCACTGAGTGGTCAATGACCATCTCTGCAGGGTTAAGCGGGTTAACCGATTCTGCCTTGCCACCCAGAGTGACCACCGCGTCGCGAATGGTAGCGAGGTCAACGATGCAGGCGACACCAGTGAAGTCCTGCATGAGGACGCGGGCTGGGGTGAACTGAATCTCAGTATCGGGCTCTGCGCTCGGTTCCCAGTTTGCAACAGCTTTGATGTGGTCAACAGTAGTGTTCTTGCCATCCTCGTTGCGGAGGAGGTTCTCTCCCAAAACCTTGAGGGAGTACGGTAATTTTTCCATGCCAGGAACGGCGGAAAGGCGGAAATAGTCATACGACTTATCTCCAACCTTCAACGTCGATTTGGCATCAAAGGAGTTCTTACTTTCTGACACAGCGAGCTCCAGTCCTCTTCTCTTTCGACTTTCAGGGGTTACAGCTGTCAGAAAACTACTGACAAAGCTGCACAACGTCGTGATTCCTCATGATCCATTGTGGCAGCATTCAAGGCCGCCTGCGCGCAATACCTTGAACTTTGCTCTCAGAATCCCACAACAAGGGGGTTTTCCCAGCATATTGCAGCCCAAACTTTAACAGTACAGACGTACTGTGAGCGAATCTGAGACCTTATTCACCCCCAAAAGTTACTTCCAGGGCCTGAGAATTGATCCCGGTAGATCGGAAGGCCCCTTGTGGAGCATCGATTCTTTTCACTTGCGACACGTGTTGGCGTAACACATTCACTTACGACGCGGCACGCAGCGTCGACAAACGCATGGAAGAGTTAAAGATGCGCGCCACAAATAGAGCGCTCGCTATCTCGTCACAGTCGGCGACTTTCGTCGGGTTAGCGAAGAGGACTTCATAAGGCTTCAGACCACCTCCTTCTGGCGCATTTATTAGCTCATCCACAAACTAAGGGGAAGCGCCACAACGTTCCCAGACCTTCAACCCCAACTTGAGGTTCAAGTTAACACGCCGAGAATATTCAAAACGTGGCGTAACTCACACTTTGTAATTATTCCATTATCACCCCTGGTCAAGCCTTTAAGCGAGACTTGTGTCAGGATGTGAAGCTTGTTTTTTATGCGATTAGAGTTTCTTCCGATGTTCACGTGCTCTACGGTGGCACTGTTCAAAAAAATAAAGCTGTGCAAACAAAGTCGATACGAGTCAACCCCTGAGGCTAGAGAAGACTCTTCAACCATTGACCAACCGGGCATGCGGGGAAGTATGCCCGATTCACAGAAGGTGAGGGGATCGGCACACCAACGCGGCTACAGCGGGTAGAAAGTCGTCAAGCTTTAAACCTTGACCTTCCTGTCACCACTTCCGCGAGTGGCTAGGTTCCGTAACAAGTTTGGTTATCAGGTTTCTACCTCTATTGACTGACGGCTTCAGGCATAGCTCAGACGATGAATGCTTCCGATCAAAGGAGAAATGGCGTGGTAGACCGCAGGGCCTTCCGGACGTCCCATCCGCGACATGCACGTACTCGGCTTGCGGCCGTCTTGCTGTGTGCCGGGCTTGGGGTAACTTCTGCTCCACATGCCATGGCAGCACCCAACGACGACCCCAATTCCGTCGCGTCGCTTGCCAACGATTTAACTCAGGCACAGAAAAAGCTGACTGAGCTGCAAAATGAACAAGGCGGCATCCATCAAGAAGCAAATAAGACTGTATATGAGCTGGATGAGGCCACCAGCGATGCAAACGATGCACAGGAGAAGGTTGTCCAGGCACGGGCGAGGCTCGACAAGTCCCAAAAGGATGTCGAGGAAGCCCAGGACAAGTTAAACTCTCTGTCGCGTTCGCAGTACACGCAGGGACAGGATTCCAATGCGGTAACGATGGCAGCTGGGGAAGATGCCGTCGCTAATACTCTTGACCGCGCTTCATACTTGCGCACAGAGGCAGCGAAGCAACGCAAAGTTGTCTCGCAGTTAGACAAAGTGCGTACTCAAGCTGCTAATGAGGAGTCCTCTCTCCGCAAGCTGCTTGCCGACGCGTCCGCTAAGCGTAAGGACGCGAAGGAATCCAAGGATAAGGCTCTTGAAGCGATTCAAACAGCGTCACGAAAAGCAGCGGACCTGCAAAAATCTATCCAGGAAGCCGAAGCTCGCAAGAATGAGATCCAGTCACGCCTCGACGAAGTAAAGGGCGACAAGGCTGGCTCCTCTAGCAATTCAACAGCGGCGCCGGCTCAGAACAACGCCAGTGACACAAGTGCGGTAGGCCCTTCCACCTCCGCTTCGGCAACGCAGGACACCAAACCGGCTTCGGATTCTGCATCACCAGCTAATAACGCCACTGACAACCAGGACAACTCGTCGGACAGCGCTTCGTCTGATGACCAATCGAGCACAAACTCTGCGCCGACAACGGAGCAATTGGCTTACGACACGGCTAATGACGGTGATGCGGGGACGGGCGAGCCCACGCAGGAATCCACCGAGCCATCGTCGGATACAACTGAGCAGTCGTCTTCAAATGATTCAGCTACGGCTTCGTCAGAGAATTCTGCCCAGGATCAGCAGGATTCTGCGCAGAATGACCAGGCAGACAGCTCCAGTAGTGCAGATAATGGGGACGACCAGGGCGCTAAAGCTGACCAGGGCATTGACTACGCTGCTGCGGACCAGACCGAAAAAGAGCGGTCCGAAGCTGCCACCGACGCGAAGCAGAAAGCTGATAACGCTTTAGCTGCCGCCAAGGATGCCAAGGAGAAGGAAGACAACGGCGATCCAACCGTTGAGCAGGCACGTCAAAATGCAGCCAACCTGGCGACGATCGCTTCCGAGGCGGTCAAGCGTGTCGAAGAGCTGACCGAAAAGCTGCGGCAAATTTTGGGCGCAGCCTTCGATTCCTCGTCTAACGACGCTGACAAGGCGCTCATCGGGCTCACCTCGAGTGGCTTGGCGGCCTTAGCAGCCGGACTTAAGGCAGGCCAGGAAGGAAACGATCCGGTTGCTGCCGCCGTTAATGGCGGACGTCAGGCAGCGCGCCAAGCGTGGGACCAGATTCAAAATCAGTCCGATAACAGCGGTAATACCAATAACACCGGTAGCGCTAACACCGGTTCGGGATCTGCGTCTACGGCAACGGGCACCACTGGCAACGGCACGGGTAGCGACAACAGTGGATCCACGGCCTCTGGTTCCAGCTCGACGGGGTTTGACAACACGAATAATGACCAGAGCGGCAGCTCAACTTCGTCGGGTAGCACTGGATCAAGCAGCAATGGTACGGGCAGCGATGGATCCGATTCGGATGATTCATCCTCGGACGACGAATCCACGTCGACTACTTCGCAACTAGTCAACGGTCTCAAGAACAACTCTGACGCCTTGAACCGAGTGACCGACGGTACTGACCAAGCATCACTCGCTACCTCAATTGGCGGAGGAAACTCAGCCAATAGCTCCACGACCGGAACGACCAACACGGGCGACAATGCACAAACCGCAACCAGCGGTTCTGCAGAAACCCGGATTAACGCCGTCATCGCTCGTGCGCAATCACAGCTAGGAGTTCGTTACTCCTGGGGTGGCGGAAACTACTACGGTCCGACCGTCGGCATTAGGGATGGCGGAGTCGCTGACCAATACGGCGATTACGCTCACGCTGGTTTCGACTGCTCCGGCCTGGTGCTGTACGCCTTCTACATCGCTGGCTTCAAGTTGCCGCACTACACAGGAGCGCAGTACCAATCGGGAACTCAGTATCCTGCTTCCCAGATGAAGCGCGGTGACCTGATCTTCTACGGTCCTAACGCTAGCCAGCACGTCGCGATCTACCTGGGCAACGACCAGATGATTGAGGCACCTGAGTCCGGCTCAGTCGTCAAGATCAGCCCAGTTCGTTATGGTGGCATGACTCCGAACGTTGTCCGGCTCATCTCATAAACTAGGCTAGGTCTGCACTCCACACGCAATGCTCACTCGCGTCCTTATCGACGTGGGGATCACCTTGCCGGTACGGTCGTGTACTGGCACGGCACGAGCGCAGCGTGTGGCTTTTGCCGTTAACACCATTGTCTACTGAGAATTGAGACTGTTGAGATGGCCATAAACGATGCCCCGGCGTTGACAGAACGGCCTGGCCGGAAGGACGATCGACCGGCGCACAACCAGATCAACGCCAACGATTGTGGCAACTCACAGACCAGTGAGTACCCCGTTGACGCTATCGTTGTTGCCTCATTCGGTGGCCCGGAGGGTCTGGACGATATTCGTCCTTTTCTCGAAAACGTAACCCGGGGTCGTGGCATCCCGCCCGAGCGTCTCGACGAAGTGGGAGAGCACTATCACCACTTCAACGGCATCAGCCCTCTGAACGGTCTAAACCGCGAGATCATTAGACACGTCGAAGAAGAACTTGAAAAGCAGGGGCGCAACCTCCCTGTGTATTTCGCTAACCGCAATTGGCATCCATTCTGGAACGAGACCATAGAGAAGATGGTTCACGACGGAATTCGCCATGCGCTTGTATTTGCCACCTCTGCCTGGGCGGGGTACTCGGGATGCCGTCAATACGACGAGGACATTGAAAAAGCACGGCGTCATTGCCAGGAGCAGGGGATTACGCCCCCGGATTTAACGAAACTGCGTCAGTTTTATGACCACCCAGAGTTCATCGAGGCTGAGGCAGAAGCCGTCCAAGAAGCACTCGCCAAAATACCCAGTGACAGGAGAGAGAACTGTCGAATAGTTTTCACAGCTCACTCTATTCCGGTCTCCGCGGATAAGACGTCCGGAAACCCAGGTGATGGGGACTACCTGTATTCACGGCAGATTTATGAGGCAGCACATTTAACTGCCGCCAAACTTGGACTGTCAGACGATGATTTCGACCTCGTGTGGCAATCGCGTTCCGGCCCCCCGCACATTCCGTGGTTGGAACCCGATATTGTGGATCATATTTCAGCATTCCATGACCAGGGGATTCCGGCTGCGGTTGTATCTCCTATTGGATTCGTGTCTGACCACGTAGAAGTGGCATGGGACCTTGACACCGAACTTGCCCATGAGGCAAAAGATTTTGATATGGCCATCGAACGGGCAGCAACGGTGGGGCCAACGCAGCGATTCACACGAATGATCATCGATTTGATCGATGAATATATCGAAGGCAGAGAGCCTCTCCGCCTCGGCGTCGAGCCCCAGCATGGGTGCAGCCTTAACGGAGTCCCGTGCTTTGGTAACTGCTGTGTTCCCCCAGCAAAGCATAAGCACCACAAATAGCCACAGAGATTACCTAGGGATTGATCATCTTGGTATCGATTACCTAGGTATCGCACGAAGCATCTCGCGGACAGCGTAATCCAGCGAGGCTATCCGGGCCTGCCGAATAACCCTGAGCAGAGGGAAGACGTGCTCGTCCCACGTTGCTCCGTTGTCGGTAGCGCGCGCTGTATCAATAATTGCTGACAAATGATCAGCCCGCGCAGACAGTTTCTCTGCTCTCGGATTAAATCCTGCTGGAAAACCAGCGGAGTCATAAAAATCCGTCAGAGTTCCCACCCGAAGCCGCACATCCGGGACATCAGCAATAGCTGCTCGCATCGATGTAATCATCGACGCAGCGTTCCTCGTAGCCTCAGAAAGAGCTAAATCAGCTTCACCAATCGCTGAGGCCGGAGGAGCCGGCACATCTTCCCCAATCGACGACGCCGTTAAACGCGGGATCCCGTCAGAACGAGAGGGAACAACCAATACACGCGAATCTGGATCCCCAGACGAAATCACTAATCCGGCTCCTGCGCGGGAAATAGCCTTCTGGTCATCCGAATGACCGGGCACGTGCGGAGGATCCCCGGGCGCTGCCAAAACTATACGGACGAGTGGGTCGTCGGCAGTGTGATCCGAATAATCCGACCCGGACTGTCGGAGTTCACCCAAGAAGTGGACCATCTCGTTGCGCGGAAGTGAATACAGATCATGCCAGGCATCAATAGTGTCGTCCGTCGACGCCTCACCAATGAGCCAAAACGCTGTCCATGCTGCTAGACGGTGGATGCGCGCCCACTCATTGCATAGGCCCGAGATAGTTGACACATTCATGGCGTGCCACCATAGCATCTCTCACGGGATACTGTGTCCTCGTCTCACCAGGTTCGCGTCGCCTCAGTACACTTCCTCGGTATGAGTTTCCACGACCGCTATTCAGGTGACATCTATGCCAGGCATCCACGCTCCAAGCCCCGCGAGTTCCCCGTACTCCCAGCTAAACCTGGCTTAGTGGTTGAAGATATCGCCAGTGGTTATGTGGGAGCGATCGTCGAATTTGAGCGGACATACGACGGAGATTTCGTTCGGTTGGAGGACCGATACCGACGGACGCGTCTGTTCAAAATGCGCAAAGGCGCGTTCCTCTACGAAGGAAAACCCGTCACATTAGTCCGCTATGTTCCACCAAAAGATCCTCGACAACAACGAAGCGCATCCGGATCACGGCGTGTAGAAAACCTGCGTGCCAAAATAGCTGCGCCATCACGAATCTGGGTCGAAGGCGTCCATGACGCGGCAATTGTGGAGCGTATTTGGGGCCATGATCTTCGCGTAGAAGGCGTCGTCGTGGAGTACCTTGAAGGGCTCGATAATGCACCACAATGGGTACAAGAGTTTCATCCCACCGCCCAGCGTCGTATCGGTATCCTCGCCGACCACCTGGTTGAGGGTTCAAAGGAATCGTTATTGACACAGGAGCTTGGTCCGCATGTCATGGTGACTGGCCACCCGTTTATTGACATCTGGGCTGCCGTCAAACCATCCTCCGTCGGAATCAAGGCCTGGCCCGACGTTCCTTATGGTGAGGATTGGAAGACGGGTGTGTGCCGACGACTCGGATGGTCGGATCCTAAAGAGGGGTGGAACCGCGTCTACAACAGTGTGAATTCTTTTCGAGACGTCGATTCATCGCTCATTGGTGCGGTTGAACGACTGGTCGATTTTGTCACCGTCGGACCCGAGTAGGCAGAAACGACGACCCTGTTTTCTGTCATAGCCTTTCTGTACGCTGGACAACGTGAATGCCTTGGTGTGGTTTATCGGTGCGGTACTTCTAGCTGTGCTGGAGCTTTTCGGTGGCGATTTCGCACTATTGATGTTGTCTGGCGGTGCTCTCTCCGCAGCAGGTGTGTCCTTTTTTAAGGTCCCGCTCTGGGTCTCAGTCGTTGTTTTCGCTGTTGTGTCATTAACACTCATGTTCGTTCTGCGTCCCTTTTTGAAGCGCAAACTCAGCGAAAAGATCGAAACAGCGGATTTCTCAACGCGAGCCTTGGTGGGAACAACAGGGGAGACCGTCGAGCAGATTTCGTCGTCATCGGGGATCGTTCGGCTCAATAGCGATTTCTGGTCCGCTCGGAGTGCTTTTCATGACGACGTTTTCGAGCCTGGCGACACCGTCGTGGTGAGCCGCATTGAAGGCAACACAGCTTTTGTCTTAGAAAGGAAGGATTAATTCATGAGCGCTGGCACTATCGTGATCGCAGCCATCATTGTAGTCATCGTCCTTATCATCATGATGTCCATCAAGTTGGTCCCACAGGGGACGGCGGCAGTCATTGAACGACTCGGACGGTACACGAAAACTGTCGAAGGGGGAATAACGTTCCTCATTCCATTTGTCGACCGTGTCCGATCCCGCGTGGATACCCGCGAACGTGTCGTCAGCTTCCCGCCCCAAGCGGTGATTACGCAGGATAACTTGACCGTGGCAATTGATACCGTGGTCACGTTCCAAATAAACGACCCCATGCACTCCATCTACGGTGTGGATAATTACCTCACCGGTGTTGAGCAGACCACGACGGCGACGCTTCGTGATGTCGTGGGTGGCATGACGCTGGAAGAGACTTTAACTTCGCGCGAGGTCATTAATAGACGTCTCCGTGGTGAACTGGATAACGCCACGACAAAGTGGGGGCTGCGTATTAGTCGAGTCGAGCTCAAAGCGATTGATCCGCCACCGTCGATTCAGCAGTCGATGGAAAAACAGATGAAAGCAGACCGCGAAAAGCGCGCCATGATTTTGACTGCGGAAGGCCAGCGCGAGGCTGATATCAAGACTGCCGAAGGTGAAAAACAAGCGCGTATCCTTGCCGCCGAGGGCGAAAAGCATGCTGCCATCTTGCAAGCGGAAGCCGAGCGCCAGGCTGAAATTCTTCGCGCCGAGGGACAGCGAGCAGCCCGTTACCTACGCGCACAGGGTGAAGCTCGCTCCATCCGTAAGGTGAATGCTGCCATCAAAACCTCGCAGGTCACACCGGATGTTCTCGCTTTCCAATACCTCCAAAAGCTTCCTGAAATGGCTGAAGGATCTGCCAACAAGATGTGGCTGATTCCGTCGCAATTCGGTGATGCTCTGGAGTCCTTCACCAAGCAGTTCTCGGACAAAGATTCTGACGGGGTATTCCGCTATGAAGCTCCTAGTGTCGACGAGGAGACCAAGGCGGAGGCAGCGACGGATGAGGATGACGACTGGTTTACCACGCAGTCGGCCCCGGAAATCGCCAAAGCCGTCGCTGAGGCAAACGCCGTCGCGAACAAAACGGTGGATGATCCATTAGAGAGTGCTCTGGCCGCTAAGCGAAACACGGCGAAGAAGCTCGGGGAAGATCCCTCCACTGCGGGTTCAGAGAGCATCGACGTTGCCGGTGCTGACGATCAACCGGATGTCGATTCGCCGGAGGACACGTCGGAGAAGTAGTTAAAGTTCCTCCGCCCGGGTTAAGAGGTGGACGGCAAGGTCCCATCCTGCTTGTTCTGCCTGCCAACCCGCCGCAACAAGACGCTGCGACATTGCTTGCTTAGAGATACCAAGCTCTGCCGCAGCGTCGTTTTGTGTATATCCCTGCCGCATAAGCGCTGTTGCTTCTCGGCCTTCCTCAGTCCTCCGAGTTAGCACATGGCCGATCAAAGAAAACGCCGCAGAAATATCTGAAGCGAGCTCCGAACTTGCGATGGAAGAGTTCTGGGAGATCGTGGCTATCGACGCGCCCACCGTACCGGCCCGTTTACCGGTACAACTACGGGCGACAACGGACGGATCGTGCCCTCCGATCCCGATCCCAATAGCCCACTCACCGGCAGACAGGAAAGCCATAACCACTTGGGCTTCAGATTCTGCGTCGCGGGTAAGGAGCGAAATCTCCTCCACGCCTTCCACGGTGGACTTGAGAACCCCGGGCAGGTGCTCCATAGCTTGAGCACTATTCCTCACGTATTCCGCCCGTCTCATAGTCCGTCCACGGAACCGAGCATGCACTGCAAAAAGTGGTCGAGCCGACGTTCCTCGCGTGTGAGCCATTGCCATGGAGTCAAGGATACTAGCTTGTCCTATTCGTGTGCGTTCCAGTCGTCGTGTCGTCAGTATTGGCACGTGGCGGCCGGGCGATGTCCGTAATCAAGCCCGTCAGGCCGACCTCAAAAAGTATGACGCTGATCAAGATGGTTAATGAGCTACCTTGTCCCGCCGCGGCGTCGCCAACGAGAACGGTGGCGATCGTGCCAGGAGCCGATCCGACTATCGTTGCCAAAGTAAAGGGAAGCGCTTTGATCGACGACAGAGCGCACACGTAGTTCAGGACGGAAAATGGAACAGCCGCAATCATGCGGAGGGAACCGACAGCCAGCCAGCCCCGACGTCGTAAATGGGCATTAACCCCGTCGACGGCAGGGTGGGTGAGGCGCGACTGTACCCAGTCTCGTCCAAGACGGCGGACAATGAGCAGGGATAATAACGCCGAGCACCCCGTCGATATCAGCGCGACACCTATGCCAATGAGTGGACCGAAGAGCACGCCGCAGCTGAGGGTAAAAACTGTCCGGGGTATCGGGAATTGGGTAGCAAGGATATAAACAGCCGAAAAGACAAAGGGAAACCACCACCTAGCGCCCACGGACCAGTTCCTGAAAGTGGTCACTGAGGGAAGTGGAATGACGAATAGCGCTGCCACCAGTACAACAAGGATGACAACACTCAGTACTTGATTGAGACGTGTCCAGCGCAACCACCCATGACACACGTCGCGAATGATGACGCCGATGATGTTGAGGAACTGGGCCAGAGCTCGTGACGTTGCTGTAACGGCACGATGAATCCAGGATCGTCGGCTAGGTGGGTCGGCCTGAGGATCTGGTTGAGCCACCACGTCACGTCGTTGCATAACGTGGGCAAGCCTACCTTCTGGCGGCTCGGTGGATGAGAAAGGTGACCCCAGATTGTGGCTCACATTATTCACCACACATAGGGGAGAAGTACGTCACATCGCGCTGAAATTGACAGATAAATCGCTATCAAACGGGCGATAACGACGTGTAGTCGGGAAAATATCAACCAATGGGGACTACCCTGAGAAGGGAGTGAACGACGTGCAGGCTCCGTTGTGTTTAACGAAAACCCCTGCAAGATAGCCGTTATGAATGGTGTTGCCACAACATCGCTGAGCTAGACCACTGCACCGGTTCACCTGAAATGATTAACCTACTTTGAACGACCAGGACGGAGGGTCAGTTGTGACTGACTCACAAGTTGGCACGAAAGATGCCGCCCTGCAGCACGAATGGTATCGGGCAGTTGCGAAGGTTTTTGCCCGAACCCGCAAGCAGGATCCTTCCGACATTCCGGATGATGTGTGGAAGAAGCTCATCAAGCCGACTTACGACGGAATAGATGTCAAACCGCTCTATATGCGGACCGATCAAGGACCAGAACCTCTGCTCCCGGTGAATTCCCTTACACACGTGGGCTAAGTTCCTTGAGGCCGACAATGCCGGATGGGGAATTCGCGAGGTTTTCGGACCTGCCGTCGAAGTTAATGCAACTCCAGGCGGACAGAGCGCGAAAGACATCAACAAGCGAATTCTTCACGCACTGAATGTTGGGACCACAGTCCTTGAGCTCAAGGGAATCCAACTCACGGACATCCCGGGAGTGCTCAATGACGTCTATCTTGATCTTGCCCCGATCGCGCTAGCTACCCCCTCGAAAGAATTGGGGGACGCGTTCCTCGATTTTCTCGAGACCAATGGCGACGACAAGACAACTGCTGACCTCGGTGCTTCACCGCTGACGTCGGGGTTCGATTCGTCGCAAAGCGTTGACCTCGACACTGCCATTGCATGGGCAAAGAAAGCATCTGGGCTTCCTGGAGCAGTGCACGCCATCACTGTGAATGGTGTCTCACTCAGCAACCAAGGCGCGACAGATTCCCAAGAGATCGGGCTGGTTCTGGCTGCAACACTGGAGTACTTGCGGAAGCTTACCGACGCTGGTCTCTCTGTGGAAGACGCAGTCGACCAGATTTCGATCCGCCTCGCCGCAACCGACGACTTCTTCTCGACGATCTGTAAATTCCGTGCGCTGCGCTCACTCCTGGCGCGGATGTGGGAAGTGCTGGGCATCGTGGATCATCCGCTGCCCGCGATCCACGCGGAAACAGCGCCAGTGATGTTCGCCCAGCGTGACCCGTACACGAATATTCTTCAGTGCACGATCGCTTCATTCGCGGCAGGCGTCGGTGGGGCCACGAGTGTGCTGGTTCATCCCTTCGACTATGCGATCAAGAATGGGTTGCCGGGAGCTCGACGTAGCTTCGCCCACCGTATTGCGCGAAACATCAACCTTCTTCTTTTGGAAGAGTCTCACTTGGGATTTGTTGCTGATCCCGCTGGTGGCTCGTACTACGCTGAGTTCTTCACTGATCAGCTCGAGGAGAAGGCATGGGGCGTCTTGACCGACGTCGAGTCTAAGGATGGATTCATCACTGAAACTGATAACGGCGATATTCAAAAGCTCCTCGATGAATCGTATGAAAAACGGCGCGACGATATTGCTCATCGCCGTACCAAAGTGACAGCGATCAACGAGTTCCCGAACTTGGCCGAAAAGCCTCTGGCGGCTGACCTGCGCATCGAGCCGACGGGTGTTCGCCGTTGGGGAGCTGATTTTGAGGCACTGAGGAACAGGTCGGACGCCTTCTTCGAGAAGGAAGAGAAGCGGCCTGTCATTAAGTTGGCGCCTCTTGGCCCCCTGGCCAAGCACAATATCCGCACTGGTTTCACCACGAACCTTCTGGCCTCTGGTGGTATTCAGGCGGATAACCCAGGACAAGTCACCCCAGACGACGAGAACTTCGCAACTCAGTTCAAGGACGCTCCCGTCGTGGTCGTCTGCGGTACGAATGCGGAATATGCAGAGAACGCTGGTTCCGCGATCGATGCCCTACGAGCTGCGGGAGTGAAGAAGGTTCTCCTGGCTGGCGCTCCGAAGGCCGTTGAGAATCTCGATGATTCTTCAAAGCCTGATGACTACCTGAACATGAAGATTGATGCAGTCTCGACGTTGTCGGGCCTGCTCGATGAGCTCGGCGCATAATCGCTGTTAGGACTGTGACAACAATGAGCACAAGTATTCCGAGTTTTGCCGATGTTTCGCGAGCTACAGAGAAGGCAGCGACGACATCAGCTGAAGAAGATAAGGGGACGTGGACAGTCCCCGAGGGTTTCGACGTCAAACGCGTCTACAACGGTGAAGATAGGGAACACGTCCTGAAGGCGGGGCATCCCCTCGATTCGTATCCCGGCATTAAGCCTTTTATGTGTGGTCCGTATCCCACGATGTATACGAACCGCCCGTGGACGATCCGCCAGTACGCTGGTTTCTCCACCGCAGCAGAGTCGAACGCGTTCTACCGTCGTAACCTGGCCGCCGGCCACGTATCTTCATCGCGAAGATCGGACAGGACGGCCACGACCGCGGACAGAAAGTCGTTGCGTCCGCTTATGCTGACTTAGGCATGGACGTTGACGTCGGACCACTCTTCCAAACTCCCGCCGAGGCTGCGCGGTCTGCCGTCGATTCCGACGTGCACGTTGTCGGTGTGTCGTCGCTGGCAGCTAGCCACTTGACGATTGTCCCGGAGCGTCGCGAGGAATTAAAGAAGCTGGGCCGCGAAGACATCATGATCATCGTGGGCGGCGTTATTCCTCCTGGAGATTTCCAAGAACTGTACGACGACGGTGCCGCCGCCATTTACCCGCCGGGCACTGTTATCGCAGATTCTGTGATCGACATGCTGACCAAGCTATCGGCACACATGGGAATCGAGCTTCATGTCGATGACGATGAAAAATCGGACGACTCTGATGGAGCTGAGAACAAGGCGAAGGCCTAGGGCATAAAGCGAGGGAATTAAGGCACCACTATTCTTCCCGGGTGTGATTCTTCCGGGATGTGCCGAGATTCCTTAGGTGCATGATGAGCGCTCTTTTCCCGGCCAATTGGGGTGGGAAAAGAGCGCTTTGTCCTCATGATGGGCATTATGTAGAGAGTAACTTCACACGTCACGCGGTTCGTTGAGTGCTTCACTGTCTGTCGAGTTTTCAAACAAGTACATAATTAATTACATAATTTACTTATATAATTATTTTATTACGAACTCTTCGTAGAAAGGCGGAGATATCAATGTCTTCCGATAGCCAAGCGCGGGGAGATGAATTTCTCGAGTCAACCCTAGGGTCATTAACGACGAATGCGGGGACTGAAGTTCCAGGAAAGTCAGCAGTTGCTCCGGAAGCGGTTAAGCGAGCCCGCCACCGCATCGACGTCGATGCTTTGTTCACCTCCGTACGGAATAATGAGCGAACCCAGCTTGCTCGAGCCATCACTCTGCTTGAGTCTTCTGCACCGGCGCATCACGTGTTGGCCCAAGAACTATTGGTGAAACTGCTGCCTTTCTCCGGAAGAGCATTACGAGTAGGCATTACGGGCGTCCCCGGCGTCGGTAAATCGACATTCATCGAACGTCTGGGTTTATACCTTGTGGGCAACGGCCACAAAGTCGCGGTGCTCGCCATTGATCCTTCATCTACCCGTTCACGAGGATCAATCTTGGGGGATAAAACCCGAATGACGAAGCTCTCGCAAAGCGAGAACGCGTATATTCGGCCATCCCCAAGTGCCGGAACGCTCGGCAGTGTCGCTAAAGCAACCCGCGAGACGATGATTGTCATGGAGGCCGCCGGGTATGACGTTATCCTCGTCGAAACTGTCGGCGTGGGACAGTCGGAGGTCGCTGTTAGCGAGATGGTCGACTGCTTCACCTTCCTAGCTCTAGCAGGCGCCGGAGACCAGCTGCAGGGCATCAAGAAAGGCATTCTTGAGCTCGCCGACCTCGTCGCCATCAACAAAGCAGACGGAGATAATGTCCGCCGCGCAAAGAGGGCCGCGCGAGAACTAGGTGCGGCGATGCGCATGGTTCGGCCAGCAAATGTATCATGGAAACCTCCGACAATGACGATGTCTGCCGCTGAAGGCAACGGCGTCGAAGAAGTCTGGAAGGTGGTAGAAGAGCACCACGATCAAATGGTGGCCGAAGGCCGATTTGATGAGCAACGCAGAAACCAGCAGATCGGCTGGACATGGCAAATGGTTCACGAAACTTTACTGACCCGGTTAAACACGTCTGAGGCAGTGAAGAAGGAAAAGAAGCTGATTGAAACGCAGCTTCGTGCCGGGCAAGTAACACCGACGATTGCTGCGGAGCGCATCCTCAAGGCTTTTGACACCGGAGAGACGACTGACAGTCAGCTGAATAAACGCGAGTAGTTAGGGCAGTGTTCCGAGCATCACAAAGCCCGGGTTCTCATCAAATCCTGATGAGAACCCGGCTTATTCTGTGTCCGGAGGGGGACTTGAACCCCCACGCCCGTTAATAGGGCACTAGCACCTCAAGCTAGCGCGTCTGCCATTCCGCCACCCGGACAGGATAAAAAGTCAGCAATAAGCTGAGCACGAGGCAATACTCTAGTTGTGCCGAAGTCTGTACACAAATCTGCTGGTCACAAATCGTGGCACACAGTGCGGAGAGGGCACGTCTTTCCGGATTCGCCGCACTGGAATTTACTTTTCCCCTGCGCATCGGGGCCAATCGATGACCGTTCATCCACCGATTGATGCTAGGCAAGGGCGCCTTAGTGCGCTACTATTATGCCAGATTCGCGCCGCACCCTGGGGGACAGGCATGTGGAGCGCGATGGGGGAATAAAGTTTGGGGGCTCTATCCACGATGGCGTGTTCATCGCTCAATCAAAGTTCTAAAAGATATCGTGTGCCGACGGTATCGCTATCAGCTTATCACCGATACAAGAACGAGCTCGTTGAGTTTATTTGTATCACTACGGCCGTATGGATGTTAGCGGGGTGTCACACAACCACTGACACGCGCAGTGAAATAAATTCGGACCTTTCTGAGACGACGTTGAGTAGTTCTGTAATGACGCGTGCTCCCATTTCTTCACAATCATCAATGCAACAACGTAGCTCAAAAAAGAACGACGGTGAGGTTCCATTGTGGGAGCGGCCGGAAATATTGGCTAAATATCCGGTGAAAGCAAAAAAGAACCCCGACGGATCCTATGATTACTCCGACCCCCCTTTTTTGAGAACGCCGATCTTTGTGAAGACGCCCCACCAGGGTATTGGGAGAGTAGGGGATTCATAAAGAAAACATCCTCCAAAGATGAATTCTTGCATTTTAATGACTTCCTCTTGAAAAGGGTAAATGAAACACAACACTTATTGATCAATTTCGGAACCGATAGACGAAGTTGAAAAGAAGTCCCAGGAAAAAGGGTTGAGAACGAGAATCCTACAACCTTTACACGTTGGGGAAGCGTAGTAGGAGATCCTCATTGCGTGGTCTACACCGAAACCAAGCTCGGACGTGTCGTAGTTCAGGATATAGACGAAACACGCACTTTGAGCCAAAAAGAATTATGTGAGTTAGTGCAGGAAATGAATGGGAGGTTAACTTAAAGTGACTATTTCGATTGATACCTGTTCCCTCGATAGGGCTCTAGAATTCCTAGAGACTGGAAAGGATATATCTGATAGAAAGTACATCTCATATTCTAGAAAATTATCTGGGGATTACACTGGTGAGCCTGGGTTGCGAATGTTGGGGGAGCAACATGGGAGAGTTATCTCAGGAGAAGTGGGCAGCGCAGTACAGACGCTGCGTGAACTCCGTCGTCTGATTCACTGGTTGGCTGAGGGCACGAGG
>NZ_QFRA01000075.1 GCF_003243515.1 Corynebacterium kroppenstedtii
AATAAGGTGTATCGTCGCATAAATACTGATGAGCGAGCTTTGTGGGAGGAGACTACTTACAAGGTGAATGCGGCGTACAACAAGGTCCCTGATGTGAAAACGGAGGCGATCTATCGGGCTATCGCAGCACCTTCTGACAGCATCCGTCCTGTCGTTGAAGTTGATGGTGATAACGCGATTGACACTCAGGCATTGCCTGTTCGCGTCCTCATTCGTGATCAGTACAAACCTGATGGTGGTTATGACGCCAACACAATGGGTGTGTGGAAAGTACGTCTGATTCAGCAAAAGGCCTACAACGAGACGGTTGCTCTCACTGATTATGCGGAAGCATCAAACGGAGAAGCTCAGTTCTCGGTCGATCTGTCTGGCGTGGATACTTCCTCTGTCCGCATAGCGGCTGAGGCTGTTTTGGACAGCCCCGTTGAAGGTTACAACAGAACAGAGCTGTCCATCAGGCCTGCTTTCTTAACTGTGCTTCGTGGTGGAGCCATCGCTGCTGGTGGCGCTCTCGTCGGGCGATATCCTCGGGCCTACGCCGGTGACGCGCCGGGACCAAACACCGCCCCGCAGAACGACGCCTTCGACACCGATCTCTTCCGCCACTCCGTCGCATCGGGCGATCCACAACCTGACAGCGTCATCATCTGGACGCGAGTGACCCCGTCGCCTGAGGCTACTCCGGGGTCGGAAAAGGGCGCAGACACGCGGGTCAACTGGGAGGTATCCACGTCGCCAGATTTCACGAAAATCGTTCGGAGTGGCTACGAAACCTCGTCGGCGAGCAAAGATCACACGATCAAAATTGATGTGAAAGACCTGCAGCCCGACACCCAATACTTCTATCGTTTTGCTGTCGAGCGCGACGGGAAACCGCACTATTCCCGCGTCGGCCGGACCCGGACAGCGCTGGGCAGTGGTGGAGAGCGGACGGTTAATTTCGGTGTGGTCTCGTGCAGTAATTATGAGGCCGGATACTTTCGGTCTTACCGGGACATTGCTGGGCGCGACGACCTGGAATTCGTCCTCCACCTGGGTGATTACACCTACGAATACGAGACGGGCGGGTACAACGGCGCCTACGATTCTCAGGTCCGCGTGGTGCAGCCGCCGGAGCGTACCACGACTTTGCAGGATTACCGCATCCGCCAG
>NZ_QFRA01000021.1 GCF_003243515.1 Corynebacterium kroppenstedtii
ATCACTAAAGATGCAACATCAGGCACGATTTCCAGAAACTCAGCTATAGGAATACGGACGCCAGAGACAAAGAAATCCGACGATGGATGGGTCGGTGGACATAAAGCAGCGACACCAATCCTAAAAGGAGCCGGAATAGTTACTCTAGTAATTACAGCTGTCCTGATCATTTCATCCTTCTTTGGAGATAGGATGACTGTCCTAACTATCACCTCTGCGATCCTCGGTTACTCCGTAGCCATCGGTGGAATATGCTGGGCCGCAGTAGTAGCTAACAATGCAGCTAAAACCATCAATCAGAAGAAGGCTAACCATGCGTAAATTTCCTAAATCCACAATCGCCATCGCATTGGCGATCGGAACTACATTCACTGGCATTTCATACGCGCAAGCAACGGACGCCAGCAACCCAGAATCCCGAAGCGGTGAGTCAGCTTTGGCGAATTCACTCACTTCCACCAAGCAAAACGCCTCAGACAAGGATATGGTCCTCTTGCTCCTAACTGGAACAGGACTCTAGCTGATTCACATCCGGAGATCGTAAAAGATCTAGGGTTCAAAAAAGAGCGTCAGAAGCCGTCCCCGGAAAAGGCTGACAAATTCGCCAATTATTTCATTGAAACTAATCCTGATTTCAGGGAAAAGTTGCAAAACCTGTACTCTCCGGAAATTCTCTTAAGGTTGAAACGGGCCTAAAAGAGGTCATCCAAATGTCTCGCAAGACGTTTGAAAACATCAAAAAGGAGTCCAACGGGCAAAAAACACCACGACCTACGGAAGTGGCAATGTTGGATTGTGGCACGATGCAATTACAGCAACGGAAGTACTAGCAACAGCGCAGTCTATGCCAATGTAGCTGTGGCCACTATGGCTGTTGTCGCAGGTGCAGCTGTAGCTGTGGTTACTCTCGTTCTTGACTACAGCTTTGAGAACAAACAAGTGTCCCCGATCGAACGTGAACATACCATCGCGTCATTGACCCATGATCTTCGCAACATTGAGAGCTAGGTCTACCCAAAGGATAGGGCCCTGACTACACTAGTAGTGTCAGGGCTCTTATCGCTCACTTTTTTCGCGCTTTCCATATTCTTTACACTGCCAAGCAATGTTATATCACTCCGTGATGGGTCAGGACTACGTACTACCGTAGTTGATCTCGCACCGCAAAACTGGGCATTTTTCACTAAATCGCCACGCGAATTGGAATATATACCATACTCACTAGAAAATAATCGAATGGAATTATCTACCCCCCAAACAAAAGCAGAAAATCTATTTGGCTTTTCAAGGGATCAAAGGGCACAGGGCACTGAGATAGGCTCTCTGATATAGAGTTCGAAGATCTGGAGAGAATGCCGTTCCATGAGCGATTGTATACATGTGAACATGTCTAGCTTTGTCTGTCGCTGTTCTAGGAGCTTCCCCGCTCTCGTCAAGATTAAGATTCATTAAACTTAGGTTGAGTTGAGAGATGTGGTGGGTTAGGCTCCCCGCATGAAAAAATCTATTCACCCCATTGAGCGGTTGAGGGGAAGCGTTCAATCGCCACGGCTGCCGGGGGTCGATGTTGCCCGGGCGCTGGCGATTTTCGGGATGATCGCAGCCCATGTTGCGTCAGGGCCGTCGTCGGTAAGGATTGTGGATCCATCGACGTATCCAGCTCTTGTTCACGGTCGACCTGCCGTGTTATTCGCTTTGTTAGCCGGTGTGTCTATCAGCTTGATGACGGGACGCGGTGAGCGGCCAGCGTCGGTGGACGATGTGCGAGGAATAAGGCTGAAACTCATCGGGCGAGCCCTAGCTATCTTCCTGATCGGCCTGCTCTTAGAGCAGCTTGGTACTGGAATTGCAGTCATTTTGACCTTTTACGGGGTTCTGTACTTCGTTGCCCTACCTTTTGTGTGGGCAAAGACTCGGTCACTCGTCATCGGAGCCGCCTGTTTAGGGCTTATCGGGCCGTCCTTGTTAGCAGTTATCCAGCACCTCTTGCCAAAGGGAAACACCAGCCCGACCATCGGACTGGTGCTGGGCGGGGCGTATCCGCTCCCCGTGTTCTGGGGCATTCTGCTGTTGGGGATGGCGCTGGGCCGGCTTCATCTGCACAGCACCCGCCTGTTGGCCGGTCTTGTCGCTGTCGGGGTCTTCGCCAGCGCAGTTGGTTATGGTGTGGGATCACTATGGGGCAGTGGCGAGGAGCCGAAAAACGGATGGATCAATCAAGACGATGAGAATAGTAGTTATCAGCCTGATTGGGCGGCACTGATCTCCAAGTTAAAGAAGGAGAAGGCCAAACAGGCTGAAGGTAAGCAGCCGGGAAATCCCATGACGGAATCATCGGGGGCTGCATCGTTAGACGAAGGAATTGAAAGCGGATGGGGGCAGTACCGGGACGCACTTGGTAGTCCGAAAGAACTGAGGGATTCTATTAAGGAGTCTGTTGTAGATTCAGCACCTCACAGCGGGGGCACTGCAGAATTCGTCGGATCCGGCGGGTTCGCCCTCATCGTCGTGGCATTGTGCCAGCTTGTCGTGTCACGTGCGCGGTGGTGGTTTATACCTCTCGCCGTCACGGGGGCTATGCCGTTGACTATTTACACCGCGCACGTCATCGTCGTGTTTGTTCTGGGTGGACCAGCGGGAACAGTGGTCTCTAATCCGCTCTACTGGTCACTCGTGATTGGTTCGGTGATCTTCGCAAATGGCTGGATGGCGTTCGTTGGGCGCGGCCCCTTGGAGCGATTCCCCCGTTGGCTCGGAAACAGGACCGCGGGGCAGTAGTGCCGCTCAGTAGAGCCACTGCCCAGTAACGCGGCTAATTCTTCCGAGCAGAATTACCAATGGGTGCGATCAGGTACACCACGGGCAGTCCAACGACAAGGTTCATCACGGACTCGATAATGCCGTTGTAGAACGGCGTTGTTAATAAGAGCGGAAGAACGACTGCCGCGACCAGAACAACTCCAACGATCCAACTGTAAAACAGCGACGGCAGAGTCGTTCCGATGTTGAGCACCCACCACAATAATGCGGCGAAAATGGCCACGAGGGCGGCGAAGATCGCGTAATACGTCCGGTCGATGGGCGGATACGTCCAGTTCACGTACGTGGCGATGCGCTCCATGACGAGTTCAAGAATCCACGCCACCACATAAGCGGTAATGGAGGCAACGATGGCAACAGCCACCACCGAGCCGATAAATTTCGGGATATCGAACTGGTTGCTGATCGAGGGTCCACTCTTCTGCGGACGCGACTGCTGAGGCGCCGGCGACTGTGCGGGCGCCTGCTGATAGCTCTGATACTGCTGGTCAGAGTAATAGCCGGCGTCGTTATACCCACGATTGCTGGGCGCGCTATATCCGCCAGAGTTATATTCCCGGTTGTAGCCACCCGTCGAATACCCGTCATCGCGGTAATCCGAGTTCCCGCCTGAATACTGGCTCCCTGAACCCGAATAACGGTCAGAATAGCTACTGGGGAAAATCTCAGTTTCGTCGTTCGCGTTGTTGTAACGGGGGTCGCTGTCGCGGTTCGGCATTAGCAATCAGTCCTTGGCGCTCTATAGAAATCGTGCGTAGGTATTCTACCGGCTCCAGCGCAGACTCCTAGCTCGCGTCGTGTGACGCCTCCTTTTCCACGATGGATTTGATCGTTTTCACTGTCGCGGGAATACCTTCCAGCGCGGCGTCACGTCGCTCATTGAGCTCCGCCTCCGCATCGTCGCCGTACTTGTTGATGAAGAACCGGAAGCCTTCTTGAGTAACCTCCCAGGTCTCGGTCAAGGTTGAGCCGCCATCGTCGGCAGGTTCAATTTCATAACCCCATTCGACGACGCCACCGTTGACGGCCCATGAGAAAACCTTGGGCCGTTCGGCAGCAGTCACGACGGACTCTGTTTCCCAGGTGCGCTTCGGCGTCTCATTATGGCCGACGAACCACGCGCCGACCTCGGGTTCCGTGGGTTTTGTGCCGTCGGCACGCTCTTTCCACCACGTAGCTTTGCACACAGGGGACCATTCACCCGTACGCGAGATATCCGACACGACGTCGTAGACCTCGTCGGGGATGGCGTCGATGGTGACAGACACCCGTCGGCGAAAACCGTCGGGATTAAACATGCTCGTATCGACATCGGAGGATGTGTTGTCGTCAGAATTATGTGGAGAAGTCATACCGGCCAGGGTAGGTGCTTTCGCGCGTGGCAGTAGGGGGGAGGGGAGCCGACCTCCGTATGGGGGTGAGGCCGGACACGTTCCGGGTTGATAACACGAGCATCGGGGGGTCAAACGGAATAGCCTGAAAGGAAGTGGTTACGCGGTTGGCTGAGACCGTGTGACTAATACACCGCGCACGGTGACAGGTGCCTGAACCCCGCGCGTGCATCACAAACACTGGAGGATGACACGACCATGACAGAGAAACCGAGCTTCACTGACGTCAATGGACGGGAAGTGTACGCCAAGATCGAGGAGGGCGAGAACGGCCCGCAGCTGATTATCGGGACCTCTCAGCCAGATGGAACGGTGAAGCGTTCCCTCGTGCTGAACAAGTACGATGCCAAGCAAATGGCCGCAGTATGCGAGGTGTACCTGCGGCAACAGTTCTCCGTTTCGTTCGCCACCGTGGACAGCATGCTCACCGCGGAAGACCGGATGAACATTTACCAAAACGAGATCGACGCGATCGAGGACCCCGAGACCAACCCCGACGACGACCTGCACAAAAGCTAGTCCTTTCCTGGTCAGCCGAGCCGAGAGCTAGAGCCGTGGACCAAACATGGAGTAAACAGGGTATATGCGTTTACTCCGTGTCATTGGTATGGGAGCAGGGAGCCTGGGGCATATTAGCCACGATGCTGCCGCGGCATTGGCGTCCTCGGATGCCGTTGTCGCCTTGAATAAAGGGGACGCGAAGGCGGATCTCCTTGAGCTGCGCCGCCGTATACTGGCTGCTCACGCGCCAGATCTTCCGTTACTCACTGTCGACGATCCGCCGCGTGACCGCCACCCCGCAGGAACCCCCGAGTATCACCGGGAGGTTCAGCGCTGGCACGGCGGCATTTTTAGTGTGGGGCGATCCGTCGTTGTATGACTCCACCTTGCGCATCATCGAGCGGATGCAGAACCGGGGGTTGGAGTGCCGCACCGAGGTGTACCCCGGCATTACCGCTGTTCAGGCGCTTACTGCGGCTCACCGTATCCTCATTAACCGGATTGGTGAGCCGATTACTGTCACCACAGGCCGGCAATTACAGAAAGACCTGGACACCCCCGATGGAGCGTCGAGAATCAAGGCGGTTGCGAACACCGTAGTCATGCTCGACGGCAAAACCGCGTGGACCCACCCCGGCATCAACCGCGACCATACCTACATGTGGTGGGGGGCCTACGTCAGTACGGATAAGCAGGTACTGCGCAAAGGGTGGGTTGGTGACATCGCCGACGACGTTGCGCAGACTAAAGCGGATTTACGTGCGCAACACGGGTGGATTATGGATACGTACCTGTTGCGGTACTTCGATCCAGACGGCGACGACCAGCCAGAAACGCTCATGACGTAGAGGTTGGATCCACGCACGTAAAGGCTGTGTTTGTCGCCTTAGGACGACAGCTCTTCAACTTTGCGACGCACGTCGCCCGCCGGCGGATTCGTCGCGGTGGTGTCGTCTGAATACTTCACAGTGGGAACAACGCGGTTGCCGTCGTTGACGCTTTCCACCCACTGGCCAGCCTCTTCCGACTGGTCAATGTCGATAAGAGAATACGGTGTTTCGGTGCGATCCAAATTCTCGATGAGCTTCTTGCAGAAGGGGCACCACGTTGCGTAGTAGATTATGGCTACGGTCTCGTTTCCGGATGGAATATTTTTCTGGATAACTTTACTCATAATGCCCCACTATAGCGTCACGGTGGATTGATTGGCATGGTTTACTTGCTGAAATAGCAGAACCGGTAGCGAAGCGGCTGCGTGTCGCGATCATCGCTGCCGTCACCGATGATCGTTCCGTTGCGGGACGTTTTCCACTCACTGCTCGACGACGGCACCCACTCCGACGACAACCGGGCAGTAACGGGACTGTCTAAATAGTGCCCGACAGCTGCGTCGATTTCCGTGAGAACGGCCAGCCGGACCTCGGGACGCGTGAGGGCCTCGCGGTAGACTTCGCCCCCGCCAATGACCCATGCGTCCACATTTTCCGGTGCGACGCGCCGGGTGAACACTGGGTGGGGAATATCCTTAAACGCTGCTTCTAACGAATGGTGAAGGATAACGCCATCGGGTGTGTCCTCGTTACTCCAGCGTCGGGAAAGAACGATATTGGTACGCCCAGGCAGCGGCGTGAAACGCGAGGGAATACTTGACCATGTTGCGCTGCCCATGATCACGGGCACGCCCCAGGTCAATTGCTTGAAGTGTGTCATGTCCTCGGAGACGTGCCACGGCATTCGTGTGCCGTCGCCAATGACCCCGTCCCGATCGGAGGCCCAAATAACCCCGATGAGCGGCTGTTCGGGTTCCACTGTTCGTCGCGGGGACGGGGAAGCGTCGCCACGAGTGGGCGAGTGAACGCCTGTGGAGGATGAAGTAGACATTGAGCTCACCGCCTGTGGAGTGGAATTAGCTACACCGCGACCGGTGCTTTGATGGCTGGGTGCGGGTTATAGTTCAGGATATCGACATCATCCCAGGTGTACGAGAATAAATCTACAGCCTTGGTTAACGAGAGCGTCGGATAGGGGCGCGGATCCCGAGATAATTGAAGGTCAATCTGGTCGCGGTGGTTGTCATAAATGTGGCAATCGCCACCGGTCCAAATGAACTCTCCGACATCAAGGCCTGCCTGTTGGGCCACCATATGAGTCAAGAGCGCATACGATGCGATGTTGAATGGAACGCCCAAGAACATGTCGGCGCTGCGTTGATACAGCTGACAGGAGAGTTTTCCATCGGCGACATAAAACTGGAAAAGAAGGTGACAGGGGGGCAGCGCCATGGATGGAACATCCGCAACATTCCAGGCGGATACGATAATCCGGCGCGAGGTCGGGTTGTTCTTGATCATGTCCAAGGCTTGCGAAATCTGGTCAATGGTGTCGCCGTCGGGCGTCGGCCATGACCGCCACTGCACCCCATAAATCGGCCCGAGGTTTCCGTCCTCATCGGCCCACTCGTCCCAGATGTGGACATTCTTTTCGAGTAATGAGTGGATGTTGGATTCACCCCGGAGGAACCAAAACAGCTCCTCCGAAAGCCCACGCATGAACACCTTCTTGGTGGTGAGGAGAGGGAAGTACTCGGAGAGATCGAACCGCATCTGTTTCCCGAAGAGGCTCGTTGTTCCCGTGCCGGTGCGGTCATCCCGGTGGTTGCCGTCTTTCAGAATCTCATGGAGAAGATCCTCATATGGCGTCGGAATAGCAATACTCTCGCTCGCGGACATGCCAGTCATGGTAGCGCTTTTTTAATTTCAGTGGCCGTGCGCCCACAAACCCCTGGTCACCGAGGCTGCGACTAATTACCGACGGGGGGCTTAGTAGTGTCCGTGCTCTTTCTTGAACTCGGCGGCAGCCTCCAAAATGGTGTCCTTCAACTCCGGGCGGCAAATAACGACATCGGGGAGGTAGACATCCTCGTTGTTGTAGCGCAGCGGCGAGCCATCAAGACGCGAGCAGTGCAGGCCAGCGTCCGTGCAGACACCGATCGGGGCTGCAGAGTCCCACTCGTACTGGCCGCCGGCATGGACATAGGCGTCATAATCACCGAGCAACACGTGCATGGCTTTCGCACCAGCAGAACCCATGCGAACAACTTCACTGTCGAGCTTGTCGGCAATGACCTGCGCGACCTCAGGCTGACGGTTGTGCGACACAACGATCTTGTTAGCCCGTGGGCCCATCACAGCCTTGGCCGAACCAGTATGGAAGACCTGGCCAGCGTCGGGAAGTCCCACCGCGGCATGCGTCGGGATGCCATTTTCTACGAGCGCAACATGGATTGCCCAGTCCTGGCGCCCGCCGGCAAACTCCTTGGTGCCGTCGAGGGGGTCGACGATCCACACGCGGTTTTTCTTCAGTCGCTCTAAGTTATCCGCGGCTTCCTCTGACAAAAAACCATCATCGGGGCGGTGACGAGAGAGCACGCGCTCAATCCACGTCTGGGCTAAGTCATCACCCGCCGCGCCGAGGCCAGGTCCTTCAAGCAAACCGACGGAACGGACGCCCTTCAGGATCTCACTAGTTCCCGTCGCAAGGCGCAGGGCAAGGGTGGCATCGTCAACGTAAGCACTCACGTAGACGACTTTAGCCGTTGTCAGTCGTTTGTCTCCACCACGGGGGCGGGATCGGTCTCGGCCTAAGCGTGCCCCGGGGTGTTCACGTTGGATTGACGACGTGGGCACGCCGTGTCGGAAGGGCATCTCGTCGTCACATGTCGTCTTGGTAATTACCCCCGTTAATGATGAAAAAAGAACAGATTACAGGGGCTGACGGGGGTAGTAGAGACTGTGAAGGGAACTCGATTCGCCTTCGCAAGGAACTATCAGACCATAAGACTCGACTAATTAATACGTGACCCTGACAACACAAAGCGATTTTCATCCCGAACAACAGAGTGAAAACCACGACGACGTGGACGACGGCCTGCGTAGCTGTCGTCGCGGACCATGCTTCCCGCATCGCGGCGGCAGCGTGCGGGCCATGATCCACCGGATCCACTTCTATGCCGGCGTTTTTGTGGGCCCCTTCATCCTCATTGCAGCCGTGACCGGCCTGCTGTATGCAGCCGCACCGAGCATTGAGTCCATCGTCGACCACGACAAAATGTACGTCCCGGCCTCGGACGTCCATAGCCATCAGCGGGCAGACGTCAAAGACCAAATACGCACCGCAGCGGAGCGACACCCGGACCTCACCTTCAGCGGGGTGCAGATCCGCAACGACGACCGCGCCACCACCCGTGTTCTCTTCAATGACCCCTCCTTGCCTTCGAAGAGCTACCGCCGAGTGGTCATGGTCAATCCCTACACGGGGGAGGTCGTCGGTGACACCGTCCAGTTCGGCAGTTCCTCCTCGCTCCGATTCCGCGAATGGACCGATCGCGCCCACCGCAACCTTTTCCTCGGGGAGTCTGGGCGTATCTACGCCGAAACTGCTGCCGCATGGTTGGGCGTGCTGACTGTCTCTGGGCTCGTCATGTGGTGGCGGAAAGTCTATGACAAGAACAAGAAAAAGCGCGCCACGGCAACCGAGTCCCGCTCATCGTCGAAACCGCTAACCGGACGCCCGAAGAGCATGCGTCGGCACGCGATCATCGGAACATGGGCGTGCCTGGGAATGCTGTTCCTCACCGCCACCGGGTTGACCTGGTCAAAGTACGCAGGCGCACAAATCGCAGACTGGCGGGTCCAGCTCAACTGGGCCAAACCCACCCCCGACACCACCGTCTCGCAGAGCGTCGATTCCCCCGATGCTTCCATGGATCACAGCCACCATGGAGGACACGGCGACCACAGTGGCCACGGTGGCATGAGTTCTGACTCACCCGCGCTGACACCCCACGATTCGGTTGTCGAAGCACAAAACCACGTCGACACGGTCATGTCGTCAGCCAAACAAGCCGGGATTAAAGCCAGCTTTGAGGCGACGGGTCCTACCGCGCCGGGCGAAGCCTGGACCGTCACTGACCTGCGAGTACCGTGGTACTTCAGCCATGATTCCGTCTCTGTCGACGGGGAAACGGGGCGTGTTGTCGATACCGTGTGGTTTAAAGACTGGCCTTTCGCGGCGAAACTGGCCGAGTGGGGGATCCAACTCCACATGGGCATCCTCTTCGGGATCGTGAGCCAGGTCGCGCTGGGAGCGCTAGCCATTATGATCTGCATCATTGTCATCCGCGGCTACATGATGTGGTGGCAGCGACGCCCGACGCGGAACCGGAACGGTTTCCGGTCGAACTTCGGACGTGCACCCCGCCGAGGCGCATGGAGGAGGTCCTCGATCATCGGATTCGTGGTAGCGGCGATTCTACTGATCGGGTACGGCCTGTTAGCTCCGCTCTTTGCGATCAGCGCTCTCGCTTTCTTTGCCCTGGATATCGTGGTCGGCTTCGTGATGCGGTGGAAAGGCCGACGCGATCACGACAGCTCGTCGAAAGATACCTCTTTCGCTGAGGTCAACGCCTAGGCTAGCCTAAATTCATGGTTGAGAATTCTCGAGAGGTATCCAGTAGCTCCCCCGACCATCGTCGTGGCCACGAATTGCCGCAGCACCAGCGAGAATCATCGTCTGACGCAGTTCAGCAGCACACCTCACGAGAGGAGCCCTTCTCACACCATTATTCGTTACGACGGGCCCATCGCTCGTCATCGCGAGCGCCTCGAGCCCACGAGCGGAGGCTCTCGCGGCGTTCGTTCCTCATCGCCGGAATGGGAGCAGGCGTGGCCTTAGGGTTGGCGGCATGTTCATCGTCCAGCGGCGACGGTGAAAACGCCGAGGCTGCGTCATCCCAGAAATCGTCGGACAAACGTGCTGGCAAGCACGATACGTCGAAAATTATTGCCCTGAACACTGGGCAGATCGACGGGCTCCTGGCGTTGGGCATAACGCCGGTGGGGATGGGAGTCGCCAACGCTCAGGCGTCGTCGTCAGAGAGCATTCCCCAATACATCAAGGACAAGTTCGGCGACAAGTACGATCTTGACTCCATCACCATCGTTGGGCAGCGGACGCAGCCTGACATGGAGAAAATAGCCGCGCTTCACCCCACCCTCATTTTGGCGAATGACAGGATGAGCAAGGATGTCCTTGATCAGCTGAAATCAATTGCTCCCGTGGTGACGGGCAAGGGTGGGGCAGAGAACTGGAAGGACGATTTCCGGACCATTGCGGACGCCGTGGGGAAGCGCGATGATGCGCAGCGGCTTATTGACGACCATGAGGATGCCGTTGCTGAATGGAAGAAGGACCGCGGGACGTCGCCCACCGTGTCGCTGATTAGGAACAAGGGGACCGACTATCTGATGCTGGGGCCTCTATCGCTGGCCGGGCAGGTATTGAAAGATGGGGGATGTAACCGGCCGACATCTCAGCGTTTCGAGGACAAGGTGTCGCACCCGATTTCGTCGGAAAACCTTGACCAGCTTGACGCGGATTATCTGTTCTACGGGTTTAATGCCAAAGGCGAAAAGCTCACGAAAGATGCTCTGTGGGGGAACTTGGACGTTGTGAAGAATGGCCACGCCGTCGGGGTGGACCCGGACCCTTGGTTTCTCAATGCATCGGTGGTGGCGGCCAATTACATTTTGGATGAGCTCAAGAAGACCGTGAAATAAAGCTCGGGACATAAACACCGCCACATAAAACCGCCGTGGAGTAAAAACTACGGCGGTTCTTTTTTACGCAGCGGTTTATTATTTACGCAACGAGTTTAATTCTGCGCAGAGCTCAGCACTTTAGGTTTCCGGGGCACCACCAAAGGTGCGTCAGTGCATTCCGGATCCTCAATGACTCTCGCGTCGAGCCCAAATGATGATTCCAACAGCTCCTCGGTGAGAACCTCGGATGGCTTACCAGCCGCTGTCACCTGCCCATCGGCCATCACGATCACGTTGTCGGTATAGCGCGCGGCCAAATTCAAATCGTGCAGAACCATCACCACGGTCCGACCCAAGCGATGCTTTAGCTCGGTGACCAGATTCAGCACTTCAATCGAGTGGGAGAGGTCAAGGTACGTCGTCGGCTCGTCCAGGAACAACACCTCGGTGTCCTGGGCCACCACCATAGAGATCCACACACGCTGCCGCTGCCCACCTGACAGCGACGACACCGGTCGGTCCGCCAAATCGGCAACGTGGGTGAGTTCAAGCGCCCGCGCTACTTCTTCTTCATCATCCGACGACCATTGCCGGAACCAGGACTGATGGGGGTGCCGTCCTCGGGCGACCAGGTCGCTCACCACGACGCCGGGGGGAGCGATGGGCGACTGGGGTAGCACACCAATCCGCTGTGCTAACTCTTTTCGACGCAGCGACCGGACGTCGACGTCGTCAAGCATGATTGACCCCGAGGAGGAAATCAGCTGAGCTGCAGCCCTCAACAGGGTTGATTTACCGCAGCCATTGGGCCCGATAATGGTGGTGACAGCTCCGCCCGGAATGGACGCATCCAGGTTCGGAATAACGTTGCGATCCCCGTACGAGACCCTCAGACCAGACAATGTCAGTGAACCTGCCGGGGCAGCGTCGTGTCGAACAGCCTCGTGTCGCGGTGTCGAGTTTCCTGCAGGCTGCGCGGGTGTGGAGCCTGACGCACTGGATGACGAGTTCATGGTGTGGCTCATACCGTGGCCTTTCGTGACGTGCGGACAAGGAGGTAGATAAGGAATACGCCACCGATCGCTGAGGTGAGCAAACCGACGGGAAGTTCCGTGGGGAGAATCGTCTGGGTAGCAATATCGGCCAGGAGCAAAAGCACCGAGCCCGTGAGGACTGAGGTAAACAACGGTGGGGCAGAAGTTCCGGTTAAACGCATGGCCACTTGGGGCGCGACGAAGGCGATAAAACCGATCGGGCCACCGGCCGATACCGCAAAGGCAGCCAATACCACCGAGACAACGAGGATCGCGGCATCAACCAGTCGCCGGGGCTGGCCCAAGGAGGATGCCAGGTCGGGGCCCAATTGTGATGCGTGAAGCTCAAAGGAAATCCAGACGCAGATAATGATGCAGATTCCCAAAACGATCATGACCGGGCGCAAACGGTTCCACGTCACCGAAGAAAGAGAACCCGTCAGCCAGACTTTGGCGGCAGCTGCGTCGCTTATTTCGGCACGAATCATGAGGAAGTGGATATACGAGTTGAGCAGCGCGGTGACCACGATGCCCAACAGAACCAGACGATAAATATCCATCTGGCGGCCACGGAAACCGATGAGCCACATGAGAACAGTAGTGCCTAGGGCACCCATTAATGCAGCAGCTGGGATGCCTGCTCCGGCAAGCCACCCGGCGAAGCCGCTACCCGACCCCAGCACGATGACCGTCACGGCAGCTGCAGAGGCACCGGATGTCACGCCCAAAATGTCAGGGCTGGCCAGGGCGTTGCGAGTCACTGACTGCGTGAGCGCACCGGATAGTGCCAGGGCTGTGCCGACAATCACAGCGGATATCGCGCGGGGCATTCTCCACTCGAACACAACCAGTTGTTCAATACGCGAGCCACCACCCGTAAAAACGACGGACAAAACGTCCATGGGGGCGATAGGGAAATCGCCGATACCAATCGCCACAGCGAAGAGAAATATCCCAGCTATGACGAGCGCTACGCACACCAACAATGGGCGCGGGGACAGCACACCCGAGACGGGACCCCACCGAAACGCCCTCCGGTGGTGCGGTAAACGAACCTTACTTTGTTGCGGTGTCGTCATACTTCCACCACCTTGTTACGGCTGATGAGGTAAATGAAGAACGGTGCACCCACGAATGCGAGGACGATGCCAACCTCCACTTCGCCCGGACGCGCGATGAGGCGGCCCACAATATCGGCCACCAGTACAAGGACCGCCCCCGTCAACGCCGAATATGGCAATATCCAGCGATAATCCGGACCCGTGATGGAACGAACAACATGGGGCACCACCAATCCGACGAAGCCGATGGGGCCCGCCGCAGCCGTCGCCGCTCCCGCGAGCAAGGCGATGAGTATGACGCCGACGATCCTGGACCGCCCAACACGAACTCCCAATGACGTGGCAGCGTCGTCACCCAAGTTAAGAAGGTTAAGCGTGGGACCGGTGGCGAAGGCAGCAATGAGGGCCACCACGATCACTGGAGCCGACACCATGACGACGTTCATATCGCGGCCGGCGATTGCGCCCACCGTCCAAAAACGCATGCGGTTCAGGTTGTCGTTGTTCGTCAGAACCAAACCGCTGGTTAATGACGACAGCACAGCGCCCAGCGCTGCACCGCCGAGCACCAAGTTCAAGGGGCTAGCCGTCGCCTTGCCCACAGAGGCCAAACCGAACACCAAGGCAGTGGCAGAGATTGCTCCACCGAACGCCCAGAACGTCGTCGCAACATTCCCCGTTACTCCGAAGAATGCGAAACTTGCGACCACCGCAAAGGCCGCTCCGGCAGAAACCCCCAAAATGCCGGGATCCGCAAGTGGATTGCGGGTATGCCCCTGAATCAGCGCCCCCGCGCAACCAAGTGCCATCCCAACAATCACACCGAGGAGGGCGCGGGGAATGCGGAGATCGATGATCACCCGCGTATCAGTATCGCTATTTGAAGAATCGGATGATGACGAGAAATGGCTGAGAACATCCCATACCTTGGGCAAGGGAATACTCCGTGACCCCAGTGCCATCGCAGCGCATAAACACACTGCAAGCAGCACGAGTAAAACAACCAGGCCGGTAATCCGACGCACATAGAGGCGTCGGCCAGCCTTGCTGTTACCAGGTGGCTGGGGTGAGCCATCGGCGGACGTCGGTGTCGGCGAAGCCGCCGGTGAATGAGTAACAGTCATAAGTGAGAGCGCAAATCAGTTAAGTGTGAACATCAATGGTCAGTGGCACTATGTCTATGCCACGATATGTTTATGCACAGTATCAGGCCATAGCCTAACCTGAGTGCTCACATAGCTTAGCCCTAGCTTATGACATGGCGGAATCTACTTTCTATTTTCCCGGTACCAGGAGATCAGAGAGTCTGTGCTGGCATCCCCGGTATCGACGCCTTTCTCTCCGGTGACGGCGGGCAGAAGCTCGCCGGCCTGCTTCTTACCCAACTCGACGCCCCACTGGTCGAAGGAGTTAATAGACCAGATCGTGCCCTCGGTGAAGACGATGTGCTCGTACAAAGCGATGAGCTGTCCAAGCACCGACGGAGTAAGAGCGGGAGCCAAGATCGTCGTCGTGGGTCGGTTGCCCGGCATGACCTTGTGAGGAACGATGCTGGGATCCACGCCTTCCGCGGCAATTTCGTCGGCAGTTTTACCGAAAGCCAGAACCTTCGTCTGTGCGAAGAAGTTCGACATGAGCAGATCATGCATACTTCCCGTGCCGTCCGCCGTGGGGAGGTCGTCGTTGGGGGTAGCGAACCCGATGAAGTCAGCTGGGACCAGCTGGGTGCCCTGGTGGAGCAGTTGGAAGAAGGCGTGCTGGCCATTCGTTCCGGGCTCGCCCCAGTAGATTTCACCTGTTGGTGTGGTGACCGGGGTGCCGTCGATACGGACCGACTTGCCGTTCGATTCCATGGTCAGTTGCTGGAGGTAGGCAGGGAAACGTGCCAGGTCCTGGGAGTAGGGCAGCACCGCGTGGGATTGTGCGCCCAAGAAGTCGTCGTACCAGACACCGAGGAGCCCCATCAGAACGGGGACGTTCTTCTCCAGCGGGGTGTTCCGGAAGTGCTCGTCGACGGCGTGGAAGCCCTCTAAGAAGCTCATGAAGCTCTGGGGCCCTATCACGGCCATGAGCGAGAGACCGATGGCGGAGTCTACCGAGTAGCGGCCACCGACCCAGTCCCAGAAGCCGAACATGTTGTTGGTGTCGATGCCGAATTCGGAGACCTTTTCAGCGTTCGTCGAGACCGCAACAAAGTGCTTGGCGATGGCATCATTTGCTTCATCGGTCCCGTCCTCCAGGTGGAGGCTATCAAGGAACCAACGACGAGCCGCATGCGCATTGGCCAGCGTCTCCTGCGTCGTAAAAGTTTTCGACGCGACGACGAAGAGTGTCTCTGCCGGATCGAGGTCAGCGAACTTTGAGGTGAAGTCAGCCGGATCGACGTTGGAGACGAAGCGTCCCGAGATTCCCGCGGTGGCGAAGCTGCGGAGAGCCTGCGTTGCCATAGCGGGGCCGAGGTCGGACCCGCCGATGCCGATATTCACCACGGTTTTAATCGTGTGGCCGGTGACGCCCAGCCATTCGCCGGAACGCAAGGCATGCGCGAAATCGCGCATCCGTGCCAGAACGTCGTGTACGTCGGCGGCGACGTTCTGTTCATCGACGTGCAGGGACTCTTCGGCGGGAAGGCGTAGCGCGGTGTGCAGCACTGTTCGGTCTTCCGTCGAGTTGATGTGACGGCCGCTGAACATAGCGTCGCGATGGTCCTCAAGGTTTGCCTTCTTCGCGAGGCCGATCAATGCCTTGAGGGTGTCGTCGTTAATAAGGTTTTTGGACAAGTCAACGTGCAGGTCAGCCACGGAAAAGCTGAGGTTCTTCGCGCGATCCTGGTCGGCGGCGAACAAGTCGCGCAACGTCGTTGATTCGATTGATTTCGCGTTGTCCTTCAGCGCGGACCATTCGTCGGTCGCGGTGATATCTGGCAATGGTGAATTCATTAAAAATCCTTCTTATCGACGATAACTGTGGCGCATCGAGGTCGTGTGCGCTCCCTGAGCCATGCTAGTCGCGAATTGGCAATTCCACGGGCAAGCGGTTGACATGCTGCGGCCATGATTGGTGGCTATGAGGACCGGCCTTTGAGAGGACGTGTGAGGCTTTAGCCCAGCCGTCCCCGCCCCATGCGGAGGAGTGCTGACGCGATGGCGGGACCTTCTGTCCCCAATTCCTCCCGGAACTCGTTGATGATCGCGACTTCTCGCGTGTGTACGAGGCGAGTTCCGCCCGACCCCATTCGCGATTGCCCGATGAGATGCGAGATCTCCGTGCGGCGTTTGATAGCAGAAATGATCGTGTTATCCAGTTGATTTATTTCTTTTCTTAGTTCCTGGATACGTTCGTTCGATAACGGATCACTAGTTCCGCTAGTGACCTCGCTGGACGTAGACAGAGAATCGCGAGGCTCAGTCATGGGTCTTATTGTGTCATACCTGGGTTGTAGGTTGGAGTGCGAGCGCGTGACATTGACGGTTCCGTACTTCGCGAGATCGCAATTCACATTGAAACTCGCCTTGAGCTAGACAGACTTAACTAGGAAGAGATACGCACTATGAACGATAGCCTTTCCACTCGCTTGCCGGATGGTGGGCCATTGACTCCACAGCGGCTATTGGAAGGACTTAATCCACAGCAGCGGCAGGCGGTCGAACATGAGGGCTCCCCGTTGCTTGTCGTCGCGGGGGCTGGTTCGGGGAAGACCGCAGTTCTCACTCGCCGGATCGCCTATCTCATTGGTGTTCGTGGGGTAGCACCGTGGAATATCGTGGCTATCACCTTTACTAATAAAGCAGCGACGGAAATGAAGGAACGCGTCGCCGATCTCATTGGGCCGATTGCCGAACGTATGTGGGTCTCTACATTCCACTCCATGTGCGTTCGTATTCTTCGCGCGCAAGCCAACCTTATTCCCGGTTTGAATACTAACTTCACTATTTATGACAGTGATGATTCGCGACGTCTGCTCACGATGATCGTCCGCGATATGAATTTGGACATGAAACGTTTTGCGGCGCGGACAGTAGCGTCGGCGATTTCAAATCTCAAGAATGAATTACGAACTCCCAACGAAGCACTTACCGACGCCGAAGAGAATAAGAACCCTTTTAATGAAACAGTGGCGCAGATCTTCGCTGAATACCAGAAGCGTCTGCGTGCATCGAATGCGGTCGATTTCGATGACTTAATCGGCGAAGTTGTCCGTATTTTCCGAGAATACCCGGAAGTGGCTCTTTATTACCGACGACGTTTCCGTCACGTGTTGGTGGACGAGTACCAGGATACGAACCATGCGCAGTATGTGTTGGTCTCGACGTTAGTGGGGGACGAGCGCTCTGAGGGGGATACTATTCCGCCGAGTGAGTTATGTGTCGTGGGCGACGCTGACCAGTCGATTTATGCTTTCCGTGGGGCCACGATTCGCAACATTGAAGAGTTCGAGCGCGATTATCCCCACGCAGAAACAATTTTGTTAGAGCAGAATTACCGTTCCACCCAAACGATTCTTTCTGCTGCTAACGCTGTGATTTCCCAAAACTCTGGACGTCGCGAAAAGAATTTATGGACGGCGTTGGGAGAGGGTGAACGAATTGTCGGATATGTGGCCGACAATGAGCACGATGAAGCCCGATTTGTGGCCCGTGAAATTGATCAGTTAGTTGATAACTCCGCCATTAATTATGGCGATATCGCTGTTTTCTACCGCACGAATAATGCGTCCCGGGCGTTGGAAGATATTTTTATTCGCAATGGTCTTTCGTACAAGGTGGTCGGTGGAACGCGATTTTATGAGCGTAAAGAAATTCGAGACATCATTGCTTATCTGAAGGTTCTGGATAATCCGGATGATTCGGTCAGCTTGCGGCGGATAATAAACACTCCGCGGCGAGGAATTGGTAACCGCGCGCTGTCTTTGCTCTCTCTGTACGCGGAAGATCACGGCGTCAGTATGGGCGCCGCATTGCGGGCCGCTGCCGATGGGGACATTCCAGCATTAGGATCGCGCGGCAATAAAGCGGTGGGCCGTTTTGTCGAGATGATGGACGGATTGCGGGAGGATACGGCTGATAACCAGCTGGTATCCCATGACGGTGACGGCTTAGGCATTCCCGATTTGGGCGCGATTGTTAACGACGTGATTGAACGAAGCGGTTATCTGGAAAGCCTGGAGGGATCGAATGATCCGCAGGATGGGGCCCGACTGGATAACCTCCGTGAGCTTGTCTCTGTGGCGCGTGAGTTCGCCTCCGAAGCTGCACATCAGTTGGCTTATGAACGCATGCCTAGAACTACCGCATCGAAGAGTGCCCCGGGTGCTGGCGCGGAGGATGGTTCCAGCTTCGGCAGTGATGGCGTCGGTAGCGGCGGCACCGATAGCGGCGGAGGAATTGACCTTGCCACAGGTGACGAAGCATTTCTTGAAGAAGGTGAACCTCAGCCGGGGAGTTTGCAGGCATTTTTGGAGCGTGTTTCCTTAGTGTCTGATGCGGATCAGATTCCTGATGAAGAAAACGGTGTTATCACTCTCATGACGCTTCATACTGCGAAGGGGCTTGAATTCCCGGTCGTGTTCCTCACTGGTTGGGAGGACGGGCAGTTCCCGCACATGAGGGCGCTGGGTGATCCGTCGGAGCTATCGGAAGAACGACGCTTGGCTTATGTGGGTATTACGCGTGCGCAGCATCGGTTGTATATTTCCCGAGCCGTGATCAGGGGATCTTGGGGTCAGCCGGTGAATAATCCTGCATCGAGGTTTATTGCGGAGATTCCGGAGGATCTCATTCATTGGGAACGCGTGGAACCTCAGCAAAGCTGGGATAGCGGCGACTGGTCATTGGGATGGCCAGGCAAGTCGACTTCCGGGTATCGACGGGGGAACTCTCGGTATCGTGGCTCTCAATATGGCGGCGCTGGGTCGTTGGCTCATGGTGGTGGCCGGCGAGGTGCTGGTCGTGGAGTCGGTTCGTCCTCGGATCATCGTTCGGGTACGCCTGCGTCGGCGCTTCATCTCGAGGTCGGCGACCAAGTCAATCACGATAAATATGGGTTGGGAACTGTGGAATCAGTCTCAGGCCTTGGCAAGCACACCAGCGTGGTGATCAATTTCGGGAAGGAAGGCACCGTCCGCCTCATGCTGATCGGCAACGTTCCCATGGAGAAGCTGTAAGAGCGTCTACTGGATGCACTTGCGAGGGAGGGGCGTGCGCTGTGGCCGGCCGGCGAGGGACGGGTAACGTCGGCCAGCGAAGCCGGGGATATCGGGATACGGGAATATGTGAATAGGGCTTTACGGCAAAATGTGTCCGCCTACCGGCTCCTTCTTCCGCGTGTCGGTGCGTCGCGCCCCAGGATTCTGTCCGCACCGCCTTCTGTCGTATAACCCTCGTATTACCCTGCGAATGCCTCGGTCCCGCGACGAAAAAATCGCTGGCCCACAAGGAACCAGCGATCTGATAAGAGAGCTAGCGTTAGCGCTGAATTGGGCCGAGGTTAATTCCGTGCGCGGCCAACCACGGCAGCGGATCGATCGCCTCGCCACCATTGGGGTGGACCTCGAAGTGGCAATGCGACCCAGTGGAGAATCCGCGCGAACCCATCCCGGCGATAACGTCGCCAGCCTTAACGCGCTGTCCAACAGTCACGTTGATTGTTTCCATGTGGCCGTACACGAACACGGTGCCGTCGTCGGCACGAAGACGAACCCACTGGCCGAACCCAGAGGCAGGACCTGCGGAAATAACAGTGGAATCCATGACGGCGTACTCGGGGGTGCCCAGCACGTTGGCGATGTCAATGCCCTTGTGGAAAGCGCCCCACCGCATCTCGAAACCGGTGGTCAGAATGCCCTGAGCAGGTTTAACAATTCCGAGCGCATTCATGATGGCGTTGCCAACCGGCCCCGCTGAAGCAGGTTGTGCAGCAGGCTCAGGTGTCCGCGCAGCAGCATCGGCAGCAAGGCGCTGCTTATTAAACTCAACAGTCTTTGCGATCTGGTCGTGCAGGTTCGCGACCGGCTTAGCTTGAGGAAGCTGAAGAATCTGAGGCGAGGACTCTGAAGCAGTTGCCTCGGAAGGCGTAGCGTCGGCATCTTTGGCGACCAACCGGACACTATCGCTATGGCCAATGGTGGCGGCTCCTGCGCCGACAGCTCCCGCGGTGCCCAACGCACCGGCTGCAACGGCGACCGAGGCTACCCGGCTGGCCTTAGGAGTTGTCTGGCGGCGATGCGTCCCGATATAATGGCTGCCTCGATTCGTCCGCACGTGTACACCTCTCAAGCAAAAATAGTGGCCAGCCGCACCACGCACTCGGCTGGTTACTGTGTGTTTCACATCGACCGTACTGCTTAACTGTTTTAACAGGTAAGCGTAATCGTTTTGTAATCTCCGAACGAAATAGTAACGAACGGCTAGCGTCGCGGCAAGCTGTTTTCCATCTTTTTCTCACTGAGGTGTGAGCATGGGAACACGGATTCGCGCTGCGCGCGAATTATGTGATGCGTCACAGATTTGGTATGGGTGGGAACATTAATCACAGGCGACTACAGTTGTCTCAGCTGGCCTGGACTTTTTGGGTTTGTCGCCCCGAAAGTCGGAGTGCCTCATGTGCCCCACGCGCGGAAGGTGTCAGGATAGACAAGTGAGAAATACCACCCCATCGAATTCTCGACGTCCGGGGGATGGGCGGTCACGGAAGAATGGCCGCCGATCCCGCGGCACGGATGCGCAACGCTTGACGTGGGACTCCCCGTCGTCGTCACGACAGCATCGCCCCGACCGCTCATCGCGTCAGTCGGAGACGGGTGCGGAGCGATCGTCACATCAATCCAGTCGCCCTTCGTTTGACGACGTTGCGCATCGTGATTCCTCCCGGCCGCGGTCAACCGCTGGCGATTCGCGCGCAAACCAGGCGCCTCGCGCGTCCGAACAATATGTTCGCGAGCAGCGTCCACAAGCTCGTGCAACGCGTGGCTCACGTCGAACAGATGAGGACCGGGCATCGCGGGTACGCGGCGCGGGGGGCCTCGACAACGCAGCAGCCGTCGGAAAGAAAAATGCGAGTGCGCGAGGTACTCGGGGTGCTCGTGCCACGGGTGCCGGCCCGGACGACGGCCGTCGGGGATCTGGAAATAACCGCGGTGCAGCGGGTGCATCTCCCCGCGGACGGCGATTCGGACTCAACCGCTGGACTCAATGGTGGCAGAGGAGCGGTAGCGCGGCTCGCAGCGCCGCGGGTGGCTCCTTTACTACACGGTTGAGGAAATTCCTGCCGGGGATTGCGGCCACCCATGTCTCCGTGATCGGCGTCATCATCGCAGTTGCGCTCATTATTTTATTGGCGTTGGACCTTTCCTTCGTTGCAGCTCCGGCCACGATTGCATCCCTGTGGTTGACGTTCAATCTCGCGCCGCTCTCGATGTCCGGCGCCGATCTTGGCCTCCTGCCGCTGCTTCCCGCGCTGGGCTACGCATTGTGGATAGCGCTCCGAATCCGGTCGGTCGTCCGAGAGCGAATCAGCGTCAGCGACGTGCGCATGCTTGTCGGCTGTTCGCTGGCTCTTCCTATCTTGCTGACGTTAACCGCGCTGGCAATGCTCTGGGACGCGCAGCCGGTCCTTCCGGTGAACGTGCCGTCGGTCTGGATGTCGGTCTTGTCGACGTTCGCTCTCAACGCGCTAGCGATCGTTTTTGGCATGGGTAAACGTTTGTGGCGAGCTTTGTTGCGTTTTTACGGCGTGCCCCAGTGGCCTGTCGATGCGATTCGTCTGGGCATAGCTTTTCTCGCCGCGATGGGGGGCATCGGCGCTCTTGTTGTGATTGTTAGCCTGGTTGCGCACTGGTCCGCTTTTACGGATGCGTATTCCATCGCGTCGGGTGCCGGCGGCAAAATAGGGCTGACACTGGTGTGGGTCGCTTATTTCCCGAATATGGCTCTAGCGTCGGCGAGTGTTCTTGCGGGGGCCGAGGCGAACTTCGGTGCCGCACAGGTCAGCTTGTTTACGGCGACACGTGCGGAGCTGCCTCCGGTGCCGGTGCTTGCTGCGATGCCCGGCGATGTTTTCCCTGGCGCATGGCTCGGGCTTTTTATTCCTGCTGCGGTCGCCATTCTTGTTTACCGACGATTCCTGAGCCAGCGTAGCGTTGTTGTATCTCCCTATGGAACTGTTGGAGTAGCTGCCCTTTCGGCTGGGGGTGTTGGAATGGTCGTGACGTCGCTAAACAGTGGCGTGGTTGGTGTGTACGGGTGGTCTGGGCCAACCCCCTGGCTGACCGGCGCGGTAGCTGCTGGCTGGATGTTTGCCGTGGGGGTGATCACGATGGCGGTGATCGGCATACGTCGAGGCAGGAGTACACCTCCCCAAGTGAGTACCTCGGAGGACCGTGGTGGCACGCGTGAAACTGATGCCTCCAAGGACGACCAGCATAAGGCTGAGCGGTATGACGCTGCTGCTTCTCGTAACGACGAAAAACCTACCACGCAACGGGTTGAATCCGAGAATAATGAAGCGTCTGGCGACGAGTCAGACGCGGACAGTGAGCTGAACGTCGGAATTACATCGGATGTGAACAGTGAATCGGTTGATGGGAAACCTGATGATCAGGGTGATGACGCCGATGACACGACATCAGATAACGATTCAGAGTCTTCTGCCGGTAACATTTCTCCAGATGTCTCGTCTCAAGGTGGTGCGTCCGATGATTCGCGTTGATCCCGTATTTCCTGGCCGTCCTCTTCGGCTCGTTGTGTTGGCCTCGGGGGAGGGCACTTTGTTTCAGGCTCTTCTTGACGCGCGCCGAGAAATGCCCTCGTTTAGCGTGCAGGCGTTGGTTACGGATAAGCCATGTGCTGCGATTGAGCGCGCTCGCCATGAAGATATCCCGGTCGCCACTGTGACACCCTCTCGTAAGAACACATCGGTACCCACTCAGACTCCCGAACCGCATCCAGACCAATGTGATGACTCCGCAGATTCGTGGCCAGCGGCTGATAGCCAGGCTGGTACTTGCCATCATGACACCTACGCAGAACGTCGTCGGCAATGGAACAGTGAATTAGCGCAGGCAGTTCAGCACTACGGCCCCGACATCGTCGTGAGCGCGGGCTTCATGCGCATCGTCGGCGATGAGTTTTTAGCCAGGTTCGGGGGCCGCATGATCAACACCCATCCTGCACTTCTTCCTGCTTTCCCCGGAGCACACGCCGTGGCCGATGCCGTCGCCTATGGAGCGAAAATTACCGGCAGCACTATTCACCTGGTCGATTCCGGTGTAGACACAGGGCCTATCCTGGAGCAGGAGGCTGTTCCCATTCACGATGGTGACACGCCCGATACTGTCCACCGCCGCATCAAAATTGTTGAACGACGGTTGCTCGTCTCAACATTGGATGCGATCGCGCGGCGCGGTTACATTTCAGACGGACGAAAGGCATCTTTCCTTCCATGACCGACTCCCAATCCGCAACTCCTTCTCCCGCTACATCCTCCACATCCGATTCCCAGATTCCCGTAAAACGTGCACTGATCAGCGTCTATGACAAAGCTGGACTCACAGATTTGGCTAGTGCCCTCCACGCTGATGGCGTTGAAATCGTATCGACGGGGTCCACCGCTGCTCATATCGCCGATGCAGGAATCCCCGTGACGCTCGTCGAAAAGCTCACAGGTTTCCCCGAGTGCCTCGACGGGCGAGTCAAAACTCTGCACCCCAAAGTTCACGCGGGGATCTTGGCTGACACGCGAAACCCAGACCATGTTAAGCAACTCGAAGACATGGGGATTGAGGGTTTTCAGCTCGTTGTGGTGAATTTGTACCCCTTCTCTGAAACGGTCGCGTCGGGTGCGGATCGTGACGAATGTGTGGAAAAGATCGATATCGGCGGGCCGTCGATGGTTCGTGCTGCTGCGAAGAATCACCAGTCTGTCGCGGTTGTTGTGAACCCCGACGATTACGCCGACGCCGCCAAGGCAGTTCACGATGGCGGTTTTAGTTTTGCGCAGCGTGTGGACCTTGCGTCCCGCGCTTTCCAGCACACCGCGGCCTATGACGTTGCGGTGGCGACGTGGATGTCGAAGCAATCCGCGTTAACCCAGGCATCGTCGAATGATGAGGCCGGTTCAGGTAAGGCCGGTTCGGATAAGACCACGTTTGGCGAGTTTGTGGGCAGCACCTACACGCTGTCGCACCCTCTTCGCTATGGCGAAAACCCGCATCAAGCTGCGGCATTGTACGTGGATGAGCATGGTCATCCGGGCTTGGCTCAAGCCGAGCAGCTCCACGGCAAAGAGATGTCCTACAACAACTACACCGACGGCGACGCTGCGTGGCGTGCCGTGTGGGATCATCCGGGCGAGACGTGTGTTGCCGTCATTAAGCATGCCAATCCGTGTGGCATCGCGATTTCCCGCGAGTCGGTTGCCGACGCTCACCGCAAAGCCCACGCCTGCGACCCCGTGTCTGCCTACGGCGGAATCATTGCTGCGAACAAGCCGGTGACGTTAGAGATGGCTCAAACGGTGAAGAAGATCTTTACCGAGGCCATCATTGCACCATCATTTGACGACGATGCCTTCGAGCTGTTGAAGACGAAGAAGAATCTTCGCATCCTGGTCGCGCCGAAGCCCGAGCGCCAAGGATTGCAGCTCAAAGAGGTATCCGGTGGCGTGCTTGTTCAGGAACGCGATGTTCTGGATGCTTCCGGTGACGATCCGTCAACGTGGGAGCTTGTTGCTGGTGACCCAGCCGATGACGAGACCTTCAACGACCTCGCCTTTGCGTGGCGTTCCGTGCGCGCCGTGAAGTCCAACGCCATTTTGCTGGCCAAGGATGGCGCGACAGTGGGCGTCGGTATGGGGCAGGTCAACCGTGTTGATTCTGCTCGGCTGTCAGTTCAGCGTGCCGGGGAGGATCGTGCTCGTGGTGCTGTTGCCGCATCGGATGCCTTCTTCCCCTTTGCCGACGGTTTCGAGGTGCTTGCCGACGCTGGTGTGCGCGCGGTTGTTCAACCCGGTGGTTCGATCCGCGACGAGGAAGTTATTGAGGCCGCCCGCAAGGCGGGAGTCACCATGTACCTGACCAAGGAGCGTCACTTCTTCCACTAGTCGGTTGGTGTGGTTGGCTCTGGTCCACACCGACGAGGCGAGGGAAATCATGTTTTCTCGGTGTCTTTGCACGCGCGGGTCTCATTTATGGCTACTGTGAATGTGATCTGTATTGCATAGCCATCCTGGAGGAAAAATGTCTGATTCCCACGCCTCATGCCAGCCCAGCCCAGACGACGTCGTCGTTGTGGGGGCGAAGCGAACCCCGCAGGGGAAATTACTGGGATCCTTGGCGTCGCAAACGTCGGTTGACCTCGGTGCTGCGGCGGTGTCGTCGGCACTGAAAGACTCCGGTGTCGCCAGCGGGGACGTGGATTGTGTCGTGATGGGGCAGGTTCTGCTGGCGGGGGCGGGGCAGAATCCGGCCCGCCAGGTGGCGGTGAAGTCTGGTATTCCGCTGGATGTTCCGGCCGAGATCGTCAACAAGGTGTGCTTGTCCGGCCTGGACGCGATTATTCACGCAACGCGGATGATTCGCGTGGGGGACGCATCGATCGTCGTCGCCGGAGGTATGGAGTCCATGACGAACGCTCCCCTTATTGCTGCGGGCGTGCGTCAGGGGAAGACATATGGTGATTTACGGCTTGTCGACGCGATTAACCGCGACGGCCTTCACGACGCCGTGAGCGGGAAAACGATGGGGGAGGAGACTGACCGGGGGAATCAGGATCGTGGGATTACCCGCGAAGAGCAGGACCATATTGCGGCCCTGTCCCACCAGCGTGCTGAGAAAGCGCGAGATGAGGGGCTGTTTGATGATGAGATTGTTCCGATAGAGATCCCGCAGCGTAAGGGTGATCCCGTCGTGGTTCGGGCCGATGAGGGCATTAGGCCGGGGACGACGGAAGAGGGATTATCGCGGCTTCGTCCTGCTTTCCTGGAGGACGGGACGATTACCGCGGCGAGCTCATCGCAAATTTCCGACGGGGCTGCAGCTGTCGTGCTGACCACCCGTGAAGAGGCTGAGAAGAGGGGGCTCCGGGTTCTGGCTGTTATTGGGCAGTATGGCCAAACGGCGGGCCCGGATACGACGCAGTTGCATTCTCAACCGTCACGGGCGTTGAAAGCTGCGCTTGACCGTTCAGGGTGGGCGGTTGATGATCTCGATGTTATTGAGATTAATGAAGCATTCGCTGCAGTTGTTGCCCAGTCCATTAAGGATCTTGGGGTGGACATGGACCGCGTCAATGTCAATGGTGGCGGTATTGCTGTGGGGCATCCAGTTGGGGCCTCGGGAGCACGGCTGGTTGTTCATATGGCCCATGAGCTAGGCAGACGAGGTGGCGGGCGTGCTGGTGTTAGTTTGTGTGGCGGCGGTGGCCAGGGTGATGCATTGACGCTGTGGGCGTAAAGTGCAGAACCGCCGATCGCGTGTGCGTAAAGGCGCTTATTCTAGTTAAAGTAAGCGCCTGCCCAGTGATCAAGGAATGATCGATTGTTTCTATCTCGGTAAATAGAAATCATCAGTGCAATAATCCATATGTATATAAGTGTTTCTGGGCCTACGCTCCCGACACTGAGTTGGAATTGGGGATAGTTATACGCTGGGGCGAGAGTTGGTCCGAATGCTAGCCAGTAGAAGTTGCGTTTCCATGCCCGGGCGTAGCCTAGCCGGCCACCCGTTTCGGTGGTGACTTTGATGCCGACGGTGGCCTTTCCTAAGGTTCCGTTGGCATGTGCGTCCATGAGGAATCTGTATAGGAAAAACAGGATGCTCGCTGCGGCTAGTGTTATCCAGTATTGAGCTGTTTTATCCGTTACCACCTGGTTTATTCCCCGCTGTGCAAAGAGAATCACGATTGCGAACAAGCAGGTGTCGAAAAAGTAGCCAAGGCCACGTCTAATTAAACCTGCCGGGGCTGTGTGGTGTCCGCGGGTATCATGTAGCTCTGAATCTGTCGAATGGTTGGGAGTCATAGTCGTACTCATTTCGTTGTGTATGGCGATTCTGAACCAGGGATACGGGCAATTCTGTCCGCGGAGGGGACTCTCAATCAGAGGTGCGGGCTATAAATCTCAGCGATAAGTCTAGCAAAATAGTAGGTACGGGACCAGGGTTGTCAGTAGCATAATGAGCTATGACGCAGACTAATCAGAGCGCTCCCACAGGAGGAACCACCAGCGTAGGCCACCCTTCACCCCATCGACGGTGGACCCCCGCAGGGCCGGCCATTCTTTTTGTCCCCGCCGACCGTCCTGAGCGGTTCGCCAAGGCAGCAGCCCGCTCTGACGTCGTCATTCTCGATTTCGAGGACGGTGCTGGTCGTGACTCATTTGACGAGGCCCGCACCAACATCGTGAACAGTGATCTCGATCCAACGACGACGATTGTCCGCGTCCACTCAGCGGATTCGGATCTTTTCGACGGTGACATCGACATGGTGGCGAAGACGCCGTACACCACCATGATGGTTCCTAAGGTTGACCAGCCGTTGCCAGATGTGCTGGCAGGTTACGACGTGATCGCGATGCTGGAGTCCCCGTCGGGAATTATGAATGCGCGTGACATCGCGCACCAAGAGTTCGTCGACGGTTTGCTGTGGGGGGCGGAGGATTTCACGGCGTCGCTCGGCGGCGTGTATAGCCGGCTGCAGCGGGATGAACGAGGGTGGGAATCTGACCGAGGTTCAGCCGAGGGCCCATACCGCACGACGGTGAATTACCTGCGCACCCAGACGTTACTGCACGCCGCGGAGGCGGGGATTGTTGCCCTCGATGCAGTTTTTGCCGACATTCACGACGCCGACGGGTTACGCGATGAAGCGCTTGACGCTGCTCGGATTGGGTTCGCGGCGACGGCGTGTATCCACCCAGCCCAGGTTCCGGTTATCCGTGACGCGTATCGGCCGAGTGAGGAGCAAGTGAAAATGGCTCGACGGATCGTCCGCGAGTCTGTTGATCACCCGGGCGCGTTAAACATCGATGGGAAAATGGTCGACGCACCGCTGTTCCGGCAGGCGAAAGTACTAGCTGCTCGGGCAGATGCGCTAGGTATGTGAGGTGTTTCGTTCCGCGCCGGGCTGTGACCGACCAGTGGCCGGCCTATTACGTAAAGACCAGCGCGAGCAGCATAATCATGATGAAGGACGCTGCTGTGGTGATCACACCGGCGTCCCGCGCAAGGATTAAACCTCGCCCATATCGGGTGGCGTAGGTGTACACATTCTGTGCCGTCGGCAGTGTTGCGACGACGCAGGCCGCGAATAATGCGTGTCCCGTCATCCCGAAAACAAAGTGCGCGATAAGGAAAGCCGCCAAAGGCTGGCCAATGATTTTTGTGGCCGACGCGACGCCCACCTCGAGCCTGGGGGACGTTGAGGGATCAAGCACTTTCTGCCCTGCCAGCGACATTCCGAACGCGATGAGCGCCACCGGAACCGCCGACTGCCCGATGAGATGAATCGGTTCGACAATGGGGTGAGGGACTGAGACCCCAGCATGGGCGTGAAGGATCGATATCACGAGCCCCGTCAGCGCACCGAGCAGCATCGGGTTCTTAAACGGAGTGATGAACAAACTCCGAGTGTTCACGCGGCCGGCTCGGCCATCCGCGTGTGCTTCCTTGGCGGTCACGACGTCGAGAATCGCGAGGACGATGGGTCCATAGAACGCTATTTGGAACAACAGCGTCGGCACGACCACTGTGCTATCGCCGACGACGTGGGCGGCGACGGGTATCCCCAAGTTAGAGGCGTTGCAGTAGGAGCTAGCTAAGCCGCCGACGGCGGATTCGTGAATGGGGCGGTGGAGGGCGGTTCGCACCCATAGGAAGTAGATCAGCCCGATCACTAGTGCGGAGCCGCTGGCGACCGCTAGTTGCGGGCCGAGGACGTCGAGCGGGTCGGTGACGTAGAGCTTGTCCAGGAGGAGGGCTGGTGTCGCAAGGAAGTACACGTACATCTGGAGCGTGAATTGCGCGTGCTTGCCCAGGAGATTGGCTTTGCCAACGAAGAATCCTATCGCGATGACGATGGCGATGGTTGCGAAGCCGGATAGTACTTGGGGCACGTTCGGAGCCTCACTCACTGGTGGATAAGCGAAAACCGCTCCTCGGTAGGTACCGGGAGCGGTGAATGTCGAAACCTGCTGTTATCGCTTCCAAATGTTCACGCCGTTGGCCTTCGACGGACCGGGGGCCCCTCGAAACACCACTAGGTTCTTACCTGCAGCGCTGATCCCGGGAAAATTACCCAAGACCAAGTGCTCAGGGCGACTTAGCGGCTGGTGAACGGGAGGAGAGCCATTTCGCGTGCGTTCTTCACGGCAGTTGCCACCTGACGCTGCTGCTGCGGAGTCAGGCCGGTAACGCGACGCGACCGGATCTTGCCACGCTCAGAAATGAACGTACGCAGAGTTTCGATGTCCTTGTAGTCGACGGCCTTGATGCCGCGGGCTTTCAAGGGGTTCTTCTTGGGACGGCGGGTTGATTCAACCCGGACCTTTTTAGAGTTGTTGCGCTTCATACTGCTACTCCTCACCAGCTGGACTTGCGGACGCCTGGGAGCTCACCGCGGTGTGCCATTTCACGAACCCGAACACGGGACAGACCGAACTTGCGCAGGTAGCCACGGGGGCGACCATCAGCAGAGTCACGGTTACGAACCCTCACCGGGGAAGCGTCGCGGGGCTGGCGGTTCAGCTCGTACTGAGCCTCCATGCGGTCTTCGTCAGGGGTGGCCGGGTTCTTGATGATGGCCTTGAGTTCCTGACGACGCTGAGCGTAGCGTGCAACGATTTCTTTGCGCTGCTCGTTCTTCGCAATCTTAGATTTCTTAGCCATTCTTAGCGCTCCTCGCGGAATTCAACATGCTTGCGCGCGATCGGATCGAACTTCTTCAAAGTGATGCGATCCGGGTTATTGCGCTTGTTCTTGCGGGTGACGTACGTGTAGCCGGTGCCCGCAGTGGACTTCAGCTTGATGATTGGGCGAATGTCATTTCGTGCCATTAAATCTTCTCCCCACGTGCGCGGAGCTTCGCCACGACAGATTCAATTCCGTAGCGGTCGATGGTTTTCAGGCCCTTGGTGGACACGTTCAACGTGATCGTGCGTCCTTCAGAGGGCAAGTAGAACGAACGACGCTGGATATTTGGGTTCCAACGACGGTTCGTGCGGCGGTGCGAGTGCGAGACGGACTTACCGAAGCTCGGTTTCCGTCCCGTGACTTGGCAATATGCCGACATGGGCTTCTCCTTCCGCCCACCATGGGATCTGCAAAGCACCAACCGTTTTCCTTCGACGGGGGAAATACATTTTCTTCGACACTAAAAATGCAGGTTAAAGCGTTAAGATGCCTAGCTAGTGGGCGATGACGTTTGCTTTTCGACAACAGCGTCTTGACACCTTACCGTCCTCGGCGAGGATTCCCAAATCTTTGGGCCTTTACGTGCTGGTTAGCGCCAATTTCATAGTTAAGGCCTAAATCTGTATGATGGGCCGATGCATGTGCGCCGGAGGTGTGTCGCACTGTTACCCTCTTCCCCTTCACGGGTCGTTTATGCCTGTCAACGCTCGTCGTTGATGGCAGGACAGTCCCGTGGGCCGGCTGATATCCAGGCGCGGTTATCCATCAACTTTATGGTTAGGTACGAGGACTCAGCGCGCGACCGGTGCAAGGTGCTGAGCCAGCTTCATTCGCGACGCGTGTTGCAATAGGCTGCCGTTCCGCCGTCGAGGGTGGTCGAAAGATGCCGTTATGAAGCAAGTCAGCACAAGCAGCACGCCAGACTAGCATTGTCCATGTTCTGTTAAAGGATAACGATGAAGAAGAATATTCATCCGGATTACCACCCGGTTGTCTTCAAGGATGCCAGCACCGGCCACCAGTTCTTGACTCGGTCCACTGCGACGTCAGATCGGACTGTGGAATGGGAAGATGGCAACGAATACCCGCTGATCGTCGTCGACGTCACCAGCGAGTCTCACCCCTTCTGGACGGGTGCACAGCGTGTGATGGACACCGCTGGTCGCGTCGAGAAGTTCCAGCGTCGTTACGGCAACCGCCTGCGTCGCGCGAAGAAGTAAGACGTCAATCCGTCACCATTCATTTTCACTATTCTCACAGTGATCATGCCTGGCTCGCGATGTGTTTGAGCAAGGCTTAGGAGGAAACCATGGCAGTACCGAAGCGACGTATGTCTCGCGCCAACACTCACACCCGTCGGTCCCAGTGGAAGGCCAACAACGCGCCTCTGCAGGAGGTTCGGGTTAACGGCAACACCACTCGGTTGCCGCGCCGGTTGGTCAAGGCCGCTCAGCTCGGCCTGGTTGAGACTGACTAGTAGTAACAACCTCATGTCCCGTGATTGGAGCTTCGGTTCCATCACGGGATTTTTATTAGGGGCGCTGAGGGTTCACAGCCAAATTTCAGGTGACTCAAAGCGCGCGACGTGCATAGTGAGCAAGAGTGATAAACCATGAGCGACGAAAATCAGCGATCCGCATGGGAGATCGATCCATCCTCCGACGATTCATCTAGCAACAACTCCGTTCATCATGATCGTGAACACGAGATTCACGCTCCACGAAGCGATCGAGAATCTTCTTTTGAGAGCACCCAAACCGGGTTCTCGTCAACCCCCTCAGCTCATGCCACAGGCTCTGACCAGTTCGGGATGCCTGGTCAGCCTTCAGGTTCGAACCAATTCGTAGATCCCAACCAATCAGCAGGCTTTGGGCAGCCCACCGGAGTGATGCAAGCTTCACGTCAGTCGCCACAGAAGACTAAGCGCTTTAGTACGCCAGCGGTGGCGGCTTTAATTCTCGCTGCCGCGGTCGCGTCGGGAGCGGTGACAGGCACGGTGGTGAGCAATCGGGATTCGGGCTCATCGTCTGACAATTCGTCGGCAGTATCCGCGTTGAAAGCGTCGCCGGCTAAGACGAAGAACGTCGACACTAATGGTTCTGTGCAATCAGTTGCTCAGAAAGTCTTGCCTTCTGTGGTTTCTATTACTGTCGAAGCCGGCAATTCGGGGGATACAGGCTCGGGCTCAATCATTAGCGAAGACGGAACGATTATAACGAATAACCACGTTATTGCTGGTGCAGCTAATGGTGGAAAGATTTCCGTAACATTAAATGACGGAACGACGTACCCCGCAGACATTGTTGCGCGTGACCCCGAAACTGATATCGCGGTCATTAAAGCTCAAGGGGCGTCGGATTTGACCCCGATTTCCTTGGGGGATTCGTCCAAACTTGAGGTTGGGCAGGAAGTCGTTGCTGTTGGTTCTCCCTTGGGATTGGATGCCACGGTGACCAGTGGCATTATTTCCGCTCAAAATCGCCCCGTGCAGGCGTCCTCAGAGTCATCTGACCAGTCCACTCTTATCGACGCTATTCAGACAGACGCTGCGATTAACCCCGGTAACTCCGGTGGTGCACTGGTCGATATGGATGGAAACCTTATTGGCATCCCGTCGGTGATCGCGTCACTGGGCTCGAGCTCTATGTCTCAGGGGTCTGGTTCAATTGGTTTGGGCTTCGCTATCCCCATTGACCAGGCGCGTGACATTGCTGAGCAACTTATTAAGAACGGTAAAGTTCAGCACCCTGTTATTGGCGTTCAAGTTGCTAAGGAATCCACAGCGCATGGGGCTGTCATCGTTGATGTTCCCAGCGATAGCGACGCCGCCAAAGCGGGGCTGAAACGGGGTGACGTCGTTACTAAAGTTGACGGCCGAACCATTGATTCAGGGTTATCTCTGATTGCGGCGATTCGCTCGCATAAGGTGGGCGATACAGTCAAGATGGAAGTGACTAATCAGGACGGGAAAGACGCCCGAGAAATCACCATGACCCTGAGTTCACAAGAGACTTCAGGGGAATAAAAGCACTGCTCAGCCACTATCGCGTCGGGACTTGATGATGGCTGGGCACTCCCCATATGGGGCTTCTATTGACTAGGTGCCGGGTAGCTGGTGAAGTGTAAGGAAAATAGTTTTATTGCCCCGCGCTTCACCGTCGGAACTTAAAGTTAATAGCAAGGTGATCAGTTCAAGCCTCTAACCCCGGTAACCGGCGACGTTTTCCCTGTAGAAGTCTTTATCCTGTAGAAAAGGAGACAATCCAATGAGTGACAATGAGCCCTTTGATTCCATCGATCCAGCGGAGTTGGCTCGGAGCTCATCGGATGCCCGGGAAATGCCGGAATCACTGCGCGGTATTGACCACGCGAAAGTTGACCGGCTTGGTGAGGTTATCGTCGAACCCGATGACGCAATGCTGATGGACCTTGAGCGTGCTGAGGAAGCCGCCCATGCGTCATTTGCAGAAAGAGACCATGACCAGGGTGAACAGGTTCCTCGAGCTCTAGTCATTATTGTCGACGACAACGCGGGGGAGAAGTCCGATCGCATCGGCTCCCTGGTTGCCGAGTTGTTAGCGGAGGACCACTTTGGCGTCGACGCGGTCGTGCGTGTTGCTAGCCGGAAGTCGAAGGTTCGCGGTGCGCTGGAAACCGCTGTCGTCGGTGGTGTTGATCTCGCCGTGACTATCGGTGGCGTGGGCGTCGGGCCGAGGGATAAAACCCCGGAGGCCACCAAGGCGGTGTTGGACCGGCGCATTCCAGGTATTGCTCAGGCGTTGCGCTCATCGGGGTTGGCCTGTGGGGCCACCGACGCTGGATTGTCTCGCGGGATTGCTGGCATTTCGGGCTCGACCGTTGTGGTGAATTTGGCCTCATCACGGGCTGCGATTCGGGATGGTATGGCCACGCTGATGCCCCTCGTAAGGTACGTCATTAACGATATGGACCGCTGGGACCAGTAGGGGCTTCCCATGAATCATTCTCGACGTCAACGTCGGCACGCGCGACGTGTGTCGGACACTGATTATGACCGCTCGGGCGAATCCGCATTGGCCAATGTTGTCGACGCTGTCCGCGCGATGGAGGATCAGCCGCGCCGGGGGCTTAACGACGATCGCATGGCAGACCTGACGACGAACGATGAGAATGACGGAGCCGCCCCTGGCGATGGGGACGTCGGTGCTGGTGACGGGCGATCCGGGCGTGATAGTGAGTTCAATGGCGGCTCGGATACCGCGTACGGATCCGAGGGTCGTGATGTGGGGGCGATGTCCCGTCAGGAGTGGCAGGAAAATCGGCCGCCACATTGGGGCTAAGCTACACCGCGGGCAGAAATGATCCGCGCAGTAATTGCCCCGAACCTGAATTACTCTTTGGCGTGCTTCCCGGATGTGGTCGAGCTCGTCGTCGACGAGGGTGTGCCTACCTGAGCCGTGCTTGTTTGAATTCCTTGCGAGGATGCCTGGCTGTGTGCTGAATCGGTGGTGCTTTCCGCAAGTTCGGTGCTCGCGAGCGTTTGGCTGGGGGTACTCACTTGGTTCTGCGCCGCGAGAAGATCGCGGATTTCCAGAAGAAGATCTTTCTCGGTAACCGGTACTTCTTCCTCTTTGACACCCATGTGCTTTTTCCTGATCTCTTCGAGCTTATTCATGGGCGCCACAAGAATGAAGTACACGACGGCCGCAATAATAAGGAAATTAATGACGGCTGTGAGGACTGACCCAAAGTCAAGAAAAGTTTTTTCATTTCCACGGATGAGGCGGAATCCCCAGCCATCTGTATTTGCGCCACCAAAGCACGCAATGAGCGGGTTAATGATGTATTTGGTAAAAGCCGTCACAATTGCGGTGAAGGCAGAACCAATGACGACCGCGATGGCAAGCTCAATAACATTGCCTCGCATAATAAAATCGCGAAAGCCTTTAAGCATTATTCCTCCTCAGAAATGGGGTACCCACACGGCAAAAGTTCATATTATTACCTGAATAATTATGGCCACTGTGAGAACAATAAAAAGCGTTCTACAAATTTGCTGTAAGCGTCGCGTGCGGCGCCAGTTGGGGCGAGAGATATCAGAGATGAAGTACACCAACCGTAGTCGAATACCCTTTAACGGCCGCGGGTGGGGCTCAGGGTGACGGCGAGTGTGCCACGACTTTAGCGAATAACGGGCGGAGTCTGCATCATGACCGGAGAACAAGAATCGCATTCTCATACCGACGCGAGACTATCGGCAGGGTTCCCACTGATGTTTGTGCTGTTTGTGCGCCCGGTGTTTAGCTGCCAGGGAAGCGGTGTCGTCCCAGAGTCGTGACCACTGTTGTGAGCTGAACGTCCCAGTCATCGTGGGGAACAGCCGGCAGGATTTCGTGGGGGTGAACCAGGCCGATGGTGTGGAACGTTGACGATTGTCCGGACGATTGCCGAGACGACCGTCGGTCGGCGAGTGTGCAGTCGTAGTATCCGCCACCCTGTCCAAGCCGGTACCCAGCGACGTCATATGCGAGTGCCGGGACGATAGCGAGGTCGACGGTGTCGAGGGGGATCGGGGTCGATCGCTCATCTGGCTCGCGAATACCGAAGGAGGTGGTGACGAGGTTCTCCGGTGACCATGGGTGCCACGAGAGTTGCCGTTTGTCTTCAACACGCGGAATGACGACTCTGCAGGGAATTCGCTTGTCCAGCGCAGAAAGTAGCGACGGAATAAAACCGCCGGGCGTGTGTGCACCCGGTTCGTTGGCGACCGGTAGGTATGTCGCAATAACTAACGGCTCGTCGTCTGTTCGCTGCAACGTCGCGGCGATGTCATCAATAGCCGTTATGAGCTGAGCAACGAGCTGTTCATCCCAGGCCCTGAGCGTCGCTTCAGACAATTCTCGACGCATGCACCGGATTCGGCGTCGGTAGGCATTTTTATGCTCAGCGATCGAATTACCCGCCGAGTCGCTCCCGCATAGGCCGTCGCTCTCCTGCATGAATTCAGCGTAACAAAGCGGTTGCGGCGCTAATCAACAAAACCGGTAGGGGGATCCAACACCACGTCACCAAGCACCCCATCAACCACGATGTCGCAAGAGATTTTCATAAGGAGATGGGCACCAAGACCGACCATTTTACGGTTTTATCAGTAATCCGTAGGAAAATTCCTTGTTCGGAAAGCGGATTCTGCGTCGGTTGTCGGTTAGCATGGCTCCTATGAACAAAGATGATAATGGCGGAAATGGTCAGGCTGCGTTGCGTACAGTCATCG
>NZ_QFRA01000076.1 GCF_003243515.1 Corynebacterium kroppenstedtii
CATTCGCCTACCACTGTCTCTGTCTGGAGGCTCTCGGCATCCCCCATGCTGACCTGGATAAGGTTTGTCGCGAGATCAACACTCGCGTGGTTCTTGGGTCGATCGGGTGATTTTCGTCGAATCGGATCGTGTGGCGGTCGAGATGGCCAAACTGCGTCCATATCTTGTCTTGATCAACGCTAAATCTGTGCCACAGACAGTCCGCCAGATAGCTGTAAGATATGACGAGCAGTATGATGCTCGTAAGCCAACTTGTAAGGTTGGTTCTGAATCCGCCGATGTTGTTGACGAAACTAGAGAATCGTCCCCGTCACTACTGCCGCGAAGGGGAGCCATATTGGTGCATTGAGCGGTGCGTAGGAAAAATACGCGGCCGGGTCGGGTCCGGCTCATGGCTCGCAGTCGACGCCGCTTCCGGGAGTATGGACGCTCTATCAAAAGAGTCGATGGTTTCTCCATGTTCGAGAAAAGCATCGGGGTTCGACGCTCATGTCGTTTGTCTGTGGGTTGGGTGCGATCGCAGTTAGGCAATAGGTGGTTGGACTAGGGCGTTGAGGCGAACAAGAGCGTCAGGGTGGGTGGCGTAATAGTTGGCGTGGTTGTCATAGATGGCGGTGGCAAAGATGTTTCGCCAGTGTTGGGCCCAGGTGGGCCAGTCTGGATGGTTGGGTGAGCCTTCTGGCAGGTCGATGGTTCGGGTGTGGAGGGTGACCAGTAGGTGGAGGAGTGCCCGGTCGATGTCGTGAGCGTGATGGTTGACGCGTAGCCGGTGTCCTGACCCATCGGTGATGAGGTAGCAGTTGGGCGTGATGGCGAGTTTCGTGATGCTGTGGGCGTCGATTGTGTGGCGGAAGGGGCCGATGTGGATGGAGATGGTGTCGTCGTCGATGTGGGTGCGGTAGAGCAGGCCGTAAAAGATCATGATGTAGCCGGGAAGGGTGACGGCCAGTTGGCAGCCTATGGACAGAATGGGATAGCCGCCCGGGTTGGAGATGACCCACCGCAAGAAGGGGGTGGTAATGACGGCGATGATGAGTCCCCATTTGATCCATTTCCGCGGGGGGTGCAGGTGCTGGGGGCTGGCTGGGTCCTGCGTTGACTGTTCATCGGGTGCGTAAGCGACGGGCTGGTCCGAAGGTTGTGAGGCCC
>NZ_QFRA01000022.1 GCF_003243515.1 Corynebacterium kroppenstedtii
CAGTGTTGTGTTTGTGTGTGGTGTGTGCCGAACCCCCTGGGGGGTGGCCGCACCACACACATTTTTATGCGTACGCCCACACCCGAAAAACGGGTGGGCATACCCGTATATAGTAAACAATCCGGTTTGGCTCGATGCGGGGTGAGTCCGGTATCCGGGCTAAACAAGCCCCACGCCAGCGTCCACCACTTTTGCGTCCGCGTCGGCACTATTTTTCTTTCGCCCACGTGGTCAACTTATCAACGGCATCGTCAATGACGTTCGCCTTCTTACAAAAAGCCCACCGAACCAGGGTTCGATACTGTTCCTCATCATCAACGAACGCGGTGACTGGAATAGCTGCAACGCCCGCGTCCTTCGGTAGGGCAAGACAGAAGTCATCTGCGGTCATGTTCTTCGTCACTTCGCACGTAGAGATGTCGGTAACCACGAAATATGACCCGTCACTGGGGTACACGGTCATGCCAATATCCCCACACACCTTCGCGATCTTCTTATAGTTGTTTTCCAACCGCTGGCTCAGTCCCTTGACCCAATCAGCTTCCTCGCGTAGCGCGTACGCGACTGCCGGTTGAAAAGGAGTGGCTCCCACAAAAGACATATATTGCTTCGCTGTGATCGCCGCATCAACGAGCGGAGCAGGTCCCATGACCCACCCGGTCTTCCACCCCGTCGCATTAAAGGACTTCGCCGTCGACGAAACGGTCACAGTGCGCTCGCGCAGGCTTCCCACGGAGGCCACGGGAACGTGGCGCGCTTCACTAAACACCAGGTGCTCATAGACCTCGTCGGAAAGGACAAGGCAGTCGTGGGCTTCAGCAACTTCACTGATTGCCAAGATCTCGTCGGTCGTAAATACGTGCCCTGTCGGATTGTGAGGGGTGTTGACAACAATCATCCTCGTCTTATCCGACACAGTGCGGCGGAGGGCTTCAACGTCTAATGCCCAGCGTGGGGCGCCGTCCTCGTCAGTTGTTGGGAGCAGCGGGACCGCTACATGGTGGCCACCCGCCAGCCGGACAGCAGCTGCATAAGCGTCGTAATAAGGTTCGATGACGACTACTTCAGAGCCCGGCTCGACCAACGCCAAAATCGACGCTGCAATACCTTCCGTAGCACCGACGGTCACAGCAACCTCGGTATCCGGATCAAAGACTTGGCCGTAGCTCTGCTCGCGATTGGCAGATATCGCTTTGCGTAGCTCCGGTATGCCCCGGCCCGGAGCGTACTGGTTATTGCCCGACAAAATCTGCTCAGAGGCGATCTCTAGCATTCTTCGTGGGCCGTCGCTATCCGGAAAACCCTGGCCCAAGTTAATCGCGTTGTTTTCTACTGCTAACCGAGTAATGCGCGAAAAGATCGTCTCAGGGATGTCGCGGAGGCGCGACACGATTGGTGAAGACAAAAGTGAACCGCTCTGTTCAGTCATGGAGCCATTGTAAACACCATCGCGGTTAACACAGCAGACGGGGCTGGTCATGAGTGGCCGGGGCTCCTGGCAAGTACGACGCGTATCCAACCCTGACACCTTTATAAACAGGACACCTGTATAAACACGGCGGGTATATAAAATAGCCACATGGCCAACAAACCCACCTCTAGATCTTCAGCGTCTGCTTCGACCCCAACAACCGCGTTATCTCCGGCATCGGGCGGTACCTCTGGCTCGGCCGGTTCTTCCGCGGGTAACACCGGGGTGGGTCGGTCGGACGGTGTGCTCGCGGGGAACCCGATCCTCACTCCCGAACAGCAGCTCGACCAGATCGCGAGCTTTATTTCCGTCCACTACAAAGAGGTATGGGACATTATTTCTTCCCCGGGGGATTTCTCCGCCGAGCGCGAGCAAGAAGCACCGGGAGAGCAACGCCAGCTGCAAGAGGACGCCGAGCAGGCAGTGGGGCGTTTAAACGACATCGTGACGCATACCTCGCAGCTCGTCCTAGGGGTGGGTCTCGACCACTCCATCCCGGGGGTGGCATTCACGTCGAACGGGCCGGACATGCACACCGTCAACGGCAACACCGCAGTCTTCGTCCCCTCACCCCCCACAGGGCGGATAGCAGTATCGCTACATGGTGGCCCGGGGTGGCACGGATCAGGACAGGAGCTCGAGATTTTCTGGCGGCCAACCATCGCCGCTATAGCAGGACTCTCCGGCACAACAATTGTCGACGTCGACTATCAGCTTCCCCTCATACGACGGCGTCTGTCCGACGATACGCAAGGAAACGCTGTGTACAGCGATCACGCCGAGGGAACAAAAGGAATCATTCGTGATGCGCTCGCCGCGGTGAACGTGGCGGAAGGTGTGCTCAGCAATATCTCGAGCGATACACGTGAATCAGACAGCACCACCATTACGCACGACGAGGCCCGAGGCTACGACATCGTGGCCTTCGGCAGCGGTACATCTGCTGGGCTAGAACTCGCAGCCAGGTGGAACAGCGAGCGCATTGTTCTGCAGCACCCTCGGCTAGTCCAGCCCAACCCAGAGACCGAAACATGGCGGAACCACGATTTCAGCCAGACCCAAGTTCTTGTTCAGAAAGCCACGCGCGACACCATCGCCGTCGATCCAGAAGCGATTGCTCATAACCTTGAGGAGCTAGGAGCAACCACAACAGTGACTGAGCACCTCGGCTACCACGTGTTGGCTACTCCGGCGGTACAAAGAGAGTGCGCCCAAGAAGCCGCCAACTTCCTCCAGGGCGGATCTGTTCGCTAAGGATCTCTTCACTGAGCTTTGTCACCAAGGGTTCGTTCCCCACGGTACAAGCTACAGCGGCAGGAGGTTCCGCTTCGCGCCCATCACGTCGTCAATGCGATCAAGGTTATCGGCCAGCATTTTCCACTGTTGGGGTGCAATGGCAGCCTCGGCATCGCGCACAACGTTCTGGTTCTTCGTTGCCCACCCAATCGGCATGGGATTAATCTCATCCCACCGATCCTTATGCTGGACCGACCGCGTCGCTGTGACCGCTACCGACGGAATACGCTCGCCGACCTCGCGCACCGTACCCGGAATCCGTGCCACCGTTCGCGCGGACAGCGCCCACCGCGGCTCATCATCCGTATTCACTGACGTATTCACCAACGCCATGATCTCAACGTCGTGGGGATTCACCCGGGCGACCATCGCTGGTGCCAGCTCATACCGGTCATACAACGACTGTCCCGAACCCACCATGCGGGGAATGACCTGGACCATCACCAGGCTAAACAGCCCGAAGAGCCCCAGAACTATGGCGAACAACACGAAGGCGCCGTCGTGGCCCGCAAAAATAAAGATGAGGACAGCTGCGACAACGAGGATCCCACCGAGCACGCCGGCACTCACCTGGAGCCGACGAGAATCTCGCACAAACTCATTGTGTTGCCGGTTAAAAGCCTCGTCCACGGTGAACTGAAAAGTGCTCATGGTGTTAGTCATCCTCAAGGTCCGGTAAATCCGCCGAGTTTACAATCCGGTACGCATACCCCTGTTCAGCCAAGAAACGTTGACGATGGGCCGCATACTCGGCGTCGATCGTATCGCGCGACACCACTGTGTAGAAATGCGCACTCCCGCCGTCTCGCTTGGGGCGCATCAGACGACCCAAACGCTGCGCCTCTTCCTGCCGCGAACCGAACGTCCCGGACACCTGAATAGCTAACGACGCTTCAGGTAAATCAATAGAGAAGTTCGCCACTTTACTGACGACGAGCGTCGAAATCTCTCCAGAACGGAATTGCTCGAAAAGCTCCTCGCGCTTTTTATTTCTCGTCTTGCCGTCGATGAGGGGAGCGTCCAGTTTCTCGCTCAGCTCCTCCAGCTGATCGATGTACGCGCCAATGATCAACGTCGGTTCGTTCGGGTGCTGAGCCATGATCTTCCGCACCACACGGATCTTCGTCCCCGAGCACGACGACAACCGATACTTGTCCGACTTTTCCGCGGTGGCGTACACCATGCGCTCGGACTCGGTCATCATGGACCGCACTTCAATACACTCCGCCGGTGCAATCCAGCCCTGGGCCTCGATATCCTTCCACGGTGCGTCATAGCGCTTGGGCCCAATCAAGCTGAACACATCGCCCTCACGGCCATCCTCACGCACCAGCGTCGCCGTCAAACCTAAACGACGACGAGACTGCAAATCAGAGGTCAAACGAAACACCGGGGCAGGTAGCAGGTGCACTTCGTCGTAAATAATGAGGCCCCAATCGCGCGAATCAAAAAGCTCCAGCGCGCGATACTCACCACGGGTTTTTCGGGTCACGACCTGGTACGTTGCGATCGTCACCGGCCGAATTTCTTTCTTTTCGCCGGAGTACTCGCCGATCTCATCCTCGGTGAGAGTAGTGCGCCGAATCAGCTCGTCCCGCCACTGACGCCCCGACACCGTATTCGTCACCAGGATCAGCGTCGTCGTCTTAGACTTCGCCATGGCAGCAGCCCCGACCATCGTTTTACCTGCTCCACAGGGCAAAACGACGACGCCGGACCCGCCGTCCCAAAACGAATCCACCGCGAGTTTTTGGTAATCGCGAAGCTGCCAGTCCACGTTCTCCTTCGACAAGGAAATAGCATGAGCCTCGCCGTCGACATAGCCCGCCTGGTCATCGGCAGGCCACCCGACCTTTAGCAATTCCTGCTTCAGGCGCCCGCGCTCGGAGGGGTGGACAGTCCACGCGTCATCCGCGATGGCAGAGCCCAGCATGGGCTTGATCTTCTTATGGCGAATGACCTCCGCCAACACGGCTTTATCAGTGGCGTGCAGAACCAACCCGTGGATCGGATCCTTGTGCAACGTCAGGCGGCCATAGCGACCCATCGTGTCGGCAATATCCACCAGAAGCGGCTGCGGAACAGGGAAGCGAGAATAATTCTCCAGCACGTCGACAACCTGTTCAGCGTCGTGCCCGGCAGCGCGCGCATTCCACAAGGCCAGCGGCGTAATGCGGTATGTGTGGATATGCTCAGGTGCTCGCTCAAGCTCAGCAAATGGGGCCAAAGCAGCACGGGCCTCCTCGGCCTTCGGGTGATCAATTTCAAGCAGAACTGTCTTATCTGATTGAACAATAAGAGGCCCATCGAAGACGTTAGTGCCCTGCGCCATACAAACCCTTTCCTTTCGTGCTCAGCGGTCCATGAGCGTAATGCTTGTGACATGGTGGAACGCAATACGTCGAACTTCCGACGAATGAACGTCGAACCCATCAAAGTAGCCCGATGTCACGGTCAACGGCTCCATGCGGTATCGCTTAGTTGCGCCATTCTTCTCAACGTACGTCACAATGACTTGCATTCCCGACCGCGCATAATGAGAAAGCTGCGGAACCCAATCCTGCGGGTGAGTGAGAACCCGGCCCTCGACGTCATCGGCATCCTCCCGACGAATCGCGGCAATCGCACCAGCAATGCCGCCCTCCGGAGTGGGCGTCACGTTCACCGAATACCGAGTCAGCATCTCGGACTCATCCGCTGGTGAGAGATCAAAGTGGCTATCAAACTGAGCAACCGAATCCGACTGTACCGCCATACCAACGACATCTTCCTGGACAACCTGGAACCCCTCGGCAGCCACATCCCTCAGCGCCGTTGCGAGCGGTACAGACCCCACCAACACCGTCGGCGCGATCTTTCGTAAACCTGCCGACGACGCTGCGGGGGAAGCCAGCACATCGTCGACGACCTGCGGGTCATCAATGCGTAGATAACACGAGGCCTCGCCGCCGCGCACCGATCCATAGAAGCGGCCCACGTCGTTAATGAGGAAAGTGAGCCCTTGGGGAACACCATTGAGCACCCGAAGCGAAAGGAACGACGAAATATCCTCAGGCGTAAGGCCCGACGCCATCCCGTGGCGAAGGCTGTCCTCCGACACTCTGTATAGCGTTGCCAGCCCGGGGCTTTCCACGTCGGCAATACGATCCATCATGCTCGTTGTCGTGTCATCGAGAGGACTAGGAGCCAGAACGGTCATATCCCCTTGAGCAATCAGTGTCGACGACGGCGCAGGAAACGAGGTCTGGCAGTGCCGGATCAGAGCGACGACGTACGCGTCGTAGAGCGACAAATCTGCCGTCGACGAATTTGCTGAGTCCGGCTGAGAGCTACCGGCGTCCTCATCACTCTCCGCTGAATCGCTCCCCACCGATGTTGGCTGGGACGTCGGCTGGGAAGCATAGGTGTGCGACAGGCGTAACACGTAATCTGCCATTGGCGTGGAATGTGTCTCGCGATCTGGGGGAACGTCGCGGAACAGGGGGAGGAGAATGTCGGTGACACCAGTGGTTGCCCGCCCCGAGATAAGCCCGAACGCCTCCGCATTCGCAACCATATTGGGGACGGCCCGCGGATCCATATAAACCACATGCTGTGGATACATGTACCCGTACGCCGAGTACACATCCTCCGTTTTCCCGGTTGCGGAAGGGGCAAAACCTCGCGCCGCAGTTAAGAGGTGCCGACGCAAAACGAGAGCACTCGGGGACACCGTGTCCTCATCGAAGACATTGATGTTCTTGCCGTCCTCATCCTTGCCGACGACCCACGTCTGCGCCAGGGAACCAAACCATCCCATCGCCAGCAGCGCCCACTGTGTGCCGGCATCGGCGTGGATCCACTCTTCGGCCAGGCGCGTCGGGCCCCACCACCCGTAATCCGCCTCATCATAAAGAGATTCCGGATCGCCCCAGTCGAGAAAGCCGAGGCCACGGGCCAACTCGAGGAGGGTAATGAGCCTCGTGCGGGTGAGCCCGATATCCGACAATTCTTTTTCCGCCCGCCGCAGTTCGCGGACACCGATTTCCGAATTGCGCAGCGCCTTAAACGGTGTCCGCGCAGCGAACCGCAGGAGCTCCCGCATATGGAACAAGGTCAGGGACACTTCCGCCGCGGCTGCCGACGACAACTGTGCGCGGGCAGGGGAGACGGTACCGATAATGTCATCGGGCGTCTGCTTCATCGGAATGGGCCACGGCGGGAAATGAAAACCTTCCGGCGGACGGAGGGACGTCGGCACGAAATCGTCGTGACGTCCCGCGAGGTAGTTATGGACGCGGAGGGGGAGCCGGACGTACACGTCGGCCGGTGGTTGTTGAGCGCCGCTTGGTGTGTGGCCTTTGCGTGCCGACGAGGGGCGCCCGGTCGATTGAGCGGTGTCGTAAACCTCCAGCAACCCGAGTGAAATGAGGTGGGGGACGGGGGCAGACGGATCCGAGTTCTTCGCGGGGGAATGGACTCCTCGGCCTCCTGCGTCGTGGAGGCGCTGCAGCACACGGCGTTCTTGGGGAGTCACCGTGTCCAGCAGTGCGGTCCAGTCCTCGCCGGTTGGCAAGGGCGGCTCGATGAAAGCAATTTGCGAGGTCAGCGACCGTACCGCGTCGGGTACCACTCGGAACTGGGAATCCACTGTGGCGTGATCCGCAGTTTCCGGGAAGGGGAGTCCCCAGACAAGCCCATGCTCGGACAAGTATTCCAAGGCGGAGAGAACATGATGTTCCGTCGGCATGGATGATTCATCGACACCGACCTCGGCTAATGACGACGTGAGGCGGTCGTAGAGATCCGACACAGTGAGTGGCCCGCTGTCCCGGCCGTGATCCGTCAGATCGGCCATGACCTCGAGACATGCCGACGACAGCATATCGAGGGCTTCCACAGTTTGTGTGACCGTGAATGGGCTGGTTAGCCGCGCAGTTAGTTGGCCACTACCGACGGGCATCGGGAAGAGATTCTCCAGGCGCTCGCGAAGAATCAGCGAGAGTTGATCGTCGCTAATCTGTGCGAGCCACTCAGACAAGCGATCGGGAACGGAACCGGGAGAAGACATAAACCCCCATTCTAACCGGGGGCAATCGTTCTTAGTAGGGTGACTAATACGCACCGATCTGAAAAGATGGAGCCATGGCGAAAGATAAAGAACAATATGTTGATCCAGGTTGGCCTCAGCATTTAGAGGAGGGCGAGCACCCCGTGACAGAGGTGGTCTCCCACGTGCCGGGCGCGACGAGCCCCTACGGTGAGGACACGAAGTTCCCCGTCGATTCCAGCGAGCTTAACTACGTTCACCCGTACATCCCTGTGAACAGGCCATTTAAGCGTTAATTCCCGCGCCGCTGCGCGGCCGAGTGCTCTAGTGTTGCTCGAGCGTGCCTCAACTGCGCGCTGGTTGCTTGCCAACGTGCCTTAGTTCCAGCGCGTCTAATGTCGGGCCCCTATAGGCCGCTACATAGAACGAACCCCTCGGGAGATATCCGCCAATGATGGTGTTTCCCGAGGGGTGCTCGTTATAAAGCGCGTCGCTTATGCAGCGCTGCGTGACGAGTGGAAGTTCTTCTCCACGGCGTCGTAAATCTTCGTAGCCTGGGCAGTGGCCTCGGCGTAACCGTTCACAGCTGCGCCAATGGCTTGATTGTAGGCACCAACGAGCTCGTCGTGATGAGCGTGGTAGTAATCCGTGATCACGGCGGGCATCGGAATGCCAGCTTTGTTGAAGGCAGCCTGGATGGTGTCGAAAATCTGGTCCAAGCTAGCGATGCTCTGCGTCGCGGCCAGGTCCGTCACAGCCTTCTGTGGCGTCGGAGCCTCGTCGGCTACGTCGGCAGGAGCCTGAGCTGCAGGTGCAGCGTTATCGGCAGGTGCAGCCTCTTCGACAGGAGCGGCTGCGGGCTGAACAGCAGCCTGAGCACCGTTGGCGTAGGCGTTATCGCGCTGAGAAGGGGCACTGCTCAACCCGAGCTGCGCGGAGCAAGCCGGCCAAGCGTTCCAGCCCTGCTCAGCGAGGACGCGCTCGCCGACCGTGATCTGCTGCTCACGAGTTGCCTGGTTAGCGGTAGTAGCGTATTCGGTTCCGCCGTATGCAGACCAGGTGGACGGTGCGAACTGCAGACCACCCTGGAAGCCGTTGCCAGTGTTGATGCCCCAGTTGCCACCAGACTCGCACTGAGCTAAACGATCCCAATCGGAATCTGGTGCTGCCGACGCTGACGGAGCGACAGCAATGCCGCTAGCTGTGATAGCCAAGCCTGACAGGGCAACCTTGGCGCCGGTAGAAATACGGTTGGTGTTCTTGGAGTGCTGTCCCATAAAGGGGTATAACCTCTCTGTGCGATAATCGGCGTCCTTGGCGGACCGCTTCTTGACGTACTGGGCGGCCACGCTACATGAAGGTTACGAAAAGGTCACATTCCGGTAGCGACTTGGGGGTCGGTCGTGAGCGAGTAACATGGGTAACAGTGCAGCGTAAAGCTATATTTTGACCGAATTATTGACGAAAAGTGTCGTTAAAATGTGATTAAGAACACTATTATTCGTGCGTGCGGCAGGTAGTACTGCGCGTTTATTGACGAGTAAAAACGTAAAACCTACCTATGAAACGTCGGGATGGGCTAAAAGTTGTGGATCGTTTAGAATAAGGAGTTTCGCCCATCCACGCTGGGATAGTCTCGAGCTCACCGCGCGATACATGGTTAAACCGATACACGGTTACAGAGCCAGATGTAGACATACCCAGCTTATGAAATACAGAGAAAGGAAAACCCTCATGCCAATCGGAAGAGTCAAATGGTTTGATTCCGATAAGGGATTTGGGTTCGTCACCAACCCGGGCGATGACGACGTCTTCGTCGGCACCCAAGTATTGCCCGACGGTGTGGAAGAACTACACCAGGGGCAGAAAATAGAGTATGAGTTCGCTGCAGGCCGGAAAGGCCCGCAGGTGCTCAGGATTACGGATATTCAGGAGACTGGTCGGCCTCGGCGTCGCCCTTCCCATAAGTACAAGCCAGATCAGCTGCAAAGCATGATCCAGGACTTGATGACGCTGTTGGAAGAACATGTTCAGCCGAGCCTCCAAACGGGTCGCTACCCAGGGCGGAAAGAAAGCCGTCAGGTGGCCGAGGTTCTTCGCGCTGTGGCCCGTGAGCTTGATGCTTAATAAGCTCGATGCCTGAGGCGTAGCGCAGCCTTCGCGTCCGTCGTGCGCCGCGCTATTTCTCCAAGTGGCCACTTATCCAGGCGCTACTCCGGGGAAATAGCCCACACCATGGTGTAGGCATCCTCGTCGTCAGACGAATCAGAACCATGAGATTTATCGCCCAACAGAACGGCGTGAACCTCAGCGACTTTCAGTCGGGAACCATCTTTACTTCCATCGATGGTGACCGACTTTTTGTCTTTCGCCTTATACACGGACTCGTCATTCTTGGCATTGTCTTCATAGATCGTCAGCAACGACCATTGAGTATCGGACACGGTCGAGGGCACGTCGATAGTGGCCTTCCCATCCTTCGGCAGGGAAATCTTTGTCATCGACTTCTCCGTGCAGTCCGTCGACCCCAGTGCACAGGCCTGATAGGGATCCGCCGTGATGCTCTTCCCCTTGGAATCAGTGATCGACAACGTGACCGTGGTGGGGTCCACCGAGTTGCGTCGTTGCTCCCAATAGGTGAACGCAATTCCACCGACAATCGCGACGAGCACGATGACAGCCATCACAGATCCCACGATGATCATGGTGCGTCGTTCCCGACGTCGCTCTGCCTTGGTCTTTCGACGCCCTCGACGGGCTGGGGCCTGGGGTGATGGTTCTGAGCTGGAGGACGAACCCGGATCGGTCATGGCGTCCACAATAGCGAGGCCCTAATGACGTCGTAAATGCGGGACCTTGACAGCGAGGAAAAGAGTACGTAAATAGCCGACGCCGATGATGATCGATAGAGCGATGAACCCTGTGCCAAGCTGCGGCGGAAGGATAATGCCCATCGTGCCGCCGAACACCCACGCGAGTTGACCGAACGTTTCGCTGCGGCCGAATGCGCTGGATCGCGCTTCTTCGGGGAGGCCTTCCTGGATGGTTGCATCAAGGCTTACTTTGCATAGTGAACTAGATAGCGACAATGCGAAGGTCGCGACCGCGGTCCATATCAGCCCAGGCCAGATGGCTGCACAGATCACGCCCGCCCACACGATACCTGCAATCGTGAGCACAGTCACTCGTGGGGCACCGAGAGGGATCCGCGCTCCCAGCAAATTCCCCGAGAACGTGCCGACGCTTCCTGCGGCGCCCGCGACGGCCAGCATTGCCAGCTGTTCCCACGCGCTCAGACCGTGGGTCGATTTAGCAGCAAACGCGACGAAAATCGTGAGGAATCCGGTGCCCGACCGGCTGGTCATGACGGACCACAAACACGTCTTGACGTCGTGAGGGAAAGGAACGATGTGAAGCTGCTGGGCTGCACGGGTAACGCGCTGGCGGACGGCCCGTCGTCGCGGTGACGACTGTGACGGCGATTCCTGCGTTGGTGCAGTGTCAGCGTCGGTAGTGGTCACGTCGGCCGTCGGATCGTCGTCACGAGAAGAGTCCTCGGTGAGAGGCGTTCCCGGGACGGTCAGCGGGGACGTGGTGGCCCATTCATCGGGGGACGATTCTGCTTTCCGCGGGATGAGGACGCAGGAATACAACCCCATGAGCGCGATGACGATAACGACCCACAACGCTTCGCGAGGTGTGAACAGGAACGACACACCAGCCGCGATGGCTCCGACGACACCCGAGCCCACAATGTGCCCCAAGATCGTGAGCCGCGCATTCGTGCGAACAAGATCGATATCCGGCGGCATGAGCCGTGGAGTGACCGATGATTTCAGCACACCAAACGACTTGCTCATCACCATTATGCCCAGCGCAGCGGGATAGAGAACCCACGAGTGGAAATTCGTGAGCAGCCACACCGTCAATACGATCCGCGCGGCGAACGTCAGCGATAACGCAAAACGACGCCCGGCATACACACGATCTAACGCGGGCCCAACCAGTGGGGCAATGACCGCGAAGGGGGGGCGATGGTCACAAGCAAGTACAGGGCGACGCCTTCGCGCGATTCACCCGTCGTCGCGGAGAAAAACAGCGTGCTCGCCAGGGCCACCGCGAGAGCTGCGTCGACACTAGAGTTGCAGATCGTTGTGTACGTCAGCGACGACAGTCCCGACGCTTTCGCACCGTCGGCCTCGATCCAGCTGTCCACCAGGCGGCCAGGGGCTGACAACGCACGGCGAACACGAGACGGCCGTGGCGTCGCATCATCGGCCGGTGGTTCGTGTAGCTCGCCAGTCGTGAGCGGCTCTCCGTGGTTGTTCACGAACCCATTCTTGCACCATCGTCGGGTGGGCATGCATTTCCGCTAGCCACTTAGCCACCCAGGCCGTCGACACGAACCCGATACATATGCGGCCACAACTTGCCAGTCAGATAGAGAACCGCAGGATCATCCGGATCGCTGGCCACGCCATTCAACACACCCTCGCCGGTAGCGTTCCGCGCCGGGGCCAATTTCGACGCATCGATCACGCTGGTCACATGGTCGCTCGCGGGATCAATGACAATGAGTTCATCGCTATGCCACACATTGGCCACAATTCGGTTGTGGGCGCAATCTAATTCATTGATATTGCCGACGGGCCGACCAGCCAGTGTCACTGATAGCGAGGAGTGCTCCTCGAACGTGGCGGGGGCGCACCGGGTCAGCTTGCTGCTCCCATCGCTCATGAGGAGGTTATGGCCGTCGTAACACAGCCCCCACCCTTCGCCCTCGTAGTGAGCCGAGCCTGTTTCCTCCAATGACTGGTGGTCACGTCGGATGGCGCGGCCCGATTTCCACGTTAACTGCCACACCAAGGTCGGCGTTGCCGCGATTCCCTCGCCGAAATACTTCTGGGGCAGGTGGTGGGCATGAGCGCGGTGGCCGTCGTCGCCAAGAAAATAAGCCTCCGACATGCCGTAACGGCCAGTACTGACCAGGGTTTGCCCCTGCGGAAGGCGGTCCAATCCTTCAGTAAATGCATCGTGAGGCCAGGGGAGAGTGTCAAGAACTGTGACCAAACGGGTCGGAACCGACCCACGATGGGCCAAAGAGGAAGTAGATGGGGCGTGCGAAGCCCCGTCGGTACGGGAGCGCTGTGACCACGACGCGATAATGATCAGTCCGCACACCGTAATAAGAACGATGCCGACGAGCACCGTGATGAGGGTTAATCTAAACCGTCTTGAACCCATTGCGCTCCACGGCGGACAGCCTCCCGTTGCCACATATAAACCCCGTAACCCAAAACACCCGTGACGGCGCCGATAATACTGGTCCACACCAACTGGTCAGTCCACCCACGAGTGAGCCCAAAAAACACCGCACCCAGCACCCATACGATGATTCCCACGATGAGAGCGGGCCGCGGATCTTCGAGGGCACGGGGCAGCCGGGGAAGGGTGACGTCCTGCAGCGGTTTGGAGTGGAATTGGAATTTAGGGCTCACACGTGCCAACTTACCCTTGTGGGGTTTTCCTCCCCACCCGTCCCAAATCTCACCCGTACCAAGCCCTCCTCGGTGCGGCTTCACACATCTGCAGGAGTTCCGATGTCCAACAATGCTTCCTCCACGGACATGGCGACGGCACCGTCGTCAAAGAAGAAAAGACGATCCGCGCTGGACAACTATTTCCACATTTCTGACCGAGGATCCACCCTGAGCACGGAAGTTCGTGCCGGTGTTGTGACTTTTTTCGCGATGGCGTACATCGTGCTTCTGAACCCTCTCATTCTGGGGAGCGTCCCCGATCACACCGGTACCGAGCTGGGCATTCCGCGAGTTGCGGCTGTTACGGCCCTCGCCGCTGGTGTGATGACCATCGTCTTTGGCCTGATCGCCCGGTATCCCTTCGGCATCGCGACGGGCCTCGGCATTAACACGCTGGTGTCGGTCACCCTGGTGTCGTCTGAAGGGCTCACATGGCCACAAGCAATGGGGCTCATTGTTATCGACGGCATCATCATCGTGATACTGGCCGTCACTGGGTTCCGTGTCGCGGTTTTCAACGCCATCCCTGCACCGATGAAGACAGCAATGACTGTCGGCATCGGTCTTTTTATTGCCATCATCGGTTTTGTCGACGGTGGTTTCGTCCGCCGCATTCCAGACTCCGCCCACACCACCGTTCCTGTTGAACTCGGCATCGGCGGGTCCATTGCTTCATGGCCGACGGCCGTTTTCCAGGTGGGGCTGTTGATTTGTGGTGTGCTCGTTGCCCGCAATGTCCGCGGCGGGCTGTTCATCGGCATTGTGGCGAACACGATTATCGCGATGATCGTCGAGGCTCTCACTCACTCCGGGGCGTCGGTGAAGAATGGCCAGCCCAACCCGAAGGGCTGGAACTTGGCGGTCCCCGGTATTCCCGATTCGTGGGCGGGGGTCCCGGATCTGTCGTTGGTGGGCAAGGTTGACCTCGTTGGCGCGTTTACCGAAGTGGGAGTGTTGACGGCCACGCTGTTGGTCTTCACCCTTGTGCTGGCCAATTTCTTCGACGCCATGGGGACGATGACTGGCTTAGGTAAGCAAGCCGGGTTGGTCGATGAGACCGGCGTTCTTCCGGACATGAAGCAGGCGCTGGTTGTGGAGGGCACCGGCGCGATTGTCGGTGGTGCGGTGTCTTCGTCGTCGAACACGGTATTTGTGGATTCTGCTGCGGGTATTGCTGACGGTGCCCGCACAGGCATGGCAAATGTCGTGACTGGTGTTTTATTCCTCGTTGCTATGTTCCTGACCCCGCTGTACGAGGTTGTTCCTACGGAGGCGGCTGCTCCGGTGCTCGTTATCGTGGGTGCCTTGATGGTGGGGCAGATTCGCGAGATTGATTTTTCACAATTCACGACGGCTCTTCCGGCGTTTTTAACGATAGTGGTCATGCCGTTCACGTATTCCATTGCTAACGGTATTGGGATAGGTTTCATTACTTACGCCGTGATGGAAACCGCAGCTGGACGGGCAAGGAAAGTTCACCCGTTGATGTGGATTGTGGCGATCTTGTTCGTTGTGTACTTCGGCATTGATCCCATTCGGGACGCTGTGAGCTAAACGAAGAACGCGGTGAGCTAGTGACTGTGACTCAGCGGAGGTGACAATGAACGAGTGTGATGTCGTTTATATTGACGACCCGTCAGATCCCAGGCTCGACGATTTCCGAAACCTCAACCACTCAGATAAACGCCCCGATATGCCTGGCGGGAAGGGTTTAGTGATCGCGGAGGGGCTTCTGGTCGTTCCCCGCTTGATCCGCTCGCGTTTTCCCGCGCGGGCCATTATGGGGACCGATGCCAAGCTTCATTCACTTCTTGCCGACGCTAACCTCGCGGAGGCCATTGCGAAGGCTAATATCCCCGCGTGGTCATGGCCGAGGTTGTGGGCTTTGATATGCACCGCGGTTTGCTGGCGTCGGCGGACCGCGTGGAGGTGCCGTCGATCAGCGATGTTCTTGACGAACTGGATGCCCGACGGGACCGCCCGGATCAGCTTCCCGTGAGGGGGACGATCGCCGTGCTGGAGGGAGTGGGCGACCATGAGAATATCGGTGCCTTGTTCCGCAATGCTGCGGGGGTTGGGTGTGGATGCCGTGTTCTTTGGTGCCGGCTGCGCGGATCCGCTATACCGGCGTGTTATGCGCGTGTCGATGGGCCATGTGCTGCGTGTTCCCTTTGCGTATTTCGACGGCAATCGTTCGACATGGCAGCGTGGATTGTCGGAACTGCAGCAGCGCGGGTACCGATGTGTGGCATTGAGGCCGTCTGACGATGCGGTCATGCTGCCTGAGGCCCTTGATGGCGCGCAGAGGGCGGCGCTCATAGTAGGGGCCGAAGGGCCAGGATTAACCGAACATGCGATGAGAGCTAGCGATGTGAGGGCCCGCATTCCGATGGCTCCGGGGACGGACTCGCTGAATGTGGCGACGGCAGCAGCGATGGGTTTTTATGAGCGTGCTCGAACATCGATAGTGGGGCGAGGGTGACCACATCGGCCGGCCCGTGACGGTAGCAACATCCGCGGTCGCGGGCTTAGTCGCGTGGCTCGCGACGCCCGGTTTTCCGCGCGCGTGCTCGAACGCGATCCCCTACAGCGTGAGGAAGTGACGCCAGCGCTCGCCCTCCCCGGAGAGCCGCGCGGCCCGCACGAGCGGCACCGCGTTTCATGAACGCGAAGACATCAGAGCGGTCAATGTCGGCCCATTCACGTACGGAAAACGGCGGGATGTGGGCGTAGTCGTCGTAATCAGAATCGTGATCGGCCGGGAAGTCGTCGTCAATCCATTCCTCGTCACCCGCCGATCGCGTGTGCGGATTGTTAGGGGACGTAGTGCTGTCGGCAGTGTTAGTGTGTCGTCGGAAAGCAGAGTACCCCCGTCGGGAAGAAGACCCCGAAGCACGTTCGAGGGGCAGGCGGGACGCGGGGCGACCGTCGATGGCAAAAGCTGCAACAGGAACGTCCATCGACATTGACGTCAGGGAAAGACCCAGCCAGGAGCGCAGCGCCTCCGTGGCCAACTCTGCGGGGAGGAAGGGCAGCTCGATTCCGCGGTGATCGCCATGCGACCGTTCCCCGGCCCAAAATGGCGTTTCGAAAGGCTCCGGCAGCCCGGTGTCCTCGAAAATCGAGACCCGATTAGAACAGAACGACCGCTCCAGTTTGTCCTCGTGCCAGTGCGCGAAACCGCCCAGCTGGCTGTGGTCGTCGGCCGCGAAAGCATAAATATCGGAGGTCGGGATCGACTCAATCAATTTCATGGGCAACGCGGACAGGTGCGACACATCAAACTCGTAGCCGGGGAATGATGCCGGCACGTATTGGATAATGGCCACACCGTCGAACCCGCCGATATAAATTTCACCATGGCCGGCCGACGTCGACCGGTTAAGCGGGAAGTCACCCATGTGCGTGACGGGCCATTGCGGGTTGAGCTGGGCGAGCAGTTTCCGCCCAAAGCCGCGATCGGGGGCGGGGTCATTGGCGAAGACATCCCGCGGGTGAGGAGTGCTGATGCACCAAATGGTAACCGTGGCCGAGGGGAACGGATATTTCACGATCGGCACAGACCCGTGGGGGGTGAAGCCGTCACTGGAACGTGATCCAGATGAATCCGACGCGTGAGCCATGTCGTCCCTCCGTTACTCACAGATATGCCGTCTCACACAGGCGCGCGGGGAGTTTCTGTGTGGACAGTTTCCAGCTTAGTCGTGGTCGCGGGTGTGGTTGCCCCGGTTGCGCGGCGGATCCGACCGGTTCGTTCGCACTCCCAACAAGACATCCTCCCAGTGAGGAGTCACAGCTTTCCGACGACGAGGGCGGGGTTCAGTGTCCGGGTGCTGTAAGAATGCGTCCTCATTGTCGGATGGTTCAGTGTGGCCATCTGATGCCCGATCGTGGCCCGAGCCATTGTGGTCATCGTTTCTGCTGGTTCCGCCATCGTGGGGATCATCCCCGGCCGATGATCCTTTATCCGAGGATTTGTTCGCGCGCCGGGATCGGTGGTCATCGAGTCCGACGATTTCCATGCGTCCTGTGCGACGACGTTGCGTCCGTCGCCCGCGGTCCCCGCCTGCTCGAGAGGGGTGGGAGTGGGGCTGCATGTCTGCGTCTGTCCCGGGCTGTCCTTCGCCCCGGGGTGCTTCCTCCTCGGGTGACGAGGGAGTAGCGGAGGTAGCGTCGTCGAAGTCCTCCGCTGTTTCGTCATAATCGAAGTCGGGGTCGCCGTCGGTGTGCAGCCCGTGGATCTGCCCTGATTCCTGACTGCCATCGTCGGAGCTCATTGCCGACGAGAAACGCGCGGATCCTCCCTGGCCCCTGGTGCGGGACCGGGGGCGCCCAGGCGATGGGCGGCCGAAGTCGGGGTCGACAAGTTCCGTGGCGGCTTCATTGCGTGCCACTGTCGTGGCAGAGAGCCCATCGGAGTGGTAGCTCCATTCCGCGGTGACGTTGGACATGCCGGATGTCCAGGTCAGAGTGATGATCCACAGTCGGGCGTCGTTGCGGTAGGCGTCCCATGTGGCTTCCGACAGGTCCATTCCGCGCGCTGTGAATGCCGTGGCGAGGACGTCGTCGAGAGTCAGTGTGGACGGGCCGTCTTGGCGAACGGGGTGCGATTGGCGGGCCACGGTGGTCATGCGCTCGCGCTCAGCGAGGATGGGGTGCGCGAAGGGCTCGATTTTGCCTTGCGACATCCCGGAGGCGCGGGCGAGGTCTTCGATGGATTCGCCGCCGCGGATGCGCGCCTGGATTTCTCGCGGGGTAAGGATGACGGTCGGTGTCGACGTAGCCGTCAGTGATTCGCTCTGGTCTGTGGCGGTGTCAGATCCTGCGCTGGAACCCTCGTCATCGGAGTCTTTGTCATTATCGACGCCGGAAACGTTGTCTGTGTGTGACGAACCGGAATCGTCGGATTGAGGTGCCGCTTCTGCCGGGGTATCGGTGCTGGTGGAATCGATCGAGCTGGAGGCGTCGGTTACGTCGGCAGCATCATCCAGCAACCGTCGGAGGGCAGATCTCGTGTCCGCAGTGAGTGGAAGCCTGAAGTGTGCCGGAGCGGTGTTGTCCTCCTGCGAGGAATCCGTCGAGGAAACCTCGGGGGAGTTGCTCGAAGAATCCGCAGCGGCGGACGCGTCGGGACTGTGCGGCTCCGAGGCAGCAAAAACCAGGTAGTCGTCGGTGCATTCCTCGGGGACGAGGGAAATTGTCTGCATTACTACCTCCTGGTCACATAAGCCGGGGTGGAACTCCCATTCCTTATGTCAGCGTTTACCGCCGTCCGCTGCCTTATATTCTCGTTCACCGTTTTACGCTTATGCGAAGGCTTCCAGAGAACGAATGGCAATGAATGGCCGCGAATGGCAAGCCATACATATCCCGACTTTTCTCAGATACCCCTTTACCTTAGCTGGATTAAGCAAATAGCGGTGATATACGCGCTGGATAGCGCGCACATATCTGGTCCGCTACGCCTCGGAGTAACTGGTACTACGTGCTCTTGTTGGCTAGTTCATTGTCCAGAATGTAATCAATGGCAGATACTAATTTCTCTACATCCGCGGTATCGATAGCCGGGAATGTGCCAATACGCAGCTGGTTTCGTCCAAGCTTGCGGTAAGGCTCCGTATCCAGCACACCATTAGCACGCAGAATCGCCGCAATTCGTGCCGCGTCAATGGCGTCGTCGAAATCAACAGTCGTGACGACGAGGGACCGCCCCTGCGGATCGGCGACGAATGGTTGCGTCTCGGAGCGCTTTTCAGCCCAGTCATAAATCACGCGTGACGACGCAGACGTCCGCTGGACCATTCCGTCAAGCCCACCGTTGCTATTCATCCACTGCACTTGCTGATCCATCATGAGCAGCGTCGCTACTGCTGGCGTGTTATACGTTTGGTTCTTCCGCGAATTATTCACAGCAGTCTGCAAATCCAGGAACGCGGGAATAAACCGGTCAGATTTCGAAATCTGCTCAATCCTTTCCAGCGCGGCCGGGCTCATTGCAGCGAACCACAGGCCGCCATCGGAGGCGAAGCATTTCTGCGGCGAAAAGTAGTAAGCATCCGCATTCCGAATATCGACGGGTAAACCGCCAGCGCCCGAGGTCGCGTCGATAAGGACGAGCGCGTCACCGGATGGCCGCTCCACGGGAACCATTGACCCCGTCGAGGTCTCGTTGTGTGCCCACGCAACAACATCTGCGTCGGCATTGTTAAGTTCCGACGGGGAAGGGGCGGTGCCAGGATCACTTTCGAGGACGATCGGGGCGTCCAACCACGGGGCTCGCTCGGATGCGGCCGCGAATTTGCCGGAAAACTCCCCGTACTTCAGATGAGCGGAACGGCGTTCAATCAGGCCGAAGGTCGCAGCGTCCCAAAACGCGGTAGCCCCGCCCAATGAGGCGACGATTTCGTACCCGTCGGGAAGCTGAAAGAGTGACGTCAGGCCTTCCTGAATAGAGGCGACGATATTCTTGACTCCGGGCTTGCGGTGCGAGGTTCCCATAATGGTGGTCGCGCCCTGGTCAATGGCCTTTATTTGCTCCGGGCGGATTTTGGAGGGGCCACAACCAAAGCGGCCATCGTGGGGGAGGAGTTCCTTAGGGAGGTGGGGTGCGTCGGAAGAGGTGGGTGATGTGGTGGGTGTCATGTAGGGCTCGTATATCTCTAGGGACTGTGCGTTGGTGGGGATCATAGTGACGCGGCTGTGAATAAGCGAATAAAAACCACAAAACTGTTTAAAATGCGTACATTCGCCTCAGTTCAGCCGGTGAGTAACCCTGAAAGAGGGGGGATTTCTGGCCATCGATTGGTAACTGTCGTCCACATCACAACCTTTGTTAAACTGTGCGGCATACCATTATTCGGGTATGTCTGCTGTCGCCCCCACGTGAGTGAGGTTCTACACTAGATCGTGAAGAGGGCAGGTCTTCGGTATTTGTCTTGTCGTCCACATGATGGATGCCGTGAATCGGTGAACATCGACCAACAAAGAGAAGGCCGCCCTCGAAAGTGTATGAGTGCAGGGAAAACTTAAGTGAGCATCAGCTCCATACGGCATAACCACTGCTTTCGGAGAAAGGGAAAACATGGCTGATAACAATGCTGTAGAGGCCAAGGACAAGGCTGTACTTACCTACCCGGGAGGCAGCTATGAAATGCCTATCGTTAAAGCAACCGATGGGAACGACGGCATTGCCCTGGGAAAGCTGCTCCAGGAAACTGGCTACGTTACCCTCGATCCGGGGTATGTAAATACAGGTTCCACGCTGTCCAATATCACCTATATTGATGGTGCAAATGGGATTCTTCGCTACCGCGGATACCCCATCGAAGAATTGGCCGAGAAGGCAACCTTCAACGAAGTTTCTTACCTCTTGATTAATGGTGAGCTTCCCAACCAAGAACAGCTCGACGAATTTAACCGTAATATTCGCCGGCATACCTTGGTTGATGAAGATTTCAAGGATCACTTCTCCATTTTCCCGCGGTCATCACACCCCATGGCCGTTATTGCTTCTGCGCTGAACGTGTTGTCCACCTACTACCAGGATTCGCTCGACCCGCTCGACCCGAATATGCAGAAACTCAACACCTATCGCCTGATGGCGAAGGTTCCCGTGCTGGCTGCCTACTCTCACCGCGCACGTCGAGGCCAGCCGTTCATGTACCCGGATAACGGCCTGAACGCTCGCCAGAACTTCATGCGCATGATGTTCGGCTACCCGACGGAGGACTACGAAGTTGACCCCGTCCTGACGAAGGCTCTTGACCAGCTCCTTATTCTTCACGCGGACCACGAGCAGAACTGCTCAACGTCGACGGTTCGCATGGTGTCCTCCGCACAGGCCAACATGTTCGTGTCCATTGCTGCCGGCTTCAATGCTCTGTCCGGTCCGCTTCACGGTGGTGCTAACCAGGCAGTTCTGGAAATGCTCCAGGAGATCAAGGACAATGGTGGCGACGCGACCGAGTTCATGAACAAGGTGAAGAATAAGGAAGACGGCGTGAAGCTGATGGGTTTCGGCCACCGCGTCTACAAGAGCTACGATCCGCGTGCTGCAATTGTGAAGAAGACCGCAGACCGTGTGCTCAACCACCTTGGCGTCAACGACGAGCTCCTCGAAATCGCCGTGAACCTGGAAGAAATCGCCCTCAAGGACGACTACTTCATCGACCGCAAGCTGTACCCGAACGTCGACTTCTGCACTGGCCTCATTTACCGGGCCATGGGCTTCCCGACCAACTTCTTCACCGTTCTGTTCGGTATGGGCCGCCTGCCGGGGTGGATTGCTCAGCACCTCGAGCTCGTGAACGACAAGTCGTCCCGCATCAACCGCCCGCGTCAGGTGTACACGGGATACGATGAGCGCCACGTCATCCCGCGCAAAGAACGCTAAATAAGGAGCCCCAAACTTGATGTTCCGGTGCCACTAGGCACCCCGCCATGAGCCAAGTTCGTCATTACCAGCTACTCTGGTGAGCCGAGCTTGGCTCATTGCTTCGTCAGTTCCCTTATACCAGCGAGTCTGTAACAAAAGGAGAAAATCTCATGAGTAAGCCAACTATCGAGGTCCAATCGGGGCCAGCCCCGCAGGATCTCCTCATTGAAGACATCACGGTAGGGGACGGCCCTGAGGCTCAAGCAGGATCCAATGTTGAGGTCCATTATGTAGGTGTGGACTTCGAAACCGGCGAAGAGTTCGATTCTTCATGGGATCGCGGGCAGACCATCACATTCCCGCTAACCGGTCTGATCGCCGGCTGGCAGGAAGGCATTCCTGGAATGCGCGTTGGTGGACGCCGTAAGCTGACCATTCCGCCGGACATGGCATATGGGCCCGCCGGCACCGGCCACCCGCTCGGCGGCCGAACCCTCGTGTTCGTTATCGATCTGGTGGACGTGAAGTAAGAGGGGCTACGTGGCGCCTACGCGACCGTGGTTCTTCCGCGGAGACGGCTCTCACACGATCGTGGCGAGCTGTTCGTAATGCGCCAGACGCTGCTCACGCCCTCGTCGCAAAGTAGAATTCAACTTAATCTCCCACAAGGCGTGAGCAATCCAGTCAATGACTACCTTGCTATTAGCCTCGGCATCGGTGCTGTCCAATGCGGGGATAAGGCGATCAACAATTCCGCGGTTGTGAAGCTTATCCGCCGCAACGGATTGGTTTTCCATCATGGCCGATGCATGATCGACATCCCGATAAATAATCGCGCTGGCTCCCTCTGGGGGAAGAGGTGCCGACCACGCATCTTCACAGGCCAGGACCTGGTCGGCAGGAATCATCGATAGGGCAGCACCGCCACACCCCTGGCCGATAATGACCGACACCGCCGGCACGTCGATATCGAGAATCTCCGCCAGCGTGCGCGCAATAGACCCAGCCATACCAGTTCGCTCCGCGCGATCGGACAGCTCGCCACCAGGTGTATCAATGACGCTGACCAGCGGAATCCCCAGCTCATGGGCCAACGTGATGCCGCGCCGGGCGAAGCGCATGGCCTCTGTGCTCAAGGACCAATCGCCCAATGGTTCCTGCGCGGTGCGGTCCATTCCGACGAACACGAGGGATTGGTCATTGATCCGGGTTAACCCCACGATCACGGCCTCAGACATTCGTCCGTCGCCGGTGCCCGAGAGCTGAATCCAGTGGTCAGAGAGAGCATTCACGAGATCCGCGGCGCCGGTCCGCTGTGGGTGGCGGGTTCGGGTGATGGCGTCCCACGCTGACCTGATCTCACCTGACGGCGGCGTCGGCTCCGCCGGTTCAGTCGCATGATCAGGGCGGATAAGAACGTCGAAAAGTTTTGTAAATTGCCGACGAAGGCTCGCGGGATCGATGACCCCATCGATGACCCCGTGGCGGGAGAGATACTCACCCGTCTGAACGCCGGGTGAGAGAGGCTTGCCCGTCGTGAGTTCGACGACGCGGGGGCCAAGGAATCCCAGCGTGGCGCCGGGTTGGGCGAAGGTGAGGTGCCCCGCAGAGCCCCAGGACGCCATAGCCCCGCCCGTCGTTGGATGGCGGAGATACACCAGGTAGGGCAGGGGCTGATCTTTATGCCGGTGAATCGAGGCGGTGATCGAAATCATCAGCGCAAAGGCCGGCGTTCCCTCTTGCATTCGCGTGCCACCGGACGCGGGCGAAATGAGAAGGGGCAAACTTTCCGCTGTGGCGCGGTGGATGGCGTCGATAATTCGTCGTGATGTCGCAGCCCCGATGGACCCACCGAGAAAAGAGAATTCCGAGGCAACCACAGCAACGCGGTGACCGTCAATCGTTCCGGCCCCGGTGATCACGGCCTCATCAACCCCCGACTTCTCCCGCGCGCGAGCTAATGACGCGGCGTAATCGTCGGAAATCTCTCCATAATCAGGTTTAGTGTCCCAGCTATCCCATGAATCCGTAGTGGACGAAACGGAATGTGACACCATTTCTCTAGCGTAACTCTCACACGTCTTCCGCAAGGGGGCTTTAGCGAAATGGTGCGCAGACCGGAGTGTGGGGGATATGCCGTGGGCGATGGGGCGCGTCGTTAGCCCTGTGAGCTGGGGTTCTGCAGGAGTGAGCCATAGCGTGTTCAATGGCTCGTATGGCTAACAACACGTCGAAAGCAGAGCCGACACAGCAGAACGATGCGGGCCTGACGGCCACGCTGAGCGACGGGACCGTGATCCCACGCTTGGGATTTGGAACATGGGAATTGTCTCAGGAGGAGGCGTATTCCTCGGTTCGCACTGCAATTGCGGCTGGATTCCGGCGCATCGATACCGCAATGATTTACAAGAATGAGGAATCAACGGGCAAAGCTATTCGCGATGCTATCGAGAATGGTGATGTCACCCGCGAGGAACTCACGGTATCAACCAAATTGTGGAATTCCGACCAGGGATATGAATCCACTTTTGAAGCATTCAACACCAGCATGGAAAAGTTGGGGCTCGATTACGTCGACATCTATTTCATCCACTGGCCGTACCCTGAAAAGAATCAATATAAGGAATCCTTCAGGGCGATGATTGAGCTACAAAATCAGGGCCGTATTCGCTCCTTGGCTGTGTGCAATTTTTATCCAGAAGCAATGGAAGAACTTGTTGCGGAAAATAACAAGACGCTGACTATTAACCAGATCGAACTCCACCCCGGGTTCTCGCAGGCAGCGATGCGTTCCTTTGATGACCAGCACTCCATTCTGACGGAATCGTGGTCTCCGTTAGCCCAGGGCAAGTACTTTGATGAGCCAGTTATTAAAGATTTGGCTGCTAAGTATGGAAAGACACCAGCACAAATTGTTCTTCGCTGGCATCTTGATATGGGACTCTCTGTCTTGACCCGCTCCAAGTCCAAAGAACGTGTGGAATCCAACTTCGATATTCTCGACTTTTCCTTGACGACGGATGAAGTTGAGCAGATCACTGCGTTGGACCGTGAAGACGGGCGCATTGGTGCTGATCCCAGCACTGCTAACTTTGAGTGACCCTCGCGCAGCCCGTGTGACATGCGGGCGTCGTGAGGGCACGTTGGCGAAAACGCCGCGGGGGCCTCGCGTGGTGCATAGCCTGTATTTATGACGAATGAGAATAATGTCACATCTGCGTCCACCGACGGTGAGGTCACTTTAGACATCCTGCCCGTCGATAAGGATGCTCCAACCGACGACACGACGCAGCCACAGGTAGCAGTCATCACAATCCGTCGCGATCACAAGAGAAACGCGCTGAACGCCGACGCCTGCAGCCAGATCGCGGCCTATGTTCACGAGGCGGAAAATACGGAGTCCGTTCGCGCCATCCTTCTCCGCGGGGAGGGGAAAGCTTTTTGCGCCGGAGCAGACCTCACCGGCGGGGTGTACACATCAGCTTTCCATCACAATCTTGATGCAATGCTGACCTCTATTACTCATTCGCCTTTCCCCGTCATTGCCGACGTCCACGGTCCCGCGGTCGGCGCGGGCACCCAGTTGGCCATGGCGTGCGACCTCCGCGTCGTGGGCGAGAGTGGTTGGTTCAGCGTTCCTGTCGTCCGCCTAGGCATCGCCGTCGATCCGTGGACGATCCATCGTGCCGTCGAACTGCTCGGCGGTGCCCGGGCGCGGTCATTCCTCTACACTGCCGAACGGCTCGGGCCCGACGCTGCGGTAGCAGCAGGGTTGGCGTCGTCACGAGGAAACCACGACGACGCCTGGCAGGTCGCCGTCGACCAAGCCACGAATGCCCCGCTGACCTTTAGGTATCTCAAGACCGTCTTTAATCAGATGGTTCCGACGGGGGCGTTCGAGGGCAGCCCCACCGAAGGGACTGGGCATGACGGCGCTGACCTCACCGCTGTTCATGAACGCTTGCGCACAGAGTGCTGGAATTCCGACGACGCCGCCGAGGCAAGGGCTGCGCGGTCCGAAAAACGTTCCCCGGTGTTCAAGGGCAAATAGGCTCCGGCACAGGCAGCCGAGCGTCGGGACTCGAGCGTCGTCAACCCGGCCCCGGGAGTGAGCGTCGGGAGTCGAACGTCGATAGCCGAGTCGTGTTAATTAAGGCGTTCTCTACAATGAGCACATGGCTCAACAACAGTCCGACGCTTCGTCGTCTCACGATCCTGCGGTGTCGTCCGATTCTTCTGCTGCTGATGATGACCGTACTTTCCACACGGATCCGTCGGTGGGGTTGACCTCGCAGGAGGTCGAGGAACGTCGTCGTGACGGTAAAGGCAACACGCTGCCTGAACGGTCCGGCCGCTCAACCTGGTCGATTATTAAGGCGAATGTTTTTACCCGCATTAACGCAATGCTGGGTGTCCTCCTTGTCATCGTGCTGGCAACGGGATCGCTCATTAACGCGATGTTCGGGCTGTTGATCATCGCAAACTCGGGCATCGGGATTATCCAGGAGCTTCGCGCCAAGCGGACGCTAGACAAACTCACCATCGTCGGCGAAGCGCGGCCAGCCGTCCGAAGAGACGGGGAGGACCAGGAGATTTCCCGCGACGAGGTTGTGCTCGATGACCTCATCATCCTGAAGTCGGGAGTCCAGGTCGTTGTCGACGGCGTCGTCGTCGAGTCTGTGCACGTCGATATCGACGAATCGATGCTCACCGGGGAATCCGACCCCGTGGAGAAATCGCCGGGGGATGAAGTTCTTTCTGGATCATTTGTGCAGTCCGGCCATGGGCTCTACCAGGCGACGAAGGTCGGGGCGGATTCGTACGCTGGGAAATTGACGGCGGCGGCGAATAAATTCGAGCTCACCGATTCCGAGTTGATGACGGGCATCAACAAGATCCTTCGCATTATTACGTGGTTGCTGATCCCGACCGGAATCTTGACGATCTGGACTCAGTTGTTCCGGTCCGGGGATTCACTCCGCGATGCAGTGTTGACCATGGTTGCCGCCCTCGTCCCGATGGTCCCCGAGGGGCTGGTCTTGATGACGTCGATTGCGTTCGCCGTCGGGGTTGTCCGCCTGGGCAAGTTTAAAGCGCTGGTCAATGAGCTGCCAGCGATTGAGGGCTTGGCTCGCGTCGACGTCGTCTGCACCGATAAAACCGGCACGCTGACGGAAAACAAAATGGTCCTCAACGACGTCGTAGAGGTGAAGTCGGATCGGAAATCCGGCTCTACCAGCGATTCGTCGGTCGACGAACCACTCTCAGAATCGGACGAGGGATGGGTTCGCGTCGACCAGGAAGTTTTGGACGCGTTGGCGTCGTTAATCGCAGCGGATGACGACAAGAACGACACCTCGGAAGCCATCGGCGAAGGAATCCGCGAACTTGATTCGGACACCGAAGTCATGGACCCCACGGATACCAAGGCGTTTTCGTCGGCACGAAAATGGTCGGGAGCCAGCTTTGGCGAGACCACGTGGGTGATGGGGGCCCCAGATGTTATTGCGCAACCGGGGTCGGATGCGGCTCAAGCGGCCGATAAGGTGGGACGACGTGGACTGCGCGTTTTGCTCTTGGACCAGACGTCGAAAAAGCTCGACGACATTACCGCGACGCCCAAAGACCCCGGCGATGACGACCTCACCCCGCGGGGGCTGATCGTCCTTGAGCAGAAAGTGCGCGACGATGCGCCGGAGACGATCGAGTACTTTGACCGCGAGAAAATGCACGTCAAGGTCATTTCCGGCGACAACGCGGAGTCCGTGGGGGCTGTGGCGTCGTCGGTGGGAATTGATAGTTCGAAGACCATCGACGCCCGCGAACTCCCCGATTTCGAGTCCGACCAGGAGAAATTCGACGAGGTCGTGGAAGAGTCCACGGTGTTTGGCCGCGTGACTCCCGAGCAGAAACGCGCGATGGTTGGCGCGCTGCAGCGCAACAACCACACCATCGCGATGACGGGTGACGGGGTGAACGATGTGTTGGCCTTGAAGGACGCCAATATCGGTGTGGCGATGGGCGCAGGTTCTCCGGCGACGCGATCGGTTGCCCAGCTGGTGTTGCTCAACAATTCCTTTGCGACGCTGCCGCATGTTGTTGCCGAAGGCCGCAGGGTCATTGGCAACATCGAGCGCGTAGCCAACCTCTTCCTGACGAAGACCGTGTACTCGGTGTTACTGGCGCTGATCGTCGGCATCTTCGGAATGAGCTACCCCTTCCAACCCATTCACGTGACCATGACCGGCTGGTTCACCATCGGAATTCCGGCGTTCATTTTGTCGCTGGCCCCGAACCACGAACGCGCAAAGTCCGGCTTCGTCAGTCGCGTCCTGTGGCTGGCGGTCCCGTCGGGAGTCCTTATCGGTGCCGTGACAGTCGGGTTCTGGTTGTGGGTCACACGAGGCGACAACTTTGACCGATCACAAGCCTCGACGGCGACGCTGACTGTAATGATCACGATGGCGCTGTGGGTGCTGATCGTGGTTGCTCGCCCCTACAAGCTGTGGAAGATCGTCCTGCTGGTGGTCTCGGCTCTGGCCTATGTCGTGATTTTCTCGGTCCCGTGGATTGCCCACATTTTGTTGCTGGATCCGACGAACCTTGGGCTGATGTCCCAGGCACTCATCGTCGGCGCGGTCGGATGCGTTGCCATCGAAATCGCATGGTGGATTAGCCACACGAAGCGAGGCGATGCACAGTTGTGGGATCACTCGGAGGCCGAGGGCGTGTTCAAATACTAAGTGCGCGCAGATCGCTCCGTGCCCCCGTGGCCGTTCCCGTGTCCGTTGCCCGTCGTCGCTGTTCCCGCAGGCGGTCACGGTTAATTAGCTGTACATTGTGGTCAGGCTCATTCGATTCACGATTAACCAATCAGTAGGGTTGTCATCCATGACTTCAGTCCCAGTAGCCGACACAATGGCGGTTTCTCAGACGGTGCTGGCGTCGGGCCAGGCAAATACCGACACCATGATTTCGCTCACCGCAATTCTGGCGGTGGCACTGTTGGCTCCCATCTTGTCCTTTATGACGGGCAAACGTATCCCGGCCGTGGTGTTCCTCATTGTTTTGGGCGTCATTATTGGTCCCAGCGTGTGGGGCGTCGCGGAGATCGATTCCGGTATTTCGATCTTGCGACAATTGGGCTTGGGAATGTTGTTCCTGCTGGCCGGATACGAGTTGGACACGGATTCGCTGCGCAGCAAAGAGGGCGGTAATGCCGCGTTGACCTGGCTGATGTGCCTGGTGTTGGCATTCATTGGTGCCCTGGTTTTCCTAAAGGGGAACGGAGCACTGACTGCGGTCACGCTGGCCATCGCTGTGACATCTACCGCCTTGGGTACATTGCTGCCTATCTTGAAGCAGTCGGATTTACTGCGGACCAACGTCGGTAAATCCGTCATGCTCCACGGCGCTGTCGGCGAATTGATGCCCATCATGGCCATCGCTCTGTTGCTCTCTGCGAGGTCAATGGGCGTGACATTCCTGATCCTGCTCGCTTTCTTTGCCATCGCAGCCATGGTGGCGGTGGTTCCGCGAACCGTCGCCACTCTCGTCCCGTGGGTGGGTCGTGCAATTATTGACGGTTCTTCGGCGACGAACCAGTCGATCGTCCGCATGGTGGTCCTGATGTTGGCGATACTGATGACAGTTGCGGCGGTGTTTGACCTCGACGTCGTTTTGGGAGCTTTTGCCGCCGGTATTGTTTTGCGAGGTCTGGTTCCAGAGCGTGCTCAGGGCCTCATTGAGGAGCGCCTGGATGTAATGGGCTATGGCTTTTTCATCCCTGTCTTTTTTGTTTGTTCAGGTCTCAATATTGACGTGAAAACCGTGGGGGCTAACATCGGGCAATTGTTCGCTGTTGTCGGCGTCATTTTGGTGGCTCGTGGTCTTCCGGTGTTCCTGCGGGAAATGTTCACGGCGACCGGTTCGAAGTTGACGACGACAAAGCAGAAGCTTCAGCTTGCCTGCTACGCCGCGACAGGGCTGCCGATCATTGTTGCGGTGACTGAAGTGGCGACGAATGCGCACTTGTTAGAGGAGTCAGCGGCTTCTCTTCTGGTCGCTGGTGGTGCGGTGACAGTTCTGCTCTTCCCGCTGATTGCTGCCGCGCTTCAGCCTAAAGACAAGCGGAGACTGTAACGCGGTTTTCTGGTCGTGGTGGTTGTCGGCTATCCTAGGTCTGCTTGTAGTTCCAGCTTCTGGTGGTGGAAGATCCGCATAGACGGACCTCTGCCAGTGGGAACGGCGACCGAAGTGTTTTTGCCCTAGTAGCTCAGTGGATAGAGCACGGCTCTCCTAAAGCCGGTGTCGGAGGTTCGATTCCTCTCTGGGGCACAATTCCACATTTAACGTTCATGTTTATCCACGCAGTCAACCGTTCCCCACCGACACCCCGGCGGTCAACATCAATAACGATCACGCTCGCGCGTTGCCTATGCGTTAGCACGGCGTACTGACACCGATGGAACGCGGCGGTGTCTACACGGTAGAGCTTCGGGGTTGTGGTGCCGTCTGCGTCTTTGTGCCAGGCCTTTTTAAATCGCGAGTGGGGCACGCTTGAAGAGTTTTACGCCCCATATGGGCAATAAGATGATTCCGGTCCTGCTCGGTGGCCCCGAAACTACCCAGCGCTGGAGGTGACGCCCCGAGTGTGCGGGTAATCAGATCCGCCGCGTCCCACTGGGCTTTGTGCGTAGTGACGCGCTCGTAGTCAAGGGATGACGTAGTGGTCGGCGAGCTCATTGCCTGTTGCGTCCCACGCCCTCATCGCCGGTGGTGGTCACTGTGGAAGTCTCCTTGTGAGTCAGGAGGCTTTCCAGCCAAGATGCAACATTCCCACGGGATGCGGTACGCTATGCACATAGGCTAGAGAGCCTGGACTTGGACCCTGCTAGAGGTTGCCGCCTCGATGATGCGGGGTTTTCCCTATCTATAAGGGAAATGTGCGCGCCCCTGACTCGAACTAGGGGAGTGGGCCATTCGCGCGGCATGTACGAATTACACGCATGTGATTAGAGATTAACACGGCTTCCGAGATTTTGGCGTATGTCTGCCGCGTAGATGTATGTAGATCTGACCGCAGTGTTCCAATAATCCAAGGTTGGAGAAGAGACGTCGGGATCCACCAATGCCCTCCTGCTTAGATCTGCGACATCCGCTGCCAAACCTAGGAAACCCCTCTGACCTCGGATAACGCCGACTAATAGAGAAACATTACCCCGTTGATCCACAAAGTGCAGCGGATGATCCAACCTTACGCTACGGTAGACATGACCAAGTTGGACAAAGAGATCGGAGCCATCAACAGACGCAGAACTCCATTCCATGAAGATAACTCCTTTTACGATCCCCTCACTCGGATGTAACTCATCTGCAGATCTGCGCTAAAATAACTATACACCGCAGTATTTTTAAGCGGCGTATTGTATGTTGTGTCAAAGTTCGAAATGTGTTGAAGTAAAAGGTTTTTCAAACCAAACCCCTCATTACGAATTTAATTCACGCGAGCTGTAGGAAGCGTACTCCGGACCTATATTTCAGACAAGTTCTGCTAACTATACAGACAACTGGGCATTAACAAAGTTCTTCAACCTACTACCATTACGGTAGACACCAAATGAAAGGCGCATTATGCTGGTACCATTCGCAGTTATCGCCTCAGTCGGCCTTTTTGCTATCAGCGGATTATGTCTAACCATCACTAA
>NZ_QFRA01000077.1 GCF_003243515.1 Corynebacterium kroppenstedtii
TTCTTCAACTGATTGTCGGCTACCTCCTGCCCGCCATCGTCTTTTACTGTATCAACAATGCCGTTATCCTTTCCGGACTCCACAACATCATTGTCAACACTCTGTTCCTCAACACTCTGATCGGCCATAGCCTAACCCTACACTCCTTGCGGAAAACAACACAACATTGTTGACCCCCGTGCGGGAGACAACCCTGTGCACCAATAACCGGCGGCGCACAACCGGAAACCACATCAAATTATCTCATGCCGCCAACAGTACGCATAGCCTTCAAAATATTACCAGGCGACTGCTGCAACCCATGATCATCAACCCACTCACGGGCCTTCTCATACGTCCTCTGATACCCGGCATCAGCCCTATTTGGTTCCCAAGGGCCAACAACCTCAACCACCGTACAACCACAATGATCATGATACTTCGAACCAAACGGACGCCTACCGGCACGCTTATGACGCCGCGTATGACCAGTAGTAAGCGCCCGCTCTTTGGTCGTATAATCCGACCTCGTAGCCAACATGGCACAAAACGCGCACGGATCACCATCAGTCACCCTGCGCCACGACCTACCCTGCGCACCCGCAGACCACTCAACCGTGTCACGGCCAGCATTCATGACAGCCCGATTAACACCCGCAGCCATCGAACCAATCGTGTCATTCGCCCTATCCGGGTCACTCTTAAGAATCTTCATAGTCGAAAACGACCTAGCCAACGCGGCGGCAGCATCAAACTCGTCATACACGATCAAACCCGGATCCACACCATTCAACCGGCGAAAATCCGACACAAACCTGGCAGCCAACGACGCCGAACCATCATGGCCGGCACGCTCCAACTCCACACACAAACGCACATACTGCGCATCTGTCATCTTCCCGGAATGCCACAAACGACCAAGCTCAGCATAATAGCCCGCATACTTCCCGGCAAACCTGACCGCCTCACGCTGATACTCAGTCGCAGCAAGCCTCGACATAGCACCCGAAGCCATCGCCTATCAAACCTCGTTAGTTTGACGCGATATAGCCCCAGCCAGTGCCGCCAACGGATCCGAAGACTCGGCACGATGCCGCATCACAGCCTCAACCTGCACATCATCCAAACCCAACATCTCCAACACCGTCCGAGAATCCGCCGG
>NZ_QFRA01000023.1 GCF_003243515.1 Corynebacterium kroppenstedtii
GTGGCAGTTATGCCCGGCCCCACAGGCGAGCAGCACATTGCCTACATGAAGCGCCCGAAGGAAGACTAGTTTTATGACGACCAGCGGACAGTCCACTCACAGCCCCCGCAAGAATCTCGCTGACCTCGGGATCGAACTCCCGGAGGTGGCGGCGCCGGTTGCCTCCTACGCGCCGGCCGTGATCTCGGGGGACACAATTTACGTCTCGGGCCAGCTCCCCTTCAAGAACGGTGAACTCCCGGCGACGGGCAAAGTTGGCGCAGGCGTGTCCGCGGAGGACGCGGCCAGCTATGCACGCCAGGCGGCACTCAACGCATTGGCCGCCATCAATTCCCTCGTTGACATTGACTCGGTGTCGATTGTGAAAGTCACGGGGTTTGTGGCATCGGCACCCGGATTCGGCGGTCAGCCTGGGGTGATTAATGGCGCGTCGGATCTTTTTGGCGACGTTTTCGGTACGGCCCATGCGCGCTCGGCGGTGGGGGTTTCGGATCTGCCCCTGGATGCGCCCGTCGAGGTTGAAGTCATCGCGCGACGTAACACCGGCGCGGAGTATCGGCGTAACACAAGCGAGTAATTCCGCGACGAAAGCCCGTCGTACCCCGGGGGTTTTCCGAACGTGTGCTAAGTCATGCTCGGAATTGCCCCCGTTTCGGCATTTTTTCGGTCGTCTCTGGCCCGATGAGATTTTGACAGACCGCGCGAGGACGTACACTGACATGCATGGAGCATCCTGCGTATAGCCAGTTGCGTCCCGTTACCCCCAACGTGGGCGTTGTTTTATGTCCCAATCCCAGCTATGGCTCGCTAGAGGGCACCAATAGTTGGGTCATTAGAGCTGATGGTGATCCGCGGTCGATCGTTGTGGATCCGGGCCCTCAGGATGAAGGCCATCTGAATGTTCTTAACCATCATGCGTCGGAAATCGCGATGATTCTTTTGACTCACCGGCATCCGGATCATGCTGATGGGGCTAACCGGTTATCGCAGATTACGGGGGCGCCTGTCCGGTCTGTTGATAAGCGATTCTGCAAGATGGGGGATCCGCTTGAGGACGGGGAAGTGATCACCGTCGAGGGTGTTACTCCGGCCGTGAAGGTCGTCGCCACTCCTGGCCACACTGCGGACTCGGTGTGTTTCTTCCTTTACCCGAGTGCCGACGCTGCTCGGGCCGATGATGGCTCGGGCGATACGAAGCCTGAGGCGATTTTGACGGGCGATACCATCGCCGGCAAGCATACGACCATGATCTCCGAGACCGATGGTGATTTGGGCCAATACTTGACGACGTTGGAGATGCTGAAGAAGCGTGGCGCTGGCGTTCCTTTGTTGCCCGCGCATGGGCCGGATCACCCGGATTTGGAGCCGTTTGCCAAGAAATATCTTGATCGACGTCACCACCGCCTGGACCAGATCCGTGAGGCCCGCAAGAAGCTGGGGGATGATGCTTCGGTGGATCAGTTGGTCGATGAGATTTACACAGACGTGGATCCGGTGTTGCGTGGTGCTGCTGAGCAGTCGACGCGGGTGGCACTGCGGTATTTAAGCGCTGAAGAGAAGTAGCACTCAGTAGTAGTTACGCTCGAGAAAAGCCACGCTCAATAGAAATAAGCAGCCCGGGGAGTCTCGGGCTGCTTTGCGTTTCGTTTAAGTTCTGCGCGTTTGTGGGTTTTACGACAAAAGTGTGTCCGTGTGCCGGAAAACTGTGGGGGTATATCGGGGTCGGTTGTGAAAACTGCGGGGGGATGTGGCCAAAAATTGGCCGAAAATTGACGATATACCCCCGCACTCTTGGGCTCCAAGTGTAGCTTCTCCACAGTTTTCCGTGTACCGGCTCCTTGTTCCGTGCGCCGGTGTGGCTACCTAACTACCGAGCGCGACGTGCCAGGCGCTCGCTGTTGCAAATAACGACGGTCTTGCCTTCGAGCCGGATCCATCCGCGGTGAGCAAACTCGGCGAGCGCTTTGTTGACAGTCTCGCGTGATGCACCAACAAGCTGCGCGATTTCCTCTTGAGTGAGGTCGTGGTGAACCCGCCAGTTCCCGTTGTCCTGAACACCGAAGCGGTTGGCAAGCTGGAGCAGCGCCTTCGCGACGCGCCCGGGAACGTCGGTAAAAATAAGGTCTGCCAGGGAATTATTGGTGCGACGCAGGCGACGCGCGAGCACCCGAAGCAGCTGCTCAGAAATGGCCGGGTGGTCATTGATCCACTGGTGGAGTTTCTCCGAGTTCATCGTGGCGGTTGACACTTCAGTGACGCAAATGGCCGACGATGTACGCGGGTTCGGGTCGAAGATGGACAGCTCGCCGAACATGTCCGAGGGGCCCATGATCGTCAGAAGGTTTTCACGACCGTCGGCTGCGTGGCGGGCCAGCTTCACTTTGCCTTCGGTGATGATATAGAGGCGGTCGCCAGGCTCACCCTCGTCGAAAATGGTGGTGCCGCGCGGGAATCGCACCGTCTCAAGATCATGGATGAGGTTCCGGACGGCAACTGGGTCAACGCCTTGGAAAATGCCGGCACGGGAGAGGATCTCGGTGACGTCGCTCAACGTAGTCTCCACTTCTCGCAGTAGGGTCGAGTGCCACGGTGCGCGGTCGTCTGTGTTAGATACTAAATACCGCACCCGTCGCTGTATCGCACCTCACATTACTACGTGGCACGCCAAAAGTGAGAGCTTTGTCCGATTTAGGAATAGCCTCACGCGGGAGTTTTATAGAGAGGAATAATCAATAAAAAGACAGAAGGTTCGTAAAAAATGCCTAATTTCGGGGATGAAGTGGCAAAACCGCTGCTTGTGCCGTTGGTCACGTTTTCAGAAGTAAACTCCCGTTGATAACGTATCCTACGTTATCGTAGCTTTCATAGTGGCGAAGAACATACTATTTTTTGTCGACGGAACCAGCGAATTGCGGTAAGAACTCGTCGCTTGACGACGCCACACGGGGGCTGCCTGGGCTGGCGCTTTCTCTAGTACCTAGTGTGCTTCGACGCCGGGACTCGACGCCTTCTTCCTCCCGGCGTTCTTCGCGAAGAGTTCGTAGCGTTCCATGCCAATGGCGAATCCCATAAGAATGAATGGTGCGAGGAGGGCAAATAAACCGGCCATGCGGTCTACCATACCGACGTTATGTCCGGGGCGCCCGCTATGGTGTTGGCATGGCCACTACCGAGACTCCGCTTGCCAAGGTCCGTCGTGCGCGGAGGATCTCCCGCGCGCTGCATCGCGCGTATCCGGACGCTAAAGCGGAACTCAACTTTGATAATCCGTATCAGATGGTCGTCGCCACGATTTTGTCTGCTCAGTGTACGGATCGTCGGGTGAATACGGTGACGCCGGCGTTGTTTAAGCGATTCCCCGGCCCGGAGGATCTGGACAATGCCAGTGTCGAGGAAGTCGAAGAATATATCCGCTCGACGGGGTTTTACCACAACAAAGCGCGGAATTTGGTTGCGCTGGGGCATGAACTTGTCACTCGTTTCGACGGTGCCGTCCCGGACACGATGGCGGATTTGGTCTCGCTGCCTGGGGTGGGGCGCAAGACGGCGAACACCGTCCTGGGCAATGCGTTCGGCAAGCCGGGGATCACGGTGGACACGCATATGGGCCGCCTGATGCGTCGGTTCGGATTGACGGACGCGAAGGACCCGAAAAAGGTCGAGCAGGACGTCGCCCAGTTAATCGAGAAGAAGCGGTGGACGCCGTTTTCCCACGAAGTCATTATTCATGGCCGACGTGTGTGCCACTCCCGGAAGGCGGCGTGCGGTGCGTGCTTCTTGGCGAAGGACTGTCGCGGTTTTGGTGTGTGGGGGCCGACGAATCCCGACGAGGCTGAGAAGCTGGTCAAAGGCCCAGAGCGTGACCGCATCCTCGATCTTGCGCTAGGGGGCCACTGATGGGACGACAACAACGGTGGACCATCCTGATCATCGCCGTGCTGACGGGCTTGGTGATCTGCGCGGTTCCTCTCATGCTGCGGTCCACATCCAGCCCCAATGATGCGCATTCGGGAGCGGCGATATCTGATAATCCCGCTGGTCAGGGCTCCAGTAGCCAGGGCGATGCAAGGGATAGCTCGGAAGGCGCAGATTCCCCTGCCTCCAACCCCACGACTGGCCGGCCAGCGTGCCCCACTGCGGGCGCCGACACCGCGGCGAACAGCACGGAAGGCTCGGGGAGCTCGGACGACGCTAATTCGCCTCTGGGCTCGGTGACACTGCCATGCTTAGGCAACTCCGCAAGCAAGGCCGATGCCCAACCATTGAGCCGCAACCTCGTGGGCAAACCCACCGTGATCAACCTGTGGGCATTTTGGTGCCAGCCGTGCAAGAAGGAACTCCCGATCGTTGACAAAGTCGCCCAGTCCCACCCGGAATGGAACGTCGTCGGCGTGCACGCCGATAAAAATGGTGACGCAGGTGTCGGCGTCCTCTCCGATTTACATGTGGATCACTTAGCCAGCTTCCAGGACTCGGGTGGCGACGTCGCCCGGGCGTTGAAGTTGCCGTCGGTTATCCCCATCACGGTGGTTCTCAAACCTAACGGGGAGGTTGCCAAGGTGTACCCGCAAACGTTCACCAGCACCAGCGAGTTAGAGTCGGCGGTCACCACAGCGCTCAGCTAACGGGTTCACGGCGGTCCGGTAGCTCGGAGTCGGATAGCTCGGAAACTCCCACCGGGCGTCACCGCCAGGCCGTATCCTGATCTGAGGCGTTGCGAAGTGTAGGAGGTCACACGTGAAAACAGGGTTCCCCACGTCGTTCTCAGAGCCCATCCAGCCGCCGCTGCCCGACGCAGTTCCGCCGTGGCTTCGCGCGATCACACAGCGGGCCCGCGACGGCGGTATCCGTCGTCAGCTCTCTGATTTATCTCGACGGAAACCCCAGCTTGACGACGCAACCCGCCCGTCGGCAGTGCTTATGCTCCTGGCCGGCGACCCCACGTACGAGCCCACACCCAGCACGCCCTACCCCGAGGACGCCCGGCTACTCCTGACCCACCGCGCGCCCACCCTGCGGTCGCACTCGGGCCAAATGGCGTTCCCTGGCGGGCGGAAAGACCCCGAGGACGCCACGCCCATCGACACCGCTGTCCGGGAAGCGCAAGAGGAAACAGCCGTCCGCCCGGACACGATGTCGCCGCTGGCGGTCCTCCACCCGATCCTCATCCCCCGCACGGGAAACGTCGTCTCGCCGGTGTTGGCATACTGGAACAACCCCACCCACGTCTACCCCGCCAGCCCCGCCGAGGTGGCCGACGTCGTCGCCATACCGCTGGAACACCTGGCGGACCCGTCGATACGGATAACCGTCGGCAGGCAGGGGTGGACCGGGCCCGCGTTTTGGATAGGAGACCTTCTACTTTGGGGTTTTACCGGCGGGTTAGTGGATGGCCTCCTCCGCGAAGCGGGTTGGGAGAAACCATGGAACGCTTCACCTGTGTACGATCTTGCAGAGACGCTTGCTCGGTCGGCGAACAATGAACCGGTGACTCGGTGGCGGAGAAACCCCCAGAAACCATCAACGCCGACAACCCCCAACCACAAGAACTGAGAGACACTGAATGAGCGGATCCACCATTGTGGACATCGTCATTGTGCTCATCGCACTATCGGCGATGCATTCCGGATGGAGACAAGGCGGTGTATCCTCTATCGCCGCGGTCATAGGCGTTCTCATCGGCGGCATGGTCGGCATGTGGGCCGCCCCGTACGCGATGGCCCAGACCGACGACAACAACACGCGATTCCTCTTCGCCCTTGGCATCGCGGTTCTCGCCGTCATCATTGGGTACGCCATAGGATCCTCCATCGGCATTGCCCTGCGCAACATGATCCGCACCCGGGCCGTGTACAAGGCCGACGCGGCCGTCGGGGCTGTCGTGCAGGTCTTCACCGCAATCGTCGTCGTGTGGATGATTGCCGTGCCCGTGGTGTCCGTGTCCACGGGGGACTTCTCTAAAGCGCTCCGCAACTCGAAGGTTTTGGGAGCGGTGGACTCGCTGGCCCCGCAGCAGGTGAACAACTGGGGCAGCCGGGTTGGCATGTTCCTCAACCAGAACAGCATGCCGACGCTGACCGACCCGTTTGGTGAGCTCCCGAACAAGGATGTTCCCGCGCCGGCAGATTCCGTTTTGTCCACCCAGCGCTTGAACGAGATTCGGCCGTCCGTTGTTCAGGTCTTATCGACGGCACAGCAGTGCCGAAAGATGCTGGAAGGCAGCGGTTTTGTGATCGCGCCGGGCACCGTGGTGACCAATGCCCACGTGGTTGCCGGATCGAATGAGGTCAAGCTGCGGACAGTCAACGGTGAGGATGTTGCCACCGTCACGTATTTCAACCCCGACAAGGATATCGCGGTGCTGCACGCTGTGGACCTGGGCTTGAGCCCTTTGCAGCTGGATGACGTGCCCGCGACGACGGGGTCCGATGCGGCCGTGCTCGGGTACCCCTTGGGTGGGCCCTTTGATGTGGAAAACGCGCGCGTTCGTGACCGCTTGACCATCGACGGGCCGAATATTTACTCCACCGACCGCGTCCAGCGCGAAGCCTATACGCTGCGCGGATTGGTCCGCGAGGGTAACTCCGGCGGGCCCGTTGTCGATGGCGACGGTGAAGTCCTTGGGCTGATCTTCGGCGCCGGGGTGGACGACCAAGACACCGGATACGCGCTGACCAACCACGAGATCATGGAATCGTTGGGATCGGTGGAGAACGTCCAGAACTTGCGGTCTGCGGTGGACACGAAGTCGTGCGTGGCTAAGTAGGGCGGGCGCCGACGACGGGCGCGTGAGAGCGCGTCGGCGGTTACGCTTCCTCCACAGCCAGCACAGCATCGCGCACCGCGTGAGGCGCCTCCATGTGGACATAATGCCCCGCGCCGGGAACCACGGTGACGTGGTCGGCGTCGGCAGTAGTCTCGCGAGCCGTCTTTGACGCCGTGATCAAAGGGTCCTCGGCACCGTGGAGAACGCGCACAGCCGGGGGCGTCGAGCACTCAATTTCATTCCAGCCGGACCAATCGGCCAGAACGGTTTGCGCTGTTCCGCGGGGCATTGTCGCCACCGCGGCCTTCCGGTGGCGGAGGCACGCGTAATAAGCGACGCGCTCAACGCCCATGGCGAAGCGTCGAATCGCAAGATACTCGTCGAAACTGTCGGAATATCGGAACGCCGAGCCAGCTAGATGGGCGACGATCTGCTCAAGGAACAAGCTGTGGTCGGCTTTCAGCCAGCGCTCCCCAAGCCGCGGGAAACGAGTGGCCATGCCGAGCGTGATCCGGTCGCGGTGCCGAATCGGGTGGCGGGTGACGACATCGACGTTCTGGCGCGGATGCGACGGGTTGAGGGCCACCACACGCTTAATGCGTTGCGGCTCGGTCAGACCAGCGATCACCGCTGCGGGCACGCTCTCTCCGTGGGCGACCACAGTTGCCGACGTATGACCCAGCGCAAGGACCAGGCCGGCGATGTCCAGCGCCGTCGTGCCCAGGTCGTAGCCGTGAGGGGGTTTGTCAGAGAGGCCGTAGCCGCGGAGATCCATGGCGACGGCGTGGTGATCTTCCGCGAGCAAGGGGAGGACGGATTGCCAGTCGAACCATCCGCCGGCGAAACCGTGAACCAGCAGCACTAATGGGGCGTCGGGGCTTCCGCTGTCGGCGCAATGAATGCGAACTCCCCGGCTGTGGTACAGGTGATGGGTCCACGGGCCATCGAGTTCAATGGCGGAGGGGTTCGTCGGGCGTTGAGGCACACACCAGGTTTACCAAATCATGAGGCTCGACGGTAGACGGAACCAAAAAACCGGCGATGCAGCGGGGCATCGCCGGCGGGGTGGTGTCGACGTAGCTAAACCCACGTCCGTGCTGAGTGTTTCTAGCGTTTAGCTGTAGAGACCTTCAGCCGTTTCGACGTTCTTCGAGCTCGCGGTCTTGGAGGAACCCGAGTTGGACGAACCGCTGGGAACGACCTCGGGTAGCTTGCCGAAGGAATCGATGGTCGCTTCTGGCTTCTTCACCTGCTTGACCTGCTTCAGCCCGATGAGTGCGAAAATGCCTGCGAGCAGGAGCATTCCGGCGAAGACGATGGCGAATGCTGCCCAGCGGTAGAGCCAGATGTCAAGCACTTCTGCCAGGGTGAAGAAGAGGAAGAACGCGCTGAAGAAAGCGATAATGCCGGCGGCGGCGAACATTGCTCCGCCGATGGCGCCCTTCTTCACCGACTGCGTGAGCTCTGCTTTGGCGAGCTCAATTTCGGTGCGAACGAGGGTGGTGATCTGGCCGGACGCGTCCTTGACCAGGCGATTAATGCTGCCTTGACCTGCTGCGTGAGTATCGGCATCGCGGAGAGGGATGCTACCTACCTCGGGGAAAACCGAGTTTGAGCTATCGGTGTACAAGCCATTTTTGTTCGTGGAGCTCACGGGCATCCTCCTGCGCATTAAAACATGGGGAAATCAAAACTTTCTCACCTAATTGTGCCATGCGCTAGGGAAAATAGCGATTGAGGCCGTATTAAGAAATCCTGAACAGAAAAGTTTGTACATTGTTGGGCTTATTAAGAGATTTAACAGCTCTAACGGGGGTGAATCATGGCAATAATGATTGATGAAACGGGCATTGTTGGATTCGAAGTCTGTGGAGGCGAATTTCTGGACAGGGGTGCCGATTGTTTTCTTCATGTCCTGGTGGAGGGTAAACGGGGGCATTGTCAGTGGTGAGCGCGATTTTCCGCATCAGAGCGGGGGTATTTAGAAAGGGTCTTGCATTCTGCGCCTTTGATGTGCCAAAATTGTTGACGCAGGGCCCCCTCCCTTGAAGGGTGAGGAGCGTGGCCCGCCCCGGCCATCCCCCCGAGCCGGGTAAGACGGTCCGCATCGATCCCCCCTGATGCGGGCCGTCGCTCTATATCTGTAGGCCGCTGGCCCTGGATTCCTGTAGGCGGCTGTTCCCCGTCCAACCTGTGCTCTGTAGTGTGCGCGTGAAATCTGTGGATAACTTTTTTTATCCACAATGAGGCCGGTGTGCAGCCCCTTTTTCGGCACGATCTGTCGACGATCTTTGCCACGATGTCGCCATGTCCTCGAAAGAAATTGTGTGCTTAGTGGCGGACCTCCACTTGCTAGCAGAAGTCGAACAATGTGCGGCTGTTCTGGGATTTTCGCTTATCGACGGTCTGATGGACGCAGCGTTGGCGTCCCGGTGGCGCAGTGCCGACGCGGTGGTGGCGGATTGCGAGGGCCTGGACGAGGTGTCGTCATTATCGCTCCCTCCCCGGCGCGGCGTGTTCGTGGTGTGCGCGGGCACTCCGCCTTGGGAGCGGGGTGTGCAGGTGGGTGCCGAGGACGTCATGGTTTTGCCTGCGCGGTCGGGCGACTTGGTTGAAGCATTGTCGACGCGATGCTCCCGTAACGCAGTGTCAGGCGGTTGGGTAGCGGTGGTCTCTGCCGTCGGCGGCGCGGGTGGAAGTACTCTTTCGGCTGGTCTGGCGTTGTCGTGGGCTCAGTCAGGGCGTGGGGCTGTGGTGGTGGACGCGAATTGTGTGTCCGGCGCGGACGATGTCCTCCTCGGCGTGGAGAGCGAACCGGGCATGAGGTGGGGTGATGTGAACGTGCGAGGGTGGCAAGACGGAGGGGTTGATGGGCGCGCGGTGGCGACAAATATCCCCGCGACCCTAGAGGGGGTGGGTGTGTTGTCGGTGGGGCGCGGTGCTCCGGCGGCCGTGGAGTGGAATCAGCGAGGGGCATTGGTGCAGCGTGTGGCCGGTTCGCTCGCTCGTGAGGGATTATCAGTGGTGGTCGACGTGTCGGGCGCGACCTGGTGGGAGGCGTCGGACTTCACCGGCTGCGATTGTGTTTTTGTGGTCGTCCCTGCGACATTGCGTGGTTTAGGCGGGGCAGTGCGCTGGCCGAGAGTGGCGCGCCAGGGCGGTGCGGACCCGGTGTCTGTAGTGAAGCATGAGGCGGTCTCGTCGGTGGGGGTCAAAGACGTTGAATCTGTGACGTCGATGCCGGTGGTGGCCGAGTTCACATCCGAGAAAAAGATCGCGAAGGAAATCGAGGAGACCGGACTTCGGCTGTGCGGGCGGTCGAGCTTTGCGCGCATGGTGTCTGAGTTACGTGAGATCGCGGATGGCTACATAAAGAACGGCATGCCATCGTTGCCAGCCGATCAGCGCGCCATAAGTAGTGCTCAGAGCCGTGCCGCGCGCATGGGGGAGTTGGCAGCATGAGCAGGGTTCAGAGTTTTGTGCAGGCGTGTCATTCGGGCGCGGATAATTCGGCTGCTCACACCGACGACGTCCTGGCACACGCAGGGGCGTCGGCAAAGACAGGGCTCTCGGCACAGGTTGGGCCGGCGAGCGACCGAATCCGCATGAGGCTTGCGCAGGGCAATGGCGATACGTCCACGCGGCAATTGCCTCGGCGGTACGGGCGGAATATCCGGGCATCGGGATGTCGGGCGTCGTGCAGGAGGTTCGTCGGATTCGTAGGGAGATTCACGGTGCCGGGCCGGTGGAGCCGCTGTTGGACCTTCCGGATGTGACTGACGTGCTGGTCAATGGGGCCTCGGAGGTGTGGGTTGACGGCCCAGCCGGTTTGTGTCGGGTGGATTCCCCCTTCCGCGACGACGACCATGTGCGGGCAACAGCCGTTCGTTTAGCAGCCGCGTGTGGGCGTCGCTTGGATGACGCGTCGCCATATTCAGACGGCTTTTATCGACGCGACGCTGCGGGTGGGAGCGTTCGTGTTCACGCTGTGCTGCCGCCTGTCGTCGAGCACCCGTGTTTGTCGTTGCGCGTGCTGGGGACGGCCTGACCAGCCTTGATGACCTTGCTCGCAGCGGCAGTGTGCCGTCCGATATGGCTGACGAGTTGCGCTCGTTGGTGCAGAGCCGCCAGGCGTTTGTGGTGTCCGGTGGGACGGGCGCGGGCAAGACGACGCTGCTATCGGCCCTGCTTGCGGAGGTCTCGCCGGACGAGCGGATCGTGTGCGTGGAGGATACCCGTGAGCTGCATCCCCGTCACCCGCATGTTGTCGCGTTGACGACGACATCGCCCAACGTGGAAGGGCAGGGGGAAATCACGTTGCGCGACGTGGTCAAGCAGACGTTGCGGATGAGGCCGGATCGAATCGTGGTGGGGGAGATCCGCGGCGCCGAGATTCAGGAACTTTTCGCGGCCTTAAACACTGGTCACGACGGCGGCTGCGGCACTATTCACGCGAACGGGCCGGAGGAAATTCCGGCGCGGTGTGAGGCCCTGGGCGCAATGGCGGGGATGTCTCCAGAGTCGGTGAGAACACAATTCCACGCCGCGATCCGGGTTGTTGTCCACGTTGAGCGGGCCTCATTACGTCGCCTGGCGAGCGTGGGAGTAGTGCCACCGGTAGGGAGAATTCCTCCCTAACTGACGGGAAGGGGAACGACGAACAACCGCTGTATCCAGGCATTTCATCGCCCGGAGTGGTGATGGTGTGGACGGCGGATGGTGGCCGCACCGATGCATGGCCATTGTGGGAGCGCGTTGTGCGAGGTGGTGCGCGATGATCCCGGTCGGTGTGCCGCTGTCGTGTGTGATCGCGGTGGTGGAGGGTCAGCGAGCCCACAGCGATAAACAGGTTCGCGTTAACCAACGCCAAGTAATAGCTCAGTGGGCGCAAGCCAGCAGCATGATCGCGAGTGAGCTCCTGGCCGGTGCAAGCCCCTTGGTAGCGGTTCGTCACGTTGCCGACGAAATGGACGGCGCGGATGACGTGGAAGGCCAAGTCGCGCGCGAGCTTCGCACGATGGTGAACCATTGTGCCTGGTTGGGCGCTCCTTGCGCTCCGTTGAGCACGTGGTCCTGCGAGCCGGATCAGGTGGGGCGCCAGGCGATCGCTCGAGCGTGGCTGGTGTCGCACCGCACTAGCGTGCCTTTGGCGGAGGTCATGCAGGCCACGGCAGCAGATCTTCAGGCGAAACTCCATCATCAGGAGCGGACCGAGGTGTCGCTGGCGGGCCCACGAGCGTCGACCCGCGTGCTGATGTTTCTGCCCCTCGTCGGAGTTGCGATGGGTCAGTCCATGGGTGCGGGCTCCATTCAGTTTTTATTGACGACGCAGCTCGGCGGCCTGTTGCTCCTGGTGGGGGTTGTTTTGGAGGTCGTGGGGCTAGAGTGGTCGCGCGCGCTAATGGCGAAGGCGGTGGCGGTGTGACGGCGGCGAAGAAGAACGTCGGAAGTGTGGGGCGTGCGGGGGCCATGTTGAATGCGGCCGCTGATTTGGACCTGGTGAAAGCGTGTTTGTCGTGTGGCCTTCCGGTAGGCGCAGCGGTGGGAGCGGTTGCCGATAGTGGCGGGTCCCAGTTTGTTGACGTCTGGAAGGGCACGGCGAACCGGTTGGCAATGGGGGTGGATTCCGATATCGCGTGGGCATTGTGCGCCGAAAATGAGGTGCTCGGCGATTTTGCTCGACGTGCGCGTCGGAGTGCCCGCTCGGGTGCTCGGTTAGCGGCCGATATCGGTGCGTTGTCGATGCACATGCGGCATCGGGCGACGGACCAGTCGGTGGCGGAGGCCGAGAAAGCCAGCGTGTACGTGGCGTTGCCGTTGAGCTTCTGTTTCCTTCCCGCCTTTATAGCGGTGGGGCTAGTTCCTATTGCTATCGGACTGTTATCGGGGTTGTCATGACGACGGCAACCATCATGATCCAGGTGCCGATGGGTGGTCGTGGCCCACCGCAATATTCCATTCGCTCTATTTTCTTTGTTTTTGTCTCTCCATATCCATTGTCCTGGTGTTTTAGGCCTCGTTATTGAGGTGCGGCCTGTATTCCGCCATTTTTGAAAGGACTCATCATGACTTGTGCAGTAACTATCAACGCAGTATCCACCAACCAGATTGCCGAACTATCGGCAGATACAGACTCGCCATTTAATGCCGAGGAACATGCATTCGTGGCCCCTGAAGCGCACCCAACAGAGGCCGCTGAGGTTCAGCTCTCCTCGCGATCCGTCGATTCTCCGTCGGATGACATTTCTATCTCGGATGTCGCGGACGAGTCCGACCCCTCGCCCATGAGGTGGTGGGATCGAGCCAGCGCGGCGCTGTTCAACGAGCGTGGCATGGCCACCTTGGAATACGCCTTGGTATGCGTGGCTGCGGCCGCCTTTGCCGGGCTGCTCTACATCATCGTCTCAGGCGGCGAGGTAGAAAACGCCCTCAAAGGAATTATCGAAGATGCTCTGAACAGTAAAAAGAAGTGAACCGAGCATTGATAAGTTCACGGCTTGCCGACGACATCATGTCGGCCTCTTCCGGTCCGTGCATCGTGGAACACGACGCTGGTTCTGACGTCCCTCAACCCACCGCCACGGCATCGTGGTGGACGAGAGGAAGCGTCACTATCGAAGCTGCGTTCGCGATCTCCATGGTGCTCGTCGTCGTGGGAATGGTCATCGTGGGGGTCATGGCCGTGGCGAATCAGGTAGCGGCAACGGAGGCGTCGGCAAATGCGGCGCGCCATCGCACGAGGAGAAAACCGCTCTGAAGTGGAAAAACACCTGGCTAGCGCAGTGAAAAACTCGACGATGAGGGTGAAGACGGCACCAGGCGCGGGAGGTCAGCCCGGCTTTGTGAAAGTAACGGTGAGAGTGAAGAACCCACTGAAAGATGCGGAGTCGACGTCGGTAGCCGTGAATGAAGAGAGCATCGGAAGCTCCGGTGACGCTGGCTAATCCGGTTAAGCGCAACTGATCGCGATCAGTGGGCGCAGGAGATACGTGGGTGCGAATAACTAGAGCCTCAACGACAGGCACAACATGGAGGGGGGAACGAAACGTGGGCGGAAGTGAATTCTGGTGCCGGGGGGTCGATGACCGTTGTGGGAGCGGTGGTGTGCACAGTGGTCATCGGAGTCTTCGGAACGTTGGTTGCGGTTGGGGCTAAAGTAGTTGACTCCAGAAAAGCGGATAGAGCAGCGGATTTGTCCGCACTCACGGCCGCCTACGTGCTACAAGAAACTATTGCCGACGGTGACCACGTCATCGCCACCACGGCGCCTACAAACGCTCATTCGGAAAACGCGGCGCCGAATCCAGACCCGGAAAACGTGACACCCGAGTTCTCGACGGCTAGCACAACGTCAACGCCGTCCGGAATGGCTGCAACGTCAGAGTCCTCCGAGGCCTGCGCATTGGCCAAGCAGGTCGCCACAGAAAATCACGCCTCGCTGCGCTCATGCACGCTTGAGGGCGAAGACGTCATCGTGTCTGTCGAGGTATCGGGAGCGCACTCACCATTCACGGCTGCCGCGAGTGCCCGCGCCGGGCCAGCATGAACAGGATGCCCGCAGAAGCAGGGGCGCGGTAAGGCGCATACTCACCGGCTTCCGCTCGCACACTCACATTCACGAACTCACGCCCCCAGCGATTCCAATCCCCGGAGCACCCGCACAGCGCCGGCTTTATCCAAAGGCTCATTCCCATTCCCACATTTGGGCGATTGAACGCAGGAAGGACACCCATTTTCACACTCGCAATGGGCGACAGCCTCTGCTGTTGCTGTAATCCACTCGTGGAACCGTCGGTACCCGCACTCGGCGAAACCCGCTCCGCCCGGGTATCCGTCGTAGACGAACACCGTCGGCAAGCCAGTGTCTTGGTGCAGCGCAGTGGACACGCCGCCGATATCCCACCGGTCACACGTCGCGATCAAAGGCAACATTCCGATGGCAGCGTGCTCAGCTGCATGCAACGAACCCGGGCAGTCCCGCTCCTCCACACCCCACCGGCGAAGGGTGGACGGCTCCACCGTGTACGCGACGGCCGTCGTCAATGTTTGTTCCGGCAGATCAAGGGACACGACGTCCAGGACCTCACCACTGGGCATTCGCCGCATGTAGTCAACAACCTGGTGAGTGACCTCAACCTCCACAAAAGCCAACCACACGCCATCACCCAACTCGTGGGAAGAAAGAGTAGAAAGAACGCGAATGTCGGTGTTCTCTCGAGCCCAGGTTATCCACGCGGGAGCCTCGCGATGAACCAGAGCCAGGCCATCGTCCACACTGAGATCATCGACGACATAACTATCGCCTTGGTGCAGATACACAGCGCCGGTGTGCGTCTGGCTCATGGCTCGGCCCTGATCGATCATCCCCACCAGCCGGCCGGTGTCGCCCTCCACAATGGCGACGTCGCCGCCATCGTCACCGCGAATACTCACCATCGAATGCGCGTTAACCGGGGAAATATCGGGAGGAAGAAGAGCACCCAAACCGGCTGCCTTAGCCCCACAGGTCTCAGCGTCATCCGGCGCGCTCAACGCCTCAATCGGCCTCTCCACCGCAAACCAGCCACGCCGCCGGCGACGCAACAGGCCAGCGTCGCGCAAATACTTGGCACTCGACCACGCACCCCACTGGTCAATTTCCTCATCGGTCAGCGGACGTTCCACCGCAGCGCAATACAAATGAGGCACCATCACATACGGATTGTGCGGGTTAAACACCGTTTGCTCCACCGGCGACCCCAACAACACCTCGGGATGATGAACAAGATACGTATCCATCGGCTCATCGCGGGCAATCAGCGTGACCAGCGACCCCTGCCCGCGCCGCCCAGCACGTCCCGCCTGCTGCCAAAACGACGCAATCGTCCCCGGATAACCGCAGGCCACAACGGAATCCAATCCACCAATGTCCACTCCGAGTTCCAACGCATTGGTGGTGGCAACACCCAGCAGCTTCCCATTGTCCAAATCGTGCTCCAGCTTCCGGCGGTCCTCCGCAAGATAACCAGCACGATAAGCAGCAATCCTCGCAGCATCCTCGGGGCGCCCCAATCGTCCAAGGGCCTCCGACGCACGGGCAGCCACCGTCTCAGCCGACCGACGCGACCTCACAAACGTCAAGGTCCGCGCACCCTGTGCAACAAGATTCGCCATCACATCCGCAGCCTCTTGAGTCGCAGGCTTGCGTACGGGCGCCCCATGCTCGCCCTCTATGTCGGGAAGGAAACTCGGCTCCCACAACACCACCGTCCGCTCCCCGGAGGGAGAAGCGTCGTCAGCGACCTCCACGAAACCATCAGCATCATGACCACACAGCCGAGACGCATGAACCGCAGGACGCGACGCCGTCGCACTAGCCATCACAAACACCGGAGAAGCGCCATACGCCCTGGCCAGGCGGTCAAGACGTCGCAAAACAAGAGAAACATGGGCACCAAACATCCCGCGATACGCATGACACTCATCCACAACGATGTACCACAAGTTGCGCAACAATCGCCCCCATCGCGCATGCGCACCCAGCACCGATAGCTGCACCATGTCCGGATTAGTGAAAACCCACTGCACACTATCCCGAATCGCGCGCCGGGCCTCCGGCGGAGTATCGCCGTCATACCCACCGATACTGACACCCCGGAGCGAACCAACCTCGCGCGTCATCCCCGCCACATGAGCCAGCTGGTCATTCGCAAGCGCCTTCGTCGGAGTCAAATACAGGGCGGTCGCGTTCTTTTCCTCAGCAAGAGTGGTCAGAATCGGCATCTGATAACCCAGAGACTTTCCCGACGAGGTCCCCGTCGCCACCACCGTGTCATGCCCCTCCCACAAAGCATTAGCGACGCGCACCTGGTGGGCCCACGGTTGTGCACTGCCCTGGTCAACAAGGTGGTCGCGGAAGTCCGGGGGAGCCAGGATGGCCAATCCCCGTGCCGCCCGCGACGCGCCGGAAGCATCTCGGTATGCAGGATCTCGGAACGGGGGAACGTTGCGCGGATACCCTCAAGGAGTTCCTCGCCGAAACTGTGAGGGTGTGCCACCACTGCTGTGCGCTACGCCTCGTGCTGTTTGATGAAGGTAATGGCCTGAATCAGGTTGTGCGGGAAAAGTAGTTATAACTATGGACCGATGCGCCTTCACCGTGGCTGGGCACCTGGGCAATAATGTTGGCAATCGTCTGGGGATCAAGTTTAGAAACGATCGCAGGAATATCTATTTGTCCTCTGAGCAGGGCGATATCCGCCGCTTGGTCCCCCAGAACGTGGTGGAGTAATTCAGGCGCCGATGCTGACGTATCGCACGCAAAGTCCTTGGCATCACAGATCTCCATGACCTTGGTTGATTGGCCGCCGTAGTCTAGTGGCTCGAAAAGAGGTTTATCGTCCAGCGCGGCGGTTCCAATGTTCGTAACCCCCTTAGTTTGCCGAATGGGATTACCTTGCATGACTGAGGATCCTAGTTGGTCTTTGCTGATGGGGCCATCCCTCCGCAATGGAATTGACGAGGTGAGAGGCAATATCAGCTCCTTCGGAATACCCGTAAAAGTGGAAGCGCGTGTTCGGGCATTGGGAGTCGATCTTTTTAATAAGATTCTCCGCTTGCGATACACCGCTATCTCGCGTTTCCCGATAAGTCTGCGTATAGGGGGTTAAGACCGAATCGTACGGCAGTGTATAAACCTTGTTATTCGCATTTGATAGCGCGAAATACTGCGGAATATCGGAATAATGAGGGAGCTGCCGGGTACGTACTGGAGTTTGACCCCATGAACGGCATATAAATCGTTGCGTTCGCCGTACAAGAAGTCGGCAGCGAGATCGGTAGGGTGGGCTGAGCGGCTGCGGTGGCTGAGGAGGCGGATATGACTGCTAGGCCCGTGATGGCTACTGATGTGATCGAGGCCGCAATCCGCTTGAGCGAGGGGAGCAAGGGAATTCCTTTTGGTTATGGACTAAAACTGATGTGTGAAGAAAATTTTAGCGCTACGAAGTAGCATCTGCAATGCCCCCTTTGGGTTGCGATGTAGCAGCCTCGTTGGAAGCGCCGTGGCGGATCAAAGCTTGTCCGAGCATTAGTCCTTGAAGTACTCGGATACGATGTCCGCCGCGTCGGCCGCGTTCCCGTCAAGAACACCGTGGCTGTAGCCCTTGAAGGTGTGCAAAGTGCCGCCCATGGCGTCACGCATCTCGGGAGCGCCGTGTGGTGTCACCGCCGTGTCCTTGTCATAGCCCAGGCTGAGCGGCTTGACGGCCAATTTATCCCCGTTGACCTTCATGATCGGTTTGTTATGGGGCCATCCGTCGCATTCCTGCCCGCTGGCGATCATTTGGTCCAGGGCAACGAATTGATCCCCACCGGTGTACTGGTTAATCAGCGAAGGAATGTATTCGCTCCGATCCGGAGGATTGGCATTTTCATTGCACATAATGGTTTGGTTCACCAACCCCATTTGGGTTGATTGCATAAAGAGGTTCTTTATTGTCTCCTCCTCCGCATCACTGTGATCCGCATCAGCGTTATCTGTTTTCTCTTCCTCTTGTTTGATCATTTCCTCTAACTTGGCTAGTTCAGGCGTTCGCTCCTTTTCCTTCTCCACCAAGATTTCATCGAGTGGCCTGATGGGATCGGTGGAGGCGCTTTCTGCAATTGCGGCCGCGGTATCTGGCCACGATTGCTGGGAATACAAAGCTTCACCCAGTGGAGAGAGTGCTTGCTCAGCGCCGAATCGTTTTAGAAGGTCAAAAGACTCGGCGAATGTTTGTGATCTCCAGTAGACATAGTCGACGGCGCTGAGCAGTTTGACGGCGCTGTCGGCGTAGTCGTCGGGAACGGCGCTCACGTCATCGCGGTTGGCTGGCGGGGGTGTCAGCGGTGGAGTCACGTTATATGTTGCTTTAATGACCCGAGTGAAAGATTGGTATACCTCGCGAGGCGTCTTTCCTAGGTGATATTTATCGTTGTTGTGAGCAATCCAATCGAAGAAAGCGTTCATCGCTTCTTTCCGGATCTTGATGCGGCTCCCGCCGAGCCCGAACCAGGCGTCATTGGGTGACATACTGGAATCGAGCACCACTTTGTTGGTGTGCTCGGGGAACAATGTGGCGTAGGTCGACATGAGAAGGCCCCCGTATGAGACACCATAGAGATTGAGCTTGTCCTCACCCAGGGCTTTCCGTGCTTCCTCCAAGTCGTGAGCCGTGTTTTCGGTGTTGATGGTCTTAACGTACCCGGGCTGTGTACGCTCGCACGCCCGGTACAGGTTGCCTTCACCGGGAGCGAGCGATTCGAGCAGATCTTCGTCACATTCGAGTGGTGTGCCAAAGGTCAAGCCTCTGGGTTCGACGGCAATCAGGTCATAGTGCTCCAGAACCTCGGTGGGCATCTGAATATGCCCGGTGCTTGTGTTTTGTGGTGCTTTGTCGGTGAACATCGCGAGTGTGTCAAGTCCGGGTCCGCCGATATTCCCTGCGATTGTGCCCTTTTTGGTTCCCTGTGCCGGGATTTTGCTCATGGTGAGCTCGATGTTTCCGGCGTCGGGGTCGGCGTAGTCCTTGGGGACGGTGATGGTGGCGCACTGTGCTCGTTCAACTGTCATGCTGCCGGGCGGACACGGCCCCCACGTGAGCTTTTGAGCTGTGGGGTTGTCTTCGGGCTTGGCCGTTTCCGACGCCTTATCTGATGCTGTATCCGACGGCGCCGGTGCGGATGCAGAATCCTGCGGTGTGGGGTGTGGGTACGGGCCAGCGTGGGCGAGGCCAGGAGCAGAAAAGGACAGCGTCGTGGCCATGACGGTGGCGGCGATTGTTTTAGACGGGATGTTGCCGGGCAAGCTGGACAAGCCAGATTTCCGGTGTTGGGGCCGACGCTGGTTGAAGTGTGTGTGCGGGCTGCGGTGTGTTGTCATAAGGGAGCTTTCGGGTAAGGGGAGAGGGGGCAGGTCATGTACTCAGAACCATTTACTCAGCATGGTTACATTAAGTTCTTTCGAGCATAATAAAAATAATGGCCAATGGGGAGGGTCTGTGAGCAGTTGCATCAGCAAGAGGCCATAGGTTCACCCTGTGACCTGCATATTTCGTCGGCAAGTGTGATCACTGGTAGCCACACGTGGCTGCATTGAAATAGATCGAGTACGCTTGGTCTTCGACGATAATCGTTGAGTTTGGTTGTCGTTTTGCTGCACGATAGAAATTGGGTACAAGGTATGGCACAGGGAACTGTGAAGTGGTTCAACGCGGAGAAGGGCTTCGGCTTCATCGCTCCGGAAGACGGCTCGCAGGACGTCTTCGTCCACTACACGGAGATCCAGGGAAGCGGCTTCCGCACCTTGGAGGAGAATCAGAAGGTCGAGTTCGAGATTGGTGAAGGTGCTAAGGGTCCTCAGGCTCAGCAGGTTCGCGCTCTCTAAGAACTCACTAGTAAGTCCTCACCGGATCACTGCCATGACTGATGGCGTGCGATGTCGACTATAAAAATCAGCCCTTCCACTGGTTGTCATCGGTGGAAGGGCTTTTCACCCCCTTTACGTGGTTTGCATATGTAATTTTGCGTTTGTCTATAGTGCATGGTCTAAGGTGGCACGGAAACGCCCAGTTGCGATCGTGGTCAGCTCATGGTGAGTTATGTGGCCTAGCTTTGGTTCGGAGCATTGCGATGGGCTTATGTGAAGGGAAGGCGAGAACCCAACGTGGCAGCATCTGGTAGCGCCGAAGGAGACGGTGTGAAACGGCTGGTCATTGTGGAGTCGGCGACGAAGGCTCGAAAGATACAGCCGTACCTCGGTTCGGATTACATCGTGGAGGCCTCCGTGGGCCATATCCGCGACCTGCCGAGAGGTGCAGCAGATGTGCCCGCGAAGTATAAGAAGAAACCGTGGGCTCGTTTGGGTGTCGACGTCGAGAACGACTTCGCTCCCCTTTATGTGGTTAACCAGGACAAAAAGAAGAAGGTCGCGGACCTCAAAGCCAAGCTGAAGCAGGTTGATGAGCTGTACCTGGCCACAGACCCCGACCGCGAAGGCGAGGCTATTGCGTGGCACCTTTTGCAGGTGTTGAAGCCCAAGGTGCCGGTGCGCCGCATGGTGTTCCATGAGATTACGAAGCCGGCGATTCTGGAAGCGGCGAAACACACCCGTGAGCTGGATCAAAACCTGGTCAATGCCCAGGAAACCCGCCGTGTGCTGGACCGGCTGTATGGGTACGAGATCTCGCCGGTGTTGTGGAAGAAGGTCATGCCCCGCCTGTCCGCCGGCCGCGTGCAGTCGGTGGCTACCCGCGTCATTGTGGAGCGTGAGCGGGATCGTATCGCGTTTACCTCCGCCGATTATTGGGATTTGACGGGTAACTTTGCCCTTCGTTCGGGTGCCGACGCTGGTACGCCGGGTTCCTCCACCGCCGGCGCCGACACCGCGTCGGGTGAACCTCGCTCCTTCCCGGCTCGGCTGGCGGAAATCGATGGTCAGCGCGTCGCTCAGGGCCGGGACTTTAACGACGATGGCCAGCTGAAGTCGAAGGCCGTCGCTCTCGACGAAAAAGCGGCCAAGGATCTGGCCGACCAGCTGTCGGGCGCGGCGATGTCGGTGCGGTCCGTCGAGGAGAAGCCGTACACTCGGCGCCCGTATCCTCCGTTTATGACCTCGACGCTTCAGCAGGAGGCTGGCCGGAAATTGCATTACACATCTGAGCGGACGATGCGCATCGCGCAGCGCTTGTATGAGAACGGCCACATTACGTATATGCGTACGGATTCGACGACATTGTCGGAGTCCGGGATTAATGCTGCTCGCGCGCAGGCCAGAGAGCTGTACGGGGCAAAGTACGTTGCCAGTGCCCCGCGCCAGTATTCGCGCAAAGTGAAGAACTCGCAGGAGGCTCACGAGGCCATTCGCCCTGCTGGCGAGTCTTTCGCTACTCCGGGCCAGTTGGGCGGCCAGTTGGATGCGGAGGAATTCAAGCTTTACGAGCTGATTTGGCAGAGGACGGTCGCGTCGCAAATGGCCGACGCGAAGGGCACGTCGATGAAGGTGTTCGTGGCGGGCGAGTCCACGGATGGCCGCGATTGCGTCTTCATGGCGACGGGCCGTACCATTACCTTCCCCGGCTTTTTGAAGGCCTATGTGGAGGTATCCCGCACTGCTGACGGTCGCAATGTTGCCGATGATGCGGAGAAGCGGTTGCCTGTTCTGACCGAGGGGCAGGGTCTGACCGCTACCGACGCGGCCGCCGATGGCCACTCGACCACTCCGCCGGCTCGTTACACTGAGGCGAGCTTGGTGAAGAAGATGGAGGACCTGGGCATTGGCCGCCCGTCGACGTATGCGTCGATTATTAAGACGATCCAGGATCGCGGCTACGTGTATTCGCGCGGCAATGCGCTGGTGCCCTCCTGGGTGGCGTTCGCCGTCGTCGGGCTCCTTGAGCGAAACTTCGGCTCGCTGATCGATTACGATTTCACCTCCTCGATGGAGGACGTGCTGGACTCTATCGCGAACGGCTCCGAGGATCGTTCGCACTGGTTAGAGGGCTTTTATTATGGCGACGACGGCGCGTCGAGTGCCAAGGCGGAGACGATCGCCCGCCTGGGTGGCCTGAAGCACCTCGTCGGCGGGAACCTGGAGACCATCGATGCCCGCGCGGTGAACTCGCTCCACATGTTCGATGACGAGGATGGCAACCCGATTGTGGTGCGCGTGGGCCGCTATGGGCCCTACCTGGAGCGCACGCCTGCGGGCAGCGACGAGCCCCAGCGCGCTAATCTGCCCGACACGGTGACCCCGGATGAGCTGGACCTGGCGTTGGCGGAGAAACTCTTGGCGACGCCACCGACGGGCCGTGAGCTTGGGGAGAACCCCGCCAACGGCCGGATGGTCGTGGCGAAAGAGGGCCGGTATGGCCCCTACGTCACGGAGCTTGTTCGTGATGATGAGCGCGAGAAGGCCGAGGCGAAAGCCCTGGGGACTGTCGACGCCGAGTGGGACGCCGATGATGAAGCCCGCAAGGCGGAGGGCAAGAAGCCGCTGAACCGTGAGACGAAGACGGCGGCGAAGAAGCGTGAGAAGCGCGTCAACGAGCTGGTCACGGAGATGCTGAAGCCGAAGACGGCGTCGTTGTTTAGTAGCATGGAGCCCTCGACAGTGACGCTGGATGAGGCTTTGAAGCTGATGAGTTTGCCCCGCGAAGTGGGTGTGGATCCGTCTGACGGTGAGGCTATTACTGCCCAAAACGGGCGGTTTGGCCCGTATCTGAAGAAGGGAACGGATTCGCGTTCCTTGGCTGATGAGGAGCAGATTTTAACTGTTACTCTCGACGAGGCGCGTCGGATTTATGCCGAGCCGAAGCGCCATGGTCGTGCTGCGGCGAGGCCTCCGCTGAAGCAGTTGGGCGATAATGATGTGTCGGGCAAGCCGATGACCGTCAAGGAGGGGCGCTTTGGCCCTTATGTGACGGATGGCGAGACGAACGCGAGTTTGCGCCGTGGTGATACCCCGGAAACGATGACGGATGCCCGGGCGTGTGAGTTGCTGTCGGAGCGGCGAGCCAAGGAAGCCGCTAGTGGTGGTGTGAAAAAGAAGTCTTCGAAGAAAGGCGCGAAGAAATCGTCGGCAAAGAAGACGGTGAAGTCGTAGATTCGCAACCGCTAAGGTGAACACCCCGTGTCGTCGGCCAGGGAAGGGAACTTCATGACGCACCGCATGAAGAAGCTCATCTTCGTGATATCTTTTCTCGTCCCCGCTTGCGTGACGTTGGCGGGCACCGATAGCTGGACGTCCGGCACAGCATGGTTGGTGTACTCTAGCTTCGCTTGTCTAGCAGCCTACGTCTTAGTGGGCTGGTGGGGTTCCCGTTGGGGCATCGATCCGGGCTTCAAGCCCGATCTCACCGCCGATGACATTGCGTATATCACCACGGTGCGGGATGAGAAAGACCATGTCGCTGCGGTGAAGGCTCTGCGGGAGCGTTACCCGCGGTTGACGCTATTCAACGCTAACGACATGGTGAAATCTTTATGACGTGCACTGAACGTCGCGCCCGGATAGCGCGTGGTCGACAAGCTCGTGGCTCGGGGCCTTGTCCCGCATGTCGTCGTGGCTGTAGCAGAAGCCGACACGGCACACGTCTTGGATCATGACATTGCGCACTGTTGCCCCTGGCCCGGCGGTGAGGTAGCCGGCTTTTGGCGGGGTAGACGCAATGTCCGTTTCAGTGGCAATAACTGTGTAATCGACCCCGGGCTCAGTGTCCGGGATGCTGGTGAGGTGCGCAACGACGTCCGAGTCGGTGACTTGCTGCATGGGAGCTGTACCCAGAATGTTGTTGCCCGCAGTGCTCAGGAGCGGGTTTTGGTTTGGCTGGAGAGCAGAAACACCGAGTTCCGTTGTTCCGTGGTTGGTGCCGGACTGAGTCACGACGTGCGAAACCTGCTCAGCCCCGTACTCATTGAGCATCATGCGGGTGATGGCCCCACCTTGTGAGTGCGCAACAATATCGACTTTCCCGGATGCCGCACCTGCGTCGGTGTTGGTGGCGACGTTGTGGACGAAGTCGTGGAGTTGGTCGGTGGAGGTGTACATGTCACCCAGTCCACCCGCGGGATGCGAGGTGATCGCGCCTTTGACTTGCATCGCTTTTCCGCTGATCGAGCTGTTATCTATGCCGTAGGTGAGTGCATAGATGCAGTACCCGCGCTTGTGCAGGTAGGTCCCCAGTGGTGCCATGTCGTGCGCTCCGGCCCACGTTCCGGGGACGAGGACGACGGGGTTGGGGTGCTCGGGCGTCGGCACGCAGGTGGGGTCATTCCCCCAGTCGAACTTTTCGACGGTGGGCACGCTGCCCAGGTAGTGGGAGGGCTGCGTCGGGTCCGCTGCGGTGGTTTGCGCGGCACCAGCGAGCGCTGGTGTCGGAGATGCGCTGATCAACGCTGCGGCGAGGGCGCTTGCGACGCTGGTCGCAAGGGCATGCGTGAGTGACATGGGTGTGTCGCTTTCAGGAAATGGGGAGGGTGGGAGGCCAAGCCAGTGTGGTCAGGTCAGCGTGGCACAAGCCAACGCCGCCAGGACAGATACGTGGCCAGCTGTTATTTAGCTAGTAGTGGTTCCCGTGGCCCGTTCGGGTCGGCAGGTTTGGTGCATGACGAGGGGAGTGCATCGAAGGAACACACCGAGGGGACGCGGTTGAGCTTTGCGTCGGGCCGCACTCCGTCGTTGGCGACGATGTCCCGGTACGTGTCCACGGCCGGCGTCGGCGTGCGCTTCAGCGTGGGGTCGTCTTTGATGTTGACGGTCCACAGCCCGAACCGCGAGCTGTAATCGCCCCACTCGTAGTTGTCGACGAGTGACCAATGGTTGTCCCGATCAGCGGGATGCCGTCGGCCTTGGCGCGCTGGAGCCAGTACACGGTGTCGTGCAGGTAGTCTCCGCGCTCGTACCCGTCGGGCCGCGGCGCGCCATTGTCAGTGGGCATGCCGTTTTCCACGATGTACAGCGGCTTCGTCGGGAACAGTTCGTGGTACTGGCGGAGCGCGTAGTAAATGCCCTCGGGCTCCGGGGTGACCTTGGCGAAGTCCCCGAACGCGGCATTAATCGCGCTGAGGTTCGAGGCGGACACGCTGTAGTAGAAGTCGATGCCGACGAAGTCAACGTCGGGCTCTACGCGTTTCTGCAGGATTTCGCGCTGCACAGGAGCGATGGTGGGCAGGAATGCGTAGTTCGTGCCGGTCTGGGCCTTCGGATCAGCCTTGTGCGCGGCATCGTGCCCGATCTTGTTGAGCCTGACGATGGTATCGATGTATTTCGGCAGGTCAGTGGCCTGCGCAATGCCGATTTCGACGTCGTGTCCGAAGAATACGAACGGCTCGTTGAGCATGATCCACATGGTGTCATTGCCACCCCACCGGTCTGTGATGAAGTTGGCGTATTCCTGGAAGTGCTCGGCGGCGTAGTCGCTGGTGATGCCGCCGTTATCCTCGATCCAACTGGGATAGACGTAGTGCATCATGGTGATCATGGGCACCATGCCATGGGACGGGATCTCCTTAACGACGTCGTCGTAGTACGCAATTTCTTTCTGGTCGAACTGTCCAGGGTGGGGCTCGATGCGCGCCCATTCGACGCCGAACCGGAACGTGTTCACGCCGAGCGACGCGGCGTTGGCGATGTCTTCCTTGTAGCGGTGGCGGAAGTCTGCAGCATTGCCGACGGGGTCCACGTCGGGATCTTTCGGATCGGTGGCGTAGCGGCTCCAGTTGCTGTCGCGGTTGTCGCCTTCGACTTGGAAACCAGAGGTGGCGACGCCCCAGTGGAAGAGGCCCTGTTCACCGTGCTGTCCGGTGCGGAGGAATGTCTTGGGGTGCGGTGCGTCTCCGGCGGCTGCTGTGCCGCTTCCGGTGACGAGTGTGGTGCCGGCGAGTGTTCCCGCTGCGAGGGCTGTGGCAGCTGTTGTGGCGAGGAATCGTCTGCGTGAAACGGGGGAGCCGTAAAAACCAGAGAACACGGTTTCAGATTATCTGTTCTTGGTTCACTTTTGCGGGTGCATGCTGTGTGTTCGTGTTGTGGGAATAGTCACGTGGTGGTGGCGCTGTCACATCGCACTCGCCATTTTGTGTCTATGGTGGAGGAATGAACGATTCTGTTAATAATTCGAAGATGCCCGACCCTAATATCCCCGCCGCCGATACCCCTGCCTCCAATGCCCCCGACTCCGACATCATGCATGACGTCTGGGTGGCCACGGGTTATTAAGAAGCGGCTGACGCAGAAAGATATGCCTGTTCCGCAGCAGGATCCGCATGACGTGGTGATTAGCGTTCGGGCAGCATCGTTCAACCCGGTTGATCAGAAGATCTTGAACGGGGAGATGCGGGCTCTGATGTCCTTTGATTTTCCGTTGATCCGGGAAGTGATGGTGCCGGCGTAGTCAGCCAGGTTGGTTCCGAAGTGACGCGTTTTAAGCCGGGAGATCGCGTGTTCTTCCGTTCCCAGTCGGATCGGGTGGGTGCGTTTGCGCTGTTTTTCGCCATCCACGAGGACACGGTGGCGCTGGTGTCCCAGGGGATGTCGTTCACCGATGCCGCGAGCCTGCCCTTGGTTGGCTTGACGGCGTGGCAGGCGCTGACGGAGAAAGCTGAGGTTAAGCCGGGGGATCGTGTTCTCATCCACGCTGGTTCGGGCGGGGTGGGCAGCTTGGCTGTCCAGATGGCGCACCACTTGGGCGCCTATGTCATTGTGACGGCCTCAGGTAAGAACGCCGATTTCGTTCGCGACGAGGTCATTGATTACCGGACGCCGCGTTTTGAGGAGCACGTGAGTGACCTTGATATGGTGTTTGATCCGATCGGCGGACCCCAGCTCAAGCGGTCTATCTCGGTCACGAAGCCGGGTGGCGTCGTTGTGGCTATTTCAACGGACCCGACGCCGCAGCTGGCTAAGGAGCAGGAATTGAACCCTGTGCTCCGCTTGCTCTTCGGAGCTATTAGCTTATCGACGCGACGTGCGGCGAAGAAGGCCGGCGTGAGGTACGAGTTCTTGCTGATGCACCCCTCCGGCGAACAGTTAACGCACCTCGCGAAGCTCTGTGAGGACGGCGTGCTGAAACCGTTGGTGGGCCGCACAATTAATTACGTCGATATCCCGCATGAGCTGAAAACCTGTCGGGCAGCGGTGTCCGCGGCAAGGTTGTGGTGGATATCCAGGGCGAATAGGTTTCCTTTGATCCCCGGCGTCCTGGTGAAAGCTCAGGCCCTCGCCGCATTTGGCTGGGACCTAACGCGGCGTGAGGGGAAATACTTGATATATGACGGCTGATAATCATGGAGACGAGCTTCACGTGTTCACGGTGGGGGAGCTTGCGGAACGCCTGGGTGTATCGGTCCGGACTCTCCACTATTGGGAGGAAAAGGGAGTCCTGTGTTCCGCGGAGCGAACATGGGCAGGCCATCGGCTGTATTCAACCGCTGACGTGAGGCGGGCTCAGTTGGTTCTGTTGTATAGATCGACGGGCATGCCGTTACGCCAGGTGAAAGAGGTTCTGGGGGAGGGACAGGCTGCCTACGGCCACGACGATTCCGAAGGTATGAAGGAGACGTCGCTCTCTATGGATGCTCGCCAGATTTCGGTATTGGTTCGGAACCTTGAGCACCAGCGCCGGTCCCTTGAGAAGGATCGAGACGATGTGGCCCGCAAATTGGAGCTTGTCGATCGATTGTTGGAACAATGCCGTCCACGAGGGCCGGTTTCGTTGGATGATATAGCCACTATTGTTGGCGAGCCGAAATATCGGGCATATGTCGAGGAGGCCGAAGCGACCTGGGGAGATACTGAAGACTGGGCACAGTCGGTAGCAAACCAAAAGTATATGGGGAGAGCTGAGTGGCGCAGCTTTGCTTCAGAAATGCAGGAGCTTGAGCAAGCGTGTGCCCATGCGATGCGTTCCGGCATTACCCCCGGCTGCCTCGAGGCGAATTCTTTGGCCGAACGGCATAGAAAGTTATTATCGCGACATTTCCCGGTGACGCCATCTAAACATGTGCTTATCGCGCGGTTTTATACCGATGATCCTCGTTTTGCCGCCCATTTTGACAGGTATGGTGACGGTTTATCTGTGTGGATGCGGGAGATTATCGACGCCAACTCTGCCTGTTATGGCGTGAATGCGGATTCGGCTCAGTGGGAGTAGAGCGGGGCGTTTCACTGCCGACGTTGCCCTCAGTTTTGCAGTGACGCCGCGTGAGGTTGTGATACTGCAGCCATGAGTATGTCACCAGACCGGGAAATCTATCCGATGCCCATGTTTGCCACGTTCGCCGTCGAAGACTTCGGGCGGAGCGAACGCTTCTATCAGGCTGCGGGTTTTATCACCCTAGCGCGTGTTCCAGGATCTGATCCTGGTGGCGAACCCGCTGTTATCCACCTACGACGTTTACGACATCAAGATATTTTGTTGGTGCGAACTGCTGCGGGAAGTGCGCGGCCGAATCCTGACGTGAGTTTTGTATCCATCGCTGTGCACGGGGAGGACATTGAAGCGCTACGGCAATCGCTTGTTGCCCGTGCAGAAGATTCGCCTTTGGTATCGATTAGTGACGTAGAGGACACACCGTGGTTTACTCGCGATCTTCACGCTATTGATCCGGATGGGCATCACGTCGTGTTTACTCAACAACGGACGCAAGATTTCGGGGATGCGGCTGAGTGGGCCGAGACGTTCGATATGAACGGTTAGTCCTCCGTTTGTACTGTTCGAATAGCGGTTATAAACCGCATGAGTTTAGACTCAGTGAATTTGAAAATTGCGAAAAATAGAGGCCGCAGAAAATATGACTAATTGCGGCCCATTCTTTCATTTTGTTTTTGATTAAAACATATAATTTTATTGACAGTAAAACAACTATGAATTAGCCTAAAGTTAATCTATAGACAGATCAGCATACTTCTCAAATTCTTGAAAAATGTTGTCTGTCATTGTTGATTATGGAGGCAGTTCGCTCATGAGCATTTATCAGTCCACGTACCCCACGGATCAGTTTGGCAACCGTTTCGTCCAGAATGACATGGGCAAGTACATTGAAACGCGGCCTGAAGTGCCTAGCGACATCAAAGACCGCAAGGCCTACTTCGTCGGTAGTGGTATCGGTAACCTGATTGCTGCCGGTTACCTGCTGCGTGATGGGCAAATACCGGGTGAGAACATCACTTTCCTGGAACAACTCGATGTTGCCGGCGGTTCCTTCGATGGTGCGGGTAATAACCAGGAGGGTTTCATTGCTCGCGGTGGCCGTGAAATGGGCCAGCACTTCGAATGTTTCTGGGACATCATGAAAGATGTGCCGGCCATTGAGATGCCTGCTCCTCACACCGTGTTGGATGAGTTCAATAAGGTCAACGAAGAGGACCCGAACATCTCCAACTGCCGAATCATCAGCAACCAAGCCAAGACCCGGCTGAAGAACCCCAAACTAGAGCTGAGCAAGAAAGCTCAATTACAGATCGTCAAGCTGCTGCTCGTCAAAGAAGAAGACACCTATTATAAGACCATTGAAGACTGGTTCGGGAAAGATTTCCTCGAGTCCAACTTCTACACCTTGTGGCGGTCCATGTTCGCCTTCCAGGACTACCAGTCACTCACTGAGATGAAGCGATACTTCCACCGCTTCTTGCAGTACCTCCCAGGCTTCAGCGACTTCAGCTGCCTCCGGTTCTCGAAATACAACCAGTTCACCAGCTTCATTGAGCCCCTCCGTAACTTCCTGAAAGACAAAGGGGTGAAGTTCCAGTATGGAACCTGCGTCAAGGACCTCGATATCGACGTCAAAGGAAGCAGCTTCACTGTCACCGGCATTGTCACAAATAAGGAGACAATCCCGACGCGGCCCCAGGACATTGTTATCGTTACCAATGGTTCGCTGACAGAGTCCACCGGCTACGGGGACATGAACACGGTGCCGGAGTTCAAGAAGACCCCGGGGCCGGCGTGGAGCCTATGGAAGAACATTGCTGAGAAGGCGCCAAACTGTGGCCGCCCGGAGCGGTTCTGCTCGGACCCAGAATCTACGGTATGGGAATCGATCAGTTTCAACTTCTACGACGGTTACGACAACCCGTTTACTCAGAAGCTTAAGGAACTCAGCCACCGCGACGTGTTCAACGGGCGAGCAGTGACGGCTGGGATTATCACGTCACAGGATTCACCCTGGTTGTGCTCTCTTACCGTCCACCGTCAACCGCAATTCCTTGGCCAACAGGATGGATTGTGTGTCGCATGGGCATATGGCCTCCATTGGTGGAAGAAGGGCACTGTAACAGGAAAGCCCATGCTGGAATGCACGGGTGAGGAAATTCTCCGCGAGTTCTGCTACCACTTTGGCGTTGACGATGTGGAGAAAACCATCAAACACACCAAGGTTCGTCTGGCCGTGATGCCGTACATCACGTCCGAGTTTGTCCCACGTGGTGCGGGAGACCGGCCTGATCCTGTGCCGGCTGGGTCCACCAACCTGGGCTTCACTGGTCAGTTTGTTGAGACTCCGGATGACTGCGTGTTCACTACCGAGGGCTCAGCGCGCACAGGCCAAATGGCAGTCTACGGATTGTTGAACCTCAAGCGCGATATCCCGCCGATCTACCCAGTGCAATACGACATCCGCGCCCTGCTCCATTCCGCTTCCGCGATGAACGACGGAAAGCTACCAGGGGAAAAGCTCCTGAGGAAGTTTTTGAAGAACACCTACTACGAGAACCTAATTCCGAAGGGCCAGCCACTAGTTCAATCAATTCGAAACCCAGTCCGAGTAACACTGCCCGGTCTGGGTTTCAATGTGCTTACTTTTGAAAACTTATTTCCCCCTAAAATAAACGATTTGATACACATGAGTTAATTTTCTTGATGTATCAGCCATTTTCGGAAGGCATTCTCGGATGAAAATCAGTTGCCTTGCAAAATCGATCCCAACTTGGATAGCTGGGCTCAGCCTCGTCACCGGCGTTGGAGTGGCAACCGCTATGAGCATCACAAGTGCTCGGGCTGATGATCCGGGAAACTATGTCAGTTTCGGCGATTCGTTGGCTGCCAATCCGAACATGATCCAAATTATGGCCGGACATAATCCTGCATTAGCGGGGGTGTTCACAACCCTGCCGATTCCTGAAGGCTATTGCGCGACTGGGGAAGATAACTTTGCGAACCGCGTAGCGCATGAGACTGGTTCTTCAGTACATAATTACGCCTGCTCGGGCGCTCCGGGAGCTCTTCCACACCCGTTTAATTTCCAGTCACAGGTAGATCATGCTGAACGAGATCACTCACTAACTAGTGACACACGGCTCGTCACCATTATTTTCGGGATGAACGACACCTATCAGGACCCCGACGTGGCGAAAACACCTGAGCAGCGGGAAGCTACATTTTTGCAGGGAATGTCGTCCCAAATCGCAAGAGTACATTCGCTAGCACCAAACGCGAAGGTCGTAGTCGTCGGTTACCCGGATCTGACGGATGGGCAGAGCAACCTTTGTCCCATTAATTTCGCGGGCAACGTTTCTTGTGTTCACGTCGATGGGCTTGACCAAACTCAAGACAACGTAAGAGAGTCTCAAAGAAAATTGGCTCAAGACAATTGAGCTATATTCTTGGATATGTCTGCCAGCATCAATGCACAAAACAATAACAACAGCTGTGGTACTGGTGAGCGACTGGCCGCTGCGGACATAGATGAACAAGCACATAACTTGTGGGGTCATCTGACCGCTGCAGGGAACCAGTATTATGCGAACAGAATAAAAGAGATTCTCTAGTTTTCTTTAATCGCGTCTATTTTTGATGGTGAGATACTCTCATTTCCCGGAGAGTATCTCACTTTTTCTTTATAAGAACTTAGGGTTATACGACAAATGTGTGTCTGGTCGGTGTGTCGCCCCGGGGGTTAGATCTGGCCTTTTTGGATGCTGGTGGAGTGGGTGTATTCGATGTCGATAG
>NZ_QFRA01000078.1 GCF_003243515.1 Corynebacterium kroppenstedtii
CGTTTGGCTCCCAGATCCGTTTGGCGCACAAGGTTCGTTTGGGGCACACAGTCCGCGGAAAATGAGGATAACTAATTCCTGGCGACGCTTACGTCGGCCGATTCCTCGAATTTTGCGGGGGTATATGGGCGAAAAATGGCCGAAAATTGACCATATCCCCCCACACTTTTAGTTCACACCAAGCCACCTGCCCTCCCGGACGTATGTAAGCCCGGCATATTCGGCTGGGGACCTCCTAAATAAATCCGCGGTTCTCAATCCCGGGCAGTTTTAATTCAACCCGGCGTACGAGTGCAGCCCCGACACCACGAGGTTGATGAAGAACAGGTTGAACACCATGATCCCGAAAGCAACCACGTTGATCCATGCTGCTCGCTGGTCTTTCCACCCCGTCGTGGCTCGGGCGTGTAGGTAAGCTGCGTAGAGGATCCACGTGACGAACGACATGGTCTCCTTGGGGTCCCAGTTCCAGAACCGCCCCCACGCCGATTCGGCCCAGATCGCGCCAAAAATCACGCCGAGCCCGAAAATCGGAAACGCCACGACAGCGGTGCGGTATGCCAGCCGGTCGAGCCGCTTAGCGCTCGGCAGCGGCCCCGCGATCTTCCCGACGATGCCGTGCTCTTCCCCCACCGGCTGAAACATTCTCACGATGTACGCCAAGCTACACATTCCGGATATCAGCCCGAAACCAGCACCGATGGACACCGTCGATACGTGAATGGGGAACCAGTATGACTGCAGCGCGGGTACCACCGGTGCCGACGCAGCGTACAGTTTCATCCCGCCGTAGAACAGCAGCGCGACCACGGGAGTCAGCACCCAGGGCCACATGATGCGGTTTTTGCGCTTGGTCAGGACCACCGTGGCGACGATCATCGCGACCAGCGACACCAGGGCGACATATTCGTACAGATTGCCCCAGGGGAAACGGTGCGCCGACAGCCCACGCAGAATGACGCACGCCGCGTGGAACAGCAGTCCGAGGAAAACGACGCCCTGGCCGAACGTACCCAAGCGGTCCACGCTGTCTTGGCGAGCGTCGAGCTCAGCTTGGCTCATTACCGGACGGTCGTGGGCAACGCGTCCCCACAATGAGCGGGCCCGAGAACCTCCGCGA
>NZ_QFRA01000024.1 GCF_003243515.1 Corynebacterium kroppenstedtii
CGTAATGCTTGATCTTCTCTTTGATCCTTTTCTGCATGGTGACGTCGTCGATGGAGTGGTCGGTGCGGATCGTGGTCATGAGACTGCGCCACGTGTGTTTATCAGGACTGATCTTGTCGACGTCTTGCTGTGACACCAGGGCGGTGGGGAAGAGCTTGCTATCCATGATCCCGATGACAGTGGAGGTAGCATGTGCGTCGGCGGGCGCTTCCCCTTGGGATATGAGCCCACCAGTAGAACCCGGGCTAGCGGCCGTGAGCGCGTCTATGTCGACGGTATCGCCCACATGGAGGCCGTGCTTCTTAGCAAAGCTGGCGTGAATAATACTTCCGCCCCGGGAGAGGTCCTCGCTCCCTTCTTTCATCTTGAGATCGATGTAACCGTGTGGATTGTCGGGCGTGAAGATCACATATCCACGGTTCTTGTCGTCTCCCCGCAGCGTGGCATTGGCCAGTGTGTAGAAGGGTGCAACTCCGGTGACACCATCGACAGATGCGATCTCCTTGTTCACACCACCGGGGAGAGAAAACATGCTCCCCGTCGTCGCACCGGGCGGCGTTGCGACGAGATCCGCGGTGAGTTCATTGTCAACAAGGTCCGACACGGTGCTTTTCATGGAGGCACCGATCATGCCGACGGAGCTCACCAGGGTGAGCCCAAGGGTGAGGGCGAATGCGGTAGTCGCAGTTCGTCGGGGATTTCGCGACGAGTTAGTCGCCGCGAGCTTACCGACGGAGCGCCAGGGCAGTCCGAGGACGCGCCCTATCCCACTGACAAGCGGGGGGGGGAGAGTGCCGCGGAAACGGCGAGAGCGCCGACGATGATGGCCACGGCCCCGATGCCGAGGATGATCATGCGGTTCCGTGTCGCGAAGTCGTCGGCGTAGCTTCCCCACCACGCGAGGGCCGCGTCCCCACCAAGGACGACGAGTCCGATGAGCGTTCGCCGGAGCAAGGGGGCGGATTGCGTCGTGGCGTTCATTGATTCGACAGGCCGTGTGGAGCCTGCCCGCCAGGCAGGTGCCCACGCGCTCACCAGGGTTACAATGATGCCAATAACCAGTGGCCACACCATCGACTGCCACGTGAGAGGTATCGAGGAGTCGGGCATGTCAAGTCCTGTTTTGCTGAGCCCCGCAACAAGGAGATGAACGAGCCCGAATCCAGCAGCAATGCCAATAAGTGACCCGACAATGCCGACAATCAGAGCTTCGATGAGCACAGAGCGCGTGATCTGTCCCCGCGACGCACCCAGTGAACGCAGGAGAGAGAACTCACGGATCCGTTGCGCCACGATCATGGAGAACGTGTTCGCAATGATGAACGTGCCGACAATGAGGCCGATCGCCCCGAACGCCAAAAGGAAGTAGTTGATGAAGGTCAACTGGCTGGAAATACTCGACGTCATCTCTTTGGACGCATCCTCGCCACTCTGAACCGTGCTGCCGGGGACAGCGCGAGAGATGGCCCCCATGACCTGCTGTTTATCCGCGCCGGGTTGGATGGCGACGTTGTAGGAGCTGATGCTGGTGCCGGCGAGTTCGCGGAATTGGTCGGTGTTCATGGCGACGCCGGCCCACCCGCCGAAGTTCGTCGACGTCGTATAGAACCCGACGATGGTGACGTCGGTACGCATGGTGGGTGTGGCGACGATGAGGTGATCGCCGAGTGAAATGTTGTTTTTCTTAGCTGCGTTGCTGTTGAGAGTGGCTTCCCCCGACTTGGTAGGCGCGTGTCCTTGGGTAATGGACCACGCGGTGTTGGCTTGCTCGTCATCGGGGTAGTTGGGGAGGATTTGTGCCGTTGCTCCGCCAGTGTCGATCATGGTGCCGTCGTCATTAGCGACGGCGACATTCATGTCGGTCATCTCGTTGGTGGCGCGGACACCGGGAATGTTGTTGATAGTGTCGCGGTGAAGATGAACGATCCAGAGACGAACGCTGTGCCGAGAATGACAGCGAGGACGGTGAGCGCGAGCCGAACCTTGTGCGCGGGGAGGTTACGAAAGGAGAGCGTCCACATGGGATGGTGGCGCAGCTGATTGTTGGGTGTGGCGGATGCGTTCATGAGACCTGGTTATCCGGGTTGTCGATGGTGGCCATGGTGCTGAGGATGGCTTCTGTGGTGGGGTCGGTGAGTTCATCGACAATGTGGCCGTCGGTGAGGAAGATCACTCGGTCTGCGTATGACGCCGCGAGGGGGTCATGGGTGACGATGACGACGGTTTGGTTGTAGTCATCGACGACGGATCGGAGGGTGGTCAAGACCTCGGTGGACGAGTTGGAGTCGAGGTTGCCGGTGGGTTCGTCGCCGAAGATGATGTCGGGCCGGCCGATGAGTGCGCGGGCGCAGGCGACGCGTTGTTGCTGGCCCCCGGAGAGTTCGGAGGGCCTGTGATCCAGGCGTTTCGTGAGGCCGAATGAGGTGACGATGTGCGTGAACCACTCCTTGTCGACGCGATGGCCACCGATGTCCATGGGCAGCGTGATGTTCTCAGAGGCAGTGAGCGTGGGGACCAGGTTGAAGGACTGGAAGACGAAGCCGATGCGGTCGCGTCGGAGCCGGGTGAGTTGTTTGTCGTTGAGGGTGGAGAGGTCGGTGTCGCCGACGAAGGTGGAGCCTTCGCTGACGGAGTCAAGCCCGGCCATGCAGTGCATGAGTGTGGATTTTCCCGATCCGGAGGGCCCCATGATGGCGGTGAATTCTCCGGTTCGGAATTCGACGGAGACGGAGTCGAGCGCGGTGACGCGGGTGTCGCCTGCCGTAGTACTTGGAAATGGCGTCAGCCCGGGCAATGGGGGCGTTAGTGCCGGCTGGAGTAGAGGACATGAGTGAGCCTAGGGGTATATGGTGTGGTTTTCTTCGGTTGTTTCTGCGTCGGGGAAAACATTGGTCTTCGGCGCGGTGTAACCAGGTTGTAGGGAACGGGGTAAGCGTTTATCGCTGTCGAGTTTGGTCCTATGCCCCCGTTGGATAACGGGGACGGAATTGGGTTGCGTGTCGTCCGTGGTGGTTTTTGTGGTGTAGTCACTGGGTTTCGACGAGAACGCGAGTGAATTCCCCTTGGTCAGCGCGAATCCGATGTTTTTGAGGAACCGGGACGGCGACATCGGCGAGCGGTATGCCTCAAATAATAAGACAAAGTCGGAATCGTGGAGCGCGATTCGTGCTGCGTGAACCTTCTTTTCGCTATCCCAGAACGGAGTGTCGGCCACCGGCGTAGCGCTGTCGGCAAGTTGCCAATACAGCGGTAGTGATTTGTCGTGCCCGATACGCGCGTTGGATTGCCGCGATTGGCGGGCAGCGAGTGGGTTTGCCAACCCCATGGGGTCGACGACCCGGACGTCGAGCGGCGCATTCATGCTGGTCATCCCCAGGTTGATGTAGGAGACCGTGACGGGGGTGTTATCTAGTCCGCTGGCTGTGCGGAGTACGTCGTCGTAGTGGCTGGTGGCGTCGTCGACGGTCGACGATTTCTTGCCAAGCTTGGCCATGGCCTCTTTTTCTTCAGGACTGGTGAAGTTAGGGATGGGGGTCCAGACGAATCGTATGTCTTTATAGGATTTGGTGGGGACAGAGGCGAAGGGCTGGACGTGGGGGCCGTCGGTAGTTAAGCCATGATCTGGGGTTCCACTGTGAGAAGAGTTGGCCACGTGGGGAATAGTTCCTTCCAGCGAGCCCGTGTAGTTAATCATGGTGGGCGCAGCCAAAAAATCTTCCGCCTTGGTGAGAGGGTCATGCGCTGAGTGCCCAGTAAAAGTAGTCCAGAATTCGCGTTCATCGACGATGTCGAGGTGCTTAAAATCTGCGACTGTCGTTGGCTGGGTAAAGGGGTGACCAGCGCATAGGCGGATGATCCCCCATATTCCAACACTTGCGCATCCCGCAATGATGATGATTGCCGACGCCGCCAGTGGCTGCTGCGTCGCGCGGGAATGTTCGTGGCGCCTTTGCCATGAGTGCCCCTCAACCGTCGGGAGTTGTGCTTGTGCGGATGACGCACGCGCGAAGCGGATGGGGACAACAGCGATGGGCACGACCAGGGCGAACAGGGGGAGAAGCCACATGCGTCCGTGCATGAAATCGCCACCGATTCTGATGACGTAGAGCACATGCAGTATCCCGCAGGACACCATGATGATCACGGGGAGCGGAGTGCGGCGCCCGTTGGCCCGGAACACTGCAATACCAATGATGACCGCAATGGGAATGATGAGCCACAGCCAATACGGGTTAGCGAAATCGAGGGCATAGCGCCAGCCCTGTTTCCAGTCGGAGCCGGAGGCAGATTTCGCAACCGCAGTGTTGGGGACCAAGAGGCCGTAGTAGCCTGCTCGGAAAATCTCGTAGAGGAGGGGAAGTGGAACTGCCCACGCGAGGAGTGTCCAGCGTCGATGAATAACGAGGAGTACGACGATGGTGGCGGCTCCGTAGAGTGCAAGCTCGGGGCGGACTAGCCAGCTCAATCCGGCCCAGAACGCGAGGGCATAGCCAGACCGGGGAAGGGGGCTCCGGCGCTCCCGTCGGCCCCGGGCGTTGTTCCAGTACACCATCAGGAACCACAGCACAGCGATCCAGAAGATGGAGAGCCCCCACTCCAACCCCGAGGTCGCGAAGTCACGTGCTGGCGGGAGGCAGATATAGAGCAGTAGCCCACAGGGAATAAACAGGGCCCCCGGTGAACGGCGAAGAGCAGCCGATCCCAGAGCAGCAATCGCGACCGCGAGAACCGAGAAAACCAGGCCTGTGTAGATGGCTATGGTCTCTAGGCGCGCCGATGAGACTGCGGCAATGCCGTAGATAATGTACTGCCACACAACGGATGTATTGGCCTCAACGCGCTCGCCCGCATTAAAAACAGGTCCGTTACCAGCCAGAAGATTACGGACGGTGCGCAGGACGATGAGTCCGTCGTCGCTAATCCACCGTCGCTGCCACCCACCGATAGCGAAGATCACAGCGAGTGCCAGCGCACTCACCCATGAAGTGATGAAGGAAAACCGAGCGCCCGCGGACTGTGCCACACTATCTGTAGCAAGCGTCTTTTTACCCTCATACCTGGCGGTATTAGCGCCGGATGAATGCTGCTCGGGGTCCTTCGTGGCCATGCCAGGATACTAGCATTTGGGCCGGACATAGTTGCCCGCAATGATGGCGCAGTTATCTGCTCAGCCCCAGTGTGTGAGTCAGATCTGACGCCGTCACGGTGATGGGTCGGTGGAGGTTGGGATCAGTCCAGCTCAATTGCGTGGATCGCAGACATAGGGGCTGGTACCATGCCTCATCAACATGCTGGTGAGCGTCGATAGCTTCGGGCAATATCCGCGGATAGACCTGGTCGCCCACAATGGGCACTCCCAGGGAATTCAGGCACATTCGCAGCTGGTGGGTCTTCCCCGATAGCGGGTGCATGGTGTAGAGGGCGTAGCGGGTGTCACGCAAAGGGTCCCCGAACCAGTTGTGATACCGCGTCCGGAGTGCGCGTTCGTCGTCGTCGCTCAACATGCGTATCGATGAAATGACGGTCTCCGCATTGGGCTCTCCGGGTTCGAGCCGTGCCTGGATAAAACCGTGTGTCTTTTCCATGCGTTGATGGACGTGAATACCGTCGTCCTCGAGGCTGATGGTGCCGGAGTCGATGGCGACGTGCTCTATCTCGGCGCGGCGAGTGCTTTCCGCGAGAACAGGGTGGTAGGGGGCGATTGCCTGGTATGTTTTCTGAACCTGCCGACGCGCGAACAGCGTTTGGTACGGCCCGCGATAGCGAGGATGAGTGGTGAACAGCAGAAGCCCAGAGGTCGGGCGGTCGAGCCTGTGGGCAGGAACGAGGTTGTCGTTGCCGGTGGCCCGCCGAAGACGTACGGTGGCTGTTTCCGTGATGTGCCGGCCCCTGGGCATCGTCGCTAAAAATGGTGGTTTATCGACGACGAGAATCCCCGGTGACGAAAACACCAGTGTGCAGTGCCCGGGGACCGGTGTTTCGTAGGCAGGCATGCGGTAGAACCACATTTCGTCATTCGTTTGGAGCAGGTCGGAGGGGTTGAGGACGCGTCCCCGGCCATCACGAACGAGCCCGTCGGTGAACCGTTCTGCGCGGGCAGCGGAGGTATCGGAGGGGTGGCGGTGCCGTTGAGAGGAAATCAGGTGCTCGAGGAAATCATCGGCCGTAATAGGCGCTGCACCTGCCGGTACACGGGCATGTGAGGGGTTGAGCCCGTCACGAATTCCAAGAGCACGAACCATGCAGACCAGCATAAAGGGCGCGCGCAGGGTGCCAGCAGTGAGGCTCGCGGGACTACGACTGACGGCACGGAGTGAGAATCATGGACGGAATTGGCCGTCACCGTTGTTATGGGGTGTAGAGCGAACACAACAAAGAATCTCGACAGTTAGAACCGCACTGATAAAACCGTAGGAAGGGTGTTCATGGTTAACCCAGATAATCCGTCATCAGGCCACGCATCATCAGGCCAGTCTTCAGTTACCAGCGCCAACGGCCTCAGCAACATTGAACTCGGTCTGCTTGACCTTGTTCCGGTGAGTGAGGGCATGACAATGTCGGACGCTCTCCACGCGACGATCTGTTCAGCCCGGGCGGCGGAACGTGCTGGTTACGACCGTTTTTGGCTCGCCGAGCATCACAATTCGAAGTCGTTGGCGTCGTCGGCAACCACGATCATGATTGGGCAAGTAGCGTCGGCTACGCACTCTATTTCGGTCGGCCTCTATTTCGGTCGGCGCGGGCGGGGTCATGCTGCCTAATCACGCACCGCTTCACGTTGCGGAAGAGTTTGGCACCTTAGACGCCCTCTACCCGGGCCGGATTGAATTAGGTTTGGGGCGCGCACCAGGCACGGATCCGATGACGGCGCAGGCTTTGCGTCGGGGGAAGTCGGATGTGCCGGATTTTGAGCACGATCTAGCCGAGCTGCGCCGCTACACGGGGCCGATGGCGCACCGCGTCAACGCCTTTCCGGGATTGCGCAGCCACGTGCCGTTCTTCATGCTGGGTTCGTCGGAAAATGGTGCGATGATCGCGGCTCGCGCGGGTCTCCCGTTCGTGTTTGCCAGCCACTTTGCTCCTTTCCGCTTGTCGACGGCCCTCGAGACGTATCGCGATAATTTCGTCGCGGGAGCATATGGTGATCGTGCCGACGGCGATACCTCCGATGGTGGCGTCGGCAGTAATGCTGCCAGGAGCGATGCTGCGTCGGGATCGTCGTTGAGCACGCCGCACGCACTGTGGGCGTCAATGTGATGGTGGCAGAGACCGAGGAGAAAGCTCGCCATCTGTTTACAACCCATGAGCAGAGCTTTTATGGGATTGTGACGGGGACTCGTGGGCTGTTTAGGCCGCCGAAGGACGTGCGGGACGGCAATGTGATGGCATGGCAGCAGGTGGATGCGGCTCTGCAGGTGAACGCCGTGGGAACGCCTGATCAGGTGAAGGATAAGATTGCCCGCATTGTTCAGGCGACGGGGGCGCAAGGTGTTATTGCCTCTATTTACGCCTTTGAGGTGGAGGATCGGCTGCGGGCGATTGAGATGCTAGGGGAGGCGTTGAGGTCCTGACACCTGCTTTCCCGGCCTTGTCAGAAAGCAACTCTATTTCGGGGGTAGTGCCGTGCACTTCGGGGGTACACCACCGCGACTTATGGGGGTACCGTGAGAGGTGGCAATGGTGTTGCCCGTCGGCTGTGATAATCGGTGTGCCGGCAGCAACATTACTGCACAGAAACTAGTTTCGCCTTAGTAGCGCAACGCATTGTGCGGGCAATAACGCTCGCATGAGTGACCTCGAAAGTGGGATGTCATGGTGAAGCAAAACGTTATTGTTGTTGCCGTTGATGGCTCTGCCGCCTCTCAGACGGCTACTCGGTGGGCTGCGAACACCGCACTGAAGCGGAAGGAGCCGATCCGCCTGGTCAGCACGTACTCGATGCCTCAGTTTTTATACGCGGAAGGCATGGTTCCTCCGCAGGAACTCTACGATGACCTCGAGGCAGAGGCCATGGAAAAAATTGATACCGCCCGCAAGATCATTGCGGACTTCGACGAGTCCGTCGATGTCAGCTATCAGGTGGAAGAGGGCAACCCCATCGATATGCTGCTCGATATCTCGCAGGACGTCACCATGATTGTCATGGGGTCGCGCGGCCTGGGCGGTTTTTCGGGCATGGTCATGGGTTCCGTCTCAGCCGCCGTCGTCAGCCACGCGAAGTGCCCCGTTGTAGTTGTGCGTGAAGAATCCGACGTATCGACGGCGACGAAGTACGGCCCCGTCGTTGTCGGAGTTGACGGTACGGGGGTTGCTGAGAAGGCTATCGAAATGGCATTTGCCGAGGCCAGTGCCCGTAAGGCCCCGCTACGTGCGGTTCACACGTGGATTGATATGCAGGTACAGGCTTCCCTTGCCGGGCTGAATGCGGCCCAGAAGCAGTGGGAAGAGATTGAAGAAGATCAGAAGCGGCTGCTCGCTGAACGGATCAGCGGTTATAAGGATAAGTACCCTGACGTGGAGGTCGAGCAGATTATTACTCGCGACCGCCCAGTTCGGGCACTTGCCGACGCTTCCGAGGATGCGCAATTGCTCGTCGTTGGTTCCCATGGTCGTGGTGGATTCCGCGGTATGTTGTTGGGATCGACGTCACGCGCGCTGCTGCAAGAAGCCCCGTGCCCGCTGATGGTCGTCCGGCCGGAAAGCAAGGTGTAGGCGCGACCCGGCGCCTACGTGTCTACAGCGGGACTGCTACCTCAGTCGCGGTGTCGTGTGGCTTTGGGAACACGTTAAGTAGTAAGTTGGTCGGTTGATGGATATAGAGGCCATCAGGATCCTTACTTATAGGCCATTGGGCTGTACGTCCCCACAACACCAGTAGACAAGGAGAGTGACGGCGAGGTGCCAGCTGCAAAAACAACGACTCGTCGTCGCCGGGATCGGCCAAGTCCTCGTCAGCGATTGCTTAAAGCTGCCACTCGCCTATTCACTACTGAGGGAATCCGGGTTATCGGTATTGACCGTATTCTCCGCGAGGCCGACGTCGCTAAGGCCAGCTTATATTCTTTGTTTGGATCCAAAGATAACTTAGTCATTGCCTGTTTAGAGCAGCTTGACGAACAATGGCGAACGAGCTGGCACGAACTCGCCGATCAGCGCGAAAAACCGCAAGACAAGATTCTGGCTTTTTTCGATATCTGTATTAGCGAGGAGCCAGGGAAGAATTATCGGGGGTCCCATTTCCAGAACGCGGCGAGCGAATATCCGCGCCCGGAAAATGATGGAGAACGGGGAATTCGGCAAGCAGCATTGGAGCACCGTCGGTGGTGCCGCGACACGATGGCGGAGCTTCTGACCAAGAAGTACGGCTATGCGTCCCGGACTATCGCGGAACAGATCATGGTGTTCTTGGACGGCGGTCTAGCAGGCGCGAAGATGAGCCGCGACGTCGTCCCGCTACAAATTGCCCGGGAACTGGCACGGCAGCTGCTATCTGCGCCACCCGGCAATTACGTCATTTAGGCCCTCTATGTAATTCGTGCGCGGCGCCCCACGCACTCCCTACACGCGCACGTCGTTATGTGGCATTTAGTCACTGACCACAGGGAACACAAACTGCATCAGAATCAGCACGACTGCCGCGATGAGCACTAGTAGCCTCAATCACGCGAAACCAGGTGGGGCCGGGGAGGTGCCGCCAAATCCATGCGTACATGTGGTGTTTTCCTTAGCTTTCTAATTCGGCTGGTGTTTTGTTGCCATTTTTCGCTTCAACGCGGTCGAACACGGCGTGAATGACCATGCGTTCGGCATTGGAAATCTGTGGATGGCACGTGGTCAGCGTGATCATGGACAGCCCCGCGGACTCCGGCGTGGAGTCCTCTTTCCCAGGCACCGGGGCGATCGTGCTGATATTGCTCGGAGTCGTGATGTAGCGCCAACGGACGGAGGCATAATCGCCCGTCGTTGCCTGTTTAGCTACCGCCGGCGATGTGCAGTGTGCCAGGGCAGCTTCACGATCGGTGCCTTTTTCGTCGATAGGAAGGACGCGATACATGTACTAGGATTCACGAGTTTCGACGACGATTGAGTCGCAGGTTTTGAGATACCCCAGTCATTAAACGGTGCGCCTCGGCCGACACGGTGCCCGGCGAGCGCGAAGCTTCCCTTGTCCCCGGGGTTTTGAGTTCGGGTGTAGTGCCTGGGCCCGCGGCTGAGGTCACTGGCAGACATCCCCTGGATAATGGCGTAGTTCCAGTCCGAACCGAAGGTGGGGATGCGCAGCTTTCCCATGGCTTCGCCCTCGTCGGCATTAAGGGTGTTCGCGCATTGGCCCATTTGTCGTCGAGCTGGCTTTTGGCCTGGGACTGTTCGTGGTCGGATTGGATATTCGTCCAGTAGGCTTCGTAGATTACAAACAGCATGATGACGGTGCCGATGGTAAGGATGCGTACTCCGCTGACACCTAAAATTCTCGACGCCGTGTTGGCCTGACGCCGGCCGGTGCCGGCTGATACCGATCCACCTGACGACGCCGTGGCGCTATCCGTGGATAGTGCAGATGGTGCAGTGTCGGCGCTGGCCTGTGTATGTAGTAGCAGTATCGGCATGGTCGGATTGCTGCGCGGCAAGTTCGCCGGGCGAGACCGGAGATGTGACTGTTTCCTTACTATGGCGAGCCATAGACGGCAGTGTACGGCAGATAGAAGCAGTTCTGCGAAAATCGTGGTGTGGGGTGGATGTGTTCCGTGCCGCCCGCTGCCCTGGTGACCGATATCCCTCTCAAGGTAGGAACGCTCTTGGTGGAACGCTATTGTCTTATGGTGGTGTTCCTGACTAGTTAATAGGAACGGTTCAGGAATTGTCGTGGCCCTCACGCAGATAACTTGAGAGGTAGTGCATGATCTACAGTCTTTTCGCGTATCCGGTTTCGGGAGTGATCAAACTGTGGCATGTGCTTCTCACGGCGCTAGGTGCAGACCCGATTTCGTCATGGATTGCTTCCTTGTTTTTGTTAGTCATGACGGTCCGTCTTATTCTGCTTCCCTTTGCGTATGCGCAATATAAGTCGACCCGCATTCAAGTGAATCTCCGTCCCGTCATTAACCAGATTCGGGAAGAATATAAAGATAAGCCGGGGACTGCGGCCCGGAAGGAACGTATAGCCAAGGAACAAAAGGCGCGAAAAGACGCAGGTTATCGGCTCAGTGCTGGGTGTTTACCGGTCTTTATCCAGTTGCCCTTCTTCTTAGGTTTATATCGCGTATTGATCCATATGGCTCGACCCAAGGGTGGTCTCGGAGCCGCACAGCATGAGCCTATTGGTTTCTTAACCAGTCAAGATGTGGGGCAATTTCTTCAAGCTAAGGCTTTTGGTGTTCCTTTGCCGGCCTATGCGGCTATGGCCTCGTCGCGTTTACAAGAAATGGGCACGGATAAGTCAACGATTTATACCTTGGCTGTCCCGTTGGTTCTTATCGCCTCGGCTTTTACGACGATTAACATGTCATATTCGACGTACCGCAGTTATCGTCAGTTGGAGCATGACAATCCCATTGCCGTGAGGATGCAGAAGATCATCATTCCTATGGCGGTCATGGGTAGTGCCAGCTCCTTGTTATTTGGTCTGACGAGTCCGGTTCCTGTGGCTATCTTGTTCTACTGGGTGGGAAATAACTTGTGGACGATGAGCCAAAACATTTTGCTCTATCGAACAATTGATAAAAGGTTTCCCTATACTCAGGAATTTCGTGAGCATTATGCACGGACGAAGGCTGAGCATGATGAGGAAAAGCACGCTAAGAAAGAGAAAAAGCGCACTCTAAAGCGAAATAATTGGCGTCGTCGGGGGAGGGGGTTGATACGTCCTTGGCGAATCCCGGCTCTGTGGTTGGAAGGCCACCGAGAGAAAAAGGCCTACAAACAGGAGAAGAAACAGGCGAAGCTGGATAAGAAGCAGGAGAAGAGAGGGAAAAGAGCCGCTGATCGTGAGGCCGATAGGCAGGCTCGGCAAGCCGCGGCGGCGGCAGCAGCCCGTGCGAACAGGCCTCAGATTAAGAGAATTGAGACTGGCCGGCACGCTCTGAAAGAGACGCTAGAGACCCCAGAGTTGGATGAGAAGCGGAAGAAAATCATTGCGGTCCAGACACATGGGGCGATGGTGCCACAACAAATAGCGCATACTGCGAAAAAGCCGAAGAAGCGCCGTGGCCCGTCGTATTCGGGTTGGGGGCTGCGCGAATAGTCCGGAACCGCCCGCGTCTAAATGATTAGAGATGTAATTGCTCGATCACTGTTTCGGCAATCTTTTGGGTTTTCACAGTCTGGGTTTGATCAGAGTGGACAATAATCACCACCGGGCCCTTGCGAATGGCGTACACTGCCGCATTCTCCGCTTGAGCGCGATATCCTTCCCACCCTGTCGGTTGGTTGGTGTGTTCAACATCGCCACCGCTGACGGAATTGTCTGAATTCTTTGTAATTGTTGCGGCATCGTCCGTTGTTCCCGGATGAGTGATAGCGGCGCTGATCATATCGATAGCAGCTTGTTCATTTTTGGCTGTCCGAATGATTGTTTGCGCTTGAGGTGTATTTCCATACGAAAGCCATTGGCAGGCTGGGGGATTAAACCGCTTATCGACGGACACTCCGGTGACGCGTTGCCCGTTAAGGTCCGCCATGTCCTGGTTGGCCAAGTACGGGCACGGCGTCGAGTCTGAAGCGTCAGGGGAGGGGGCATCGATGGGGAGGCCATCGGCGGCCGCGTCGGCTGAGGCGGCGTTAGAGCTGGCTGTAGAGCCATCTGATTCCGATCCACTCGACCCGTCGTTGGAACATGCAGCCAGTGATATTGCTGTGATGGCGGTAAGAACGGTGGATATGGTCACGCGGGAGCTCTTGTGGCGTGTTAGGTGTCGTTTCATATGTCGATTGTGGTTCGTGTATTTGTTGCAGGCGTTATCGGAACCGAAATGTCGGAATCGATATGTCGTGAAAAAAAGCGATGAACACCGCTGTGTGCGGTATCCATCGCAGGCAGGATTTAATAACCGAGAACGGAATGTTTCGGTTTAGGAATCCTTGTTCACCGGGTGAGCGCGATCATAAGCCTCGATGATTTCTTTCTTAATCTGGCCACGGGGTGCAACGTGGTAGCCATTCTCATTGGCCCACTTACGGATTGCGCGGTTGCGAGCCTTGGTGGCCTCCGAGGAAACATTGTTGCGGTACGAGGAACGACGACGTCCGCGGCCGCTTTCTTTTGTTGCAGAGGAAATGAATGGCTCTAAAGCCTCGTGGAGTTTACGGGCGTTGTCTTCCGAGACCTCCAGCATGTATGCAGTGCCGTCAACACTGAAGTGAATTTCTGTTGCGTCGGACTCGGTAAGCTCAGTCCCGTCTAGGTCATCAAAAATTTGTGGAACGTATCGACGTGCCATTGTTATCTCCTTATATCAATGTTTTCTTATGGTGAGGGAATCTAGCCGCGGTGAACCCTACGATCACGCACCATGATTGAGCACTGTCACGCGGCAGCGTACGACACGATGACATCAACTGGATGACATCGAATGGTCGTAACCATATGTTGATAACACCATATGCTACACCATTATGCATATATATTCGGCGAAAGTCTACTCGTGCGCACCATTAATTTCTCTATTTATTGGACTCAGGCAGTGCTGAACGCTATTAATGGCGTGCCAACAGATATTCCTGAGACGATTTCTCACCGCTGTGAATCAGTTTTTAGTACGCGTTTACACAGGGTGCTTTGATCTGGTGGGCATATTCCCGATCCAACTGCCAACAAAACATAAGGAAGGCAAAGAGGTTGTATTAGAAAAGTAGACCCACCACGCCGGCCGACATTCTACCCACAAAGAAAACCCCCACAGGACGGAGGGCCCTGCGGGGTAGGAATGCGATGGGTATTAATGCGCGATCTTGTGGTGGATCTCCGATTGCATGGCATCCAGCTCAGCCGATGCCTTCGATAGCGCACGGTTACGCTGCTGCTTCGGCATCTTCTCTGCGCTCTCAATGTTATTGAGCAAAAGATCGAGCCGCTTATTGACATCCCTGGCGAAACCGGACGGGGCGTCCTTCGCCTGAACCCGCACATTCTCTACACGAGCTTTCAGCGGAGCGCCATCGCCGCGGAACCGAGACAAGTCCTGAGCCGATAGTCCCAGTTTCTTGGCTTTGTTCGCTACGCTTCGGCCTTCAATTCCATTGACCGCTCTGTAGATCAGGGGGATAACTACCGGAGCTGCCAGGCGAAGCGCACCAGCCCACTTTGCAGCCTTAGCGGGCGAGAAACTCCGCTCACGAATTTGCTGCACAGCGGCCTGCGCAAGGTCCTTTTCATGCTTGCGTTGGTCCTTGCGGTCCTTCGCATCCTGCTTCATGACCTTTTTGGCGGTCTTGTTCAGATATTTCTCTTTTTTCGCGTTGAGCTTCTTTTCATCCTTAGCGCGGGACTTCGCCTGACGCTTCGCGATCTTTTCAGCTAATTTACGGTCGCGACGTTTTTGACGTGCTCGCTTTAGTAATCCCATGATCCATCCTTGTCGAGTTCAGAGCTAATGCGCTGGCTCGTAACCGACCGGCAGTTGCTCTGCGCTACTGTGTTGGAATGCTCAGTAGTTCACGTAAATTTTAACTACTTCTATCGTCCTCTACTCTAACGGTTATCCTGCCATAGAGCGTTAATTGTGGTGCCCTCACCAGATTTTGCGCGAGCCCGCCTGAAATAATGAACCTAATGACTGCACCGAGACCCCATCCCGCGGATACTCCCGTAGAGGCTACAGAGCTATCGGGATGTCGGTATCGCATTCGCCAACGCCGCACCTTCGATCGTGAAGTCCACCCTCGTCCACCGCGAGAAGCAGCTCGAGCACGTCAGGCCCTGTCAGAGCTCGAACGCACGCTGGTATTCGGGCAACTGAGCGACGACGGAGCCACCGTGCCCGGCGTCGGCAATAAAAAATCACTCACGATGACGACCGCTGATTGTGCGCAGGAAGCTGGATGGGCGAAGGAAGCCGATACCCAGGCGAACCGCGATCATGCTGGAACGCAATCCACACCCCAGGATCGTGAGGAGATGTGGGATGCCCAGGAGTGCGCCACCCTGGAAGCCCTGGCTGAGGGCGTACGAGTGATTATCAACCCGCGGCTGACTACGCGAATATCGATGGCAGAGCTGCAGAGTGCGCGTCCCGGTGTGGACGTGGCGAACCCGTGGTGGTTGGCCGATCCCACCGATCTGGCGCTGAGCCCCACGGATGACATCATTATCCGTACCGCGCCTGACCTGCTGGTTCGGGTGGATTCATCGGCGCTCCCGCATGAGGCCCGCTACATGCCGGTCACCGTGAGCACGCACCAAGGCATCGTGCCGGACCCCACACGTCGCATTATGTCGGTCTCCTTACCGAGGCTTGGCACATCGGCTCCCCTGTGGAGGTCGGGGAGGGCCAAAACACACTCGGGAGACATTCATCCGCTGATCGCGGCGCATTATGCTCTTCGCGACGTCGGATTGTCGTCGGATCTGATCGGGATTGTGGGGCAGGGGGCTCATGATGTTGCGGTGTGGCCCGTCGGCACGATGACCGACGGGTTTGTTGATGCAGTTCGAGTGCCTATCTCTACGCAGCCGCGAAAAATTAAGGCGTGCAGCACCTGCCGCTTTGAGAGCGATTGCCACGCCGAATTGAAGCAGATGGACGATATCAGCCTTGTTCTTCATGGGGCGCGAGCGGACAAGTATCGGCTTGCCGGTATATCCACTGTTCATCAGCTTGCCGACGCTGACTGCGGCGACGCCAGCATCATGGCGTACGCGTACATGCAAGGCTGGACAGCGGTGTATCGTCCTGACAAAGTGCGGCAACGTCGGAATAGGGCGCATGGAAACACGGTGGATGAAAACACGGCGCGCGTAAATGGAGTACGGACGGACCGTGCACGCAGTGATGCCGACATTGTCCGCAGGGCAGACGTCGAAATCGATGTGGACATGGAAGCGTATCTAGAGCGCGGATGCTACTTGTGGGGAATCTGGGATGGAGCCACCTACCGGCCCTTTGTGACGTGGCAGCAGCTGAACTCGGACGCCGAAGCGCGAAATTTCGCCATGTTTTGGGCGTGGCTGATGGATCAACGGGACCGCGCTTATGCCCAGGGTCTGAGCTTCGCTGCCTACTGCTACGGGGCGCAAGGGGAGAACATGTGGCTCAAGCGGTCTGCCCGGCGTTTTGGCGGGCTCACCTTCAGCACTGCAGCCTCCAAAGCCCCGTCACCAGTACTCGCCACAACGGTCACTGTCCCCACCGTCGCAGAGGTCAATCAGTTCATCCGCTCGCCAGAGTGGGTTGACGTCTATGCAGCCGTCAAAAGCGAACTCGTGGGCCCAGCAGGATTAGGATTGAAAACAGTGGCACCACTTGCCGGTTTTCACTGGGAAGACGCCGACATGGACGGGGAAGCATCATTATCGGTGTTTATGCAGGCAAAAGGCGTTGATCCGTTAGCTCCCATTCCCACGGGAGTCACGAGCAAACACGACGCCCGTGCACTGCTCCTCCGCTACAACAGGGATGATTGCCGCGCGACCGCCGTCGTCAGGAATTGGCTCACGGCAGGTGCGCCGGGCGCGCACACGATGCCCGCCCCACACGCTGATATTAACTGACCTTGATCTTGCCCATCGCGCCACGTTCAGCGTCGGCAAACTGGTGGTTAACCATCGTGTAGGTACCGGCCTCGGGGAAGTTGGCCTCCACAAAACCGCCCTGAGCGGCCAAAAGGCCAAGCGCCTGAGAGCCTCCATCGTCGACACCGAAGGCGTCACGCCCATGTCGGAGAGTGTACGAACCCTCCTTGAAGCTGGTATCAAACTGTGTCCCCACGATGTGGAAGGACTCGGAAATATTCGGGCCTGCATTGAGCAACCAGAACCGTGCGCGCTCACCGTGCTTAAGCTCGAGAGGCTTTTGGACGTACTGATTCTCCAGGCCGTTGAACACCACCTTGCTGGGCTGTTCGCTGCGGAGCAACGCGGAATCAACCGGATTGTCTTTGTCCTTACCCAGGCCATACAGCTCCGACTGAACCATGATGTATTCATGATCCACGGGGTCCAGGTCCGGCGGATCAATAATCACAGCGCCGAACATACCAGCAGCAATATGCATACTGATCGGGGCCGTACCACAGTGATACAACCAGATCCCGGCGTGCTCGGCGCGGAACCGGTACTCCAGCGACTCACCAGGCTTAATAGACCGCATGGGCTGGTCAGGGCTCACCATGCCCGCGTGGAGATCAATCGAGTGACTAATAGAACCATCATTCTTCAGATGGACGACGAACTCATCGCCGATGTGACCACGCAACACGGGTCCCATGGGCGCGCCGTTGAACGTCCACGACGCACGCTTGGTGCCATCCTCCCGGATTGTCCGGTTAACCTGCGAGACCGTCAAACCAATATTGTGTGTTGTCCCCTCGGGCGCCGGATCCACTGACGGATCGCGGATGACCTCTGGTTTCAGCGGACTATCCGTATTTGTCGATGCCATAGAGTGCCCGCTGGCATGAACATCATCCTTATCCGACGCAGCATCGCTGCTGGAATCGCTGTCGGTGGAGTTCGCTCCGGCGGAACCGTTTGAGCCGCCCTTGGTATTCACCGTCAGTTCCATACCGCGCATTTGGTGGCCGGGGATGGTGCACCAACCTTTGGTCTTCTTCGTAATCACGTCCGATGTGAACGTTTTGCTCTCTCCCGGGTCCACTTTCCCCGTTTCGCTGCCATCGGCCAGCTTGAGGTCATGGACTTGGTCGCCGTCATTCTTCAACGTCACTTTGAGGCGGTCACCAGCGGGAACGTCAATGGAATTCGGGCTGAAGGACATGCCTTTGGCCGTCACGGTGACCGACGTCGTATGCCCGGTCGCTGCAACGGTGGAGCCGCCGGAATTATCCGACGAACCACTGCCGGTCCCGGTTATGGCAAGAGTCGCGCACGCAATGAGCGCGATCGCCGACATCGTGGCCGCAACCTGGGCAAGTGGCGAGCGTGAATGCGGCGGGTTCGGGGGAATCGCGCGGGCGGACTTGCGGGTGGAATCCGTGGTAACCGTGCTGTCCGTGTTAACGCCAGCAGCGTCGGCAGGCGAAGTAGATGAAGCAGACGACGACGTCGACTCATCAGCCTTTTTCCGACGTGCCGTAGCCTGCGCTCGAATCGCCTTAACCTGGTTTTTAGCCGACACAGCTGCCAGCGGAACAAACATCGCTAAACCAATACCTGCAGCAAATGAGCCCACAATGTGAAGCCATCCGCCGACGGGAAGAACCCACAGGATCAAGCCGACGTTCACCATCGTCGTCCGCGCAGGCCCCATGAAATCCAGCGTCGCAAGCCCCTGTGACACGGCCTTACCGCCACCACCCATCGTCGAGGGAAGCAGGTAGCACATCACACCAATGAGCAATTGCGCGCCGAAACCAACCACCAGAGGAACCGTCGGAGTCGAAATAATTTCGTCCGGGTTCAGGATCTGGCTGATTCCCGCGACGAACATCGTGCCGATGACCCACAGAACGGCGAAGGCCACCGACGAGCGCGCGAAAATCGCGGGAGGTTCGTGGGAGATGCGCCGGGAATTCCGGACGATGCCAGCCCACGGACGCGCGCACAGGATCCAGCCCGCTGCGTAGACCACCATGCCGATACCGACGAGCTCGAAGCGTCCGGAAATCGTGCCAATGCTCAGCACCAGGATGCCACCCAACATCGCGGCGAGCGTCGGAACTGGGCGGAATGACGATACGCGCGCACGCCAAATAGCTGGGAAAAGAATGGTCAGGGTGCCCGCCGCGGTCAGGCCGACGAAGCCGAGCACATTGACCGCCATGTGCATCACAATGAGCCGGTCATGCCACGTCCCCGGAAGAGGATGAGCCAGGGTCGCGCCCAAGCCCGCGCCAACGGGCAAGATTAACGACGCAGCGATGTAGAACATGACGATCGCCGCGTAATCACCCAGGTCAGAGCTGGACTTTGCAGCGCTGCGACGTGCCCTCACACATTGCGAAATGAGCGATATCGCGTGGATCGCCACGGCCACACCAACGATGACAGCTCCCACGGTGACGACGATCCACGCCCAACCCTCTGCGCCGCGTGCGGCGTCGTTAAATGCCTGCCCAATGACGCACGGGATAACGCCTACGTTGAGGGCATAAATTAAGGCCACCTGCCTCGGGCGGGAGGAGTCGGGGAGCCGCTGGTGGAGGAACTTTTCGGTGAAGTGCTGCGACCACACCATGATCGAGTTCATCAGTGCGCCGAGGGTGAAGAAATGCACCATCATCCAGCGGTTATTCGGCACAAACGGGTGTGCCAAGGCGAGGACGATGATGGCGGCGAGCCACAAGCTCACCGGGCGGGAGGCGCGCCGGTGCCAGGACTTCGCGGATGTCTTCGAGGACGATGATTCGCGTGGCCGGCCGGGGCTGGTCTGCCCGGCATAATTGTCGTCGGCGGAGTGAGAAGATCGAGCCGAACCATCAGGGGAGACGGGGAGAGATTCATCGCGGGAACTCATAGTGATTTCTACGCTATTCCACACCGAGGACAAACGGGAAAATAGGCATGGAAAGTGTGCATATAATCATGCTCCGAGCCTTTCGAACACCACGACTTCGGTCTACCCTGTGCTCATGGGATTTCTTTTTGGAACTCGACCCACATCAACAAGCATCGTGAACAGGGAAGATGCGCTTCCCGGACGTGATAAACCTATCCTGCCTCACCCCAAATCGCACACGGTTCTGGGAACACCTATCGACGGCCCCTGGAAAGATGGGCAGCGGAGCGTCGTTGTGGGGCTCGGATGCTTCTGGGGAGCCGAAAAACTCTTCTGGCAGATCGATGGCGTAGAAAGCACGGCGGTCGGTTACGCCGGTGGGTACACGCCGAACCCGACCTACCGGGAAGTCTGCACAGGTCGGACCGGCCACGCCGAAATTGTCCGCGTCATCTATGACCCGCAGAAGGTGTCATTCGAGGACCTCATCCGCACCTTTTTCGAGGCACACGATCCCACGCAGGGTTTCCGCCAGGGGAACGATGTGGGCACCCAGTACCGCTCCGTGATTTATGCACAGACCGACGACGAAGTGCAGAAAGCTCGTGAAATAGCGGCATCCTTCTCCCACTCGCTGGCCGACGCCGGCTACGGGGACACCACCACCGAGATTTCTCTGCTTAGCGGCACCCCGACGAAAACGATGTACCTCGCTGAAGACGAGCACCAGCAGTACCTGGATAAAAACCCGAACGGCTACTGTCCGGTTCACTCAACGGGAGTCGCGTGCCGGTGACGGAGTCGATCGGGTCGATGGGGTGGTCCGCGCGATGAACAGCGCAATCATCGTCGCTATGGCCAGCCCGGCGAGCAGCCACACGACGAGTCCACCCCACTCCCACGAGTGGAGGACATGGCCGGAAAGCCAGCCCACGATCGACGACCCCATGTAGTAGCAGAAGAAATACATTGACGACGCTTCCGCCCGGTTGGTGGTGGCAACCACTCCGACCCAGCCCGACACCACAGAGTGGGCCGCGAAGAAACACGCCGTGAACAGCAAAATCCCAAGAATGCTGCTGATGAGCTCGGGGGAAAACAGCACAGCCATGCCGATCATCATGCCGACGATCGACCCGACGAGGACACGCGCCTGCCCGAACTTATGAATCATCGTCCCAGCCTGCGTCGCGCTCCACGTTCCGGAGAGATAAAGGAAGAAAATAGCGCCGGCGACGCCCTCGCTGAGGCCAAAGTGTCCGGTCAAACGGTAGCCAACATAGTCATACAGCGACACGAAGGCACCCATGAAAAGGAAAGCAAGGGTGAACAGCGCACTCAAGCGCGGGTTTTTCACGTGCTGGGCGATAGCGCTGAACTCGGAACGAAACGTCAGGCGCTTGGGCTGGAAACGCTGTTGATCAGGAAGCGCCCATGACGTGATGAACGCGAAAATAATGGCTACCGCCACGGTGGCCGCGAGAGCCCACCGCCATGACGCAAACTCGAGAACGCCAGAAGGGATAACGCGGCCGGACAGACCGCCCACGGACGTCCCCGCCACATAGAGCCCCATCACTTGAGGAACATGTTTCGGGTGGATCTCCTCCGACAGGTACGCCATCGCCGTCGCCGGAACCCCCGCAACAGCGATGCCCTGCAGTCCACGCAGGGTAATCAGCATGCCGACCGACATCGACAAGGGAAGAAGACCCAGCAACGTGGCCGATAGGGCGCTGAGCATGATGACGCGTTTGCGCCCGAAGCGCTCTGAAATGATCGACGCCGGAATGATGGACAGCGCGAGCATCCCCGTCGTCGCGGAAACGGTTAATGATGCTGTTGCCGGTGTGACGTGGAGGTCCTCGGACAGGACGGGGAGGAGAGCCTGCGTGCAGTACAGGGCGTTGAACGATGCCAACCCAGCGCCCACCATCGCCAAGATGACTTTGCGGTACATGGGCGATTGCGGGGTATACCCGTCAGGTAAGCCCTGAGTGGCCATAGTGTGACACCTGATTTCCCGGTTCGACGCTAGATGTACCTGACGTTAGATCACCGTATGAAAAGAAGAGACACCCGCGGGTGCCTCTTCCCATAACGCTATTTATCGTGGCCGTTTATTTACCGCGGCCACGTGTGCGGCCGATTTACTCGGCCACAGGGCTTTACTTGGACTTTGCCCGTGCGTAGCGCTCTACAACGTCCTCCCAGTTGAAGACGTTCCATACGGCCTTGACGTAGTCAGCCTTCACGTTCTTGTACTGGAGGTAGAAGGCGTGCTCCCACATGTCCAGCATCAGCAGCGGGGTGAAGTCAACGGAAACGTTGCCCTGCTGGTCGGTCAGCTGCTCGATAATGAGGCGGCCAGCGATGTGGTCGTAGCCGAGGACGGCCCAGCCGGAGCCCTGAAGGCCGGTAGCAGCTGCGGAGAAGTGATCCTTGAACTTCTCGAAGGAACCGAAGTCGCGGTTGATGGCCTCGGTCAGCTCACCGGTCGGCTCGCCGCCACCGTTCGGGGACAGGTTCTTCCAGAAGATGGAGTGGTTGGTGTGGCCACCAAGGTTGAAGGTGAGGTTCTTGGAGAGTGCGCGAATCTCGTTGGCATCTGCCCCTTCTTCGCGGGCCTTCTCTAGCTTCTCCAGAGCGGTGTTGGCGCCAGCAACGTAGGTTGCGTGGTGCTTGTCGTGGTGAAGCTGCATAATCTCGCCAGAGATGTGAGGCTCGAGAGCGTCGTAATCGTAGGGGAGGTCAGGAAGTTCATACACAGGCATTTCAGTACCTTTCGTTACTAGCTAACACGCGCCGCTAAAACATGGCGCACTGTGATTTTTTCAACATTGTGACTCGCACAACTAATTTGTGCGTGAAACCCAGTGTTGTGGAAGCTCCGGGGTGTCGCAACCTTTAACGTGAAGAAATTTCTCTTTATTCCGAAATAGATGTGATAAATGGGCGCAGGTCGGGGTCATAAAGGATGAAAAACCCCTATTAATCAGGATGAATCTATAAGATTAAGGTAGGTTGTGGGTGTGTAGCTGTCCGTGCCCTAAAAAAGGGGGAGGGGCGGCGCGGAGCGCTCATGTCGAAACAAAAGAAACCCATATTCAATCAATCAGAACCGGGGGTAAATGTTTGATTTCTTGTCAAAACACTAGCGTATTCGGGCAAAACCGGGCACAATAACACTGAAGAATAAATCACGGCACATACGCGCCGTCGCACCATCTTTTCAGATCTCATTTCTTGGAGGAATTCTCATGGCAGATCAAGAACACCGCCGCCTTGGTAACAAAATCGTTCTTATCGGCGCTGGCGACGTCGGAATCGCCTACGCCTTCGCCCTCATCAACCAGGGTGTGTGCGACGAACTGGCCATTATCGACATCGACGAAAAGAAGACCGCCGGCAACGTCATGGACCTCAACCACGGCGTCGTCTGGGCATCCAGCCCGACCAACGTCAAGGTCGGCACCTACGACGACTGCGCCGACGCCGCCATGGTCGTCGTCTGCGCTGGTGCTGCACAGAAGCCGGGTGAAACCCGCCTGCAGCTCGTCGACAAGAATATTAAGATCCTGAACAGCATCATTGGCGATGTCATGAAGCAGGACTTCGACGGCATTTTCCTCATTGCATCGAACCCTGTCGACATCCTGACCTACGCCACTTGGAAGATTTCCGGCCTGCCCAAGGAGCGTGTGATCGGTTCGGGCACGGTTCTGGACTCCGCACGGTTCCGCTCCATGCTGGGGGACATGTACGACGTTGCCCCGAGCTCCATCCACGCCTACATCATCGGTGAGCACGGCGACTCGGAGCTTCCGGTGCTGTCGTCGTCGACCGTCGGTGGTGTGTCGATGCGCAAGAAGCTCGAGAAGGACCCTGAGCTGCACGGACGCTTGGGGAAGGTCTTCGAAGAGACCCGCGACGCCGCCTACACCATTATCGACGCCAAAGGCTCGACGTCATTCGGCATTGGTATGGGCCTCGCTCGGATTACGCGCGCTGTGCTGCAGAACCAGAACGTCGTCCTTCCTGTCTCCGCATACCTGCAGGGTGAATATGGCGAAGATGACATTTACATCGGTACCCCGGCCCTCGTGAACCGCGGCGGAATCCACCGCGTTGTTGAGCTGGAGCTCGATGACCACGAAGCTGAGCAGATGAAGGCATCAGCTGCGCAGTTGCGTGAAATCAAAGACCGCTTCTACGGCCCGAATGCCGATCAGGAAGCAACGAAGTAGTATTCGGTCGTACGAGAAATCCGCCGCTCCGGAGGGCACATAGTGGAACAGAATGGTCATAACGGTGAACTCAACGATGCCAGCACGTCAGGGGCATCGTCGTCGAAGGCAACTACGACAAATTCAGCGACGACCTCACTGAATGAGTTGACCCGTGGTGTCGATAGCCTCCTGACCATGCTCAGCGAGGTTGACCAGGATAAACGCGACCTTATCGACGCCGCAGACGCGGAACGCCGTGAGGGGGTTCGCAATGTGCAGCACTTCGCGCGCCTCCAGGCCGATGACGCCCGCCACATTGTTGCCCAGCTGCGGGCGGTAGGGATTCGTGTATCTGACCAGGCCCCCGTTGCCGACCAACTCCGCGCGGCGAAAACTCTGCTACAGAACCTGGGTGGACAGTCCAGTGACGACGGCAGTGCCGACCGTGCTGCCGAGGGAGAGACCTACGACATCACCCGTTTAGCTGCAGCGATAGAGCGTTCCCAGGAGCAATTAGCGTCCAACAGCTCTGCACTCTTGGGCGAACCCCGGGAGGGCATGCCGAGCTGCGTCATGGTGACTCTCCCCACTGAGGCAGCCGACGATCCCGATCTCGTCCAATCCTTTGCCGACGCGGGGATGGACATCGCCCGGATCAACTGCGCGCACGACACCCCCGAAGCCTGGCGGGCAATGGCAGCGAACGTCCGTGCCGCCAGCGCACGCGTCGGCCGCGACATCAAAATCTCCATGGACCTACCGGGGCCGAAACTGCGGGTTGGGGCCATCGAACCAGGCCCGCGCATCGCACGCACCCGCGTGACCAGGACGAAGACAGGGCGGATCCTGACTCCCTCCAAGTTGTGGATCACCCCGTTCGACCACAACGCCACGACGCCGGCGCCCGTACCGGAGGGTCTTCCCGGCCGGCCCACGCTGCCCATCCAGGTCGATCCGGAGTGGCTGCAGACGGTCAACGAGGGCGATGAGCTATCCATGCTGGATGCTCGCGGATCCAAGCGCTACATGACCGTGCACAAGGTCACCGACGAGGGAGTCCTGGCCTACGGGCGTCAGAACGTCTACTTGGCCAATGGCAGCCTGGTGGCATGCCAATACATCAAGACTCGGATCCACGGGATCGGGCGCTCTGAGCAGCGTGTTCACGTCGACGTGGGATCACGCCTGACGCTGACCAGCGACCCCACGCCCACCGACCCGACGGACGATATCCCCGCCGTCAACTGTGGTGAGCCACAAGCTATCCGCAGCCTGGACGTCGGATCGACCGTCCTGTTCGACGACGCGAAAATCGAGTGCGAAGTTACCTCCGTCACCCGCCCCGGCGAGAAGGACGCCGAGGGCAACACCGCGGAGTACGATTCCGTGGAACTCGTCGCCGTTCACACCCGTGAAGGCGGGAAGAACCTGCGCGAAGGCCGAGGGATTCACTTCCCCGGCGTCCACGTTCCGCTCCCCGCGATGACCGACGAAGACCGCGCCATCCTCCCCGAGATCGTTCGCACGGCAGACATCATCGCGCCGAGCTACGTGCGCTCCGCTGAGGACCTCACGGAAATTCTCGACGCCATCGAGAAAGAAATCGACGTAGCAGCGTCGGAAAGCGAAGACCCCGCCGCAGTTAACGCGCGCATTCGGAACCTTGGCGTTATGCTGAAGATCGAATCCGAAGAATGCTACAACGACCTACCCAATGTGGTGACCGAACTGCTCCGTCACAGGAACTCGGGCGTCATGATTGCTCGCGGTGACCTCGCGATGGAACTCCGCTTCAGCCGCATGTCCGAAGCCCGCGAACAGATCATGGACGTGGCGAATGCTGCTCACATTCCCACCATCTTCGCGACGCAAGTCCTCGAAACCATGGCGAAATCCGGGCTGCCCTCACGCGCAGAGATCACCGATGCCGACGTTGCGCTGCGTACCCAAGGCGTCATGCTGAACAAGGGAACGCACATCCCGGATGCCATCAGCATCCTCAACAGGATCGGTCAAGCGCTCAACACCAGTGACAATTCTTTAGATTCACGAAGCCGAGGACGGGCCTAAGAAAACACGGCTGGCTCGGCGGAAAGAAAGAGAACCGATGGAGATCATCGCCCACCGCGGAGCCAGCTGCGACCACCCCGAACAGACCCTCGCTGCCTACGACGCCGCCCTCTCCGAGGGAGCCGACGGCATAGAATGCGATATCCGCCTCACCAAAGACGGACACCTCGTATGCTCACACGACCGAACATTCGAACGCGTCGCGGGAGATAAACGCCCCATCGCGGAACTCACCCGCGATGACCTCCCCAGTATCAACGTGGGCACCACCGCGGAGCCGCAACAACCGCTGCTCTTCAGCACACTCCTGGACCTCGTTGAGGGCACAGACTGCGGACTATTCGTTGAGACGAAGCACCCGTCGGGATACGGTGGCCAGCTAGAGAAGACGCTGGTTTCGATTCTCCGCGACCGTGGCCACGTCGACAATCCCCCGCTGCACGTCATCTCATTTTCAGCGATGTCGCTCGCGAGAATGCGGCACCTTGAGCCCTCTGTGCACCGCATTCTGTTGCGGCGCGAAATTCAACGCCCACTCGGACCCATCCTTTGGCGGATGGATATTCCGCAGGCCTACGGTCCGTCCATCGTCAACGCGAAGCTGCGTCCGGGGCTGATCCGGCGTGGCGACGGCTGCTACACGTGGACCGTCAACACGAGAAATGACGTCATGTGGGCAGCTCAGCACGGGATTGACTGGTTGGCCACTGACAAACCACGCCAAGCGCGCGAGTGGATGGATGAAGCGTCGGCCCAGGCTGAGTATCCGACGGTAAGCTGAGTGGGAAGTGGAACTCCGCGTCGGAGCGCCATGTTGCGTGGGGAGTAACGCGCCGCGTCGGAAAGTCGGGCCAGAAACTCCTGATTTGCTGCTACAAACTGGCTAGCTGGGGGAGTGGGCAGGTAGCCTAGGCCAGGTGTCAAGGAAGAAAAAGAAGAATGAGAATCTGCCCGAAGGGATGACCCGTCGCCAAGCGAAGTTGGCTAAGCGGGCCGCCGAACGTGCAGCACTAGAGCGTGACCCGCGACCATTCGGGGGTTTTGCGTCGGAAGCAGATCTTATTGCCATGCAGGAATTCGCCCCCTCCGCGCGGGCGAAAATCGCGGTGAAAGGCGTGGACTACCTCGTCTACCTTGTGACCGTCCTGCCCGGAGCGACCGCCGCTATCGTGCGCGACACCGACGGCGACACTCCCCCTACCGCGTTCGTTGCTCTTCAGCGGCAGCATCGCGGGCCGAACCCCCACAAAGATTTAGCGCACACTCTCGTCTGGTTGCAGACCGCTCAACCAGGGCAAACGCTGGGAACATCCATTGCCGACGGCACCGAGCCGGAGTTGAGCGAGCTGATGGACCCCGCGCAGAAGCTAGACGTGCAGGTCGAGAAGGACTTCGACTGGTGGCTCCCGGAGGGACAAACCATCGATCCTGCCATGCAGCAGAACATGAAACAGGTCAATGAGTCGATGCTCCCGACCGAGAGAGTCGACGTATCGGCGCCGGGCGCGGTCTGGTGGACCGATGGTGGCGATAAAGGCTACATCCGGTGGATCCGACAGGACGACGAGGACGCGTTATTTACCGCGTTGGCTCGCTTGTACGCCGCCGGGGACTTGACCCTGGGCGAGGGCACACGCTTTGCCGGGGCGTTCCGTACTCATGGTGTTGCGGTGCCCGTCTTTGACGTTGATCCTACGGTGACGGCGCAAGAATTCCAGGAGCCTATTCAGGAACTCGCTGTGGCGTTGGAAAAGGCATTGGCCGTGGACACGCCGTTGACTGCCGACGAGCGCAAGGCGCGGGATACGATCCGTTCCCGCCAAGTGACTATCCGGTAGCCGGCTAGCGCAGCGACTTGAATAGTTCCTGCGCTCCGTCGTCGTCCCACACATCGACGTCCCCGACATCGGTGGATTCATAGGATGCGATGGGGATAGTTTCGGTCCGCGGCGACATCCCCAACCCAATGCCCAAGCGCGCGAGATTCCACACGTGGTCATGTTTGTCTACCGTGAAAGAATCCGTCATACGGCTGACAAACGGGAAGAAGCGGAACGGGTTGAGGAACGTGGTCGGGGATAGCGCTTTCTTCACCAGCGCGGCGAGGAACGTCCGCTGGTTCCTGGCACGGCCGACATCGCCGTCGTCCATCGAATGCCGTGACCGAACGAACCCCAGGGCGGTGGGGCCATCGAGTTTTTGGCACCCCGGCTGCAGATTAATCCCAGCGAGCGGATCGTCCATGGGCTGCTCGACGCAGATTTTGACGCCGCCCACGGCATCGACCACCCCGGCGAACCCGCCGAAACCGATCTCCGCATAGTGGTCAATGCGCAGGCCAGTTGCCTGTTCCACCGTCTGCTGGAGGAGCTGTGGGCCGCCCAGCGCATAAGAAGCGTTGACCTTGTCCTTTCCGTGACCAGGTATATCGACGTACGAATCGCGGGGGATAGACACCATCGTTGCCTTCCCCACGAAGGGAATGTGCACCAGGATGATGGAATCTGTGCGCCCGCCGCCCGTATCGCCACCGGTGGAAAGCTCAGCCTGCTGATCCTCAGAGAGGCCGTCACGCGAGTCAGAGCCGACGAGCAGCCAGTTCGTTCCCGAACCGCCGCTGGGCCGTCCGCCGTAATTGGCCAGAGCATCAACGCGATGGAGCCGAAGATCGACCCACACCATCGTCCCGAGGGCAACGAGTATCAGGACGCCCAAGAGAGCTCCTAGCTTGCGCCCCCACCCGGACGATCGCCACCAACGTCCACGGCTTGTGGCAGACGAAAGCCATCGATGCCCTCGGCTTGGGCCGGACGGGCGGCTGCCGGCGGGAGGATAACTGGGCGCGCCGGTGCGTCGGTTATGCTCCTCGATCCCGCGAGGAGGCAACGGTTGAGAGTATCGACGGGTGCCCGGAACGTTGTTCATCACGGCGGCGTGGTGATTGAGGGGAATCGGTTCGCTCCGACTGCCCGCTTTGGTATCTCGCACGGGACGACGCAGGCCCCGGTTGCGCATAAAAGTGCTGGTATTCGTGCTTCTCGTGCCGCGCAGGAGAGCTCCCCCCGGAGTAGTCGACGCGGGACCCGTCGGCCCGGCTGCTGCCAGTACGCCTACTGTTTGCTTCGTGACGGTGACCCCCACCATCAGCACCGTTGCTCGAAGCTGCAGTGTTTTTCCCTGACCGGCGTCGGATAGGTCGCCCGTAGCGGTCGACGATCGGGCGGCCATCAGGGCCGCGGAGGTAATCGTCATCGCTAGTGGTATTCATGTGAATAATGTTACTGGGTGTGGCGTCGGCGCACGTGGTGGCGTCCACTCGATGCCCGCGGAGCATCCGTCACAACAGGTAGCGGCGCGGTCATATCATTGCGATACCTGTGGGACAGCGATGGCCCCAAGGACCGCAGCCATTCGTCGTCACGATCATGTGCCTGTTGCCACTGAGTGATCCGCGATCGTGTGTGCGCGGAGGAAGAACCGAGCCGGGTAGAAGGGCCATGATGCACATCAGCAGGATGAGTCCAATGAGGGCGATTAAGCCACCGGACTGAACATGTACCTTCGCCTGGGCCGCAGCCCCCACCACATCGGAGAGAGGCGGGACGAAGAACAGGCTCAAGCCGATAGTGAGGAAACCCGCCAACCGACGACGTTCCGCTAGGACCACGGACCCGAAGGCGGGGAGTAGCGCAACCTGGAAATAGTGGGTCCACACCAGCCCGGAGTACGCCGTCGCGATGCTGGTAATTCCCACCATGAACAGCGGGAACGCATATTCCCGACGCACATACGCGGCCGCGAGGACCAGGATGGCCAGCAAAGCCGCCATGATGAGCGGAATCAGCACTACCCAGGTCGGTGGATTGCGGATGATGGGCACCCAGACGTTGTCGTCGTCGCCGAGATGGCTTCTCAACATGATCGACGCGAAACTCTGGCTCTCCATGGCGACAATGCGGGCGGAGGATAGATCGTGAATGACACGAACCCAGGTGCGGAAGACCTCCGTCCCCAGCGTGACTAGCGACACGAGGAACGCCACCACAGTGGTGACGACGGCGATGCACGCTGTTCGGCGTGACCGACGGAAAAGGAACATTGCGGCGATGAGAGCGAAAGGACTGAGCTTTACGATGCTGACCAAGCCGAGCACAATGCCCGCCGAGCGGGGGCGAGTGCGCGCAGCGGCGATCGCGTAGGCAATACCCGCGTAGATGAGCGGGCTTGTTTGACCCAGACGAATAGCCATGGAGAACGGCGCTGACAACCAGGCCACCACAACGACGGGCAGCAGCAGAACGAGAGGGATCGGCCGCCGCCCCCCCCAGACGTGATAGGCGCAGGCGACAGTGATCACCAAAGCCCAGCCGGAGAAGAATCCCAGCGCGAGCGTCGACAAGTCGTAGCTCATGATACGAGTAATGAGGCTCATGACTTCTGCCACGATCGGCGCCTGAATAAACGGGTGAGGGAAGAGGGACGTCACATGCTCATTGGCGAACGGCGCCCAGTATTCCCCGGCCCAGCGCGCAAAATTCTGATGATTGTAATCGTAAATATGTTGCTTATCGCCTTGTGCGACGAGTTTGCCGGCGATCCACAGTGAGGAAAAATCATCTGTCTGCCGGTGGGAGCTCCACGCCAAGACAGTGACAAGGCCGGAGACTACAGCAACGATATGCCCCATTTTGCCGACGATGTGGCCGCGCTGACGTGGCGATGAGCCAGAGATGAAGGTGGAATGGGGTCCGTTAGCGTGGGCGAACCACCGGGCGATGCCAGACGGTGCGCCGGCTCGTGGGGTGGCGCACCTAGCCACGGGTGTGCTGGTGCGACCGGATGGAGACGCAGCGGTTCGCCCCGAAGCAGATGCCCCCGCGCCCCACGGCGCCCGAAACTCCGTTGCAGAGCTGGGGAGCTCAGCGCTGGTAGCCCGACGTGCGGGAACTACAACGGCGGCTGCCAGCAAGAACAGCATGACAATCGTCGCCATCAAGGCTCCGCCAGGGACATAGAAGCCTGTTTGGGCAAAGTAGCGGTTATCGTGCTGCGAAGAAATAACGTCGGAAAGCGGAGGGAAATAGAGGACGCTGACAATCGCAATACAAGCCACTGCCCACCTGCGGCGCGCGGTCAGCGCAAACACACCGAAGGCCGGCAACACAACGATGATGAAATAGTGCGTCCACACGAAGCCAGAGAAACACGTGGCCACGCACATGGCGCCCACCATGATGATCTCGAAGGCCCGTCCGCGACAGCGATAGGCCGCGATGCCCAAGGCCAGGGCAATCACGGCGGCCAGCATCATCGGTGTGACCACCATCCAGCCGGGCGTGTCCTGGATAATCGGCGCGCCCGCGGGCCCCTCGTCGATAAGATGGCGCTTCATGATTGACACGAAAGTCTGGCTCGTCGGCGCGATCACTTTGAACGTGGAGAACATGTGAATCCGCGCACGCCAGATTTCGTGCAGTGGCCACCCTACGGTCAGCACAGACAAGCCGAAACAGAAAGCGGTTGTTGCGATAGCGATGAGCGACGTTCGACGTGACCGACGGAACAGCAGCATCAGTGGAATGAGAGCTAGCGGCGTGAGTTTAATGACGCTGACTACACCCAGCACGATGCCCGCTGACCAGGGACGACGACGTGCTGCCGCGATGCTATACGCGATCCCAGCAGTGACCAGGGGCGTCGTTTGCCCCAACGTGATCGACCACTGGAATGGGGTGGAAAGCCACACCACCACCGTGACGCCGACCAACACGCCCATGGGGATCGGGCGGTGAAACCACACATAAAACGCGCTGGCCACCAGCACGACCAGCGCCCACCCCGACGCCACCGTCAAGAAGAACACCGACGTGTGGAACGACATTACGAATGTCAAGGCCTCGGCCATTTGGGCAACGAACGGTGCCTGAACAAACGGATGCGGTGAGGCGGATGTGACATCTTGCTGCGCGAATGGCTGCCAGAAAGGGCCTGCCCAGGCGGCGAAATCGTCGGGGGCGTAGTCGTAGATGTGCGGATCATCACCTTGGCGGAGGAGCTTACCGGCGATCCACAACGCGGCCCAGTCGCCGTTCTCACGTGGGCTGTGCCAGATTAATTGCGTCAGAAGCCCGACAAGGAGGCCCAACACATGGGCCGGCCACCCGATAATCGCCGCCGAGTTGCTAGCCGAATTGCGGCTGCTCGTGCTGCTCAGTGCTTCACGGAGACGTCCGGTACCAAAACGGTTACCACTCCGAAGCGACAAAACAGGCACACATTTCCTTCCGACAAAAGTATCGCTTACCAGTGATAACGCTGGCAGCACCCCGGCGACGGCAGGGGGTGTTCCGGCCTAGCGACAGACGCTCAGGCTCTGGGGCTGCGCTCATCCGGCTCCGCGGAATATGCAGGTGACGCAGCTACAGGTGAAACCAAGCATTGAGTATATAGAAACGCGTGGGGCTAGAGTTACACGGCCTTGTGGGGGCACATTATCTACAGCCCTAGCTGCGGCAGATGGCCGGCTAGCAGCGCTGCGCCCACGAAAGCCACGCAGTCAATAACCGCGTGAGCAATCACTAGCGGCCACACACGGCCTGTGCGTTCGAAATACGTCCCAAAAACCAGGCCCATGATCGCGTTCCCCACGCCCGCGCTCGGCCCTTGGTACACATGATACAGGCCTCTCAACAGGGCGGACGCCACCACGCGTGGCGCCCTCGACACACCACACTGAGCCAAGCGGGTCTGCAGCCACCCCACGACGACCACTTCCTCGGCCCAGGCCGTCGCGCACGCGGAAATGACCAGCAACACGTACGACCACCAGGCGCGGACCCCCGCCGCAGGATCAACCGTCGCCGACAAACCCCACGCGCGAGCCACGCCATAAAAGCACAGCCCAGGCAGGCCGATCGCCGTAGCAGCCGCCAACCCGTGCCACACGTCGGACAGTCCGGACCACTGCAAAAACCGCAGAGGATTCGTCGTCACGGGATGAACCCACAACATATACACAGCTAGCGAGCCCCAGGCCACCAAGGTCCCAGCCGACAACACCTGCAGCGACACATCAAGCCACGCCGCCGGCGCCTGCGACGGATTCAACTGGGCGGTCTGCCCCTTCAGTGGCGTTGGGGGCACCAGGGCCTCCACGAGGCGTAGCGTTGCCCGCAGCCCTGACATCCCAAATATCACAGCCAGGACAATGACAATTTCCCAGCGCAGCGTCGCTGTGACACTGCTTTTCGACGATGAGGCCGACACCAAGAACCTCCCACGGCGACACGCGATCCCCTACAGCGCCCACGTGCACACTCACCGGCCACCCGCGCCACGGGCCCTCAATCGCCGTCGTCACGACGGGGACGGAAAGCCCAGCCCAGCCCGTTAAATTCCACAACGTACACCACGGGGTCCACGTGGTTTGGGCCGCGAAATCCTCTTTGGGAGGCAAAGCCGCGAACGTGCCCACCGGCGGAGGCGGGTACGCAATGGTCGGGTTCAGCACAAGATCCACATTTGCCGCATCAGCCCATTGGCCGAGCACCAGTTCAGGAAGCTCTCGAAGCCGGGCCAGCGTATCCTCATACTGCTCGGCCGCGATCGTCGCGCCCAGGTCACGGAAATACGTGCTCAACGGGGACAACGCGCCATCAAGATTCCTGCACCGGTACGCGAGCACGATGCGCAGCAGCTCAATGGTCTCCGGCGGATACGGGCTAGTCACGGGGACAACATCATGTCCCGCCGCTCTCACACGGTCGGCCGCAATCCGAAGAGCGCCCGTCATTAGGGAATTCGACGCCGGACGAGTCGCAGGATGCGAAGCACCGTGGGGCGCTGGGTACGGCGCATTTCGACCCGCACTATGCAGGGGTTTCGTTAAAATTCCCACACGCAGACGTCGAGAAGGAACACTCACATTCGATGCCCTCGGAACCCACTGAGTGCGAGTCACCCGCGGTTGACCAGGGAAAGTAATTAACGACGACGCTACCGCGACATCCGCAACCGTACGCGCCAGAAAACCATCCGCGCGGAGCTGCCCATCGGTCGGATCATGCGGAGGCTTAAACCCGACGATCCCACAACAGGCGGCAGGGACGCGGATCGAGCCGCCGCCGTCGCTCCCATGCGCCACCGGGACGATGCCGCGAGCAACCAATGCCGCCGCCCCGCCCGACGAACCACCCGGCGTGCGACCGGGCAACGCCGGATTAACCACCGTCGGCAAATGGGTCGGTTCCGTATAACACGATAAGCCCAGTTCAGAGGTGGACGATGCTCCGAAAATGGTGGCGCCGGCGTCCAATAACGCATCCGCCACGGGGTCATTCTTCTCCGGTACCGACACGCGGTCGGCCGAGCCCTGTGTGCAGGGAATCCCCTGTACAGGGAGCAAATCCTTAATCGGAATAGGCAAGCCGGCGAACGGGCCGCTACTGCGCTGAACGCTGGGATAGGTGACGGGAATGTCATCCAGTGCAAAACCCAGCTCTTGTGTGCTTAGCCCGGTTGACTCCCGGGTGGCCTGCACACGGTCCCGCGCGAGGCCCACCAACGCGCGCGGGGAAAGACGCTGGTCGCGACTGTGCTGGTCAGAAGGTGTAGCGGCCTCCTGAGTTCCGACGCGACGACGCCCACCGCGCACCATAGCGAGGATATCGGCCAAAGGAGCGTCCAACACGTCGTGGAAATCCATACCTGACAGCCTACGGGGAGGCGGATATGGTTGCGCCACCACCACCTTGTCTATCTGATTCTTGATTCCCGGTGGTTTAGGGTTGAAGAGAACACCACGACATAGGCAGGTGGAATGAGTAGCGAGCAGTCAAGAATCGTGGGTACGAACCAAGCCAGCGACACCCCCGGAATACCCGATCGTGACATCCCTGTTGTCGCATTCCTTGGTCCGTCAGGGACGTTTACGGAAATCGCCATGCTGGAATTCGCAGCCCGTGGGTGGTGCGAGACGCCACCCCAGGCCGAACGAGCAAGGGGTACTGATAAGGAAACGTGCGAGGCAGGAGCTGCCGGGCCAGGAAAAACCGGCCTGGAGGCTATCGAGCCGACTGTTGTACATGGTCACCGCATAATTCCGCTCTCAGCCGATTCACCTCAACACGCTGTTGATGCGGTTATTCACGGTCGCGCCGATTGGGCGTGCGTTGCCATTGAAAGCTCAGTTGAAGGCCCTGTCACCAGGACTTTCGATGCGCTCGCAGGATCGCACCCGCTACAGATCTATCGTGAAATCGCCATCTCGATCGCCTTCTCTATCCTCGTCCGGCCGGGCACCTGTCCTCAGGACATCACCACTTGGAGCGCGCACCCCGTCGCCCGTCCCCAAGTGACAACGTGGATTGACCATCACCTCCCGTTGGCCAAGTTCGTTGCCGCCCGATCCAACTCCGCAGCCGCAGAGATGGTCGCCCGAGGAGAGGTCGACGCCGCTGCAGCGCCCGCCCGCGCCGGGCAGCTGTACGGTTTGGACTCACTAGCCGATGGCGTTGCTGACGTGACCGGCGCGCAGACTCGCTTCGTGTTGGTGGGAAAGCCGGGCAAACCCACAGCTCACACGGGTCATGATCGCACGTCGGTCGTCTTTAACGTCCGCAATGAGCCGGGCGCGCTGGCTCGTACACTGACGGTGGTGTCGTCGAATGGCGTGGATTTGACGCGCATCGAGTCTCGCCCGACACGGAAAGCGCTGGGAGAATACCGCTTTTATATGGACATGAGCGGGCATATCTCCGATCCACATGTGGCAACGGCTTTGCAGCATTTACATAGTACGGTCCAGGTGTTGCGGTTCCTTGGATCATGGCCGATAGACGACGGACCCCGGGCGACGATGTCGACGGCAACCCCCGCTGAGTGGTTCACGGCGCAGGAGTGGGTAGCCCATCGGGCGGAAGGAATCGTCCCAGAGACAGATGTCTTGTGGTAAAGCGACGCAGTCCTGGGCTGTCGAGATGACAGCATGTGACGAGCGAGTACAGAATGATGACGAACTGCTGGAGGAATACAGGTGAATAGCGTGGGTACAACAGTCAACAGCGGTACGCCACACGGTCGCGCATCGGGGAAGAAGTCACAGAATGCACCCCGTGGGCGGTTGATTCTTTTCCGCCATGGGCAGACGACGTCCAACCTCATCACCGCTCTCGATACCGCTGTGCCTGGTGCCGATTTAACCTCTATGGGCGTTGAGCAGGCTTTTACCGGTGGCGAGCGAATCGTCGCCGACGGTACCCTCTCCGGGGCAGAGGTGGCGCGGCAGGGGGATGCGTCAGCGGGCTCACCGCGCCCGGTTATTATTAGCTCGGAAGCCCTCCGCGCCAGGAAAACCGCCCGGTTTGCCGCGCAGGGGATGGTGAACCAGGGCGCATCGGTGTTCACCGCGTTGCCATCGCCGGATGGTGTGAATACTGCTCCTATCACGGCGGAGCCGAACGATCCCACTGTGCCGACGGCGATCCCGGGGTTGACCGAGGTTACGGCCGGTGATCTGGAAATGAACACTGACATGGAGTCGATACACACGTACCGCTACACTCAGTTGCAGTGGTCGTCGGGAAAGATGGATATGCGCATGCCGGGCGGGCAGTCCGGGTGGGAAACGCGCCGTCGCTTCCTGGAGGGCATTACCCCGATGCTGCCGCTCCTTGTCCCCGGTGCGGTGGGGTCGGATACGAACACCCCCAGTGATCTTATTGTGGTTGTTCACGGGTCGGTGATGCGCTTTATCGCTGGTCAGCTGGCCGGTGTGGAGGCCCATTTCGTGCAGGACGGCTATGTGTCGAATTGCCGGTGGATTGTGTTGGATTCCCCGACATCGCTGGATCTCGCTGCGGCGTCGTATTCGGATGTTGATCAATCGTGTGGCTCGTGGCGGGTGAAGCAGTGGGCGTGGTTGCCGGGTCATCGTGTCCGGCTGAAGGGTTCTGTTTAGAAATAAGGTGGTGGCCGGTGATAGCTAGGTAGCTACGCTGCGAGTTCGGTGTGCCGTTAATATTGTCGGTATGCGGATTCTCGTTGTCGATAATTATGACAGTTTTGTGTACAACCTTGTGCAGTACATCGGTCAGCTGGGGGAGACGTGCACGGTGTGGCGTAACGACGACGACCGGTTGGTGGATTCTGCGGAGGCTCGGGCTGCGGGCCGCTCGGTTGTTCAGCGTTTCGATGGGGTGTTGATTTCGCCGGGGCCGGGTACTCCGGCGGCGGCGGGGCAGTCGATTCCGCTGATCAAGGCATGTATCCGCTATGAGGTGCCGTTGTTTGGTGTGTGTTTGGGGCATCAGGCGTTGGCCGAGGCTTTGGGTGGGTCGGTGGTCCGTGCGGATGAGTTGTTGCATGGGAAGACGTCGCCGGTGTGGCATGACGGTTCTGGTGTGATGCGGGGGTTGCCGGATCCCGTGACGGTGACGCGATACCACTCATTGACGGTGGATGAGGCTTCATTGCCAGAGGAGTTGGTGGTCACGGGCCGGTCGGATTCGGGGATGGTGATGTCGATGCGGCATGCGTCGCTGCCTTTGCATGGTGTGCAGTTTCATCCGGAGTCGATTATGACGAGCTGTGGGCACCGGATTGTGGCGAATTGGATGGGGTGTGCTGGTTTCCCTGTCGACGAGGACCTCGTGCGTGATCTGGAGAATCGGCACGACGCCGTGTTGTCGGGGCTCTAGGTCACGTGATGTGGCAAGCCTGTGGGGTGGTGAGTTGGTGAGCTGTACCTAGTACACTCATTCGCTAACTCGGTGTTGCTCACCTCACCGACCTCTCGTTGTTATGGCACGAAGCTAAACGCGCCGACGCCGACGTCGATCGTGGAGTCTTTGTCGACGGCCTGGCCAGCGGGGATCGATTGGGTCATGATCTCGTTGATCTTGGTGAGATCGTTAGTCTTTTGATCGTGTGTGGTCAGCCGGGCGGTCCCACCGGTCCATCCAGCTGAGTGGAGCGCAGATAGCGCCTGGCTGGTGCTTTGTCCGATGAGGTTGGGCATGGTCAGCTGGTTGCCGCGGGAGACCTGAAGCTCGATCGTTGCTCCCTTGGGCATCTGATTGCCTTCGTTGGTGGCGCGGAGCACTGTGCCTTCGGGGCGGATGGAATCGACCTCGGTGATCGTCACTTTGAACCCTGCACCTTCGAGGTTGCCGCGGGCATCATCGATGGATTGTCCAGCGACGACGGGTACTCGGACGCGTTCGGGTCCGGTGGATACTGTGATAGTCACAGTACTTCCCTTGGCGACGTGGGAACCCGATGCTGGTGTTTGCTCGATAATGCGGCCGGAGGAGACACTGTCCGATGGTGCCTCTTTCACCGTGTGGTCGAGCACGAGTCCGGCTTCTTGGAGCAGCCTCGAGGCCTCTTGCGTGTCTTTCCCTGTGAGGTTCGGGACGTCGGTTTGTTCTTTTCCGGTGGAAATGGTGAGCGTGACCTGGGTGCCTTTGGGCACTTGCGATCCCACCGCTGGGCTCGTGTCAATAACGTGCCCTTTTTTGACGTCGGCACTAGACGCTTCTCGCGTTTTCACCTTGAACCCGGCGTCTTCGAGTTTCGTGATCGCGTCGTCCTCGGTGAGGTTCCGAACATCGGGGATGCTTATCTTGTTGTTGTCATTAGGGTCGATGTGGGGAAGGCGGCTGCTCGAGATGTTGTCGTGGTAGTAGGACCATGCGACGGCGCCGCCGATTCCGAGGACGGCGAGGATGACGAGTGCCCAGATGATCCGTAACCATGTGGATAGCGCGGTGCGTTTCTCTTCTCCCTGCTCGGGGTGCTTGCTGGCGTGTTTGCCGCCGGATTTCCGCGCGGTGGTGGCATTCCTTGCCGGTGTGACGGCTGCTTGTGCGCCTTGCGGTTGGCGGGAGGTGGCTGACGGGCGGGGTTGGGCCGCGTGTGCGCCTGGGGTGGCCGTACTGTATGCGTCGTTCCCGTCTGCGGCCCTGGCAGCTGGCATGACGGTCGTTGCTACGTCGCTGGGATCGGTCGGGCGGGGTGTCGGGTTGTAGGGGGCCCTCCGATTCTGTGCGGCCAGCGGTGTGCGATGGTTAGCAAGGCGTCGAAGGTCGTCGGCGAAATCGGCGGCGTTGTTATAGCGGTCGGCCGGGGTCTTCGCCATGGCTGTCATGATGATGGCGTCGACGTTGGTGGCGGTGGTCGGGTTGAGGCTGATGCTGTTTACGTGTGATGGCGGTACCGGTGTGCTTTGCACGTGTTGGTATGCGACGGAGAACGGCGATTCGCCTTGGAAGGGCGGTTGTCCCGTGATGAGTTCGTAGAGTACGCATCCGCTGGCGTAGATGTCGGATCGTGGGTCGGCGGAGTGCCCGCGTGCCTGCTCGGGCGAGAGGTATTGCGCTGTTCCGATGACGGCAGCGGTTTGAGTCATGGATGACGTCGCGTCGCCGAGTGCTCGTGCGATGCCGAAGTCCATGACTTTGACGGACCCGGTGGCAGTAATCATGATGTTGGCGGGCTTGATATCGCGGTGAACGATGCCCGCTTCGTGGGAGAAGTGGAGTGCGTCGGCGACGTCGGCCATGACGGTTGCGGCGTACTCGGGGGCGAGGGGCCTGTCTTCGCGGATGATGTCGCGGAGGGTGCGTCCGCGGACGCGTTCCATGACGATGTAGGGAACGGAGCCGTCAGCTTCGCTTGTCTGCCCGGTGTCGTAGACGGCGACGATAGCGTGGTGGTTGAGCTTGGCGGCATTGAGCGCTTCGCGGCGGAATCGTTCGAGGAACGTGGTATCGCGCGCGAGGTCGGGCCGCATCATTTTCACGGCGACGTCGCGTCCGAGGAGGGTGTCGGTGCCGGCGTAAACGTCGGACATTCCTCCGGTGCCGATGATTTCGGAAAGTGTGTATCGGCCCCCTAGTAGGGTGTTTGAATCCATCGTTTAGACCCCGCTCCGAGCGCTATTTCCGTTACTGATTCCGTTGTGGGAGCTGTGGCCTTGCCCGGTGGTTCCTCCTGTCCCGGTTCCTCCGTTAATGGCGGAGTTCTGTTGGTTGGTGTTGCCGGATCCGCTGTTGCCACCGTTGCTGTTTCCGCGGCTGCCATTGTTTCCTGCGTTGCCGGGCCCGTTGTTGGTGCCCCCGTTGGAGTTATTCCCGCCGGTGTTTGTGTTACCGGAGTTGCCGTCGGTGGTCCCGTTGTTTCCGTTCCCGCCTGTGGTGTCGTTGTCGGTACCGGAGGTGTTGTTCGTCCCCTGATCTCCTGTTTCGGTCGGCTGAACAGGTCGGGTTTCAGTGCCGGGGTTGGTTTGTTGTTCAGTATTGGTCCGCTGCGGCGGTTGGTAGGTTTCCGCCGGCGCGGTGTCATTGTCATCGTTCTCACCAGGGACGACGGTGGTGATGACGCTGGTGACTGTCTCGCCAGTTTCGTCACGTCCGCCATCGCGGTGAACGGCGAAAGCCATCCATGCCCCAATAGCGACGATGATAAGGACGAGGAGCCCAATAAGCGTCCAGAGCCACCGCGTGGCCTTGGAGTTGTTGTTCTTGTTGGGCGCCGCGCCTTTGTTGGTGTTCCGGGCAGGGCTTTGTCCACGATTGGGCGTGCCACCAGGGCGGTGGGTAGCGGCCGCTGCCGCGCCGGGAGCTGCAGCGTTCTGCTGTGCCACCGGGCTGACACGTGTGCCATCGGAGGGCCCACGGTTAGTTGCCGCTCCGCCTAGGGACGGAAGGACAGTGCCGCCGGGTTGCGGCGCTGGCCCCCGGACCTTGGGGGCAGGGGTTTGAGGTTGTTCGGTAACTTGCGCAATGGATTCGCCAGGTGCTGTGGGCGAGACGAATTGCGCGGTCGGCTGGGGCTCACCATTGGTGGCGAACATGGCGGTCGGGGCGTCGGGCCCGCCGGGGGTCACCATGCCGTCTTGGTTAATTTGTTGATGAAGTGTCTCCGGCAGGGGCGGCATGTCGCCGTTGCGAACATGGGCCACAGCCATGGTGAGCTCGGCACCATTGGCATAGCGTGCGCGGGGATCCTTCCGCAGTGCCGTCGCAATGAGCTCCCGAGTAATCCGCCCGATACTCTCGGGTAGGGCAGGCGGCGTCGTGTTGATATGCGCGATGGCGACGGACACGGTGGAGTCGCCCCGGAAGGGTCGCTGGCCGGTGAGCATTTCGTAGCCGACAACGCCGAGTGAGTAAATATCGCTGGCAGGTCCGACTTTCATCCCTTGGGCTTGTTCAGGGGAGACGTATTGTGCGGTGCCAACCACCATGCCGGTCCGCGTGAGCGGCACCGCTTCGGCGGCTTTGGCGATGCCGAAGTCAGCAACTTTGACGGTGCCGTCGGGTGTGATCAGCAGGTTGCCGGGCTTGATATCGCGGTGAACCATGCCGGCAGCGTGAATGGCCTGCAACCCGAGCGCGCTTTGCTGCAGCACGTCGAGTGCAAGTTTTTCGGGAAGTTTCTTTTCGCGCGCGAGGACGTCGGCAAGCGATTCGCCCCGCACGTATTCCATGATGATGAAGCAGAAGGTCAGCCCGGCATCGAGAACTTCGCGGTAGGCGTGGGTGTGAACGACATTGGGGCTGTCGATGAGCGATGACGCGTTGGCTTCGTTCCGGAAGCGTTCGCGGAACTCGGTGTTATCGGTGTACTCGGGTTTGAGAACTTTGATGGCGACGGGGTCGCCGGTGTCGTTGTCGGTGGCGAGCCACACTGTGGACATACCGCCCCGGCCGATGATCCAGTTGAGGCGGTAGTGGGTTCCTACGAGGCGTTGAACGCGCTCAATGTCTGATCGATCCGGTTGGAGATCGTTGTCATTGGTCATGTTTTACACCCCGTCCTTGAGTGCCTGGGCGATGACGGCGCGGCCGATGGGGGCTGCGACGGATCCACCCGTTGCTGCTTGTCCTCGGTCACCACCATTTTCGGCGACGACGGCCACGGCGACGTCGGCGTTCTGGGAGGGCCCGAAGGCGACGTACCAGGCGTGTGGTTTGGAGGACCGTGAGTTTTCGCCGTGCTCGGCGGTACCGGTCTTGGATGCGATGTCGGTGCCGGCGTACCCGCTGGTGCCTTTTTCGGATCCGATCATGAGCTGCGTGATGCGGTTCGCAATGTCGTCGTTCACCGCGGTAGTGACTTGTTCAGGTTTCGTGGTCTTAATGGGCTTGAGGCTGGAGTCGGTGATCTGTTTGACCACGTAGGGCTTCATCCTCTTGCCTTTGTTGGCGATGGTGGCGGCGATGATGGCGTCCTGCAACGGTGTGATGGACACGTCTCGCTGTCCGATGGAGGACTGCGCCAGCGACGGTTGGTCAGCAATCTCGCCGACGGTGGATGTCTGGACGGGCAGTCCGAAGTCATCCACGCTCTCACCCACGCCGAATGCTGTGGCGGTCTTCTTGAACTGCTCGGTCCCCGCAGCCATGCCCAGCTGGGCAAACGCCGTGTTACAGGACAGTGTGAACGCGGTGGACAGCGTTGTCACGGAGCCACTCCCGCAGCGCTCGCCATCGTAGTTCTCCATGGTCGTGTAGCTATCCGGCAGCGTGATCTGCGGTTCCGCTGTGACCGTGGTGTTGGCGTTGACGTTGTTCTTCTCCATAGCAGCAGCCGTGGTGATCAGCTTGAACGTCGATCCGGGCGGGAGCGTTTGCTGCGTAGCGTGGTTGAGCAGCGGCGATTCCGGATTGTTGTTGATGGCAGCCCAGTTTTGTTGTGCTTCCTCCGCATTCGGGGTCACGATGCTGCGCGGGTCGTAACCAGGGGTGGAGGCCATCGCGAGCACTTCCCCGGTGGAAGGCCGGAGCGCGACGACAGCACCGGTGTATCCGCGGCTGGTCATGGCGTCATAGGCGACGCGCTGCGTCTTCGGGTCGATGGTGAGCTCGACATTGGCGCCCTGGGTTTCCTTGCCCGTGAGGGTGTCGGTAAACCGTTTGGTGAACAGCGAGTCGTCGGTGCCGTTGAGGATGTTGTTCTGGCTGGCCTCGATGCCCGCTGTCCCGTAGCGGTCAGAGAGGTACCCTTCGATGGGCCCGAACGCGTCGGGGTCGCTGACGTATTCGCGGTTGTATATGTCATTGGCGCCCTTGACGGAGTGTGCCAGGATCTCTCCCCCGGCGCTGATCTGTCCGCGTTGGCGCGACTTCATATCGTAGTACTGGCGACGGTCAAGCGAGTTCTTGGCCAGGTGGTCGGTCTGGAATCCCTGGATCCAGGTGAGGTTGGCCACCATGGCAACAACGAGGAGGAGGCAGAAGATGGTGACTGCGCGGATGGACCGGTTCACTGTTGTGCCTCCTTCCGGTTGGTGCCGGCTTGCTGGTCGGTTTTACGGTTCGGTGTCGCGGCTGACCCGCTAACGCTAGCTGGTTGCCGCGCGGAATTGGAAATGCGCAGGATAATGGCCAGCAGCATGTAGTTGGCAAGGAGCGACGATCCTCCGTGGGCGACGAATGGCGTCGTCAGTCCCGTCATCGGCAGAAGTCTTGAAATCCCTCCGACGACGACGAACACCTGGATCGCGATGGTGAGCGAGAGCCCTGAGGCGACGAGTTTGCCGTAGGTGTCGCGTGTCTTGATCGCCGTCTTCATGCCTCTGGCGACGAAGACGGCGTAGAGGACGATGAGCGCGGAGAGCCCCACGAGGCCAAGTTCCTCACCGATAGCGGCGAGGATGAAGTCGGAGTGCGCGACGGGCACCTCCTCGGGATACCCGCGTCCAAGTCCGGTGCCGGTGATCCCACCCCACGACAGGCCGAATAGCGCTTGCGAGAGCTGGTAGCCGCCCTCGTTGTAGTGGTTGATGGGGTCGATGAAGTTGTCGACGCGTGTCTGGATCTTGGCGGAGATGTTGTAGATCCCGACGGCCCCAATGGCGGCAAGCCCGAGTCCGATAATGATCCACGACGGCCGCGACGTGGCGATATAGAGCATGCCAAGCACGGTCCCGAAGAGCAGGAGTGCCGGGCCGAAGTCGTTTTCGCCAGCCATGATGACGAGGGCGATTCCCCACACGACGAGGATGGGCCCGAGGTCCCGCAGCCGCGGGAATCTCATTCCTAGGAATTTGGTGCCGGCGACATTAAATAGCGCTCGCTTGGTGGTGAGGAGTGAGGCGAAGAACAGGAGGAGAAGGATCTTCGAGAATTCGCCAGGTTGGATGGAGAAGGGCCCGATTTGTACCCACACGTTGGCGTCAGCGTTGAGACTGGTGGGCCACACCATGGGGATGGCCATGAAGATCAGTCCGGCGATACCAAGCAGGAACGAGTAGTTCTGGAGGGATCGGTGGTCGCGAAGGCCGACGATGACGGCGACCATCATGGCGACGCCGATAACTGTCCACATGATTTGTGAGCGCACAAGGTTATTACCTGTGGCTAGGTCTAGCCGGTAAATCATGACGAGGCCGATGGCGTTGAGCAGCGCCGCGAGGGGAAGCATGATTTGGTCGGAGTAGGGCGCTTTCCACAGGATCACGAGGTGGGCGACAGTGAAGATGATGATGAAGCCGCCGAGGAGGTAGGCAACATCGGTGGTAAGCGGATGGTTAGCTGCAATTTCCACAGCGATAACGGCCAAAGCGAGGATCGCGGTGACAGCTAGGAGTAGCCCGAGTTCGATCCAGCGCCGAGGGCGTTGTGGCCGCGCAGTGGGGCCCGTGTTGTTGGCTGCTTGCCCGGTTGTCGTCGCCGGGTACGCGACGGCGTTCCCTGCCGTCGATGGGTGTGAATAGGTCATTTATTTCACCTCCCGGCATGTGTCACCGGGTGTGGTGAGGTCTCCAGGTTGCCCGTTGGCGGTATCTCCCGAGGCGTTGTTGGCTGCGGATTCGCCAGTGCTGGGAGCGTCGGGCGCAGGTTCGCCACTGGTGGCCGCGTCGGAGGGTGCGTGTGGCTCGCCACTGCGGTCGTTGCGGGCTGCGTCGGGATTATCTGCGTTTCCGTGCGACGATTCGCGGGTGACGCACACAGGGAGCGCCTGCTTAGCTAGCCGCTCCATTTGTGTTTGGACGTCGTTGTAGTCCCCCGATGGCAAATTGTCGACGTTTGTCCGCGTCGATGGCGGAAGATCGGTCAGCTGGAAGCGGTGGCATTTCTTAGTGGAGTTCGCGTCCAGCAGCGTGAGGTTGCCCTTGGCATCCAAACATGCGCGTTGGTACGTGCTGTGAAGTGTCTTCCCAAGGATTGTTTCGTCGGCACCTTCCACCCGCCGGCACCGATGACGACGGCAAGGACAAGAACAATGACGCCCACCGTGAGACCGATGCGACGCCCTTTTTTCTTATTGTGTTTTTCGTGGTTATGGCCATGCCCTCCGGCGACGGCTGAACCGTGGGCGGAATCAGGGCGATCCCCCGCACCACCACGCACAGGATCAGCGAGGTCACCCCGCGATGACTGGGCTCCTCCGTTGTTGGAGGATCCACCATTGTCGGGCGACGCCGGTTGCGATCCGGACCGCCCCCCAGGATTCCGTTGCGCCTGGGCTTCTTTGTTCTGTTGTATGAGCTTCATGCCGACGGCTCGGCCGGCTGCGGTATCAGGCCGGGCGACGTCGGTCTGCTCCGGATCAAGCGCGCCGACGAGGAGAGGTGCGGCCGGGGTGTAGTCGTCGCTGGTGTCGACGATTTCTCCGAGGGCGACGGTGACGTTATCGGGGCCTCCGCTGCGTAGAGCGAGGTCGATAAGGCGCTCGGCAGCTTGGTCGAGCGTGCCGCCGGAGACGATATCCGCGATGGTGTCGTGGCTGACGGGGTCAGAGAGGCCGTCGGAGCACAGGAGGTAGCGGTCACCGGGGCGGACGTCGCGGAGCATCAGGGTGGGCTCCACGGGCCGGCCTGTCAGCGCTTTCAGGATGAGGGAGCGCTGCGGGTGGTTGGAGACGTCCTCGGGCGCCAGCTGGCCTTCGTCGACAAGAGATTGGACGTAGGTGTCGTCTTTGGTGATTTGCTCTAGTTGTCCGTCGCGGTAGAGGTATCCGCGTGAGTCGCCGACGTGGCAGATGGCGAGGGTGTCGTCGTTGAAGAAGAAGGCGTCGAGGGTGCACCCCATGCCTTCGGTGGCGGGGTTGATGTCGATCTGGTTGGCGATCGCGGCGTTGCCTTCGGTCATCGCGTCGGCCAGCTGCCCGCACATGTCGTCGCCGGGTCCCACATCGTCGACGTGGGCGATGTGGGAAATCATGAGCTGGGAGGCTATTTCTCCCGCCGCATGTCCGCCCATGCCGTCGGCTAGTGCCAGCAGGTGGGGACCGGCGTAGGCAGAGTCTTCGTTGTTTCCGCGGATCAGTCCTACGTGCGATGCGGCCGCGTAGGTCAGGGCATATGTCATCTAATGATCCCTTCCTACTGCACGTGCAGTGTGGTTCGGCCGACGCGGATGGCATCTCCGCGGGTGAGGGTTTCTAGCTGGTCGATGCGTTGTTCGTTGAGGTATGTCCCGTTGCGCGATTCCAGGTCTTCCACGAACCAGTCGTTTCCGTTGCGGATGAACCGTGCGTGACGGGATGAAGCGTAGTCGTTGCTGAGGACAAGTGTGCACGACGACGCTCGTCCGACGAACACTTCGGATTGCGACGTCAGGTCGATCGTTTGTCCTCTCTGGGGCCCGTTGGTCACGACGAGTTCCGAGAGTGGGGCCTTATTTCGCTGGTTTCGTCTGCCGTCGGCGTTGGGGGCGACGGTGGGGTCAGGCCCGCCTTGGGGCGCTGCTACGGCGGGTGCCGCGAGCACGGTGGCTGAGGGTGTAGCCGAATCCCGTTTGAGAGCGCGCAGGGTGAGCGCGATAAAGAGCCAGAGCAGGATGAGGATGGCTAGTTTAACGAGAAACAACACCGTGCTTTGCATGGTGGGCATCCTCCTTGGTTGTGCAGCAGCATCGGTTGTAGCTCCATGTGTGCCAGCTGGATAGTGAGCTTACAGGCACACCTGGACACCCCACCGATTCAAGTCGTGCCCTACTTTACCTTCTTTAGTGTACCCGCTTTAGTGTACCCGCGCGCCAACCCCGCAGCATAAAGCCCGTGTTCGTAGAGGTGCGGTAAAGCTTTTCGACGGTGTCAGCGTCGGTATTCACACCACTATCGACGACGGTACCGCTGCTGAGTTTGGTCTGCGTCGAGCTAGTTTCTCACGCCGCGGACTTCTGAGTTCTCACTCCGGTTTTACGTCCGTGGGCCTACTTCTGAGGCGTGTTGATTCGCACCTCTATATAAGAGTGTCCGATGGTGATGACGTCTCCGTCGGCCAGCAGCCAGTTGTCGATCGGGGTGTCGTTGACGGTGGTGCCGTTGGTGGAGTGCAAGTCCACCAGGACAGCTTCTTTCCCGTCCCACACGAGTTCGGCATGTCGCCGCGATACGCCGGTATCGGGGAGGCGGAAATCCACCTGGTTACCACGCCCGATGATATTTGTTCCCTCGTGTACGTGGTACGTCCGGGAGGACCCGTCTTGAAGTAAGAGGGTGACAGCCGCTTGCTCGCTCGCCTGTCCGCTTACCGACGCCTGTCCTGGGGTATAACCACCGTTGTCCTGTGCGTTCGGCGCTGCTGCGGCATCGGCGGGGGAGACGTGCCCTGTTCCCGGGGCGGGGTTAGCGATGTCGGCGGCGTCAGCAACTTCGGACCACGCTTGCGCATGGCGGTAGCTGTCATAGTCGACGCTGTGAGGGTAGCCGGATTGTCCCTCTGGCTGTCCGGCCTGCCCCGTCTGCTCCTGGTTGGCGGAGTTGTTTTGATGTGAGGCGTAGACCTCGGTCGGCGGGCTCACTGGCCGCGCATCCTGATGCTCCGACACGGAGGAGTGGCACTTCAGTTGGCCGGTGTGCAGGCCTTTGTCGCTTTTTAGGTCCACAGTGACGGCTTCGTACGTGCGCCATCCTTCGTTGCGGATGAAGCGTCCAAGCAGGTCAGATAGGTCGAAGTTCAGGTCCGGATCGGCGTCGTTAATTTTGTCTAAGTCTTTTGCTGTAAGGTAGACGACGTACCGGTCGGGGGCATATAGAGTGCCGTGGGGTCCATAAACCAAGGAATCCTCGGCCTCTTGCTTCAAGAGTTCCTCAATTTCGGCAGGGACGACGGACCCGCCGAAGACGCGCGCGAATCCATTATCCATGCCGCGTTGCAGGGAGCTATCGAGCTTTCGGAAACGCCCGAGCATATCCATATGAACTGGGACACCTTTCTTGGCATCGCGCGAAAACCAGGGCTGTACCCATGTGCGGCTGATGGTAAACAGTGTGTGCTCAGCCACGGCTCTTCCCTGATCTGCGATCGTTCTTGATGTGACCGTGTTGTTTTCTACGCTATGCCATTTGAGAGAAGTTCAGGTCATTATACGAATTTCTTTCGTAAATACATAGGAGAGCAGCGTACTGCGTCCAGGTTTTTCGTCTAGTTCGATCAATATCGACGGGATTGTGCGCGATATGAATAAGAAATGTATGAGATATGAAGCCGGTATATTAAGAGGTATAGGGGTGCTTTCGGCGAGTTCGTGGTCTAATCTGTGGACTTATGCAAGCCTGTGACCTGCTCTTTTGTTTTCGACGCGGGATGTCGTGTTAAGCTGACGTGCGTTGTTTCGGGCGAGTGGCGGAATGGCAGACGCGCTGGCTTCAGGTGCCAGTGTCCTTTACGGACGTGGGGGTTCAAGTCCCCCTTCGCCCACAACTTCATTGTGAGTATTAGTCCCCGTTGGTTGTGATCCTACAAAGGGTTTCAGCCGACGGGGGCTTTCGCATTCTTCCAGTTTCCGCTCACCGTTGTGGATTCTTTGTCTATAGTATTCCCTAACGAAACCTAACTTCATGCTGGAGGACGGAGTAGGGCTTGATCGACGTGGGTTGATGATCTGTGGGGGAATCGGGATATGAGCGCGATGAACGGTACGGTGTGACGGCTTTATGACGGCATAGCACTGTCGTTCGGAATGACGATGGTCGTACTCGGGTCGACGATTCCGTCGGGGCTGTATTCGATATATCAGCGGGATTGGGGGCTGGGTTTCAGCTCAACTGTCGTCTTCTTTTCTTTTTATGTCGTGGGTGTGGTTATTGCACTATTGTTTGGCCACATTTCTGACACTGTGGGAAGAAAACCAGTTATTTCGACGTGTATTGCGCTCTCGCTGGCTTTGAGTGTGACCTTTACGCTAACAACCAATTTCCCTGTTTTGTGTATTGCCCGCACACTATCCGAGTTATCGGTGGGGTTATGCACTGGTGCGTTTACGGCGGCTCTGTAGGAGACGATATTCCCCCGTT